>SUTU01000013.1 GCA_015152525.1 Cyanobacteria bacterium SIG28 | reverse complement strand
AGATATTGAAAACACTGTGGTTGGTAACAAACTTAGAAGAAAAAGAAATCTTCAACAAATTATGAGAGAATCTTTCTTCTATGGCGCTAACAGATTTGGCAACAATTTTATTGCTTAATTAATGAATGAAAAATCATAAATTATCTCTTATATAACTATCTTACATCTTACACAAATTTTTACCCTCATTTGAGGGTCTTTTTTTGGGGTAAATGTGGTTTAGTTGGTTGGTCAGAGCTACCGGCTTACCTGTCATTCTCGCACGAAGTGCGGGAATCCAGCTAATGTTAGTTTTTGTCAGCTTAGTAAAGCTGACCTATAAATGTTATTTTATAACTAAACTTGTCATCATCTTCGGGGGTAAATGGGGTTTAGTTGGTTGGTTAGCGTTTGAAGTGTACCCATAACAGTGGACAAAAGAAATTCGGTGAAACCGAACCCCAAAAACGGCTGAGCAAAGCGAAGACGTGGAAAACAATTGCGTCTTTTCTTCTTTTTTTGGTCCTTTTTTTCTTCTTTGGCTCGCAAATAAAGAAGAAAAAAAGGACATGGATAAATGCTAATGTTAGTTTTTGTCAGCTTAGTAAAACTGACCTATAAATATTATTTTATAACTAAACTTGTCGTCATCTTCGAGGGTAAAGGGGTAAATGTGTTTGGGTTGGTTGGTTAGCGTTTGAAGTGTACCCATAACAGTGGACAAAAGAAATTCGGTGAAACCGAACTCAAAAAACGGCTGAGCAAAGCGAAGACGTGGAAGACAATTGCGTCTTTTCTTCTTTTTTTGGTCCTTTTTTTCTTCTTTGGCTCGCAAATAAAGAAGAAAAAAAGGACATGGATAAATGCTAATGTTAGTTTTTGTCAGCTTAGTCTGTAGGTCAGGCACTGCCTGACCTACAAGCTTAAAATTTCTTCCAATTCTTCTTTGGAATAGAGAATTTGGTTTCTGTGGTAGAATTAAGTTATGCTAAAAAACTTTTTCAAAAAAATCAATAACGTCATCCAATGGAGCAAGAAATACCATTTTTTCCATATCCTTGCAATACCAAGCTTTTTCTACGTGGCTAATATTTTTTGGTTTATAAATCTTCTCTATTTTGCGTTTATCATTGATGAAGAATTTTATGGTACTGATTACTCGCAAGGTATGCTGGGGTTATTAATGTTTCTTATGCTAACAATTATTTTACAAATGGTATTTATTATTATTGCTCTAATATCACAAATTATTATTTTTGTAAAATATCGTAAAAGAGGTTTTATACAAATCTCATCATCGATTTTGTTAGAAGATAAAGTATACAATTTATTCTATATTTACACCTATATAACACTAATAATTGTATTTATATTTTTGTTATTAATAATTTAAAAATATATTTATGTGTTTTTTTAGGTTCTTTTTTTCTTTAAAACTGTGATATAATCGTGTTATGTTGAGATTCGTAATAGAAAAATTTAATAACGTTATTCAATGGAGCAAGAAATACCATTTTTTCCATATCCTTGCAATACCAAGTTTTTTCTATATAGTAAACTGGTTCTGGTTAGCTTATATTTTTAATATTTTATTTAACAATACTTCAAACCTACAAAAAGCTATTGAAGATCCAAGTTTCCTTATCTTCTTCCTAACATTCTTATTTGCAGTAGCGTTTATTATTCAAGTTATTATTTATGTAAAAAACAAGAAAAAAGGAATAATCCAAGTTTCATATCCCTTTTTTCTAAATAATAAAATATATAATTTCTTCTATATTCACACTTATATTTCTTTATTTATAATTATTTTGACCATAATATCGTTATATTTATAGAAGCCCAAATTTTCTTAAAATTTCTTCAAGCTCTTCTTTAGAATAATGTATCGGAGCCGAGAGTAAATAATCCTCAAGCTTTCCTTTTTGTTGTTGTTCGTAAGATTTGTTATTGATTATAAAAACGATTAATCTTACCTTGTTTAGGGGTAGAATACTTACAAAAATTAATCAGGATTAGAATAATAGTAAATAATTTTAGTAAAATCTTTATCGACGCCTATGCCATAATTTTTGCCAAATCGATCTAATTTTCCATCTATAACATAAAAAGTAACATCTTTAAATTCATTGGAAGCATCTTCTAACATTGTGCTAAAAACATATTCATGAGGGTCTGAACTGTACTTAAATTTATATTTTCCCAATTCTTTACGTATATATTCTTCATCTATGTCAAATTTTAGCGCAAATCCATCGCTTCCAAACCAATAATTAATATCAGCTTCCATTTTTATATTTGTAGCTTCCGCAGGAATCTTTTTCGGGAAATGGGCAACTCTTTCTTCTAAAAATAATTCCAAGACTTTTTCATAATATTTTGGCTTGTCATACATATAGCTTTCATTGTCTATTGATAAAAACGATAATACGAAAATTCCAATTAACATTTGAAAAATTACAATTATAAAAGTGTTTAATACAAATGTAATAAATTTTGTTATTTTAGGAATATATTTATGTGTATATGAGGCTAATAAAGATATAGCTAATACAACAAAAAATGGAATCAAAAATATCAAACCTGTAAGTTTATATTTTAAGAAAAAAGTAAATAAACAATATAAGAAAGGGAGTATTGCTAAAATAAATGACAAAATAATTGTCCAATAAAGATATTTATGTTCTTTTTTGAAAATTATAATAAATTCTTTTATTTTTTCTTTCATGCAAAAACCTTTCAAAATAATTATAAATATTTTTCTAGATTAAAGCAAGCTTAGTTTTACATGAAAAAATCAACAGTTATATGATACAATTAGCTTATGCTAAAAAACTTTTTCAAAAAAATCAATAACGTTATCCAATGGAGCAAGAAATACCATTTTTTCCATATCCTTGCAATACCAAGCTTTTTCTACGTGGCTAATATTTTTTGGTTTTTAGTCATTGTTTTTCTCAAATCATCAGGAGAGCCTGTAAACCCAGAGTTAGGTAGAGGTTTAGGCATTTTTATGGTTTGCTAATCGCTTATTTCTGGGTATTTACCTTATTGTTCGTAGCTATTGCTCTAATATCACAAATTATTATTTTTGTAAAATATCGTAAAAGAGGATTTATACAAATCTCATCATCAATTTTGTTAGAAGATAAAGTATACAATTTATTCTATATTTACACCTATATAACACTAATAATTGTATTTATATTTTTGTTATTGTTAATTTAAAAAATATTATTGTATAATTTTTCTCTTTAAAACTATGATATAATTGAATTATGTTAAAATTCGGAATAGAAAAATTTAATAACATTATCCAATGGAGCAAGAAATACCATTTTTTCCATATCCTTGCAATACCAAGTTTTTTTTATGTTGTAAACTTTTTTTGGTTAGCATATGTTTTAAACATTTTATTTGACAGGACTTTAAACCCACAAAGAGCTATTGAACTACCGGATATAACTCTGTTTTTTCAATTTTTATTTATCTTGATAGCATTAATTACTCAAGTCGTTATTTATGTAAAAAATAAGAAAAAAGGAATAATCCAAGTTTCATATCCCTTTTTTCTAAATAATAAAATATATAATTTCTTCTATATTCACACTTATATTTCTTTATTTATAATTATTTTAACCATAATATCGTTATATTTATAGAAGCCCAAATTTTCTTAGAATTTCTTCCAATTCTTCTTTTGAATAATGTATTGGTGCTGAAAGTAAATAATTTTCTAATTGTCCTGCCTGCTGTTGTTCAACAGCTCTATTATTTATTTTTTTGTAGATATTTTTAAAAATATTTTTTACGTTATTATTTTTAGCTAATTTTTGGAACTCAAAATCATAGCCATCGTCCATTCTAGTATCAAAAGAACCATCTTTGTTTATCTTAGAGCGATTAAGATTTGCCTTTTTTATTGAATTATATAAACCACCTTCTTTGGTGAGAGGAAATTTACCCTTGTCGTATATAATATCAGTATCGAGCTTTTTATTAGCATTCTCTTTTAAAATTTTATAATGTTCTGCAACTTTTCTTTGTGTTACTTCTGAATTTTTAATATCATTATAAAGAGTTGAGCTTGTAGGTCAGGCAGTGCCTGACCTACAAGCTCATTACTAAAACCAACCTCGTTTTCTCCGTTCTCGTTTTAATCTTTCCAGCCAATTTTCTCTGGATTCAGGAGCCGGAACCGGTTGTATTGATTGGGGTTGAGATGATACAGGGTTGTTTTTTAAAAATTGATGTGGTATAATATCTATAGAACTCTTTTCCGACCCTGGGTGTTGGTCCCAGTCAGTTGGAGAAGAGTTTGTTTTTGTTATTTCCTTTGGCATATAAAATTTATTACCATTTGCCTTATCTTTAGCTATCAAGTATTCATAAGTTTTACCGTTTTTTGAATTTTGAATAACTTCAAATCCACTAATATCATCTCTTTCATAATCATATCTGGAAGGGATTTTTTGCCCAGTTTTTATCTGCTGTTTTAAATCCGGAAGCAATCTAATATTGTGGAGTGATTTAGATCGTAATTCTCCTATACCAGCATTACCGAAACTTATCTCATCCATATCTTTTCGTTTTACTGTAGTACCTTTTAAATAATCATCATAATAATTAGTAGCATCCTTACGTATTTTTTTAATTTGTTCGTGGCTTAAACCCTCTAAAGAATCAAGTTTTCTAAACCTATTACCTCTAATTGCTTTTTGAGCTTCGCCTAGGAGTGCACCACCGGCAGTTCCTAATACAGTGCCAGTTATAGAATCTTGAGTTGCTGTTTTAAACGGATTTTCATCTTCTGTTAATCCTCGTCCTAGCCCTTCAACAAAACCTGATGGTAAACCTTTTAAAGCGCCTGTTGCAATTTCATTAGCTATTTTTCGACCAAGTTTCGGCGCTAATGCTTTTGTAACAGCACCCGCCACCTTGGCACCACCAATACCAGGAACAGCTGCACTACCTATTTCCAGCGCTGCACCGCCAATATCTTTTGCCATTTCTATGGCGTGTTGACGATTTATTTCTTTTTCTCGTTTATCAGCCTCTTCTTGAATTCGTGAAACTTCAAGTATTTTCGACAGTTTTTCTTCTTCTGTCAAATTAGGATTAGAATTTACTATATCGTATGGATTTTGAGGATTTGATACTTTTTGCGGCGCTAAACTATTATTTACACTTACTTCATCCCCTTGATTTACTCTATTTACCCCTTGTTTTACCCCTTTGCCCCTTACGAAATCTTCAAAACTCATATAAGGTTCCGCTGTTTCATCCGTATCAGAAAATCCTTTTTCTAAAACATAATCAATATATGCTTTTTCTTGTCTTTCTTTTGTTAATTTTTCTTCTTCTAATTCAGGATGAGTAAGCATATACAACAACTCATCCCAAATGGTTTCGCCTTCTTTATCGAAAAGTTCACCGTATAATGTCATAATATATTTTCCTTTCATTTAATTAATATTTGTTATTTGTTTTTATTTTCAATAAACGGGTGAGCATAGCTCACCCAAATTTAAAACCTTATTGACTTATCTTGCCCCACCCCCTTAGAATACTTGATTAGCAATTTATAAGCCCTATCAGCTTGTTTTAAATATGCAGAATAATTTTCATCACTTTCTGATGCAATTGTATTAAGCATAGTCCTTGTAATAATCGCCTCTTTCATCAATTCTTCCAAATGAGCTGGAACAGTGAGAATATCATCGTCATTTTTCAACGTATAGATTTCTTCACCAGCTGAATTTTCACCAACAGCCAAGGTTGAATAATCGACGGTAACAATCCCTTTTTCCTGCGGTGCTGGGTATAGTATAATTCGATTACGCTTTACATAAAAATATTCCGGCTCACCAAATTTAGGTTCCAAGTCGCTTGGACATTCAAGATACTTAAGCATTTTGGAATTATACCGAACCTGATACACACCGTTTTTATCCCTTTTTATCAAACCATTTGGCATTTGATAAGCCTCAATTTTAGGTATTGTCAGTATAATATGCGTTCTTTCTCTGAACGGAAAGTCATACGAAGCATAAATATCAATAATTGATTTATTGAGAGCCAGCACCAAAGATGCTTCAAATTCAGACTCTGACAAAGCGTCATTATCGTACATTGCCCATTCTTGAGTTGCTGTAGAGTTGTACAAATCTAATAGTGTTAGTGTCATAATTTTCTCCTTTTTTAATTTTTACACGTTTTATTAATTTAATTGAAATAACACAGGCGTTAATAGTTTCAGAATGTTTTTAAATATTACAGAATTTCGCTAAGATCATAATCTGCAAAATTTTTGATATAGCTTTCAACAGAAGTTCCAAAAGCATCTCTGCCAATATTTTTCCCACCACTTTTCAAATACACCATAACCGAACCGCATCCCTTTAAATGCGCTCCGGCTAACAATCCGGATTCAGTAATTTTATACCCGTTAATTATTTGTCCTAAAAACTTTATTGCACCAAGAGCTTTTAGATACTTCCATTGTTTTTTTAAATAAATTCGAATTGCATTTTCTTGTGCTGACGGATTTTTTAAAAAATCTTGAATAGAATTAACACAATCTTTACCCAAAAACTTTCCGGACCAATCATTGTTATATTTACAAGATTTTTTTTGATAATACCCGCAATCAACAAGTGCCATTTCACCCATTTGGTATTTTCCTGCATATCCGTAAGAATTAAACGCCTGATAATCTCCATTGGATTCTCTTTTAGCAAGAGCATCCAAAAAATCCTCTAGTGTTTTCATAATTATCCTCCTCATTAATAACTAGATTTACCGATTAAATAAAATATATTTTTTTTGAATAATAATAAAGCTTGCAACTTATTGAAAAATATGTTAATTTAATAAAAACCAACAAAGGAGTATCGTTTTATGCCAATCAGTATCAACCCTGTAAAAACTGAGAAAATAATGCTAAAAAGATTGCAAACCAATAATGCACGAATAAACCGGAATACTTTAAAAACAAACACCGACAAATTACTTATTGCAAAAGATAGTTATTGGTTACCTGATGTAAACCCAAATGATCCAAGTGCAAAAAGGGCATACAGACACATAATAGGCGGTATGACAGCTGGAGCCGCTGCCGGTGCCGCAATAGGTTCAGTCGTGCCGATTGTCGGAACTGTTTTAGGTGCTTTTGGTGGTGCTATTGCAGGAACTTATGCCGGCAGTGTTGCCGTTATGGTTAAAGACTATAAAGAAAACAAAAACTCTGAAAAGAAACAAGATAAGTAATTACAAACCATCTCTTAAACCTGAGGATTTGTACCTATGCATAATTTTCCTTTCTATCTAGTCAGGAAAAAAATAGCTATAAACTTGTTCTTTATATGTTGCAATTGTTGGCATTCTTTCCATTGTTGCAAAAACCTTGATATTATAAAAATTACCAGTTTTTTCGGGCAAAACTTTTATACCTAATGAAGGCCAAAAATTTAAACCGCTTAAATCTTCATAACCAGCCTCTTTTTTCTTTAGAATATACAGCCAAACACCCTCTCGACAGACTGAAAAAGGTGCATTTATATACCCTATCACTTCATCAATACCATCAGAGTTTAAATCATAAAAAATAGCCCTTACATCAGATTTTGTGTAATTAAATTCTTTGTATACTTCTTCCGGTTTCATATGATTTAATCTTTTTAAATAATATTCATCAAGAATTGCAGAGGCTTTTTCATCTCTTTCTTTATCAAGATAAAGAATATCTTCTGCTGAACAAGGCAAACACAATATAATAAATAGCATTAGCAAAATTTTTTTCATGACTAAATTATAACATGTAATCAAACTTATTATTTTCGAATTTTATATCATTAACCTTTAAAAATAGTCATCTAAGAAAAATGTTCAAAGATGACTACAGTCTTTTAATTTAACAATAACTTTTTACCAAGAAATTCCCATTCTTTCCCTTCTTATTTTTTTTAGCCACTCTTCTCTGGATAATGGTGGTGGTACGGGAGTTGTTTTTACAAAATCATTAGATAATGGTTCTGGCGGATTAACTTTTGCTGTTACCCCCTTAATAAGATTATTTCCATTATTAAGATATTTATCCATAGCCTCTGTTTTTGATCGATTTAAATTAGGACCATAATAATTAGAATCAGTTATTTCTGTAACATCATAATTTGCAAAGTTTTTTAAATATTTAGAGACATCAGTACCGTAACCGTCTGCGACGGTTACTTTCCCATTATTCTTTAAATAATCATTAACCCCGCCAACCCCCTTCAAATGCATTCCTGCTAACAAACCGGATGGTGTAATTTCAATACCATTTATTTTTTTACCAATATATTTATCATGACCAAAATGTTTAGCATACTGCCATTGTTTCTTCATATACTCACGAATAGCATTCTCTTGAGCTTGATGATTATTTAAAAAATCATTTTTACTGTATACACCATCTTTCCCTGTAAATTGTCCATTCCAAGTATTATTTTTAGAAGAATTTAAAGCATTTTTTTTATAATACCCTGCATCTGAAAGCGCCTCTTCCCCCATTTGATATTTCCCTAAATAATTAAATTTATTCACAGCACCATAATTACCACTGGATTCGCTTAACCCCAAAGCGGTCAACAAATCTTCAAAAGACAAATAATTTTTCATAATTTTCCTTTCTATCTAGTCAGGAAAATCTAATATTGCCGATATTTTTTATTATATTTTATTTCTGCATATTCATCATAATCTTTGCTGATTCTTAAAGCGGGTTTTTCAACAAGATTTATTTTTGTAAAATATATTCCAATATCAAAAAAATTATCAGTTTTAGAATTTGCTATCTTTACACCTAAATTAGGGTAGAAATTAACATTTACAATATTCATATACCCTTCCGGTTCATTTTTTAATATAAACAACTGATAACCTTCTACACATTGAAATGCAGATGAATTTATATACCCTATCACTTCATCAATACCATCAGAGTTTAAATCATAAAAAACTGCCCTTACATCAGATTTTGTGTAATTAAATTCTTTGTATACTTCTTCCGGTTTCATATGGTTTAATCTTTTTAAATAATATTCATCAAGAATTGCAGAGGCTTTTTCATCTCTTTCTTTATCAAGATAAAGAATATCTTCTGCTGAACAAGGCAAACACAATATAATAAATAGCATTAGCAAAATTTTTTTCATGACTAAATTATAACATGTAATCAAACTTTTTACGCTCTTTTAATCACCAGAAAAAGCTTTTTCCAATAAATAATCATAATAGGCTTTTTCTGCTTCTTGCTGTTTCTTTTCTTCCTCATAAGTTATAGGATTTTCAAGCCAATATTTTAAATCTGACCAAATTTCCTCATCTTCAGGAAAGTAATTGTTTTTTTCCATCTTGTTTTCTCCTTTTATTTTTTTGTTTTTGAACAACTTCAGACTCTTGCTCAACGACTTTTGAACGAATAGATTTTGTATCTGCAACTTCACGTTCCACTATTTTATCCTTAAACTTTTTCCCGTTTTTCTCTAAAATTTTATAATCCTGCGGGAAATTTATTTTTAATTCTTCTGCTGTAACATCCGGTAATTCAAAGACATGACCGGTTGGAATAAATTCTATTTTATACATATAATACCTCGTTCGGTTTTAATCCCCTTCCCCACTAAGGAAGAAGGGGTAAAACCTTTTTACAAAACTACATTAAACCTCTTCAACAGGTCTGACACCAGCCCATTTAGCAACAGCATAAAGCGTACCGCTAAAATCTTCTGCAAAGTCCAGATCAATTGAACCATCAGTTTTTTCAAAACGTGATAAATCTTGAATTTGAATAGCTGAAATACCTGTAGCCAATTCAATAACAATATCACCAAGCATTGAATTTGGATAAGCATCACCGGCTTTTACGGTCATTGTCGAATTAGCTTCTGACTCATTATCTATTACAATAAATAATGAATTATTTTTATTTGAAAAAGCTTCTTCAATAGTAATACCGTTAGCTGGAGTAACTACTGTTTTTTCAATACTTATATTTGCAACTGATTCTGTGTGATCAAGTGTTGGATATTGAACTTTTATAATATCTCTTGTCATATAATTTTTCCTTTCTATTTTTATTTCCTACTTATACTAACTACGCACTGAATGAAAGCGGTGCAGAGATTTTAACTGTACCTAACATATCAGCACGAGGTGCGCCTACACCATACAAACCATAACCTTTGTAGCAAGTGTTAAAATTCTTTTCCGGAGTATAGAATGTTGTATTTAAGTTAGAAGAAATACCACCAGCAAGAGTTTTATTCTTAACACCAAATAAAGGATAGAAAACACCGTCTTCAGGTTGAGCAATATTATTTGAAACTAATATTTCCCAACCGCAAAGATGACCTATATAACCTTTTCTGATTTCGTTTTTACCTGTTTCGGTGTGTTTAAGTTCATCTAACTTACCTAAATAAAATTGGTATTCAGGCGGAACAATACAAACCATAGAGCCGTCTAACCAGTTTGTATGACCTTTACCATCACCTCTTTGAAATTTTGCTTGCATATAAGCAAAAATATCTTTAGCGATTTGCGGAGTTAAAGTAATTGCACTGCCATTATCATCAAGGTAATGCCCTGCTCTGGTATAAAGATTTGCATAAGCTACATCTACAGCTGCCGCAAATTGTTTAATCGCATCAGCAGTATAATCTTTCGCTAAATCTACCATTTTTTCAGGATTGCCTTTTGTTCTTTCAAGCATTTTTTCTTCCATTTCAGATAATTCGAAATGAAAAGCCTTGCCTCTGTCAATTTTTACTTTACAAGTTGAAATAGTAGCAGTTTCAGCAGTCGGTAAATCACCACCATCATAATCGAAAAGACTAACCATGCCGGGCATAGTTATATCAACTTCATCGCCTTTATTTATTGATTGTTTTAACTCTGAATGAGCAAGTTTACCAATAACCATTTCATTGTAAAAATACTTTCTGAATGCTTTTGAAAACGCATCCACAATCATTTGTTTTGTAGTTGTCATAAAAATTTCCTTTCATTTTAAGTGTGTAACTTTTTGAGATTAAAATTTGATAAAGTAGGGCGGAAAAGCTTCGCTTTTCCGCCCTACACCTTATCTTTACCAAACAAATCTCAATATTAAACCAAAAACATTAAATAAGCCGTTCCAACATTTCATCGATTTCTTGAGGTGTCATTTCATCGAAGTGTTTTTTAGGTGGGGTGTAAGAAGATTTTGAATTCTTGCTATATGTCATAGAATCCAAAGCTTTTTGAGTCTCTTTTTTTGCAGCATTCGCCTTGTCATACGCATTAATTCTCGAACCTACATATTTTTCGAGCAGATTTATAAACCTATCGGTGTCCAAATTCTGTCCTAAAGCCATATAAGCTTCTTTGAAAATTTCATTAAACTCATCGTTTTGAAAATATTCAGGAGTATTGTATTTTTGACGAAAAGATTCAATATACTCCTTAGCATTATCTTTAACATCGATAGCCTTAATCAGAGTTTGCAAAAGATTTTCCATAGAATTTGAACCTTTTCTAAGTTCACCCAATTCTTTAGAATTTTCGCCTTGATGACGTTGAAGCTCCAGATAAGCTTTTGACAAATCTTCTACACTTCTAAACTTACCAAGAATAAGTTCTTCTGTCGGGTCTTTTTCTAAAGATTCTCCGTCATAAAAACTATCTTGTTCTGTTGAAAAAGCATCCGTATTTTCTTGAGAAGCTGAGTTATCGGACAAATCCGGCTCCTGCTCAAGAACTTGCGAATCATTAATGTAATTTAGATTTTCATCCATAATAAATTTTCCTTTCTGAGATAAACTCTCTTTTTTGTAGTACAAAACAACAGTGCGAATATTTATCCGCACTGCTTGAATATAAATATTTCTATATTAAAATTTCTAAAAAGGTATTTAAAAACTTTGCTTATGCTTAATTAAATTTACAAACTTTCCTATCTTCAAGCCATTTACCATCATTTTCTATACAAGTTTGTTTATTTACTGTTATTTTTTTACCTTCAATATTCAATGGTAACCCTTCTTTGCAATACCCAACATCCATGCAAGCGTCCATTGGGTCAGAAGAGATAATTAACATTACAATTATACCTATTACAAATAATACAAAAGGAATAAGAGTTATTGTATTAATAATACTAAATATTATTTTAAAAAATTTTATCACCATCTTCATAGATAAATTGTACCTCAATTAATATCTATCTGGAAGTCCATTTGGTCGATAAATATCTACTAAAACTTTACTGTCTTCGTTTGGATGTTTTTCTCCTTGTCTTCTTCCATATCTGTTAGCTTCTTGATCTTCTAGTATGTCTTTTATACTATCTTGTATGGTCATTTTTTTTCGTAAAACATTACCAAAGGCATCTGTAAATTCTCGCACTTCACTAATTATAGTTGCAATTAATTTACCCCATTCCCCTCTTTGAGCACCTTCACAGTTTGCCTTGGAATGAAAATATTTGTCACCACCAATGGTGTTAGCTTTTTTCATATCATTATAATTTTTTATAAAGTCATTAATTGTTCCTATTATTTGTTCCAATGCATCAATGCAACTTTCAATTAAAGAAACTGTTGATGGATTAAAATTATAAGTTACTAAAACTCCTGTAAAATAAGCAATTTCTTTTTGTATTTCATCCCTTAAAATGGCTGCATTACCAACTTGTTCTTCAATTTCTTCTAAAGCTTCTTCTATGCAATTACATTTATCTTCTTCAACAGCCTCAACATAGCATTTACAATTTGGATGTGGCTTATCCGGAATTTCTTTTTCTGAATCATATTCAGTATTATTTAAAGCTTGGCATTTTTCACAAGAACCCTCACTTGAATGCCAACGATATTTTTTATTACTCATATTTACCTTCTTTCTTTAATTTCAATGCTGTATCAACTAATTCTGAAGTGTTTATATTTTTTGAATTTTTAGTTTCAAAAACAAAATTACTTATTAATCCCTTGTTCAAATATTTTTCTATGGTTTCAATAGGATATTTTTCTTGTACATATTTTAAAAATTTCTGCCAGTTTTCATCAGTTAGATTAATTTTTTTTGAAAAAATATTAGATTTTTGTTTTAGAAATATATTTAATCCTGATTTTAAAGCTTCAATAACTCTTTCTTTACCAAAAATTTTCACATACTTCTCTAACATAGGATATATATTTACAGATTTTAATGTAGTTTCAAAACTTTTTTGACTTAAATCATATTTATCAATTAAATATTTAACTTTAGTTGCAAGTTGTATTTTTTCCTCATTAATATCTTCTGGTATATCAAAAGCTTCTGATACTAAAATTTTACTTAACAACAAATCAACTTTTTCTAAATCTTTTAACATATCTATAATTAATTGATGTGATATTATTGGCAATTCTGCATCATAGTTATATTCATCTTCAATATATTTTTTTAATAAATTTATTTTTCTTTGATTTTTAATTCGACTGTTTTTATCCAACTTAAAACAAAGCTCTTTTAGTATTTCTAAAAATTCTTGACGACAGTATTTAGTACTTATCATAATATATCTCCTCCTTTAATTTTCCTTTCTGAGATAAACCCTCTTTTTGCAGTACAAAACAACAGTGCGAATAAATATCCGCACTGCTTGAATATAAATATTTCTATATTAAATCTTCCAGCATTCTATCAATTTCTTTGACTGACATTTCATCAAAATGTTTATTTCTATATAAACTTCTTAACAAATCTTCGAGTGTTACATCACCCCAAACTAATTCTTTTTTCTCATTTATATCCATAATTATTCCTTTCTTTATACAATTAATAAGCAAACGCAAAGTCAAAATGGATTTACTCCGCCCCTTGCATCTGAAACTTGTAGTGGCAATTATGACCGGTTCACATTTCCCCCCCCCCTTTTATTTTTTTTTCAATATGTTACAATCCTTTTATGAACATTAAGGAAAATTTTAAAACTTATTTTAACGAACTGCCTAACAAATGGAGTGCTAATTTTTTAGCATTTATGGGCTTTAATAATATTTTATTAGCCCTAGTTGGTTATGTGATTTCGGTGGTTTATCAATTTGCTATACCTAACGAAACTTTAAAACTGATATTAGCAACACCTGTTTTTCTATCGGTTTATGCAATTGCATTTTTACCAGTTTCTTGTGTAATAGCTTTGATTTTACTTATTCCTTTTAAAATATTATTAAAAACGAATAACTCAAAAGTATTTAAGCTTAACCTAATTCTTTTATTGCTATTTTTGTTAACTTGCTATATTTTACTAACTCCATTTTTTGATTTCACTTCAGGAAGTGCAATATATATTGTCTTTATTCCAATAATTTTATTTTGGATTCCTATTTCAATTCTTGCTATTTATTTATTTTTATTATGGTTGGAGAATTACAAGAAACTTAAAATACAAAACTCAATATTATTAGAAAACAAATACTATAAAAAATACTTAAAAATATTTTTCATATACGGTTTTGTTTTATTTGGAATTATAGAGCTTTTATTGTTTTTAATTGGCGTCATTGTATTTCTTTTTAATGTTTAGCACCGCAAGATCTTGTATAACTACTTACTTTCGTACCATCACTTCTTGTGTAACCGCTTACAGGATAGGAACCGACACAATTACTGGAATCCTTTTTAGTAGTATTATATTTTTGACGAGCTCTTCTTTCATCAAAAATTTTGTCAGTTTTTTCTTTAATTTTTGAAGTTGTATATTTGACTTTATTTTCAATCCTATTAAAAATATTTTTACGTTCTTTTAAATTTCCAGAAGTTCTATATTCTCGACTCTCTAGATCAGTCATAGTTTCAAGCTTATGTGGATTACGCATATTTTCACCCTTAACTGCATATGTTTCTCCGATGTGATTTTCTGCATTGCTCATCGCAATAGCATCCCACTCATTAACATAGTTAACTATATTATCATCTTTAATACTATCAGGATCTTTAAACATATCTTTAGTTCCATACGCATTAAAAGTTACAGCTTCACAACCTCTAACGGAAGAAACTATTTGCGATAAACTACCACCTAAAGAATGCCCTGTAACTGTAATATCAGAATTTGGATAATCTTGTTTTACTTGATCATAAAGTATTATTGCTTCAGTTGCTTGTGCCGGAATTCTGTCTCTTAGCATAGCTATATCATTCCTTATATCCATAATTGACGTAATATTTGTCCCTCTATATGCAACAATAACATCATTACCACGAGCTAAAACTTCTGCTTGAAAACCTGTATCTTTATTATCAACAGATTTTATAACTCTATAACCACTGGGCAAAGGATTTGTGTTTTCATAACTATAAATAGCAGCTTGTTTTAAAATTTCATGGTATTTCACATCATTTTTTCGTTTTACCATAATAAATTTTCCTTTCTGAGATAAACCCTCTTTTTTGTAGTACAAAACAACAGTGCGGATAAATATCCGCACTGTTTAAACATAAATATTTCTATATTAAAATTTCTAAAAATGTATTAAAAATTTTTATTAGGATATTGTATTAACTAAAGCACTATTAGTGATAAACTTTTTTCTAAATACCCGTCTTTTTCTTGATAAAAATCTTATTGCTGAAACTAAAATTAAAATAGAAATCAGATAAATCATGTATTGAGGAAGCAATAACCAAGAAAAAATGCTATCAACATTAACTGCAATCCACCAAAAAACAATACCCAAGATTGCCAATACATCACAAATTATATATAAAAAATTAGATACTTTGGTATTATAAGTTATTATGGTAAAGAAGTTTACCAATGGATAATATATCATTCCCATGAACATTAATAAAAAAATAGTCCCAAATAAACCAATGCCCATAGAATCCGCACTTGACGGGTACACATGCTTTTCCATATCTGCCAAATCGGAAAAAGTTTGACAAAAAGTCCAAATCGGATAACTCAAATTAATAAAAAAATATACAAATTTTTTATTACTAAAGATTGTTAAATCTATAAAATTGTTCCATATTTTAATATTAAAACAACAACAAACAAGAAAAAAAGAAAGAAAAATCATAAAAATCTGCATTATAATATTTTGTAAATAATAACCATTATTACCAAATCTCGAAATTATTTCAGAATATGGAATATTTCTATTTGCATCCAGAAAATGTCTCGCACCTTCCTGATCTAGGATAAATTGAGGATACATAAATTTATATTTAAAAAATATAATAATCGCAAATAGAATTGTCCAAAATAAAAAAAAATAATATCGGGTTTATCATAATATTTTTGATTTTTTCTTTCATAATTAAATTTCCTCAAAAAGTTTTTACTTTTTACATTTTTTCATATATATTCCATTTTATATTTTAATACAAAAAAACATGTAATTGTTAGACTATTTTTTTAATTTAAGTCTTTTTTGCAAAATTGATATTAAATTTATAAAAATTAAAAGATATATAATTTTGATAAAATCTAATATGATACACCACCAAGAAAATATATTTGGTAAATCTAGCACAAAACTTGTGAATATAAGTAGTGTTATAAAAGTAAGCAAAGAAATTAAAAATTTATTAGTAAATTTTGTATTACAAACAATAAAACAAAGAATATTTACTAAAGGATAATATATTAGTATAAAAATACAAGCTGCAAAATGTATTCCTAAAATTGCTATCATATATGAATCCGCAATAGAGGGATAAATCTGAGAAAATAACGACATTTCTATTATTTTTTTAAACAAAAATAAGAAAGGAATAATCGCAAAGTTTACATATGCATAAATAAAGAACTTATTATATAAGAAAGGATTATTTATAAAATTTCCCCAATTTTTAATATTAAAAAAAAGTGTAACTAGACACAAGGCTAGTGATAAAGAAAATGAATGGAAAAAAAAGTTATATAAATTATATGTTTTATTCTTATAGAGTTGTTCAAGCATAAAACATTCAGTACCACTACAATTATTAACAAAATTTTGAGCCAACTCTTTGTCTATATAATATTCAGGAATTTCAAAATTACAAAGAAAAAATAGTATAAATAAGAGAAGTATAAGTAAAAATGTAAAAACAAATAACGGTTTTTTTAATATATTTTGTTTTAACACAAACAATACTCCTAATATTTAATACTATTTTTATAATTTTACCATAAATTTACATTACCTATAATTTAACTTTTACCGGAACTAAAATATAATAATTTTTTAATTTATCAAATTGCTGTAAAACATATGCACCAGTATTTGCAAACCAAATATTGTTATCATTAAAATCCTTAATTGATTGATATCTATAATCATATAAATCATAAACATAGCCCTTTACACAATCCTTTTCTATTTTTGGATTTAATAGAGTTGCATTATGCAAAGACCTTGCCAAATTTTGATCTTTAGAGATCGTAAATGGCATATGCTTACTCTTTTTGATTGATGGTAAATTCACCCAATCCTTTATTTGATTACGAAATTCTTCTGAGTTTTCAAGCGATTTAGCAAGACTGCTTTCAGAAGAATATTCAACAGTTTTTAAATCTTTGGGAACTTTATAACCAATTTTGGATGAAATTATATCAATGTTGTCATCAGAAATAACTTTATAATCATTAGTATTTTGAATATTTTCCGGGCCAATTAATGCAATATTCATACAATCACGTGCATCTTTATATTGCTTATTTTTTTCATTATTATAATCAATTAATTTTTCTTGCATGAAACTGGGTTTATAGCCAAACTTTGCAGGAACAGTATCAAAACTATTCTTATTCTGAAAATTTCTATCAAAAGTGTTTTCACTTTGAAGACCATTCTTATTTTTTATATTCTCAATTCCACTAGTATCGCTTGTTAAAAAATTATTTTTCCATTGCGACTTATTATTTTGTTGAATTAAATCCTTATTTTGAAACTGTGCTTGAGATTTAGATTGCATATTATTTAAACTTGATATTGATTTTAATTCATCAGTTACATGAGCTGAACTGTCCTGCGGTGTCAAAGATTTTATTTCACCAACTTTCATCTCAGATTTTTTCTCACCATTTTGAATTGAATTAACAGAATTTATATCACCTATTTTACTTTGTTTATTACTTAACACATTACTAAACCCATGTAAATTATTTGTAGCAACATTAGACTCATCAGTAAACCCGAACATTGGTGTTTGTTGAGAATTTGGCTTTACGCCGGCACGCCAACCTTTCTTACCGGTATCATCCTCAAATTCATACGCAAAATTCGATTTTGCCAAATCATCATCTTCCGGAATTCCAATTGTATTATATTGATAAGCTAGTTCCAGTTCACGTTTTAACAATTCTTCTAATGACATTCCCAGTAAATTTTTACGGGAATAGATATTTCTATTCCCGCCTTCGTGATTAAAATATTTTTCAAAAAGCATTATACTTTCTCCTTTCTTAAACTTTTTAATATTTTAGAAATAGTTTCTTCATCAGCTTTTCTTGAAAAGAACTGACGCAAAAGCGCTATTCTCTTTTGAGCACTTTCATCCTGTAATAAACTCTCTATCAAAGCCTCAATCTGAGGATTTTGAGAACTATTTTGAACAGCTCCAACACCTAAAGTTTGTTGCACCTGTGGCTGGTTTACATTCATCCTAGTGTTTTCTAAAGGTAATTGAGGCTGGTTTGCATTTACCCCCTGTGCACTTAAAGCTTGTAATGGTACTTGTGGCTGGTTTGCATTTACCCCTCCCCTTGCACTTAAAGCTTGGGATAATACTTCAGGCTGGTTTACATTTACCCCTCCCCTTGCACTTAAAGCTTGGGATAATACTTCAGGCTGGTTTACATTTACCCCCAAGAAGCGTTGAGGATTATCAATACCTTTTTGTTCAAAATACCAAACAAAAATTTCTTCAAGATTAAGATCAATTTTCTGAGCAAATTTTTCAACTGCTTGAATAAGCATATCGGCGTGTTCAGATTTAAGAGTCGAATTAGAAGAATCTGAGTATGTGTATTTATAATCAGCTTGACGAACTGAATCATCGATTTCTATTATTTCAGGTTGATTGTCTTTATTAAGAAAAACTGTTTCTTTTCCGGACTTAAAATCTGCACAGAGTTTAGCTACTTTTTCAACATTTGGCAAAATAAAATCTTGATTAATCGTATCAACAAGCATAGATAATCTGGTCATTTGCCCTTGCGCTTTTGTATTAATTTCTGTAGCAGTTTTTGCAGCTGTGGTTTCAACAGAACCAACCATATTAGGGAAAATCCCAGAAACTTCTGCCATTAAATCATTTAGAAACGAGATATCATTTAAAAATACAGACGGATTAAAATTCAACTGTTGAAAAGCAGCAGTAGGTGTAAGGTTATCACCGTATTCAATAATTTTTCCGGGGTAAAGCTCTATTTCATCTTCATCAAAAAATCCTTCGGGTGCAAGCAGTGGCGGATTTTCGTTTAAGTATTGAAGATTACAAGTCCTGTTCAACAAATCTTCTTGAATATGAGCAAGAGAAAGAATACAATATAGCGGACTTATACCGCGTTTTGTTTCCGGATCGGTAATAAATGCACCGTAAGAAAACGGATTAATTAATCGTTCGTTTTTCCCAAACTCAACTAAATATCTTCTTGCAACAACTACAGCGTGCCAATTTTTCAAAACTGACCCGTCAGGCAGTTTTAAATCGCCCCAATGTTCAAGAATTTCAATTGTTGAACCATTAACAACATCAGCGTTATCAGCAGTATTGTCAGTAAAAGAATGAGGGTTTTTTTGATTTTGCGAAGCTACTAAATTATAAATTTCTTCTTTTTGTTCATCAGTTAGATTGTAATATTGATTATTTACAATATCGGAAGGTGTTTTATAAGTTCTATAAATCTTTGGACAAGCATCCCAATTATCTACTTGAGAAATATCAAACACTAGATCAGCCGGATTAACAGGATAAATGTATGGATTATCGTAAACTGTTTTAGTATCAACCCAATAATTTTTTCCTTGTTTAGCAGCATCAAGTATTTTAGGAAGTTTTACAAAATCTTTAGAAAATATGTTTTGAAAAAATTCTACCGGACGACGATATTCTTGGAAATTACGTTTCCAAGCCGTAAAAGAGATTAGTTCACCAAAAAGTAAAGCGTTATCGATAACTTTATCACAGGTTTTTTGAAACCCCATTTTTTCAAAAATATCGACCAAAACGGCTTTTTGTTTGTTTGAATTGTTGTTTGAGTCGTGATTTTCTCCTGATACGTCGAACATAGAATTAACATTTGCATAAGTATTTCTCCATATAAAAGCTTTTAAAGTTTGATAAAACATAAACGTTTTGCACATTTTAACTTTAGCTTTCCATTTTTTGTTTTTGTCGTTTATTGCTTTGAAATCGTTTTTAAAAAAAATTTCATTAGCAAGATTAGAAGCTTTTTCGAGATTTGAACTCCTACTTGCGTTAAAGCTAACAAAATCATTAGAGATTTGTTTAACAAGGTTTTCTTCTTGTTCTTTAGATAACTCTTTTGAAGAATCATCTTTTTCAATAATGTAATCAAATGACATATTTTTCCCTTTCTGAGCTTCTGCTCGATTAAATTTAAACTAAACATTAGTATTGTGATAAATATAGATTGACATAACTATGCCGACAATAATTTTGGTCAGCTTTATTAAACTGACCTGTAAACTGCAGGGTGCAATTATTTGCACCTCATTTTATTCATTATTTAAAATTGGTGTATATAAACACACACTATCGCTTATAATTTCCTCAAGTTCTTCTTTGAAATAATGTATGGTTGCTGAGAGTAAATAGGACGAGTTGAACAATTTGCATCCAATCCGTCAAAATAATTTAATGAATACAATGAGTATTTCCGGACCTATCTTTCAAGCTAAAACCAACCTCGTTTTCTCCGTTCACGTTTTAATCTTTCCAACCAATCTTCTCTGGACTCAGGTGGTGGAGCCGGTTGTATTGACTGAGTTTCAGGCGTTTTGTCATTGACTTTAGAAGATGAGTGTGTTACCATATCGCCAAGCATCTTCGTTAAGTCTGGTGGAGAAATTTGCTGTCCACTGGCATAAGTTTGTTCTAAGGCGCGACCTCCAGGCAAAGCTTGCGAAGGTGTTTCCTTATTTAAATTATAAGCAGCCTGTAGGTCAGGCACTGCCTGACCTACAGGCTCATTACTAAAACCAACCTCGTTTTCTCCGTTCACGTTTTAATCTTTCCAGCCAATCTTCTCTGGACTCAGGTGCCGGAACCTGTTGTATTGATTGGGGTTGAGATGGGTTTGGGTTGAGAGTTTGTGAAGATTCTGATATAATATTATTGTTCTTCCTCAAGTCTGATAAGGGAAAGAACTGCTTATTGGCGTGAGTTTGGTCATAGGTTCGACAACCAGCCGAAGCTTGAGGTGGAACTTCAAGTATTTTCTTAATTTTTCTTCTTCTAATTCCGGATGAGTAAGCATGTACAACAACTCATCCCAAATGGTTTCGCCTTCTTTATCGAAAAGTTCACCGTATAATGTCATAATATATTTTCCTTTCTGAGCTTCTACTCAATTAAATTTAAACCAACTAAACTTTTACATCTTGTCCTTGCTTATTTTTGTTATAAAACCGATAAACATTCCCCCTACCGTTTTTTACAAATCCTGCTTTCAAAAGACAGAAAGCGGAAGCTCTGTTTTGAGCCTCCGCATAGATATCGCAATTGAACCAAGAAAAAGTCTTTTGCAAACAAACAATATTAATAGGAAACATTTTTCTGTAACAGCAACCATTTAAGAACAATTTACCTTCTTCATCTACAAAGTAATAAATAAAACCTATCAAATTTTCACCAAGAAAAAACGCATAAAACAAAGTATTATCACGCACAAATTGATATGTATTTGTATCCGTAATTTTTTTTTGGTTTTCCTCATAAAGTTTTTGTATTTCAAAATCATATTTCCAAAACAGAACATCAGAAGGTATTAACACTTTTATATCTTGCATTCTGACAACCCCTCAATAATATTAATTTGCGGTGAAGTATCTTCAAATTCTTCTTCATCAAGCCCCAACGCAATTCGTTGACCTTTTTGGACTTTAAGAATTGACGATATTAAAAAATCTAAAGTAGCAACTGAATTTTTGGGCATTTCTAAAAATTCTATATCAGCTCGGGTTAGTTCTCTGGAATACTCTTCCAAAATAAAGCCCAAAATATTAAGAGTTTTATCTAAATACTCAATATGTTTTTGATTTACTTCTTGTTTTTTATTTTTTTCATCTTTTTTTGTCATAAAAAATTCCTTTAAAAAAAAGGCGCACGAGGAGTAGTGTATGTCGAGAGAAAGGTGAAACGAAAACGTGCGCCGACATTATATGTGCTATAAAACCCACTAAAACGTTTTGATAAGTTCTTTGTTTCCATAAAAATCATAAGCAAACTGTTTAATAACTTCTTTACCCTTTGATTTAACAGACTTATTCACACCATATTTCCAACCATATGGTTTAGATTTAAACTTCATAAAATTACATTCCCTTAAAGAATAATTGATTTCATCTTTATATTTAATCATCATTTCATGCGCCTCAATACCTGACGCTCTCAAGCGTTCAATAGGACCGTCGAACCTCATCCTTACCAGTTCTGCAACAGGCTTTGAACAAATTGGACAAAAACCTACTGACAATTTTCGCATTGTGTACAAACTTGTTTCTTTCAAAAAATAAATATCATCTGCTCTGAAATCACAGCAATGACGCATAAAACCTCCCATCTGTTTTTTAAACAGACATTTTATAAATAATTAAAACTTGCATTATAAATAAACCTGCGTTACTGAAACAACAAGTAATATTTATCCCTCATACCCGGGGTCGATTTCGCCTACGCCGTTTTCACTTTGTTTTGAAATCAGGTACAGTATCTATAATACAACATTTTAAATTTTTGTATACATTTTGTAACAAGTTTTTTACATCTAAACCTAGGAAGTAGTATTTATGCGGTTTTTAGATTAAAATAAAAACATAAAAATAAGGAGAAGAAGATGAAAGCAATAGTTTTTAATAACGAATTAAAATTAGACACAAACTACCCAAAACCTGTTCCACAAGCAGGTGAAGCACTTATTAAAGTAACCCTTGCAGGAATCTGCAATACGGATTATGAAATAACTAAAGGTTACATGGGATATGTTGGTGTTTTAGGTCATGAGTTTGTAGGAATAGTTGAGGACGTTAACGGTACCGATAAAAGCTTGATTGGAAAAAGAGTTGTTGCCGAAATCAGCTGGGGGTGCGACGAGCCAGATTGCGAATGGTGTGCAGTAAAAAATTACAGACATTGCCCTAACAGACACACAATCGGAATTTGGAAAAAAGATGGTTGCATGGCTGAGTATATAACAGTTCCAACAAATATACTTTTTGAAGTTCCTGATAATGTTACAGATGAACAAGCTGTTTTTGTAGAACCTTTAGCAGCAGCTTGCGAAATTACAGAACAACTTCATATAGAACCAACTTCAAAAGTGGTAGTTCTTGGCGATGGGAAATTAGGTTTAACTACTGCACTAACATTGAAAGCACTAAACCTTGATGTTTTATTAATAGGCAAACACCAAAATAAACTTGATATTGCAAAGGCACAAGGTGTAAAAACCCAACTTTTAAACGACTTTAAAATAGAAAAAAAATACGATGTAGTAGTTGAAGCAACAGGTTCAGCCTCCGGTTTTGAAACCTCTATGGCATTAACAAAACCAAGAGGAGTATTGGTTCTTAAAAGCACGGTTGCAACAGGTAAAGAACTAAACCTTGCGCCAATAGTTATTGATGAAATAACAGTATTGGGTTCTCGTTGCGGTCAGTTTGCACCGGCACTAAGACTTCTTGAAAACCACAGAATCGATTTTACACCTTTTATAACAAAAGTGTACCCAATAGATGATGCTATTGAAGCTTTTGAAGCAAACAAATCAAAAGAAAGCTTAAAAATTCTAATAAGAATTTAGATTTAATCAGATAAAATTAAAAAACAATTATTAAACACATCAAAATATATAATTTGATGTGTTTTAAGTTTTGAATTTTATTCTTGAAGTGTACCCATAAAAGTAGACAAAAAATTTCGGTAAAACCGAATTAAAAAAACGGCTGAGCATAGCGAAGACGTAGAAAACAATTGCGTCCTTTCTTCTTTTTTTGGTACTTTTTTTCTTCTTTGGCTCGCAAATAAAGAAGAAAAAAAGTACACGAATAAAAACATTTAAACGAAAAAATAATTATTAATACAAACACATCAAAATATATAAAAACAGTGGCGCAATACAAGCATTGCGCCACTGTTTTTACTTTTTATTAACTACTTGCTTATTTGACTCATAACTTCATCAGCAAAGTTTTCGCTTCTTTTTTCAAGTCCTTCACCAAGAACAAATCTATCAAATTTCACGATAGAGAATTTACCTGAAATAAGTTGTTCAATAGTTTGATCAGGGTTTTTAACAAATGGTTGCTCGATTAAACATTTTTGAGCCATTAATTTGTTAACACGACCTTCAACAATCTTAGCTCTGATTTGCTCAGGTTTGTTAGCCAAATCTTCTTTACCCATTTCAATTCTTGTTTCTTCTTCGATAACAGAAGCAGGAATATCTGCTCTTGAAATAAATTCAGGTGCAGAAGATGCAATGTGTAAACAAACATCTTTAGCAAGAGCTTCATCAACTGCAGAAGTAGAAAGAAGAACACCAATTTTACCATTGTGAATATAAGTTGCAGCGTTACCTTCATATCTAACAAATCTTCTGATAGTAATTTTTTCACCGATTGAAGCAATTTTTTCTTTTAAAGCTTCTTCAACAACTTTACCGCATTTAGGGCAAGTTGTAGCTAATAAAGCTTCAACATCAGCCGGATTAGCAGTTGCAACAAGCTCAGCTAAGTTATTTGTTAATTCAATAAATTCTTCATTCTTAGCAACGAAATCTGTTTCACAGTTAACTTCGATCATAGCACCAACAGAAGCTGAAACGAAAGAACCGATTCTGCCTTCTGCAGCAATTCTGCCCATTTTTTTATCAGCAGAAGCAATACCTTTTTGACGAAGAACTTCCATTGCTTTATCCATATCGCCATCAACTTCAACTAAAGCTTTTTTAGCATCCATCATACCAGCGCCGGTTTTATCACGAAGTTCTTTTACCATAGTTGCTGTAATATTCATTTATACTTTCTCCTTATCTTAATTAATAATATTGTGATTTTATTGAAAGTTGAAAATTGAAAATGGAAAATTGTTTTAGATATTTTATTTATCAATCCTGTTTTAACAAGAATTTTATAAAATAATTTTCAACTTTCCACTTTCCATTTTTCATTTAATTAAACTGTAGCTACTTCAACACCTGCATCAGCTGCTGTAACTGATTCAAGTTTTTTAGTAGTATTTGCATTGTTTTGTTTCAAAGTTTTACCTTCAGCAACTGCATCAGCAAGTTTAGAAGTAATTAACTTGATAGATCTGATAGCATCATCGTTACCAGGAATAACATAATTGATACCATCCGGATTAGCATTTGTATCAGCTAAACAAATAACAGGAATGTTAAGTTTGTTAGCTTCTGCAATAGCAATATCTTCTTTAGCTTGGTCTACAACAAAGATAATATCAGGTAAACCGCGCATTTCTTTAATACCGCCTAAAGTTTTGCTCAATTTAGAAAGTTGTCTGTTTAATTGAGCTTGTTCTTTTTTAGGTAATTTTTCAGCGTGTCCTGAAGCCATAAATTCTTCAAGTTCTCTTAATTTGTTAACTCTTCCTCTGATTGTTTCAAAGTTAGTTAACATACCGCCTAACCATCTTCTGTTGATGTAATAAGCGCCAACTCTTGTAGCTTCTTCTGCAACAACTTCAGCAGCTTGTTTTTTAGTACCAACAAAAAGAACATTTCTTCCTTTAGCAGCGTATTCTCTAACAGCTTCATAAGCAGCATCTAAAAGATCAGAAGTTTTTCTTAGATCAAGAATATAGATACCGTTTCTTGCGCCATAAATGTACTGTTTCATTTTTGGGTTCCAATGTTGAGTTTGGTGTCCGAAGTGAACCCCTGCTTCTAAAAGTTCGATAAGTGATGCTGTTGACATCTCGTTTCTCCTATTGTTTTAAATGTGTCTTACTACGGATTACAATGCTTCATTGGTGCTAATTTTAACTATATAAAAGCTTCCAACTAGGGCGTAACCTATCAAGCCAGTGTAATCATTAAAGATAATATTACAAACATACTTTTATAGCAATAGTTTTCACAATTTTTGTGTTAAATATTTAACAATATTTAATCTTTAGTAGCAAAAAAAAATTTTAGACGTTTTTAGAAGAATAAAAGTGTGTGTAATTTTAACAAAGGAGTTCAATATGTCAATGCAAGTTAGATGTGTAGAAGGGATTAGAAGCAGAATTAATTCAAGTGGTACCATGCAAAAAGTAATTGATTACAGTTTAAAAAACGGTCAGAAACAAACTGAAATTATAACCAACTTAGTTCCTTCCGGTAAAAAAACAAAAATTGCAACATTAGAAATGGACCAATTCAATAATATCGAAAAAATTACAGAAAAAGTTACAGGTGAAGCACCTAAAACTTATTTAAACTATCCTAACGGTAAAGGCGTACAGATGTATGTAGCAGGAAGACCACAATGCTATTACCCTACAGCAACTCTTGAAAGAATTGCTCAAAGATAGTTTTACCTTGGTTACTTGTTAACAAATTCAAGCAAAGCACCTGCAATTGCTCTTGCCGTTTCCACAGCAAACCCTTCTTCTCGATAAATCATAGAGTCATTAGGATTTGTCATATATGCAACCTCAAGTAAGATTCCGATGTAATCAGTCGGACGCAATACAGCAAAGCTTGCTTGCTTTACACCATCTCTTCGAGTGTTAATAGATTTTGGAACATAGTCTTCCATAACATCTGCTAGCTCTTTCGAGTTTTCGTTGTAATAATAAACACTTGTACCTTTGTGTTTATTCAAATTCATTTCAACATCACCAATAGAATTCAGATGAATACTTATAAAAATTGGCGAAGAATTATCTTTAGCCAATTTTACTCTATCATCTAAAGAGATTTCAGCATCGCACTCACGAGTCATGATAACATCAGCACCAAGTTCTAACAAAAAATCTTTAAGATTTTGAGCAATTTTTAGATTTATATCTTTTTCTTTATCACCTAGACAACCTATTGCACCATTTTCCGCACCACCGTGTCCGGCATCAACCACAACAGTTAATCCCTTTAACGTCATATCATCGGGTGAGGTCAACTCATTAACTTTAAAGATATAAACTCCGTTTTTTAATTCGGTTTTGTAGTAGTATTTCTTTGGTTTTTGGATATTAAGAGAATAAACCGAACCTTCGGATACAAATGGATTATAAACCTTAAAAACAATTTCTTTTTCTGATTCTTCTACACTGTATGGCAAATTTCCGGTAAACCTTATAATATGCTCTGAAGCATTTTTATATAACCTATTATCAACCGTTATAAATTTAGGAACCTCACAGAGTTGCTTTGCCTCTACAACAGCTTCTTTTGCTATCCACGCTTCTTGTTTATCCGTTAAATATACTCTATAAAACCCGCCTTTTTCACCATTCACTACAACATAAGTATCTTTAAATAAATGTGATAACCTATTCATACCAAAATCAACCGGCGTTTTTCTAATCGGTGTATTGTCTTTTTTTACCAAAAATATTTTAGGTTCAAATTCAATCAATTGAGGTTTAACAGAATTCGGAGTTGGATTTTTAACAAATCTATAAACTTGAGTATTGAAATTTGATTTAACAACAATCCTATTTTCCCCGTCTTTAAGTTTTATAGAATGAGCAAATGCACCATTCGGTGCAACGTATACTTTTTCATCATTTATACTCATAACCTCGGTATTACTTGCTTTACCGACAAAGAAAGCATAATTTGTATCAACTATTGTTTTCTTTTCTTTCGGCAAAACCAATTCGTAAGCATAAGAAAAATTAATAGTTGAAAAAAATACCAATAAAAAAAATAAAAGTCCTCTCATGTTTTCCATGATATTATAAACTTTACCCCTTTGCAATTTTTATGATAAACTTAAATTATGAGTGAAAATTATATACCATTATACAGGAAGTATCGTCCGCAAACATTAGAAACGCTTGTTGGACAAGAGCATATTAAAAAGACTTTAACAAGTGCAATTGAACTTGGCAAGATTTCGCATGCTTATTTGTTTACCGGACCGAGAGGAACCGGTAAAACTTCTACAGCAAGAATTTTAGCCAAATCATTAAATTGCAAAAACGGTCCGACTGCAAAACCATGCGGTGAGTGTGAAAGCTGTAAAGATATAATAAATTCAGTTCCGATAGATGTTATCGAAATCGATGCTGCCAGCAACAGAAAAGTTGAAGATGCTCAAAGTATACTAGAAAAAGTTCAATATGTTCCTGTAAATGGCAAATACAAAATATACATCATAGACGAAGTTCACATGCTAACAAACCACGCATTTAATGCGTTGTTAAAAACCTTAGAAGAACCGCCGGAAAATGTTATCTTTATCCTTGCAACTACAGAAGTTCATAAAGTATTAGATACAATCAAAAGTCGTTGTCAAAGGTTTGATTTCAGAAGAATCACAACAGAAGATATTGTTAAGCATTTAAGATATATTTCAAATGCAGAGAAGATAAACATTACCGACGATGCTCTTTTTGCAATAGCTAAAAACTCTGCCGGCGGAATGCGAGATAGTATCTCATTATTAGACCAATTAAGTATATTGGGAATTTCAAAAGAAGTAACAATTGACGATGTAAACTCAATTTTAGGAAGAATTTCTTTCGATACATTATTCAAATTAACCGAAAAAATAATAAGTTCATCACCTTCCGAAGCGATTGAAATGCTAAACACAATCTATAACTCCGGAAATGAACCGCTTCAAATTCTTACCAACCTTTGTGAATATTTTAAAAATTTACTAATTATCAAAACTTGTGCAAACAATCTTTTAACAGAATTAACCGGTTTGAATGAAGCTCAAATAAAAGAATTAAACATTCAAAAAGATAAGTTAGAGGCTCATCAAATTGTTTTCTTAATAGAGAGAGTTTCTCATTACATCAAGGAAGTTAAAATGGCAACTAATCAGCATTTATGGTTAGAAGTCGGCATGATTGACCTCGCAAATATGAGCGAAAACTCTACACTGTTGGATTTACAAAATCGCATAAGCGCATTAGAAGCCGGCGGAATTTCGTATACACCATCAACTTCACCACAAGTCGTAACAAAACCGGCACCAATTCAACCGCCAAAAACAGAATCTATAGTTTCAGCACCAAAGGTTGTACCAACACAAATTACTCAAAATATTGAACAGCAAAAAAATAAACCTGCTCAAGAAGAAGATTTATTTACACCGCCACCAATTTCTAAAAAACCTGACGGCAAAGATATTAGTTCTATGTGGCAAGCCTTGCTTGTAAACATAAATAGCCCGTCTACACAGGCTCTTTTAAAATTAGCGACTCCTTTAAAAATCGCTCCGGATGGTGTCGTAATAACTTTTAAAAACGACAGATTGGTATCACAAATCAACGATACAAATAAAAAACAACTTATTATTGATGCAGCCAATATTATTTTTAATCAAACGAATTCATCAGTTACAATAAGATTGGCTCAAAGTAACGACAAAGTAGAGATGCCAACAGCACCTATCAGTACACCTGCACCTGTTCAACCTGCAGCTAAGAACTCTACAACACCTAAACAAACAGAACCAACTGATAAAATTCCAACACCACAAACTTCTGTTAAGGATTCAAAAGAACCTGATAACGATAATAATATTACCGAAATTCAAAATAATTCATCAAATAATAAAACTACAGACAGAATAGAATCAGATCAAGAAAAAATGGTTAGACAACTATTTGACGGCAAATATGTAGAGTAACCTATTTTGTTCTAACTGTAATTATTTTCTTAGTTTCAGTGTATTCAATAGTCGTTTCTCGCTTAGAATTATATCTTTTAATTCGGGCTATTTTTCCGTCTAAATCAAAAACACAATCAAGCATCGCAAAATTACCCTTCAAATCATCTTTACCTTCCAGATATCTGGCAGGCTTAAATGTTTCAGGGTTTCTGAAAAGTGTTTGGAATGATTTTCCCTTTCCAAAAAACTCGGTAAAACTATTAATTACACCGCCTACTGATAATTGAAACAAAGTATACTTATTGTTAATTTTCCAATCATAAATAGTTATATTGGTATTTAATTGACTATTTCTATATATTACAGGTTCTATTTTAGCTTTTAAACGTCCTGAAACTTTATCATGTTCTAAAACTCTATCAATTGTAACATCTTTGGCTTTAGGTTCTTTTGCAACATAATAATCTCTTATCACATCACTGTCATACTCTCTTATCAACAACAAAGAACCATCAGGGCGATAAAATGATTCACCATTAATTTCATCAGCATTAAAATTATAAACCGGCATCCTTAAAGGTGCTAAATTGTTTAAAATTCTAACAACTTCTACTATTTCAATCAAATCGTTATCGTACTTACCCCTTGGAAGTTCTTGCGTATAATTTTCAAGAGCAGAAGCTTCATTAGCACTCTTTGACTTTAACGGATTAGAAAAAGTCGAAGCCATACCCAAATACGATAAATCCCTGTTAATATTTTTCTGTCTTGAATCCACCATGCGAAACTTTACTTTTATACTTTTGGTAATATTTATATAAAACCATTTTTTTGATTTTTTTTGCTAGTAAAAGTCAATTATCTGTTATTATTGAAATATTTCTTTACATTTGTTGGTAATGAAATATTTTGTAAAAGCATATTATACTTATTCAAATCACCGATATTAGAAGCTTCTTGCAACAAATCCCTATTTGTTTGTATTTGCATTTTTTTCACTTCGTCAGATTTTTCATTTTTATTATTATCAATTCTTCTGATAACTGAATCAATATCGGTTGAAGTTGTTATAGAATATTTTTCCGCTATTTTTCTTACCGGTGCACCAGCTGGAAGCCTATATAACCACTGAATTGAATACTTATCGTTAGCAGAGAGTGAAGCATTACCATATTGGTGCGGAGTATACATAATATCGCCCTGATACGGACTATGCCCTAAACCAAGAGCATGTCCTATTTCATGCAAAATTGTATGATAAACTTCAACTTCATTGTCGTATTGTTTATGAATTCTGCCGTCAGTCAACCCGATTGAAACTTCAGCACCATAAAGTCGACCTTGAGAATCCCAATTAAAATAACAGTGCCCTAAAGCTTTTCTTTCAACTCTTTTCCAATCAACATTAATATTAGACTCCAACAAAACATTTGTCATTCGGAAACTTATTTTACCTTGACTGGCTGCTGACCAAACATTAAGAGCATCTACAACCATTCTTCGGTATTTGGCATCCTCGCCTTGTTTTGAATAGAATTTCATTGGTGCAATATAAACCACTAATGGATTTATTGACCAACGCATAATATTACCGTTTTTTACACTACCATTGAGATAAGTCTGCATAACTATAATATATCATATCCTAGCATATTGTGTAAACTTTTCTGTAATATAATCCAATACCTATAACAGTAAGAATTATATTAGGCATAAAAGCAGCAAAAATCGGCAATAACGTACCCGCTTCGCCAAAAGAAATTGATAACGCTCTTATCAAATAATAAGCAAAAATTATTAAAATACTAAATAAGAAACCTCTATTATACCTCACCCTTGGTGGCGTAATAGCAAGAGGTACACCTATCAATACCAAAACAATCGTTGTTAAAGGTAAAGCCATTTTGTCATATAAATCTATTCTTAATTCCGGCTTATTTTCTTTTTTTATAAATTTTAAAAGTTGCAAGAAATTTCTTTCACTGGCTTGATTTCGTTCCATTTCTTTAGACAAATCCATGCCAAAATTAACGGTTGAATCGTTGAAAAGTGTTGTGTCCAAAGTTTTGCCGCTATCAGATATAGTATAAACCACTGCTTTTTGGAATTTCCAACCAACAGGCGAAGTTTTTCCTTCTCTAGCTTGCAGAATTTGTATAGTTCCTTCTTTGGAAGCATCTAAAACAGTTATATTGTGTAAAGTCGAATCAATACAATCACCCACATAGAACAAACGTTTTAATTTTCCGCCCTGCTGAACTTCTTTAAACGTAAAATTTTGTTTTCCTTCAGGAATATGTTTTTGCCCAAAAGCTATTAATGCCATTTCAGTAGACATTTTCATCATTACAGGAACAATAGTTTCATTTACAACAAAACTTACCAAAGACATAACAATAGCAAATGCGAAAATAGGTTTTGCAATTCTGTTTAACCCAATTCCACAAGCCCTCATAACAGTTATTTCCGAGCTTAAACTTAAACCGTTAAGCGTCATTACCGTCGCCAACAAAACACCCATAGGAATAGTCATAACAAAAACCGACGGCAAGTGTAAAATTATAATAATGAATGCATATTTAAAAGGAATTCCATATTTTGAAATTTGTTTTATTAAAGTAATAAAAGTATCAGAAGCAAATATTATAGAAGTAAAAACAAGAACTCCCATAATAAACATTACTACAACTTGCTTTAGAATATACTTATCCAAAAGCTTTGCTGATTTATATTCACGAATTATTCTTCTTATTAGTTTTTTCACAAGTTAATAATATCATAAAATCAAACAGCTATAAATATTTTTTTATTAATATTGTAATACTTTTTTCTATTCTTTTATTATAAACTTAATCATAATAAATTAACCAACAATTGCTTTATAAATTATTTCGGAAGCTTTAACAATAAATTCTTTGCCTTGATATGCGTTATGAGGGCGTTTTGCAAGAATTACCACTATATATTTTTTTCCGTTTGGCGCAAATACAATTCCTGCATCACCTAACATTGTACCAATATCTCCTGTTTTATGAATAAACAAAGCGCCTTCACCCAAACCGGCTTTAATTAATCTATCATTTTTAACTTTGCTCATATAATCAATAATGTATTCTCTTGAATTTATATTCAAAAACCCAGGATTATCCAAATTATAAAGAATTTTAGCAATATCAGCGGCTGTTGTTTTGTTAGTACCTTCCAAATCAGGTAACCAAGTTCTTACATAAGTAGTCGAGATTCCCCAATCTCTCAAACCGATGTTAACATCGTCCATACCACCAAGTTTAGACATAATCATATTTGTAGAAGTATTATCAGACTCTTGTATCATAATTTTAGCAAGGTAATCCAACGTATAATCTCTATCAGCTTGAGAATATTGCAAATTGCCGGAACCCGATGAGCGATATTGTTCAGTCATTTTCATTTCGTCAAAAAGTCCAAATTGTTTTGACTCAATTGATTTAAACATTCTAACCAAAATAGGAAGTTTAATTATACTTGCAGCAGGATAAATTTTAGTAGAATTAATATCGACATATCGCCCGTTTTCATATTCCCAAACATATATTGAAGGTTTTATTGAAGGGTATTCTTTATTCAAATTTATTAAGCTACTTTTCAAATCCTGCATTTCACTGGTTTGATACATTGTTGTAACTTCGCTATGAACTTTTTGAATTGTTGGCGTTAGTAAATGTAAATTATTAAACATATCATTGTTCACATAATCAACTACAGGAAATGCCATAGAATAGAGATTTACGTCAGTTGAGTAAGCCGGATTGGTTTTTAACAACCCGTTATAATCCGTACGCATATTAATTTTAAAAGGATAAAATACTTGTTTTATTAAAGAATTATAAGAAGTTGGTAATACAAAAACCGCAAAAGCCACTAAAAAGCTCATAACGACAATAAATCTAAATAATTCTAAAAAGAGGTTCTTTTTCTTTTTGGTTTTCGCTTTCTTTACTTTACGTGGCACAACACGAGTTGCAGCTCCTTTGCGTTGCGGAACAGCATGTAAAGGTCTTACTTGTGTTTGTTGCCGGTATGCGTACAATAGAAAGCCCTCCGAATCCCTTCTTTTGTATAGTATCATCTTGATAAATTTTATTAATCCTACAAATAGTCGATTGCAACTAGGTAAAAAGTCGAATGTTTAATCCGGACTAACTATTAAAATAAAACTATAGACAAGGAGATACGTATGAAAAGATTATTACTTATATCGTCATTTTTAATCTCAATACCGGCATTTGCAACTTGTTCAATAGACGGTTTGTCTTGTTCCTTGGCAGAATTTCAAAAGCCACCCGATACAACTTATTCAACCAAACCCATAATCAATGAATTTGCTGGAACACCGGAAGCTCGTCTAAAACCAAATGAAAACACAGCGGATAAAAAAATGCTCAGAGATTTTGGTCCAAACAATTCGGAATACGGTTACAACACAAACTGCCAGTTTGGTGTCTGTTATGAAAGAAATATGGCACCATTGTTTAAACAACAAAAGCAGTAAGCATAGAAGTGGCGAAACGCAAAGCGTTTCGCCACTTCTATAACATCAATTTAAACCAATTCAAAAAATTAAAGCATATTTTTTCTAATTCTTTCTTTAGCTCTATCAATTTCTTTAATTCTTTTTTCTACAGTTTTCACTTGTTTTTTCAAAGCAGCTCTTTCAGCTTTTATTAATTTGAATTGAGCATCAACATCAGCATACTTTGTTTTACAATTTAACAAATCATTTCTGATATCAATCTGAGCATTTTCCAACTGAGAAATTGCATTTTGTATATTTCCGTTTCCAATAGCTTCTGATTCTGCAATCGCATTAATCGCTTGTGCTGAATACGAAGTTGCTACAGGTTTATTACCATAAGCCGTATCATTAAAATTTAAAGGTGTAAAAGCATTTCCATCTGCTTGTGCAGCACCTGCAAATAATAAACATAAGCTTAAAGTATAAAATATTTTTTTCATAAATCTCTCCTTCCATAAAACTCTATATGATAAATTCTTATTTTATTGTATCAAATTCTTTAGAATGTGTAAATATTATAAGAGCAATTGCGTTCCTAAAATTATTCTATGCGAATCTTTCAACAAATCGTTTTGGCAAAAAACATAGTTTAGCATAACTTTTAATGCTTGACCTTTTATAAAATAATTCAAACCTGCAGAATATTCTCTACGAATATCATTGGTCTTATCCAAATTTGGCTTAAATTGATCATACCTCGCTACAGCTTGTAATTTCGGTGTTATTCTATATCCTAAAGTCGTATAAAACCCCTCTGCTTTATTAGAAGAAAGCCCTCTTGCACCATTATACCCATTAGCCTTGCCCCACTCAAAGTTAGCATAAAGATTTTTATATTCGTAACTTGCATACGCGCCGGCTACAAAATAGTTGATATCATTTTGTCCGGAAGTTATTCCACTTCCCAGCTTAAGACGACCATACCTTCCGTTAGTTTTACCCAGAGGTTTTAAACTTACCCAACCGGCAAACTCGGCACCCGGAAAAAAACTTTTAAAATAAGTATCAGAACTATAACCGCCTAAATCATACTCAATCAAATCATAGTTCCCTCTTAATTTCACACCCAAATGTCTTACGTTACCAAAAGTTCTTGAGATTTGGGAACGTGCAACAAAAGGTATAACAGAAGAAGATTTAGCACCTTCATAACCGGTAGGTGTTCTGGCATTACCAATCAATAAAGTATTTTTAGGAATTATAGTAGTTGCTATGTACAAATTACTTGGCATAAATTGTAAAAAATTATGCTCAGATTGCGGTGTAAATCTTAAACGAGCTTCATAAAAAGTTTTTTCATCTCTAAAACGTCCGTTTACACCCAAATCTATACTATTATAATTGTATGTTAGATCGTTGTCATCAGAACTAATACCCATATCCAAATTAGCCCTGTAATATCCAAATATATGCATTGTTTTAACAGGTGATTTGTCAAACTTTTTAGTCAAAATCTCTTCTAACAGATAAGTTGATTTACTAATATTATTATATTCATTAGCATTGATTTCTGCAATTTTTTCTCTTAAACTTTTTCCGCCAAGATCAAAGAACCATTCGTCATCCTCAATAACATCTTTTTGTTTTTCGTTAATATCGAGAGTTTCACCTGCTATGTCAAGCAAAACTTCGTCGATAGCCTGAACTGTTGGAACGGATATAAAAAACAATATCAAAACAAATAACTTTATGATAGTTTTCATAACACAAATTATAACATATTTAAAAAAAATTTATAATTCACCTAAATCAAATGAATGATTTTTGCAATATTATCTAATTTAAATGATGTATTTTATAAACAAAAGTAAAAAGATTTTCTATTACATAATATATAATATAAGAGGAAGAAATTGACTTTTTAAAAAGTCTAATTATAAACAAGATATAGTACAAAATAATAATCAGGAGAGCCACTATGGGTATGGCAGCATCACAAGCCAGATATTTGGCGTTAGTTGCAAGAAAATCAAATTGCGAATATGAAGGTCAACAAATAAACCAAGCCAGAACAGCACTGTCAAATCAGTCTGCAAATCTTTTCAATCAAATGCTTGGTCTACAAGTTCCGGTACCGCCAAGTACGCAAGATTACACTAAAACTCAGTATTCATATACTGACGGTTTAAATGATTCGACTATTGGTAGCTGGGAACAACTTGCAGTCCCTGAAGAAGACTATAACTATGTTGTAACTCACTTCTACTACACCGATGTTTATACCGGTTCAGAGAAGAAGATGAGCGACCCTCAAGTACAGTTTAATATAGGTGAAGCTGCTACTTTAGATGAAATTGAAGCTGCTCAAGTACTATTAGCTGAAACAAAAGAAGCATATGAAAATGCTAAGAAAAGTGTTAGTGATTTAAGAGAAGAAGCTGCAACTTTAGAAAAATACGTTGACACTACAACTTATAATTCTATTACTAACAGTGTTTATAATGATGCCGCAAAATCGTACACAATAACAAACGGTACCGGTGCCGGTGCGACGAACTCAACTTTCGTAAATTATACAGCTCTGGCTGATGAAGGTGCAAAAAACACTGTAAAACAAGCCATACAACAATTAGTTGATATAGGTGCACTTAATATTGATCCTGAAAATGAAACAGATATGAATAATCTTTACTATAACAGTACCGACGGTACTATTGCATTTAGTTCAGATTTAAGAGTTTTGTACAATAACAGTGGTAACGGTAGCGGAACAGAAACAGCTTGTCCGGTTTACCATACACAAGGTCAAAACAGTATTGCTACAAAAACTCAAAATTATGATACTGCAATAAAAACTGCAGAAGGCGAAACTGTTACGGCGTTAATGGCATATAACACAGCTAAAGCCGGTTTTGAGAATTTAACTCGTCCAACTTATATCGGAAACTGTGAACTAACATTATTAACCGAGCTTGATGAAAGTCAAAAAGCTGAAATCAAGCAGGTTGTAGCAACAATGGAAGAAGAAAACATAAACGCTAAAATAAACGATTGCTTTAATCCTCAAGGCGATTACATCGGAGGCGTATATGAATTCAAGTACAACGGTGTTAGATATTATACAACATATGAAGATTTATACAGTTCATTTTTAAGCGGAACCGGTATTAATAACATAGATGGTCAGGCAAAATTGAGCTATTATAACGCCAGTTACGTTTCTACCAAAATTGAAGAAACTGAAAAAGCTCTTATTGAAACAGACGGTGCCGGTAGATTTACAAGCATTAGATTTGAAAACGATTCAATGAAATATGTTTTGAATATGGAAACCGTAACTGATGATGCAGCGTATCAAGATGCAATGAATCAATACTATTACGAAAACGCTAAGTATGACAAAACAATTCAAGATATAAACGCTAAAACTTCAATTATACACCAAGAAGATCAACAGTTAGAATTACGATTAAAACAACTGGATACAGAACAAAAAGCGCTTTCAAACGAAATAGACGCAGTATCTAGTGTTGTTAAAGACAACGTTGAAAAATCATTCAAGACATTTGGCGGCTAGTAATTAAATTAAAAATTGAAAATGGTGAATTTGAAATAGTTATAAAATTAAATAATCTACAAATTTCAACATTCCTTTTTCAAATAAATAAAACAACATTACAATAGTACAAAAAGAAAGCAAAAAATGGCATACAAAAACGATGGATACTTGGTAATAGCAAACAGATACGGCTCAGCTTCCGGCGATGCCAAGGCAATGTTATATGAAACTTATGACAGATTAAGAGATTTAACAGTTGCCGGTTCAGGCTCATCCGGTACAGGCTTTGAAGCTGCAGGCGGCTTTTTGTATCAATTGGCAAGCCTTTTTGCACCATCAGCATTTATGACAACTCTGGGCGGAACAACCGCAATGAACATTCCGGGAACTTCCTACTGGAGCCAATATACCGGTGGAAATGGTGGCTTAACAGGTACATATTCGTCTTTTGGTGTTAATAGCTTAGGAAACTACTCCGGTTTTCCTAGCGGTTACGCATCCAGATTAAGCGGTTATACAACAGGTGGTGCTTCATCGATTGGGAATTTGCTTTACGGATACGGAACTTCATCAGGGACTCCTACCGGTTTTGCTTCCGGAATCGGAAGTATAGCTGACATTGCCAGCACAGCTGCATACGGTGTCGGAACTGCTAACGGATACGGAATTGGTGCTGCAAATGTTTTAATGCCATTAGCCGGTATCGTTTCAGGTTGGGGCGGAATTATGACAGCAGCCGCACCGTATTTAGGTTCTTTTGGATTGCCTGCAGTTGTAATGGGTAACTTAATGCAAGGAACTTCATCAGCAGCTTTATCTGCATATCAATCAGTTTCTCAAAACGTTTTGTCAAATGCAGACACAATATTAACTCAAAAAGTTGCAAACATAGAAACTGTTTGCAAAATGCTTGATACACAAAGTGATGTCGTAAGAAAAATGTTAAAAAGCGATATCGAAGGTAAGAGCGAAGATATTAAAGAATTGTAATAACATAATTTAAATCAAGATAAAAATGCAAGGACGTACTTTTATTAGAATAATGTTTGATAATCTTTTTGTAAACAACGCTTTATGTAAAGCTATAGTTTCCCTTGTAAATTTTTGTAAAGAGCAAGGTTTTTATTACAAAAAAGACTTAAAGTTTTCTAAAAAAATGCCGTTAAATAAAATAGAAACAAACATTTATGATAACAGATTTATATTTAACAGCAAAGTTCACAAAACCGGAGTTGACTAAATAATATGTTAACAAATGTAACAAACAATATCAAAAAAAGGCAATTATTAAGTTTTACTTGTTTTAATATACATGTAGAACCAAAGCGTATAGGAGGTTACCATGCGTGAGGAACTACAAGCAAGCATAAAACGGTTAGTGAATTTTATGAATTTTGCAAGGTCGTTTTTTAAACGCAAAAATCCATTTAAAGCACTGGCAGAAAGCTTGATTTCAAGCCTGAAAGAAATGCTTACCATAAGACAAAAACTCAAAATGGCTAAGTACAGGGTTAATTACCACAAGCACCAACTTTATAAAATGGAAAGTTTGATAGCAGAAAGTAATGAGCACACATTCTTGAAAGGCAAAAACCTAAACGAAACAAGGTAACAAAACCGGAAGGAAAAGTGTTATGGGATTAATTACATCAACTTACAGACTGATGTACCTAACAGCGTATCAATTGACATTGGAAACTAAAATCCAATGGATTGCGACAGCTAAGATGGAACTTGTAGCATCTTCCGACGAGATTTTGGCTCTTGGAAACGATTTAGATCCGGACAATCCGGCAATAAAACAGTTAGAAGCACGTAGGGATAAACTGGCTATCTTAGAAAAGAAATTGGACTTACAAATGCAAGAATACCAAAACCGTTTAAAAATGGTTAATGCAGAACTGGATTCTTGTAGAGGTGCAGTAGATAGTTCAATCCAACGTTCTTTCTCATATCAATTTTAAAAAGTAATTAGTAGAAGTAGTAAATAAAAAAAAGGAGAAAATCAAATGGGTCTTGGTATTGAAAAATTATCAGAAAAAACAATTAATAGCGTCGCACAAAAATACGCTCCAACAGGCAGTGTAATAGAAACTTCAAAAAAAGCAGAAGAAAAATTAGCCAAAGAACTTGGCAAAGAATACGCTGCAGCAAGAGTTACTAAAGCAGATGAAAATGTAAAAAAAGTAGAAGCCGATAAAATTGCAGAGGCATATAAAGCTGCACACGGCATACTTAACTAAACAAATTAGATTATATTATTCAAAATCCCCTAAAACAAAAGATTATGTTTTTAGGGGATTTGTGTTTTTTATTACAATAATTTAAGAGCAAGAAATATTGATGCTACAATATTCCTCGCACTCTTACTTATTCCTTTGTCAGTACAAATGCCAAATTTTTACCAAATTTTTTCTTATAAAATTTATCCGTTAATTTAGTTATTGGTAACAATATTTTGTCATAAAACAAAATAGAAAATATACTAATCTTACCATTTTTTCTAAAAATTTTATAAATTAAAGCCAGAATAAAACCTATTGAATCAACGTATTCAAATGATAAGATTTTAAATCCACATTCTTCCAAAATTGATACTACCGGTTTTAAATCATATCTTCTAAAATGTCCTAATTTTCTGTCAAATTCGGAATACAAAAAACTATACGCAGGTACAAAGAAAAAAAACTTCCCATCTGGTTTTAATTTTTTATAAATTTCTTCTAAAACTTTTTTATCATTTTCAATGTGTTCAAAAACATTAAACGACACAATTGATTCAATAGAATTATCTTGATAACCCATAATATTATCAAACACAACAAACTCTTTTTCTTTCAAAACAGATTGTAAATCAGGATCCAGTTCTATACATTCAATATCAAAACCTTTATCTCTTAAAATAGTTGCAATTGATCCACAACCGGCACCAAAATCCAGCATTTTAGTTGAAGGGGTCAATTTAGCCAAACATAGGTCTACAAGATACATATTATAATTTTTTGCTTTTTGCATTAAGTTTAAAACATCAATACCCATATATTTCATAAAATATACCCGCTTCTCAAATCCTACTTAAGTATTATTGTATAACAAAAATAATTAATATATATTACAAATCTGCACTCGATAAAAAAATCACTAAACAAGGGTGCAATTATTTGCACCTTTTTCGATTTTGAACTAAATCGATTATATTTAATGTTGATCGCAATATTTTTCTAATGTTTTATTCTTCTAAATGAGTATACCATTTGTAAACCGGATAAAAAGGTACGTACGCTTTATCTATTATTTCTTCATTATTCAAATATTGAGCAGGGTTATTTCTATAATTACTATAAATCTTAGTATTATACCTATTAAAAATATAAATCCAACAATAAGGTTTGTTTTTTTATCCATGGCATTAATTATAACATAAATCCGGATATGAAGGATGTAGATTAAAAAAAACGAAATGTCTGCATTTTAACACTCGATTTGAGAAGAAAGAACAGTAAGTTTGATATTGATGAGAAAATATATCTGCAATTTGTAACTTTATTTTTTAAAATTTACGTAGTCCTAAATCTTTCATACGAACATCTAATTTTGAATCAAACTTTACTCTACCTTGCTTAATTAATTTATCTCTCATTTTATGTGTTTTAGGATAAAGTTCTTTGTATCTTTTTATAAAAGCTTTCTTTTCAGTTTTAAAATCTTTTGAATTTACACAAAATGTTTTGAAAGCTGTTTTAATAGAGGACAGAATATTTATATTTTTCCCCGAATCAAAAGCTACATCTCTAATAGCAACTTTATTTAATAATTTAGCCTGAGCGGGGTTTTCTTTTCCTAATTCGAAAAATCTAGCATAACTTGTTGAAGCGGCTTTAGCCTTACCATTTATTATATTTCTAGCAGAATTATATGCTTGTTTATAAACTGGTGACAATCTGAAATCAATCATTTTTTTCCTTTCCTTAATTTTATTATAATAAAACTCGTAAAAAAAAATTTTGCTAGGAGATAAGGTAAAATATTTTAATTCAAAATTCCCAAATTGGACTTTTGGGGGCCTTGGGGGTAAATATTGAATCAGGCTAGCTTTCCTCCCTAGATGGACTCTGCCGAAGCAAAGGTGACTAAATGTCACGTTTGCTGAGAGGTGATTAAGGTGGGGTGATATGGAATTTTGAGTCCATCAAAAGACCGTTTTCGTCCAGTTTGAAATTTTAAACTTCCGACCTCATTGTCACCCTGAATTTTTTACACTCTACTTACTAGCTTGTAGTTATTATTCCAAACTAAAAGCATTTACCCCTCAGGGTCTTACCAGAATGTAGTGAGCACGCCCAATTGGCAAGATGCTGAAACGAGTTCAGCATGACAGTTTTGTAATATTACTTCCGACCAAAACGGACAATAAAATACAGCACTATCCGTCTAACCAAACCACTCATTAAAATACAGTCCCCATGTATTTTAACATTTGGTTTGAGAAGAAAGAACAGTGAGTTTGATAATTTTAAAATGTAGGTCAAGCATTGCTTGACATTAAATTTATTGTCAGGCTGCGCCTGACCTACAAGCTCTACGATAACTCATAAATTGATATTAGCACAAAATTAATTGTTGGGCAGGTATGCCCAACCGACAAACCACTAATTATATAGGAATAAAACGTTTTTGCAAGCTGTAACAAGTTGGCTTAACATTGTAACAATTTAGGCAAAATTTTTTATTTACAGGTTTATATACTTGTATAATATAGAGAAAGTAGGTATATGTATGCAAGTAAATTTTAATCCAAGTGTTAATCAAGTAAGACCAAATTTCAAAGCAAGTTTTTCAGATGATATTGAAACAAAGCTAGTGTTAGATAATTTTAACAACAGTCGTTATGAACAAATTAATCTTTTAGCAACTCATTATGCGTTACAAGATATGACTTCAAATGATAAAATTAGTTTAGTAGAAAATCATTCTGATAACACAATTTATGCTAAAAATTTAGCTAATGGTAAAGAAATTCAAATTAATGGATACCATGCATATTATGGTAATGATGTAACTGCAAGATTAAGAGATGCTATTGAAAATAGAAAGCTTATTGATGAAAAACCGAAATTTGATATAGAGACTTATACTAAAAAAGCAGCCGCTTTTTTAGGTACAACTTCAGTAAAAGAAAATAAAGTAGCAAATAATCTTAAACAACAAATTAAAAAATTGGAGGATGAATTAAAAATTTTTCAAGATAGACTTTGGACAGTAAAACATAATGAGGGTTTGAAGAGAGCTAAAGCCGTTGAAAAAGAAATATTTTTGTTAGCTAAAAAAGTAAAATAATAACAGAAAGTCGGATTTAACCCGACTTTTTGATCTGTATCCGTTTTTGCAAGCTGTAACAAGTTGGCTTAATATTGTAAAGATTTAGGCAAAAATTTTTATTTACGGATTTTCAATAAGTATGAAAATAGTTGGTAGGGTGCATTGCAGTGCACCTTTTTGATATCAAAATTCCCAAAAGTGACTTTTTACGGACTTGGCTCAAATTCCCTCTCCTTAGGGAGAAGGATGGGGTGAGAGAACGATTTTCATACTTTTAAAGTCCAATAAAAGTCCAGTTTCGTCCAGTTTGGATTTCGATTTTCAATTCACTTCCAACCGCTATGATTTAGTGCCGTTGGGCTGAAAGCCCAACCTACATTTATTTCACTTCCGACCAAACTGGACAAAAAAATACAACAACAAAATCCACCTTCTAAAATCAATAAAAAAGGTTGGAACTTGTCCAACCTTTTTTATAACTTGGGCAGGGGTGGATTCGAACCACCGTACCCTCTCGGGAACAGATTTACAGTCTGTCGCCTTTAGCCACTCGGCCACCTACCCTTATAATATTTTCAAATTTGCCCTTGACGAGATTTGAACTCGTGGCCTCTCCCTTACCAAGGGAGTGCGCTACCCCTGCGCCACAAGGGCTTGCTATCAGCCTAGGCTATTTATTTTTCAAGTTCTCTAACCATAACGGAGATTAAAGAAAAAAGCCGGTAATAGGAATCGAACCTACAACCTACGGTTTACAAAACCGTTGCTCTACCGTTGAGCTATACCGGCAACAAAATTAATAATATAAGAAACATTTTATAATGTCAATAACTTAAATAAAAAAATTTTATCTTAACATTTATTAATTATTTATTTGTAAAAAATATATGTGCATGATATTATCTTTATATAAAAAAATCACATTCAACAATCACAATATATTACAGATATCTTACAAGGAGAGCTTAATGTTAAATTTCTTGTTCAAAAAAGAAACTTGCGTTTCAGAACTTTTAAACGAATTTTATTCAAAGTTAAGAGAAATTTATTCTTTCGAAACTATTTCTGAGGAAAGAAAAGATTACCTTAAAACAACAATGAGCAAATATGGTTATTTACCTTATCCGCACATTAAAGCTTTGGAAGAATTGACTGATGCGGAAGTTCTTTGGGCATTAGAATCAAAATGGGAATCACAAGGTGTATTCAAAGATGGTAAATTCAATTTTGACAAAACAAGTGTTCTTGCAAGAAATCGAGTAAAAAATTCTAGCTGGTTACAAAAAGAAGGACATAATATAAAATTAATCAACCTTGCCGGTTTAGGCAACGGAAATAATTCTGACGCTTGCGGAAGATTTATGGATTGGTTGCGTCAACTTTTAATTTTACCTAGCGGAAATTCTGAAAACAATATATTTGGAACTACAATGTATTTAATTCCTTTCCATCCCAGGGAATTTGGTTGTGCATATTTGCCGACTGCAAGTTGCGTAAGTCCAAATCTTGAAGATAAATTAATCTCTGAAAAAACAGGTTTGAATGCTGATGAACAAGTTAAAACATTTATTCAACTAACTCAATTGGCAGGACACCCTGTAATATACGATATACTTCCGCAAACAGGTCGTTTTTCAAAAATTGTTTTAACAACTCCTGATTGTGCAAGATGGTTTGATATTAAAACCCTTATTGATGAATTATGTCGTAATGTTGATACAGTTGCAGAAAAGCTTTCTGACAGATATATTGCTGATGATATCGCAATCGTAAGCGGAATTTACAAAAAGTCTATCAAGGGCGAAAGTTATGGTGATTTAACAGAGCATTATCAAGCTATTTTTAATGAAATAGACGATTTATTAAAAGAAACTAAAATCTTTTTATCAAACTCTATGTTAGAAAAAAGCATTCAAGATAAACTTCATAAAAAAGCTAAAATGATTATTAACAAAAGTTCCGGCAATCTTCGTGGAAAGAAAATGTCAGAAAATGAAATTACTAATCAAGGTGATATAATTCAAAGCTTAATTAATGAAGGCATGTGGCCGGCACCGGGTGGTGCTTGGTGTTCTGCCGGCGTTCCGATTTTCGACAGAATGAGTGAGGGCGCTTCTTATCCAACTTTCAAACATTATAAATTTAATGGCGAAGATGTTACTCATTTTGCCAACCTTGATTGTCAAACACCATATTATTTTGTTTGTTTAGAAAATGGCAAATATAATAATGATGTGATTAAGTTCTTCATAGATTACATGAAAAACCTACAAGAAGAATTTAATTTTGACGGTTTTAGAGTTGATCACATTGACCACATTGTAGACAGAGTTTCCGAAAACGAAGGCACACCAATTAGTTATCGTGCGCCAAGAAGAGTTTTAGGTATGCTTAATTCTGCAATGAAAGAAAAAATTCCTTATTTTGCAACATTAGCAGAATACATGCTTTGGGATAATTTTTACAAAGAATACCACCAAGACATGAATTTTGATGTACTTTGGGGAAATGACATTGTTTCACAAAGCTATAAAACTCCTGACGCTATCGCTGATGATAATTTAGCTTTAGCAAACTATAACACATCAAGCAAGAAATCAACTCCGCTATCGATTTTGAAAACATACAACAACCAAGATGGTGAGTTTAAAGAAATCGACAGATATCCTGCTCAATTAGGAAAAGAAGGCGCACTATTCAAATGGTTTAAGTACAAATTCTTACCTGGTGGAAAATTTGCACAAAGAGCTGTTATGTACATTGACGGTGATGAATCTTTTACTAACGGTGGCATTGAGGCGGTTATCGGTAGTGAAGTTTCAATGAAACGTGAAAAAGACTACGAATTTTTCGCTAAATTTGATGCTATTGACAGATTTGTGAAAGAAAATTCAATCATAACAGATGGCGAAGCTCATATTATAAGACAGGATGAAGATGGGTTTGTTGCTTGGCAAATTCAAAAAGAAGGAGTTAAAAACTCATTACTAATTGTTGCTAACTACAATTCGCCTACTGAAAAATTCTGTGTAGACGACGGAAACGGCGGCTCGTATACTGAGGTTAGAGAAGGTCATGAAGTATTCGACAAAACAATAGAACTTTCTTGCGATTATTCGATTGTTTCAGAATTTAGATTTGACGGAAACGACTATAACGAAGAAAAGTTTGTAGCTGCAACAAGCTCACTTTCTTTCGGAAAATTAATGCCAAGCGAGTTTAAAATCTTTATGGTATTAAAATAGAATTAAATGATGGAGTATAATTTACGATTAAGTAAACTACGATTAAATAATAATGGGATACAGCCGGATTAAATCCGGCTTTTATTTTTTTTTGCAAAGTAAAGTAAGCGAAAAGAAGAATTAAAATAACTAAAAAAAACTTTTATACTCAAAAAAAATAATAAAAAGGAATTAAAGTTTCCTCTAATTCCTTTATAAAACGGAGTTTAACTAATTTTATATTCAATATTATTGTGTTGCCATCTCGATAGCTGATTGTAACAAATCTTTGTTTGATTTTATCAAAGCATTAACAAGTTCCATTTGGACTTTTGCCATTTGATAACCCGCTGTATTAGCTTTAAAATCAATATTTGACTGTTCTAATAAACCTGAACGAATTTCACCTCTACCTACTACAGGTTCACCGGATTCATCAGTCTCTATAAAAAGCCCATCCTTAACTTCAAAGAGTCCGCTTGGATTATGGAAATTTGCTGTAGCTATTTTATAAAGAGGAACCGAACGGTTTCCACCATCAGCTTTTCCGTATATTGTACCGTCGTTTTTAATTTCATACTCATCATATTTACCTAGGAATTTACCGTTATTCGGATCAATCCAGAGTTTAATATTTGTTGTAGGTATGCTCATCGCACCACCTTTAAGAGCAGTTTCTTCAAAAAGATCTGCACTAATAGATTTTGTTCCGGACATAATTTCACCCTTGTCATTCAAAATATATCCCTGAACATTATCACCATTTTTAGCCTTATAAACACCTTCAGAATCAAATGTAAACTCACCTAATCTTGTGTAAGAAACATTTCCTTCAGGTCCTCTTAAGACAAAGAAACCAGTCCCTTCAAAGAAGAGGTTCTCATTAGAGGTACCTGGAATAGATTTACCTTGACCAAAATTTCTTATATTTTGGTCAACAACAGCACCGCCAAGGAAAGTTTTAAAATTAACTTTATTTTCTCTATAACCGGGAGAATATACATTAGTTAAGTTTTCCGCAAGAACATCCATCCACTGAATAGTTGCTCTTTGAGTATTAATCGCGGTTGTATAAATATCATTCATCGTTACGACCTTTCTTACGATTATTATTTCTTTCTTCTTGGTTTTTTCGTTCTCTTTGATTTAAATCATCGTATTTTATACCATTTTCATCAAATTTTTGTCTTAATAACGGAAGATTTTCTTTAAGATAGGCTTCTGCTACCTGTGATGACGGAAGAAAATCTGCCGATATTTTTCCGTCTCTTGATATCTTTATAATGACAGAAATGTTATTGTCAAAATCTATACGTAAAGGTTGATTTGTTTCTTTAGCTTTAGCAAGCATGTCAGCAAGAGTTTTTGATATTTGTACCGATTTTTGAACACTTTCAGAAGTTAATTCATTTAAATTTAACTCAGTATTATTTACTAATGATGAAAACACTTCGACATCAGCTTGGTTCATAATAATTGAATCAAATTTTACGATATTTTCAATTTTAATACCTGTTTTAGCATCAACTTTTACGATTCCATCTTCTTTTATCAAAGTTCGATTAGCCATCGCAATATTCTCTGCCATAGTTGATAAAATATTAGCTTCTTCTGCAAGTTCTGCAGAATTATTTCCCAAAATATTAGCTGTCTTTTGAGATTTAGCATTCTGTTCCATTAAAGATGAAAAAGACTGCTGATTATTCGAAAAATTCATATTGGGACTCATTTGAGCCAACAATTCAGGATTTTCATTTGTATTTATATCATTTACATTCATATTTACATTATCGGCATTATCTACGTAATTCTGTACTTTATCAAGTACTTTTTCCTCTGATTGATTGACTGTTTCTATAAGCTCAGATTTTTGTTTCACATCATACTTTACTTTAGCTGAAACTTGTTCCAAATTAGGTTCCGGATTAGACTCTATATTAGACTCCAAATTAGTTTTTAAATTAGGTTCTTCCTCGGGTTTAACCGCTTTCTGAATAACAGCTTTCTCAGATGTTATAAATGTATTATCTGAAACCATTTTTTTGTCAGTATTAAGTAAATTATTACTAATATCAGGCTCCTTGGATTGTTCCATTTTTAGGATTGATTGATTATTCAAGTCCTGTTGCGATTTTAACTCTTCAGGCTGATTTAACTCTTTTACTACAGTATTTAGTCCTTCGATTGCAGTTGAATAAATTTGTTTTGAATCATTATGTACAGAAATTTGTGGCTCTAAATTTTGCAATCCAATTTCCTTTTCAGACAATTCAGACGTATCTTTTGTTTCGTCGGAATTTGTTGACTTCTCAATATTTTCTGACTCACATTTCTGTGTTTCAGCTACCTTCTTTTCTTTTCCCAGCTCTTTTAACTCATCTGCGAAATTTGATGTATTTTCAGATTGAACCTGAGAAGTCTTAACAACTTCAACTTTATTAGTCTGATTAACTTTTTGTGATTCAATATTCATACTCACTCTCACCTTCTTCATATTCTTCAAGCAATCTTTGCAATTCAGCTTCTTCTTCCTCTTGCTCTCTTGATTGAATGAAAAATCTTTGTACACCGATTTCTGAAAACTGCCTTAATTCCTTCGCTTTTTCCTCTTCTAGATAAGCTTCTCTCTGCTTATCCTTATGTTTTTCCAGAACTTTAACCGCTTGTTCCAGTTTAACCAGTTTGGCTTTTTCTTCATCAAGTATTGCTTGAAGCCTTAATCGTTCTTGTTCCAGTGCGTCTGCCTTGTCCCAAAGGTGATGTAAATACTTATCATAATATTCCATCATCCGATAGTCTGCAGTTCTTTTGTTTGCGATTGTTTGTTGTATTTCTGCTTCGTTTTCACGAATTTTTTGTTCTGCAATATAAACTTCTTGTTGAGCTTTTTGTACAACAATCAGCTGTTCTTCTTTCTTTCTTATACGAAAATCAAGGATTTTTTGAAGTCTATATACAAAGGGCATAATAACATTCTCACAAAAGTATTATTACAGAAATTTCTGTCATTAAGAACCTCTATTCGAATGATTAATTATGTTTTTAAAGAAGTCAAACATTACTAACAAATTTTATTTTTTTAGGTTTTACAATATTAAAAAAGGAATTTTAAAATGACAGTAAAAAAATGTATTAAAACAGTTGCCCCAATGATTCAAACAAGAAGCCTTATACCAAAAGAGCAGTATAAAGGTCCTATTCTCAAACTTACTAATAATGATAAAATTAAAATTCAAGAACTTTTAAAACAACAAGCTGAGATAGAAAACGAAATCAATAAACTTTACAGAATCAGAGAAAAACTAAAAAAAACATCTGAAACTCATTATTACGACTGCAAAATTTTCACATTAGACGGTTATATTGAATGCATAAAAGATGCTATAAAGAAAATCAAAGTCGATCGATTAAACGAACAAAAAAGAACACAAAATCTAAATTTTGATATTAATGTTTAGATTAATGCCCGCCTAAAAGAAGCAGACTCGCCCAAATTACGATAATACCGGACATAATACCTGTAATTGCATAGTGCCAATCACCGTACTCGTGAGAAAGCGGAAGCAATGTATCAAAAGCTATGTATATCATAATTCCAACTACTGCTGCCATAAACAAGCCTATATACATTTGAGGTAAAAACCAGTATAAAAGAGCCAATCCAATCAATGCGCCAAGAGGTTCTGTCATGCCGGTCCAAAATGAATACCAAATAGCCATCCGTTTTTTTCCTGTTGAATGATAAATTGGTAACGCAACTGCAATACCCTCCGGAATATTATGTAAAGCTATAGCTAAAGCAACAGATACACCCAACGTTAAATCTTGAGATGAAACCAAAAAGGTACCCAAACCTTCAGGGAAATTGTGAACCGCAATTGCAATAGCAGTCATAATCCCTGCCCTTTTAATTCTATGCGTGCGTTTACATTCAGAATCACAACCTTCACCTAAATCCTCTTCAACGTGATCAGGTACAAACGTATCAATTAATTTTGATATCAAAACACCTGCAATAAAGCCAAAAAACACTACCCATGTGTAATTTGCTGGGAAATAGCCTTTTAATAAATCTTGAGCAGAATGTAAAATTTCAGTAAGAGATACAAAAATCATTACACCGGCAGAAAACCCTAAACCTAAAGATAACATTTTTAGATTGTTCTTATTAACAAAAAACGTAATAAACCCGCCGATTATTGTTGCCAATCCGGCTAGTAATGTTAGTAATAGAGGTATTTGCCAATTTTGAAACATATTATTTATCCTTCGAAAAAATTTTAACACAAAAAAATTTTTTGCTCAGCAGATTTTATAAACAAAAAGAGGATAAATTTAAAATTTATCCTCTTATATGCTTTATAGATTAACTTTATTATTCATAAATATAACCGTTTGTTAAATCAATTTTTATAGGTGCAAGTAATCTGATATTTACAATTTCACCAGGTTTTGTAATAACTTGTTTACCCTTAAATATTTTTCTCCAAAAGCCAATTTTGTCAGGTGTTAGTGTCGCAACACCATAAACCATAACCGCTTGATCGTTAGGTGTTACTAAAAGTTCATTCTTGATAATCACTTCACCTTGTTGTTTAAACAGTTTACCTCTTTGAACATATTTTACTTGTCCCTTCATATCACTATTTTCTGATATAAGTAGATATTTTTCTTTAGTAACATAGTTCTTAGGTGTTTTTGCCGTATAAACATCGGTAACATTAGAAACTTCTGAACCAACTACAGTTTCAAGTTTTATTGGGAAAATAGTACCAGCCGGAACAATACCAATTGAACCTTGTACTTTAACATTATCAACAATAAAACCTTCTGCAACTCTTTTTTGCATAACTTCAGCTAACTTAGCATTTGGATTAAGTTTTGCTTCTTGCATCATCTTATATAAAATTTGAGCAACTTCTGCTCTGTTAGCAGGTCGCATAGCTTCCATTTTTCCTTCATTACCAGGCATTACAACAACCAAATCAAGAACGTGAGCTTTAGCTGCAGCCATCAAAAACCATGCCGGTAATTGCTCATAATCTTGGTAAGATTTTGCGATAATATCATCGGCTTTTTCTTGACTAATTTGCTGAGTTGTTAAAGCATTTACTGCAATATTTATAGCTTCTGCTCTTGTAACTGAATCATAAGGCCTGTAACTTTCACCCTTTGCATCAGGAATTAAATCAAAATACACAGCCTTTTGTATAATATTGTATGCCCAAAAATCAGGTGTTAAGTCGTTAAAATGAATTTCTTGTGTAACATTTGCGCTTTCTTGTCCTAAAGCTTTAATTGCCATAGAAGCAAACTCAGCTCTTGTTACAGGAATATCCGGTTTATAAGTACCGTCCGGATAACCAACTACAACCCCTACTTCTGTTAAAAACTTAATTGACTGATAAGCCCAGTGGGTTTCATCCATATCAGTGTAAAAAGCGTTTGCAGGATTACTCATTATTGCCATCGCAACTAAAGCAAAAAAACCTTTCCATATTTTTTTGAACATATAATGTCCTCCTTCTATCCTAAATAATTTATATCTTATATGCTATATTAAATAAGGAGTTTGTGCAATTTATTTTAACAAAACTACATAGTTAAATTTTTTACAATAATTCTTTTTATCGCAACATTTTATTGCCAAACACCTAATTTTATTGTATCCTTAACTAAAAAGATGAATGTGTATTGGGAGCTTTTATGCCTTTTGAATTTGAAAGACTGGAAATACCTGATTTAATTCTTGTAAAACCGAAATTATTTGAAGATACAAGAGGATTTTTTATGGAGAATTACAAAAAATCCGAATTTATTGCTAACGGAATTTGCGATAATTTTGTACAAGATAACTATTCAAACTCAACAGCACATGTTCTAAGAGGTTTACATTATCAAAAACCGCCATACGAACAAGCAAAATTGGTAAAATGCTTAGAAGGCAAGATTTTTGATGTGGCTGTTGATATAAGAAAAAACTCTAAAACATTTGGTCAATATATAAAAGTAGAACTTTCAGAAGATAATAACAATTTGTTATATATCCCTAAAGGGTTTGCACATGGTTTTGTTGTAATTTCAGATACAGCAAAAGTCATTTATAAAGTCAGTGAAGAATATAATGCAGAAGCTGACAGCGGTATAAAATGGGATGATAAAGATATAAATATTGATTGGGAAATTGATTTTGATCCGATTTTATCCGAAAAAGATAAAAAACATCCGAGTTTAAAGGAGGTTATTTAGATGACAACATTGTTAGTTACAGGCGGTGCCGGATTTATAGGCAGTTGTTTTGTAAGACATATACTAAACAGAAATCCTAATTATAAAATAATCAACCTTGATGCTCTTACCTATTGCGGTAACTTGGACAATTTAAACGATATAAAAGATAATCCGAACTACTCTTTTGTACAAGGAAATATATGTGATAAAAATCTTGTAAGAGATTTGGTTAAAGACTCTGATTGCATAATAAATTTTGCTGCGGAAACACACGTTGATAATTCCATAAAAAATCCTTCAATATTTTTGGAAACTAATGTTAAAGGAACTTTAAATCTTTTAGAAGCAGCTTTAGAATTAGGCATTGAGCGTTATATTCAAATATCCACGGATGAAGTTTACGGAAGTTTAGATAAAGAAGGTTATTTTTCTGAAACCTCACCGCTTTCACCTAACAGTCCATATTCTGCAACAAAAGCCGGTGCTGACATGTTGGTACGTTCTTTTTATGAAACATACAAGCTTCCCGTAATGACAACAAGATGTTCAAATAATTACGGACCATACCAGTATCCTGAGAAACTAATACCATTCTTTGTTTCTCGATTACTAAATAATGAAAAAGTTCCTATATATGGCGACGGACTTAATGTACGAGATTGGCTCTTTGTTTATGACCATTGTGAAGCTATAAATCTTGTTTTGCATAAAGGAAAAGTTGGTGAAATATATAATATTGGCGGAAACAATGAAAAAACGAATATTGAAATGACAAACCTAATTCTTCAAATGATGGACAAAGACGAAACTTATATCGAATTTGTTCAAGACAGACTTGGACACGATAAACGTTATGCCATAAACAGTAATAAGATTTCAACTCAATTGGGTTGGAAACCTTCTACTACGTTTGAAGACGGTATCAAAACTACAATAAATTGGTATTTGAATAATCCTGAATGGATTAATAATGTAAAGAAGAAAAAACGGAGTTAAATAGATGAAAGTTCTTGTAACCGGCGCAAACGGAATGTTAGGTCAAGATTTGTGCCCTATCCTAGAAGATATCGGATGCTATGTAATCGAAACTGACAAAGATAATTTAGATATAACAAACGGCGATTTAGTTAATGCTGTTATGGAAGATGTCAAGCCTAATCTCGTTATTCATTGTGCTGCATATACTAATGTTGAAAAAGCTGAAGAAGAATATGAATTAGCACATAAAATCAACGCGCTTGGAACAGAAAATATTGCTAAAGCTTGTTCAAAGTTTGACACAACTCTAATTTACATTTCAACAGATTATGTATTTGACGGTAAAAAATCAACCGCATATACACCTTTAGATGAAACAAACCCTTTGAATAAATACGGATTGACAAAATTACAAGGCGAAGAAGCTATAAAAAAATATTGCGAAAAATATTATATAGCCAGAACCAGTTGGTTATATGGTCATCACGGTAAAAATTTTGTAGAAACGGTAATTGCAAATTCCGAAAAAGACAGTATTAAAATAGTAAACGACCAATTCGGTTGCCCGACTTGGACTGTAGAACTTGCTAACTGCATAATAAAATTATTACAAAAACCTTACGGGATATACCATATTTGCGGAAGCGGAATTACTTCTTGGTATGAATTTGCAAAAGAAATTCATAATCAATTAAATATTGAATGTAAATTTAGCCCTTGCTCTTCCAACGAATATACCTGCAAGGCAAAACGTCCTAAAAACAGTGCGATGGATAACAGCGGGTTCTGCAGAGACTGGAAAACTGCACTTAAAGATTATTTAGCCTTAAGAGCTTAACATTAATTCAAAAAACAAGCAAAATATGATATAATATAAGAAGTAAATCCGTTGGTTTTATAAATAGGAGATAGTATGGCAGTTTTATCAAGATCAATTTATGTATTAGCTGTGATTGACGCTCTAATCATTGCTGTAACTAGTTTTTGTACTTTTTGTTATGTTGTTCACACTTGGAGTCAACTATTTGGAATATCTGCAATATTTTTATTTTCAATAATGCTTATACTTGGGATGAAAGGTTTTTACCAACTTCGAAAATACGGCGCAAAAGATATTTATCTCCTATTTGAAGGCATTTTTGTAGGTGCGTTTATTGCCGGAATATTATCCGCACCGATTATCAAAGTTCTTGTGTTAGATTTAATTATTCTTGACTTATTTTTAATTTTTATAGGAATTTTGTTTACCAGATTAATTTATTTAATCTATAAAACATTCTTAAAACCGGTAAAAAATATATTGATAGTTGGTGCCGGACAAGACGGAAAACTTATTGCGGAAGAAATTCAATCAAGACCTGAACTCGGAATGAGAGTTGTAGGATTTTTAGACGACAATATGAATACTATAGAAGAAGAAGACTCGACAATCCCTATTTTAGGCTTAACATACGATTCAGAAGCTGTAATTAAGGATAATAATGTTGATATGGTAATTATTGCCGTTAAATCAAGAATGGATTCAAACATCTTGACAGATTTGGCAAAGGGAATTCCTCTTGGCGTAAAAGTATGGAGAATGCCAACTTTTTATGCGCATATAACAAGAAAACTCTTTACAAATAAAATGGCTGTAAACTGGTTATTCTATGATTATGTCAGACCAAAACATATTCTTTATTCTTATATCAAAAAGGTTTTGGATATAATAGCAGCGATCACTATTTTAGTTATAACATTACCGGTAACTATTATTACTGCAATCGGAATAAAATTATCCGATTTTGGACCGATATTTTTTATGCAAACAAGAATCGGTAAATTTGGAAAACCGTTTAAAATGATTAAATTCAGAACAATGTACCAAGACAAAGTTGACGAAAGCTTCGATGATGATTTGGAAGACGTTGAAAATAACGATAAAAGAATTATGCCATTCTGTCGTTTAATCCGCAAATTCCACATTGATGACATTCCTCAAATGTTGAACATTTTAAAAGGCGAAATGAGTATAATCGGACCTCGTCCAGTAAGAGAAGAAGTCTACGAAGAAAACAAAGAAAATATTCCGTTTTGGGAATGTCGAAACTGGGTAAGACCTGGTTGGACAGGCTGGCAACAAGTAAATGAACCTGAATGTATTCCTGAAGAACGCTTAGGATATGATTTATACTACGTTAAACATAGAACTCTGTTCTGGGAAGCTACTATATTTATTCAATATGTTGCAAAAGTCTTAACAGGAAGATGCAAATAATTTTCAGCTAATCATTGTCATCTTGATATAAGATACCGGAATTATCTGTAGGATTTAGATTGCAATCTTCAATCCAGATTAAAATTAGTTGTCGGTTGTTCAAAAATGGATTTTGAGCAACCTTATCATAATCTTTAATTTTTTTATTTAAAGTTTTAAAAAAGTTAGTTATTTGCATATTTACATATTACCCTGTTATATAAACAACAAATCAGCATAACAGGTAATTTATTACAAAAAAATATTAGACATAATTCCTAACATTAAAGAAGAATATTAAGACTTAAAACGAACTTGCTATCTTTAAATATTTGACATATAATTGTTAAGCAGTACAGACAAAAGGGCAAAAGGGGTAAAATTATGAGTGGTCATTCAAAGTGGTCAACAATAAAACATAAAAAAGCAAAAACTGACTCGCTACGAGCGGCTGAGTTTCAAAAATTTTCAAGAGAAATTATTGTAGCATCAAAACTTGGCGGTGGTGATCCGGCCGGAAATTTCCGTCTAAGAACAGCTATTGAAAAAGCAAAAGCAGCAGGATTACCTAACGACAACATCAAACGAGCTATAGAAAAAGGTTGCGGTGCTGGTTCTACCGAAAATTATGAGGAAATGATTTATGAAGGTTATGCTGCCGGCGGTGTTGCTGTAGTTATTGAAGCTATGACAGACAACAAAAACCGTACAGCTGGTGATATTAGAAGTTATTTTACAAAATTCAACGGAAACCTCGGCGAAACAGGTTGTGTTGGTTGGATGTTTGATAAAAAAGGTTGTATAACTTTCAACTCAGAAGATGTAGATTTTGACTCCCTGTTTGAAGCTTCAATTAATCTTGATGCGGAAGATATTGTAGAAGAAGAGGGCGAGTACAAAGTTTATACTTCTATTCCTAACCTTCAATCTGTTGCAGAAGGGCTTGAAAATGCAGGTTTCAAATCAGTTAGTGCCGAATTTACCAGAATTCCGCAAAACACTATCGAAGTTACCGATGAAAAAACAGCTCAAAATATAATCAGACTATTAGGAAAATTAGAAGAACATGACGATGTACAAAATGTTTATGCAAATTTTGATATCGATGACGCACTAATGGAAAAATTGGAAGGTTAAAATTTTTAATCTAATCGTCAAACCAAATAAAATACCTAAAACAACAATAGAGGAGGAAAATAATTATGATGAACATGATGAATATGATGAAACAAGCTCAAAATATTCAAAAAAAATTAGTAGACGCACAATCAGAATTAACTAATATGAATATAGAAGGTACAGCCGGTAATGGTTCAGTGAAAGTTGTTTGCGACGGAAAAGGTCAATTCAAATCTATCAAATTATCAGCTGAAGCTATCAACCCTGAAAATCCTGCTTCAATCACTTCTGATGATATCGAAATGTTAGAAGATTTAATTACATCTGCTATGAAATCTGCAACAGAAAAATCTAAAGCAGAAATGGAATCAAAAATGAAATCGGTTACAGGTGGTGTAAGTATCCCTGGACTTACTTTATAAAGATATAAAATCTTTGATTTCAAGGTAAGATTAATGATTTATCCAAAAAGTATAGCAACATTAATAGAACAATTTCAGAAATTTCCATCCGTTGGACCAAAATCAGCTCAACGGATGGCTTTTCAAATTTTAAAAATGCCAGGAAGCGAAGTTGAGAAATTCGCTAATGCAATACTTGAAGCTAAGAGAAACGCAAGAACTTGTGAAATTTGTTTTAACATTTCAACAAATTCACCTTGCGAGATTTGTCAATCAACAAACCGCAACAGATCAGTAATTTGTGTAGTTAGCGAAACAAAAGATTTAATCGCTATAGAAAAAACCAATGAATATAAAGGTCTTTACCACGTATTACAAGGACTTATTTCTCCAATGGATGGAATTGGTGCCGAAGATATTCGAATAAAAGAACTACTTACAAGACTTACAAATGAAGAAGTACAAGAAGTAATCCTTGCACTATCACCTTCTGTTGAAGGTGAAGCAACAAGCTTGTATCTAACAAAACTAATCAAGCCTTTCGGTATAAAAATTTCCAGAATTGCTTTTGGTTTACCTGTTGGCGCCGATTTAGAATATGCAGATGAAATAACTTTAGCACGAGCTATTGAAGGCAGACGAGAGTTATAATTTTCTAAACATCAACATCGTCTTCAGCTTCTGTATCAGGTGCATCAGGTTCTGCTACAGTTTTAGTCAACTTTTCATTAAGTTCTTGAAGAGTAATAGACTTATCCATCTTTTTAAGAGCATTTAAAACAGCTTGTTTATAATCAGCATCAGCTCTATTTTTTGGATTATCCGCAATTTCACCGATTTTTTGACCTAGAAAACCCATTACAATAACTGCCGGTAGGAGAATTATCAATGTCGTTGTAATAGAATGCAAGTCTATTGAACCAATATTAATAATTGAAACTGTTCCGATTACTAATATAGTTATAACTATAAAAAACATTCTAATGTTTTCAGCATAACCCATTACTTATTAAGATTCTCCATATCTTTTTTCATACAGAATTGAACCAAAGTCATTTTATCGACATTTGATAGGTTTACAAATCTACCTGAAATTGTATAAATACCGTTATCACCTTTTTCAACTCTTATTAATTGATATTTACAATTTATAACCTGTTCAGGACTAAGTTTTACAGAAACTTTGTATTCTTTTTCAATATCGATATTTTCTTCTGTTCTTAGTTTCATACCACCTGCAGATAAATCTAAAGTTCTGGCTTTATGAGTAATATCACCACAGCTTAACTCAATATCTTCTAAGAATTTTATACGAGTAAACTTACGACGTTGTAGAAATCTATGTTTTACAGGGTTCGCAATCGTAATAACATTATTTTCTAAAGCTTGTATATAAGATTCAAAATAGAGGTAACCGTTATCTGTAAGAGAATAAAAATCACAAATATGATTTTTCAAAAGTCCTTCAGGCTTATACTTCAACTCCATTCTAAAGCCTTTTAAGTCAACTTCCAAAACTTTTCCTTTGTTTGAATTTTTAAAATCCTGCGGAACTATTGTTACCAGCTGATCTTTTTTAACTAATTCTCTCATTTTTTAAGCACCTCTTAAAAATTTATTTTACCAACAGATTTCACCTTTACATTAGGACTAATTTCATTATATGACATAATTGCAATTTGTGGATACGTTCTTTCTACGAGTTTTCTAAACAAATATCTTATTGGAGAAGAACAAAGTATTACAGGTTGATTTCCGGTTGCAGTTATTGCTTTTTCCAGTTCCGAATTCATTTTTTCTTGTAAATTTCTTGTAAATACCGGATCCAAAGTTACATTTGTACCATCCGGGCTGGCACCTTTCGCAATAACACTTTCTACATTCGGATCAATTAGAATTGCATATAAATCACCTGTGTCAGCAAGATTTTGCTTACAAATATTTCTTGACAAAGCTTGACGAGAATGCTCTGTTAAAAATATTGGATTTTTATTAATCTTACCCTGCAAACTTATAGTTTCTAATATTGTTTTCAAATCTCTAATTGCAACACCCTCTTGCAATAAATTTTGAATAACCATTTGAATATCACTAATTGAAATATCCTTCATTATATCGTTAACATAGTCTTCTGAAACTTCCTTCTTAAGATTATCAATAAGTTGTTGAATATCGAAACGAGAAACAATTTCATGGGCACACTTTTTAATAACTTCAGTAATATGAGTTGAAATAACGGCTGAAGCTGAAACTACTGTATAACCGGACATTTCCGCTAAATCTTTATCCTTAGCTTCAATCCATAAAGCAGGTAAACCAAAAGCAGGCTCTATAGCATGTATACCATTAATTGTTAGATTTCCGACTGGATCACCTGCACACATTGCAAGATATCTTTCAGGATAAACATCACCTGATTCAAGTGCCACACCCTTTAATTTTATCTGATACGAATTTGGTGATAATTGCAAATTATCTCTCACACGTATTGAAGGAAGAACTATACCTAAATCTAATGCCGTTTGGCGTCTGATTTGAGCTATACGTTCTAACAAATCACCGCCCATTTCAACGTTTAAAAGTTGAACTAAGCGATAGCCAACTTCAATTTCTATAGTATCAACGTTTAGAAGCTCCATAACGCTTTCTTTTGTTGCTTTCGCGCGTTTTTCTTTTTTACCTAATTTTTCTTGTTGTTCCTGAGCAACTTTTTGAGCTTCTTCATCTTTAACAGCTTGATCTTTTTCTTTAAGTTTCAGAAATGCCATTCCACCTGCTAATGTAGCAATTAGTAGGAACGGAACAGTCGGCATGCCAGGAACAACACCCATAATACCTAATAAGCCTGCTACCACACCCAAAACTCTTGGATCAGAAAACATTTCATTCTTAATATCAGTAGATAAAGATTCGTCTTTTCCGCTTGCCCGAGATACAATCAAACCTGTTGCAGTAGAAATCAAAAGTGCCGGAATTTGAGATACAAGACCATCACCTACAGTTAAAATAGTATATGTTCCTAAAGCTTGTTGTACATTCATTTTTAACTGTAGAACCCCGATAATCAAACCACCGACAATATTAACTATTGTAATAATAATACCGGCTGTCGCATCACCTTTAACGAATTTTGAAGCACCGTCCATCGTACCGTAAAAATCTGTTTCTCGTTCTAACTTTTTACGTCTTTCCTTTGCTTGTTCTTCATCAATAAGTCCGGAGTTTAAATCGGCGTCAATACTTAATTGTTTACCCGGCATTTTATCCAATGTAAAACGAGCAGAAACTTCAGCAACACGAGTCGCACCACCTGTAATTACCATAAAGTTAATTAAAACAAGTATACAGAATATAACGGCACCAACTACGTAATTACCACCGACAACGAACTCCCCGAAAGAAGAAATTACATTACCGGCTTCGCCATGTAACAAAATAAGTCGAGTTGAACTTACGTTTAAACCTAACCTAAAAAGTGTTGCAACCAGCAAAACTGTTGGAAAAGATGAATAATCCAAAGGTTCTTGAGTATACAAACAAACAAGCAATATTACTACTGCTAATGAAATATTTATCGTTAGAAGTAAATCCAACAAAGCAGCTGGTAATGGAATTACCATCATACAAACGATAATAACCAAGCCTATCGCAAGGACAATATCATTATTTTTTAATATATTAGATAATTTAGATAAATCCATCCTACCCTACTTAATTCTCTCTATTACTATTATAGACATAATTTAAAATCTGAGCAACAGCTACATATAATTCTGATGGTATCATACCATCAACAGGAACCGAATTATATAGTGCTCTTGCTACCGGTCGATTTTCAACTATCGGAACATTATGATTTTTAGCAATATCACGAATTTGAAAAGCCAAATAATCAATACCTTTTGCCACTACAACCGGTACCGGCGCTTTTGTCTTATCATATTTCAATGCTACAGCATAGTGTGTAGGGTTTGTTACAACTACATCTGCTTGCGGAACTGCTGACATCATACGTTGTCTTGCCATTTGCATTTGAATAGATTTTATTCGAGCTTTAATTTTAGGATCCCCTTCAATATCCTTATGCTCATCCTTAACTTCCTGTTTAGTCATTTTTATCGACTTATTATATTCATAAGTTTGATATTTTTTATCCAAAAAACCTAAAATCAACATTGCAATACACATATTGATAATCATGTTCATCAATACCGAACCAACAATACTCAAAGCTAAAGGCGTTTCAAGCCCCACCAGCCCCAACAAATCACCTTTTCTGCTGTTAATAGCCGAATAACCACACGCACCAACTATAATAATTTTAAGTATTGATTTCGCAAACTCAACCAGAGTTCTTGGCTGAAAAGGGTTTATTAATCTTTTTGCATTTTGAATCAAACGTTTTGGACTCAAATTTTCCAAATTAAACTTTGCTCGTTCTAAAGCAAAAACATGACCGATATCCATGCGAATTACAAATATCGCAAGAATAAACAACAGTACAAAAAATGGTAAAACAATTATTCCAAGATATCTAAAATAAGGATATAAAAGCCCGACAATACTACTCGTATCAATTGAGTAAGGATTTAGATTAGTAAAAGTATGTTGCATCATTGCCAAAAGATTTGTATACATATACTTTGACAAAACACCCAACAAAGCCAAACCGCCAATCATTACCATTGCCGATTCCATATCTTTACTTTTCGGAATATTACCTCGCTGACGTTCTTTCGTTCGCCTTCGAGGCGTCGCTTCCTCTGTTCTTTCTGCTCCGTCGTTACTCATTCATTACCTTTTTATTGACTAAAATATTGCTGCAATCTTTGTTAAGAATTGCTCTATATATATCGCAATTTGTTCTGCCATTGGACGCATAAACATAAGCGACAAAATTAAACCCAGATATATTTTTATAGGCAGAGAAACCATAAATATGTTCATTTGTGGCATCATTTTTGACGTGAACCCTAATAATACATCCGTTATGAATAAAATTCCAAAAATTGGAATTGCTATTGCTAAACCTATTGAAAAAATTTGGCTTGTTACTATTATAATTTGTTCTATTAAATTTGGCGAAAAGGATACAATATACCCTACCGGCATGGACTTAAAGCTATTGTATATCGCTGCAAACAACCACTGATGTGCACCCAAAGCCACAAAGAGCATTGAAGCTAAATAAGTATAAGCCTGAGTTATTACCGGTGAAGTACCACCCGAAGCAGGGTTTAAAGCTTGATCTGCAGACAACCCCATCTGGATAGTAAAAGTATTTACCCCCATTTCAATACCTATAAACAAAATATTAGCGCAATATCCAATTGCATAACCTATCATATATTCCTTGAGCAGTATTAAAGTTAAAGCCGGTACTGAATTTGGTGTAACAAAAGTTGTTGTATTATGTTGTACAATCGGAAATAAAATAAAAGCGATTGCAGCAGCTAACCAAATTTTTACCTGAACCGGTATAGGATAAGTTGACAACAACGGTGCCGTCCTGAATAAACCGGATATTCGTGTAAATATGGCCATAAAAAGGATTATATTACCAACTGAAAATAATACATCCAAATTAAACATTACATCGCACCTACTAATTGAGGAATTATTGACATAAATTCTTCTACAGTATTAATAAACACGCTAAACATCCAAGGCATTAAGAATATCAATAAAATTACACAGCCAACAATTTTTGGTACGAAGGTTAAAGTAGATTCCTGTATTTGTGTTACAGTTTGAAAAATACTCACCATTAAGCCTATAACAACCCCGATTAATAATACCGGAACTGACATTTGCAAGGTGAGCACAAACATTTTTTGTAAAAGAGTTATTATTAAATCCTGCATCTAATTACCTCACAAAGCTTTCTACTAAAGATTTTACAACCAAATACCAACCGTCTACCATTACAAACATAATTAACTTAAACGGCAAAGCAATCATTGTTGGTGGCAAAAACATCATCCCCATAGAAACAAGCACCGAAGATACGACTATATCGATTACCAAAAACGGAAGATAAACTACAAACCCTATAGTAAACGCCGTTTTCAACTCGCTCATAATAAATGAAGGTAACAAGACGTATGTCGGAATATCTTTTTCATTCTTCGGCTTTTCAATCTTTGCCATACGAACAAACAATGCCAACTCTTTCTGGTGAGTTTGTTTAAACATAAATTTACGAATTGGCTCAATACCTCTATCCAAAGCTACTTGCTGAGTTATTTGGTTCTGCATATAAGGTTGAAGCGCCTTTTCATTAATCTCATTAAAAGTCGGTGCCATTATAAAAAAAGTTAAAATTAAAGCTAAACTTGTTATAACTTGGTTAGGCGGTAAAGTTCCGGCACCAAGAGCTTGTCTTGTTAAAGCCAAAACAACTATTAAACGAACAAAACAAGTTGTCATAATCAAAATACTTGGCGCCAAAGATAAAATTGTTAACCAAATTAGGATTTGTAACCCATTAGTAAAATCTTGCGGTGTATTAGCATTTTGCAAGCCTATATTAATATTTGGAAATGTCATTGCCGCACAAGATGGCAATACACTTAAGAACAACCCGACGAGTGTAAACCCCAGCCTTTTAAAATCTTTCATTTATATACTTTCCTTAAAAACATTTTTACTTAAAGAGTTACAAACTCCCCCACAATATTATAAAGCATGACTCATCAGAAAACCAATCTGTTAAGTTATATTAATATACTGATTAGTTTTCTAATTGGTATGCCCAAGCTGAATGATTATGTATGCTTTCTATTGATTCACATTCGACTTCAAAAGAATCAATTTGGTCATCATTTCTTAAAAGTAAAACAACATCACGCAAAACATCTTCAACAAATTTCGGATTATCATAAGCCTGCTCAGTAACATACTTTTCATCTTCTCGTTTCAACAACGAATAAAGTTCAGAAGAAGCTGTTTTCTCAACCTTAGCAACTAAATCTTCAATCCAAACATGCTCATCTTCCGGATAAGTTACTTTAACTGAAACAATTGCTCTTTGGTTATGCGCACCGTATGAAGATATCTCTTTTGAACATGGACAAAGTGTAGTTACAGGAACTTTTACACCCAAGAAGAATTGGTACTCTTCGTCATCTCCATTATAATCTTCTAAAATTGCCTCAAAAGAGCAATCATAACACATCGGCGCATAAATTCCCGTAACCGGCGATTTCTTTTCTATAAAGTATTTAAAATCAAACTTTATACAACCGCTTTTTGCATTTAAACGCTCAACCATTGCAACTACACAACTCTTTATATCAAGAGTTTTTCGCTCACGCCATTCGTTCAAAACCTCTACAAATCTGGACATGTGAGTACCTTTATATTCTGCAGGCAAAGTTACACCACAAGTTGCAGTAGCATAAATAACTTTATCTTCCGCATCTTTTCGTTGGATTACAATCGGTAGTTCGAACCCCTTAATTCCAACTTTTTGTATCTCAACACCTCTTAAATCAATCTGATTTTGAACATCCTTCACTAGATTTCTACCCCTTCAAAACTTTTTTGTTCGAGGGCAATAAGAAGTTTTAAAGCTGCTACCCTTTGTATTTTTGCAGGTGCATTTCTTAATAATTCTACACCTTTTAACATCATTGGGTCATTGTCATACCAACGATTGCCTTTACCTTGAAAAGTATTGATGATTTCATAAACGTGTTCTATTACTTCACCGGCAACCTGTTCTTGTAACTGTAATAAAAAATCAGTAGCTTCTGATTTTGTTTCATCCGGTTGCAATCTCAATAAGTCTAAAGCCTCTTTTAAAATAGGATCACTGTCATACCAACGTTGATTTATCATATCTTCCTCACCTTCTTTTTGCTATTTTCATTAAAAATATTGTATAATAAAAGGGGGTAAATGTAAATTAGATAACAGACAAACCTACCAACCAAATAACATTAAAGGGTAAATGTAAATCAGATAACAAATACAACTACCCGTCAAGTTATAAAAAAGAATAGGAAAATAAATACTATGAAAAAAATATTACTTATTAACGGCGCAAATTTGAATATGCTAGGCATAAGAGAGCCTGAAAAATACGGCAAAAAAACTTTAAAAGAAATTGAAGAAACTGTTATACAAAAAGGCAAAGAGTTTGATATCGAAGTTGATGTTTATCAAAGTAACATCGAAGGCGAACTTGTTGAAAAAATACAACAAGCCAGAGGAATATACGATGGCATTTTAATTAATGCCGGTGGTTACACTCATACAAGTGTTGTTATACGTGATGCAATTTCTGCAGTACAAATCCCGACAATTGAAATACATATGACGAATATTCATGCTAGAGAAGAATTTCGTCATACCTCACTCTTAAGTGGTGTGTGCAAAGGTATTGTTGCAGGTTTTGGTGAAGATAGTTATCTTTTAGGACTTGAAGGATTGGTTAATATTATAAAAAACTAATCAAACTTTATAATAAAAAAATAATCCCGAAAATATTTTCGGGATTATTTTTTTTATTCACTATTCATGCACAGCAGTCATTCAAGAGAACTTACTGACACACATACTTATACTCAACCTGTAACAAACACAGTCGAGCGAAAAAGCATTATACTAAACTCTACCAAGAAGCTTTTGTTACACCAGGTAATAAGCCTTGGTGAGCCATTTTTCTTAAACAAATTCTGCATAAGCCGAAATCTCTGTGGAAACCGTGAGGACGACCACAAATGCTGCATCTGTTGTGCAATCTTACTTTTGGATATTTGCCAGCTGCAACCAACATTTCTCTTTTATGTTCTTTGTTTATCATCGCTTTTTTAGCCATGAATTTCTCCTTTATTTTCTAATTAGTTTCTTTACTTACATTATATTTTAGGTTAGTATATTTGACCAATCAGCCAAAATTTATTTAACCTATTTTTTAAATGGCATACCCAAGAATCTTAACAATTCTCTAGCTTCGTCATCAGTATTAGCAGTTGTGATAATAGATACGTTCATACCTTTTACCAAATCAACTTCTTCATAAGTGATTTCAGGGAATAATGCTTGTTCTTTTAAACCTAATGTATAGTTACCTCTGCCGTCAAATGATTTAGAAGATATTCCTCTAAAGTCTCTAATACGAGGAAGAACTACACAAATAAGCTTTTGTAAGAAATCATACATTCTTTCACCACGTAAAGTAACCATAGCACCAACCGGCATACCTTCTCTTAATTTGTAAGATGCAATTGATTTTTTAGCTTTAGTTACAACTGCTTGTTGACCTGCAATTTTTGTCAACTGAGCTTGAATAGCATCAGCAATCTTTGAGTTGTGAGAAGCTTCACCAACACCCATATTTAAAACGATTTTATGAAGTTTTGGAATCATGTTGTCGTTTTCATAACCAAATTTTTCTTTAAGTGCTGCTTTTACTTCTTCATTGTATTTTGCTCTTAAGCTTTTTGTCTTTGTCATTTTTCTTTTCCTTTTCTTGAACACGATCGATCAAAGCTGGTCGCTTGACGTGTAGCTGGTAGGTTCAATTCCTTTTGGATACCGGCTCGGAAGCTCACTAACCAAATGGTTCATTTACCCCACCCCACTTGATCACGTGTTTACTATTAGTACTATACGTCTAACTGTTCGCCGCATTTTTTACAAACACGAACTTTTTTACCATCGATAACTTTGTGAGCTACTCTGGTTGGTTTTTCACAACTTGGGCATACAATCATAACTTTTGATGAATCAAGAGGAGCTTCGATTTTCATCAAACCACCTTGAATATTATAAGCAGGATTAGCTTTAGTTGCTCTGGTAATCATATTAGCACCTTCAACGATAACTTTACCTTCTGAAGGCATTGCTTTTTTAATGTTACCTGTTTTTCCTTTATCCTTGCCTGCTGTGATGATAACTCTATCACCTGATTTTACATGCAAGCTTTTTTTCTTATCTGTCATTTTCATTCTCCATTTACTTTTTGGATTTTGTCTAATCTTACCTGAACGGTAGCGTGAGAGCTACATCAGTTTTACACACTTGCTACTAGATAACTTCCGGCGCAAGTGAAACAATCTTCATGAAGTTTTTATCACGAAGTTCTCTGGCAACAGGTCCAAATACACGAGTACCACGAGGGTTGCCATCTTTGTTAATAATTACTGCCGCATTTTCATCAAATCTGATAACAGAACCGTCAGCACGTTTAATATCATGTTTTGTTCTAACGATAACCGCTTTTACAACTTCAGATTTTTTTACAGTCATGTTTGGAGATGCATCTTTTACAGTTGCAACTACAACATCACCTACAGCAGCGAATTTTTTATTTGAGCTACCCATTACACGGATAACAAGCAATTCTTTAGCACCTGTATTATCTGCTACTACTAATCTAGTTTCTTGTTGTATCATTTTTCCATTTCCTTTTTATTCTGTTGGGGTAAAAACCCCAACTTATTTTTTATTTTGTCTGAGAACTCAGACCTACTTTCACAGCGCATTATTTGCGTAAATAATGATGTTAATTATTGCAAAAACTATTTTGCTTTTTCAACAATAGATTCAAGAACCCATCTTTTGCCACCTGAAATAGGTTTTGATTCAACGATTCTTACTGTATCACCAATACCACATTCGTTGTTAGCGTCATGAGCTTTATAGTTTTTGTTTGATTCAATAATTTTCTTATATTTTGGGTGTGGATTATATGAAGCAACTTTTACAACAATAGTTTTATCCATTTTGTCGCTTGTAACTACACCTTGTTTTACTTTTTTAGGCATTTTTTACCTCGATTTCTTTTTCTTTAATAACAGTCTTTGCTTGAGCTACCAAACGTTTTGTTTTTGAAATTTCTGCAGTACTTTCAAGTTTGTGCATTGATTTCTTGATTCTAGCTTCTAGTAATTGTTTTTTAGAATCAACAACAAATTGTTTTAACTCATCAACTGTTTTTTCACGCATTTCACTTAATTTCATTGTTATTGTTTCCTTTTATTTATACAGATTCTTTTTCAACTACTTTTACTTTAATAGGTAATTTTTGAGCTGCAAGTTCTAAAGCTCTAACAGCTGTACTTCTATCGAAATAATCTAGTTCGAATAAAATTCTGTTTGGTTTTACTACTGCTACCCAGTATTCAACGTTACCTTTACCGGAACCCATACGAGTTTCTGCAGGTTTTGCTGTAATAGGTTTATCTGGGAATATTTTAATCCAAACGTTACCGCCACGTTTGATTTCACGAGTCATTGCACGTCTTGCTGCTTCAATTTGTCTGCTTGTAATCCAACCAGGTTCAACAGCTCTTAATGCATAACGACCAAATTCGAATTCAGTACCTCTAGTTTCAGTACCTTTCATTCTACCTTTCATCATCTTGCGGTATTTTGTTTTCTTCGGCATTAACATTATATTGTTCTCCTAATTTACTATTTTGTTTCTACAGGTTTACGTTTTCCACGACGACCGTTAAATCTTTCACCTGTTGATTCTTTTGATGTTTTAGATTTGATGTTCATATCAGCTTTTTCACCAGGCATTAAGTTACCTTTGAAAATCCAAACTTTAACACCAATTTTACCCATAATTGTATCTGCTTCTGTGAAACCATAGTCAACATCAGCTCTTAAGGTTTGAAGAGGTATTCTACCTTCTTTAGCCCATTCAGAACGAGCAATTTCTGCACCGCCTAAACGACCTGAAACCATAATTTTGATACCTTGAGCGCCAGCTCTCATTGTACGTTGCATTGCTTGTTTCATTGCACGTCTGAAAGCTACACGTTTTTCAAGTTGTTGAGCTACTTGTTCTGCTACTAATAAAGCATTTACATCTATTCTTGCAACTTCAACCACGTTGATGATTACCGGTTTGCCTAAATATTTTGAAACTTCTGCTTTAAGTTCATCGATACCTTGACCGCCTCTACCAACTACAATACCAGGTTTTGCTGTTACTACTGTAATTGTTAAGCTTTGAGATTTTCTATCAATCAAGATTTCTGCAACACCAGCTGCATATAGTTTCTTCTTAATAAATTTTCTGATTTTAGCATCTTCTGCTACGAATTCAGCATAATCTTTAATCTTTGCGTACCAAGTGCTTGACCAAGATCTAATTACACCTACTCTGAATCCGGTTGGATGTGTTTTTTGTCCCATTTTCTATATTTCCTCTATTTTGATGTATCACTAACTTTTACTGTGAGGTGAGATGTACGTTTGAGTCTTTTGTAAATACGACCTTGAGCTCTTGGTTTACCTCTTTTGTATGATACGCTTTCATCAGCAAAGATTTCAGAAACTTTTAAAGATTCTGCTCTAACCCCAGCTTGTTCAAATGCGTTAGCTGCTGCAGCTTTTACGTTCTTTTCAACAATTCTTGCTGCAAAGTAAGGCATAAAACGTAACATGTCAAGAGCTTCATTAACAGCTTTACCTCTTACTTCGTTGATAACTCTACGAAGTTTTCTTGCTGTCATTTTTATGTTTGTTTGTCTTGATTTAGCTTCCATTTTTATTTTCCTTTTTTTAATTTTTTCTAATCAAAAATTCTGTACAAATTTTATTTTCTCTTAGCTGTCTTGTCAGCTGCGTGCCCTTTGTACAATCTTGTAGGCGCAAACTCACCCAATTTGTGTCCAATCATTTGCTCTGTTACGTATACAGGAACGTGAGTTTTTCCGTTGTGCACAGCAATTGTGTGTCCTAACATATCAGGAACAATCATGGATGCTCTTGACCAAGTTTTAACAACTTTCTTTTCTGAATTTTCATTCATCTTGTTAATTTTCTTTTGAAGAGCTTCTTCTACGTATGGGCCCTTTTTTAATGAACGTGCCATTAATTTCTCCTTTTATATTTATAATAATGTTTGTAAATTTATTTTTTGCTAGGGGGTAAATATAATTTTGGATTATATTCACCCTACAAGCTTTAAATTATTATTTTTTGCGACGACGAACAATAAGTTTGTCTGACGCTTTATTTTTCTTTCTTGTCTTATAGCCAAGAGCCGGTTTACCCCAAGGTGTTTTAGGGTGTCCACCAGGACCGGTTTTACCTTCACCACCACCGTGAGGGTGATCACAAGGGTTCATTGTTACACCACGTACAGTAGGTCTAACACCCATGTATCTTTTTCTACCAGCTTTACCGATTTTAAGGTTCTTGAATTCAGAATTTCCAAGAGTACCAACGGTAGCCATACATTCTTTTCTTACCATTCTCATTTCACCAGAAGGTAATTTGATTGTAACGTAATTACCTTCTTTAGCCATAACTTGTGCAAAGTTACCAGCTGAACGAACCATTTTACCACCTCTGCCTGGGATAAGTTCAACGTTGTGAACAATTGTACCAAGAGGAATTAGTTCTAAAGGTAATGCATTACCTGTTTGGATAGCAGCTTCAGGACCGCTTACGATTACATCGCCAACATTTAGTCCTTCCGGAGTTAAGATATATCTCTTTTCACCATCAGCATAGAAAACTAATGAAATTCTAACATTTCTGTTTGGATCATATTCAATAGTTTTAACTGTTGCTGGAACACCGAATTTTTCTCTTTTGAAGTCGATTACACGGTAAGCTTGTTTTACACCGCCACCTTTATGACGACAAGTAATTCTACCAGTGTTATTTCTACCAC
>SUTU01000012.1 GCA_015152525.1 Cyanobacteria bacterium SIG28 | reverse complement strand
AGATATTGAAAACACTGTGGTTGGTAACAAACTTAGAAGAAAAAGAAATCTTCAACAAATTATGAGAGAATCTTTCTTCTATGGCGCTAACAGATTTGGCAACAATTTTATTGCTTAATTAATGAATAAAAAATCATAAATTATCTCTTATATAACTATCTTACATCTTACACAAATTTTTACCCTCATTTGAGGGTCTTTTTTTGGGGGGGGTAAATGTATTTGGACTGGTTGGTGAATGCTACAAGTTAAACGTCATCTTCGGGGGGAAAGGGGTAAAGGGGGTTTAGTTGGTTGGTCAGAGCTACCGGCTTACCTGTCATTCTCGCACGAAGTGCGGGAATCCAGCTAATTGAAGTGTACCCATAACAGTGGACAAAAGAAATTCGGTGGAACCGAACCCCAAAACGGCTGAGCAAAGCGAAGACGTGGAAAACAATTGCGTCTTTTCTTCTTTTTTTGGTCCTTTTTTTCTTCTTTGGCTCGCAAATAAAGAAGAAAAAAAGGACATGGATAAATGCTAATGTTAGTTTTTGTCAGCTTAGTAAAGCTGACCTATAAATATTATTTTATAACTAAACTTGTCATCATCTTCGGGGGGAGGGGGGATGTTAGACATAATTGGTCAATTAAGCAAATAGGCTGGATTGCTTCAACCTAAAAGGTTTCGCAATGACAGGATTTGGGTTCTTGGAGCAACCCCATTTTGCCCTTTTACATAGGCTGGATTCCCAGCCTTCGGCTGAGAATGACAGGTATTTTGGTCGGTCAAGACTACAACCCCCATTTACCCCTTTTTCACCATGCAGAGCTTGTAGGTCAGGCAGTGCCTGACCTACAAGCTGGTTGGTTAGTGTTTGAAGTGTACCCATAACAGTAGACAAAAGAAATTCGGTGAAACCGAATCCCAAAAAACGACTGAGCGAAGCGAAGACGTGGAAAACAATTGCGTCTTTTCTTCTTTTTTTGGTCCTTTTTTTCTTCTTTGGCTCGCAAATAAAGAAGAAAAAAAGGACATGGATAAATGCTAATATTAGTTTTTGTCAGCTTAGTAAAGCTGACCTATAAATATTATTTTATAACTAAACTTGTCATCATCTTCGGGGGGTAAATGGGTTTGGGCTGGTTGGTGAAAGCTACAAGTTAAACGTCATCTTCGGGGGTAAAGGGGTAAAGGGGGTTTAGTTGGTCAAGGCTACCAGCTTGCCGGTCATCTTCAAAGCGAATCTTTGGTGAGCAAGCCAGTGTTAAAAAAGTATAATTTAATTATCAACTTTAATGTAAAAAATTTTTACCTGTGATAAAATACTATTATGCAAATAACTAAATCTGAACGACCGCATATAGCATTTTTAGGATGTACCAACTCTGGTAAATCATCTCTGGTAAATGCTTTTACTAACCAAAATTTATCAATTGTTTCAGATATTAAAGGTACAACAACAGACGCCGTTTCTAAATCAATGGAAATCCTTCCTCTTGGCCCTGTGGTTATCATTGACACTGCCGGCATAAATGATGAGGGAAAAATTGGCGAACTTCGGATACAAAAAACAAAAGAAGTTCTTAACAAAACCGATTTTGCAGTTTTAGTTATTGATACAGCCATAGGTGCAAGCGAAGAAGATATTAATTTAATAAAAGAATTTAATGAAAGAAAAATACCATATATTATTGCATTTAATAAAATAGACATAATTACCCCCGAACAAAAAACAGAGTTTGCAACCAAAGCTAAAGAAAATGAAATTTTTGTCAGTGCAAAAACCGGTGAAGGTATTAACAATATAAAAGAAAAACTTGCACAACTAATAAACTTAAACCATCAAGAAAAATTTATTATCAAAGATAAAATAAACAAAGGCGATATTATACTACTGGTTATCCCGATAGATGAATCCGCACCAAAAGGCAGGTTAATACTTCCGCAACAAAATGTTTTACGAGAGATTTTAGATGCTCACGCAACTGCAATATGTGTACAACCTGAAGAACTTAAAGATATTTTAGAAAAAATTACACCAAAATTTATCATTACAGATTCACAGGTTTTCAACAAAATTAAAGATGTTGTTCCAAAAGATATTATTTTAACCTCTTTTTCAATATTAATGGCAAACTATAAAGGCGAACTTAACCAACTTATGGAAGGTGTAAAAACTTTATCAACACTAAAAGACGGTGATAAAGTCTTGATTTCGGAAGGTTGCACCCATCATAGACAATGTAATGACATCGGCACTGTGAAAATGCCCAAATGGGTAAAAGAATTTAGCAAAAAAGAAATAGAATTTGAGTTTACTCAAGGTGGCGAGTTTCCTCAGGATTTAAGCAAATATGCGCTAATAATTCACTGTGGCGGATGCATGCTAAATGAAACCGAAATGAAAAATCGTCAAATAAAAGCAAAACAGCAAAATATAAAAATGGTAAACTATGGGATGGCAATCGCATACATGAACGGAATTTTTGAACGTTCTTTAGAAATCTTTGAATAACATCACCTCAAAATGCTAAAAAAAATTCGGAAACCAAAAATGAACAAACAAGAATTAATTGACATATTATCTAGCAACGCAAACAACGAATGGCTTTTTAGCAGGGCAAATCAAGTTCGGAAAGAAAATGTCGGCGATGAAATTCATTTACGAGGTTTAATTGAATTTTCGAATATTTGTAAATGTCAATGTAAATATTGCGGTTTACGCTCTGCTAATAATCAAATAGAGCGTTACAGAATGTCTAAAGAAGAAATTCTTTCATACGTTAAAAATGCAGTAAATTTAGGATATAGAACAATTGTATTACAATCCGGTGAAGATAATTACTATGACACAGACAAGATGTGTGAAATAATTAAGGAAATCAAAAAACACGACATAGCCTTAACTCTTGGAATTGGTGAAAAAAGCTATGAAGAATACAATGCTTACAAAGATGCCGGCGCTGACAGATATTTATTAAGAATAGAAACAACTGACAAAAATTTATATGAAGAAATGCATCCAAATGCAAAATTTGAAAACAGAATTCGTTGTCTAGAAGACTTAAAAACCATAGGCTATGAGGTCGGTACCGGTTGTTTAGTAGGACTTCCAAATCAAACAATTGACTCTTTAGCAGAAGATATACTGTTTTTTAAAAAAATTGACGCTGATATGATTGGAATCGGTCCATTTATACCACACGCACAAACACCTCTAAAAGAAGCTTCTATAGGTGATTTTTGGTTAGCTTTAAAAGTTATGGCTTTAACAAGAATTAATCTGCCTACAATAAATATTCCGGCAACAACCGCTATGGAAACCATACATAATAACGGTAGAATTATTGCACTAAATAGCGGTGCAAACGTCGTTATGCCAAATGTATCCGACATAGATTGCAGAAAAAAATACGAAATTTACCCAAACAAAGCCGGTACAACAGAAGATGCTAAAATTTACAGAACGGAATTAGAAACCAAACTCCTTTCAATAGGCAGAACTATAAGCAATGATAAAGGTTTTAGAAAAAAGTTTTAGAAATTTAATACAAAAAAAGGGCGGATGCTTTTCAAGCATCCGCCCTTTTTAAATCTCAAACTATTCAACAGTAATAGCTGAAACAGGGCAAGCACCTGCAGCTTCTTGAACAGCATCAGCGTTAGCATCTACGTTAGCAGCGTTAACAACTGCGATATCTTCAACTGAAAAAACTGCGTCGCAAATTGATTCACATGCGCCACAACCAATACAAGAACTTTCGATAGTTACGTTCATTATTTTTCTCCTTTTATCTAATTAATATTTGTCTTTTGTTAAAGACATGACTATTATAACTCTAAAAATTTTTTTTACAAATAGTATAGTGAATAATTTTTTACTAAAATATATATTACAAAATAAAAAAGAAGGACCCTTTTTCAAGAGTCCTTCATAGTATTTAAAGATTTTTACCCAAAACCTATTCTTCTCCAACAGAGATGTAGCAAGCTTTTCTCTTATCAGAATAAGTTGTATGTAAAAGTTCGTGTGCTTTATGCGAATTTGGCGCTTCCAAGTGTTTAGCATACAAATCTTTTACCTCAGGGTTTTCGTGAGATTTTCTAAACTCACCTGTCGCATCATCGGTATACAAACCTTGAGCACGTTTTTCTTTTATCTCAGAATCATTATAGCTCAATGGTTGACCACCACCGTTAATACAACCACCAGGACAAGCCATTACTTCAAGAAGTTGATAATCCGCTCTACCTTCTTTAATTTCACGAATACATTCTTCAGCTTCTTTTAGAGTATTAACTATTTTTACTTTAACCTTAGTACCCTTCAAATCAAGCTCAAGAGTTTTAACCCTTTTTGTACCACGCATTTCTTCAATAACAACGTCTTGAAGTTCTTCACCTGTAGCAAGCACATAAGCTGTTCTTGCTGCAGCTTCTGCAACACCACCGGAAACACCAAATATAGTTGCCGCACCGGTATATTTACCAAACGGTGAATCAGCAGGTTCGCCTTGAATACGTTTAAAATCAACACCTGCAGATTTAATCATTCTGCCGATTTCTTGAGTTGTTAAAACGTAATCAATTTCATAACTGCCGTCAGGACGTTTAAATTCTTCACGAATAGCCTCAGCTTTCTTAGCCGTACAAGGCATTATAGAAACACTCACCAAATTTTCATCATTAAATTCAGGGTAGTATTGAGGTACATATTCTCTAATAATAGCACCCATCATACCTTGTGGTGATTTACAAGTTGATAAATGTTCAAGCATATCAGGATGTTGAAGTTCCAAAAATCTTACCCAACCAGGACAACAAGATGTAAATAATGGTAACTTACCGCCATTTTGTAGTCTTGATAAGAATTCTGTTCCTTCTTCCATAATTGTTAAATCTGCAGAGAAGTTTGTATCAAATACCAAATCAAAACCAACAGCTCTTAAAGCTGCATTTAGTTTTTCTGTAGTATTTTCACCAGGTTCTAACCCGAACATTTCACCAATTGCAACCCTTACAGAAGGTGCAAACTGAACAACAACTTTCTTATTAGGATTAGTTATTGCACTCCAAACTTGATCAGTTTGAGATTTGATAGTTAAAGCACCTGTAGGACAAACTGCTGCACATTGACCACAGTTTACACATTCACTTTCTGCAAAACATTTTCCTGCCATAGGCTGAACTATTGTTCTGCTGCTTCTGTTTGCAAATCCTATAACTTGTAACCCTTGATGTTCTTCACAAGCTCTTACACAAGCACCACAAAGAATACATTTGTTAGGATCTCTAACCAATGAAGGTGAACTGTCATCGATTGGAAGTTTAACAGCTTGTTGCACGTAACCTTCTACCGAAGTTACATTATACTCATTAGCATATTTTTGTAAATCACATTCACCTGACTTATCGCAAGTTGTACATTCTCTGTCATGATTTGCAAGAAGTAATTCCAAAATACCTTTACGATATTTTCTTGCAGCTTCTGTGTTTGTTTTAACTACCATACCTTCTGCAGGCGGTGTTGTACAAGAAGCTTGAAGTCCTCTGCCTTCGATTTCAACAACACATAATCTACAAGCGCCGTAATCTTTTGTCAAATCAGGTCTGTAGCATAATGTAGGTACGTTAAAACCGTGTTTTCTAATCACCTCTAAAATATTACGTTCATTGGTGAATTCACATTCTTTACCGTTTATAATCATTTTTCCCATAATTATCACCTTATTTCTTTTCTATTGCCTTGAATGGGCAGTTATCAATACAAGCGCCACATTTGATACATTTGTTTTGATCAATTGTATAAGGAGATTTAAGTTCTCCGCTAATAGCGCCAACAGGGCAATTTCTTGCACATTTTGAACAACCCTTACATTTTTCAGGATCAATTTCAAATTTTTTGAATGCAGTACAAACCCCTGCAGGACATTTTTTATCTTTAATATGGGCAATATATTCATCTCTAAAGTATTTAAGAGTTGATAAAACCGGATTAGGTGCAGTTTTACCCAAACCGCAAAGTGCACTGTTGCGAACGGTATGAGCAAGTTCTTCCAATCTGTCAAGATCTTCCATCTCACCCTTACCTTTAACTATTTTCTCTAAAATACGTAACATATTTTTAGTACCTTCACGGCAAGGCGCACATTTACCACAGCTTTCATATTGTGTGAAATTCATAAAGAATCTTGCAACTTCAACAATACAAGTGTCTTCATTCATGATTACAAGCCCGCCGGAACCAACCATTGCACCTGCTTTTGCCAAGCTATCATAATCTAAGGTCAAATCGAGATGCTCTTCTGTCAAACAACCGCCGGAAGGACCACCAATTTGTGCAGCTTTGAATTTTTTACCGTTTCTTATTCCACCACCAATATCATAAATAATTTGTCTTAATGTAGTGTTCATAGGAACTTCAATTAAGCCGGTATTATTAACTTCACCTGTTAAAGCAAAAGTCTTAGTACCTTTAGCAGTTTCTGTACCTAATGAAGAGAACCATTCTGCTCCATTCAAAATAATTACAGGTATATTAGCCAAAGTTTCCACGTTATTAATCAAAGTAGGTCTGCCAAATAAACCTTTGTTAGCAGGGAATGGCGGTTTTGGTCTTGGCATACCACGTTCACCTTCTATTGATGCGATAAGAGCTGACTCTTCACCACAAACAAAAGCACCGGCACCTTCTTTAATATGCAAGTCAAATGAGAACTCTGTTCCCATAATATTTTTACCTAAGTAATTACGTTCTGTAGCATCAGCTATTGCTTTTCTCAAACGTTTAATTGCAAGAGGGTATTCTGCACGAACATATATATAACCTTCGTCAGCACCAATTGCAAAAGCTGCTATAGCCATACCTTCAATAAGTTTATGAGGGTCGCCTTCCATAACGGATCTATCCATGAATGCTCCAGGGTCGCCTTCATCACCGTTACAAACAACATATGATTTTCCGCCTCTGTTTGCAGCCGTAAACTTCCATTTTAAACCGGTAGAAAAACCGGCACCGCCTCTACCTCTTAAACCTGAGTCTAAAACTTCTTGAATAACCGCATCCGGATTACCAGCTTCCAAAACCTTTGCTAAAGCTTCATAACCTCTTGCAGAGATTGCTTCATCTAAACTTTCAGCATTAATATGACCACAATTTGCTAAAGCTGTTCTGGTTTGTTTTGCGTAAAAATTAATTTCTTCATTTTTATAAACCGGCTGTTGAGTATTTGGATCAACATAAAGTAATCTCTCAACAGGTTTACCTTCAACAACATGAGAATGATAAATTTCTTCAACATCTTCAACATGAACTTTAACATAAGTAACATCGAGATCCGGAATTAAAACCAAAACACCCTGTTCACAAAAACCATGACAACCGGTCGGAACAATAGTCATTTTGTCATAATCTGTTAAAGTTGAAACATTTGCCCCAAGTTCTCTAAATTTTTCAATAACTTTTAAAGAACCGTTTGCAATACAACCGGTACCTGAACAAACCAAAACCCTTAAACCTTGGCTTTTAATCATATCCAAAGCTTTTTGTTGTTCATCTTTTATATTAATACTTAAATTTGTCATTATGCCTCCTTCTCTTGCTTAATGATTGACTCAAGAGCAATTTCTATAGCATCCGGTGTCATTTTAGGATAAACAGTTTCGTTTATAACAACAACAGGAGCTAACCCGCAAGCACCTAAACAGCTAACTGTTTCCAAAGAAAACATACCATCATCAGTTGTAGATTTATCATTTGTTAAACCTAATTTTTTTCTAACCGCATCTAATACAGGCATTGAACCTCTTACGTGGCAAGCTGTTCCATCACATAACTTAATAACATATTTTCCTTTTGGTTCCAAAGAAAATTGTGCATAGAATGTTGCAACACCGTAAACTGTTGCCGGTGAAACACCGTCAATTTTTTCACCAAGGTAAGTCATTGCATCCTCAGGTAAGTAATTATAAACTTCCTGAACCTTCTGTAACATTGCAATTAAATACGATTTTTTGTACTCATAAGTTTCCAAGATTTCGTCTAAAACCTTGAAATCTAAATTTGAAGACCTCTCGCTCATATATTTTTTCTCCTACTTCACTGTGCGCAGATATATAAAACACACACCATTAGTTTATCACAGACTCTCGTTTACAACAAGAGTTAAGATATAAAGAAATTATAAAAAATTGGCGGTGAATATTATTCACCGCCAAAATAATCCTTATCAATTAGCAACTAGCACAAGCCACTAATGACTTTTTTAAGGTTTCTACCTTATCTAAGCTTTCCCAAGGAATACTTAAATCTGTACGTCCTAAATGACCGTAAGCTGCTAATTTTTGATAGAATTTACCACCATTTTTAGCAGGTAAACCTCTTAAGTCGAAGTTTTTAATAATAGCTACCGGTCTTAAATCAAAATTTGAACGAACAAGGCTTGATATTTCATCATCAGAGATCTTTCCTGTACCAAAAGTATCAACGAAAATTGAAACAGGTTCTGCAACACCGATTGCATAAGCTAATTCGATTTCGCATTTTTCAGCTAAACCTGCTGCAACAATATTTTTTGCAACATAACGAGCAGCATAAGCAGCTGATCTGTCAACTTTTGTAGGATCCTTTCCAGAGAATGCACCGCCACCATGACGAGAATATCCGCCATAAGTATCAACGATTATTTTTCTGCCTGTCAAACCTGAATCACCTTGAGGACCACCAACAACAAATCTTCCTGATGGATTGATTAAAATTTTAGTTTCAGAATCCAATTTTATTGATTCAGTTTCGAAAACATAGTCTATAACATATTTTTTCAAATCGTTTTTAATAATTTCTTGAACTTTTGAATTATCAGAAACACCATTGATTTCAGCAGCATGTTGAGTTGAAAGCAAAACTGTATCAATTCTTGAAGGTTTACCGTCAACATACTCAACAGTTACTTGAGATTTACCGTCAGGTCTTAAATATGTCAACAAGCCTTCTTTTCTTACTTGAGTTAATCTGAAAGCTAATTTATGTGCCAAACTAATAGGTAAAGGCATTAGCTCAGGTGTTTCATTACAAGCATAACCAAACATAATACCTTGATCGCCTGCACCTAAATTTTCAGTTTCAGAAGTTGATGTATCCGCATTTTCTGATCTTGTTTCATAAGCTTTATTAACACCGCCTGCAATATCACAAGATTGTTCATCAATACTTGTTAAAACCGCACAAGTGTCGCAATCAAATCCACCGCCGGCTTGACCTTCATAACCGATGTTTCTTACGGTATTTCTAACAATTTGAGGGATATCAACATAACAATTTGATGTGATTTCACCACAAACAAGAACCATACCTGTTGTAGCTGTAGTTTCTGCAGCTACACGAGATTGAGGATCTTTTGATAGAAATTCATCTAAGATTGCATCAGAAATCTGATCACAAACTTTGTCAGGGTGTCCTTCTGTTACTGATTCAGAAGTAAACAAAAATCTTTTTGATGTCATTTTTTTCATTCTCCTTAATTTATTTTACCGGTAAGGTTTTTAATTCCGACCCGGTCTACTATACATTAGCAATATATTATTATGAAGAACTTTTAAAATCAAGTTATTTTCTGCCACTTTCTGAATTTTGCAAACAAACTTAACTTTCTTAATGTTTACTAAATTTTAATCAATAAGAATTTAGTATCTTTTAAAGCTAAAACCCTATGTTCTTTCTCTTTTTCGAACATAATCAATTCACCTTTTTTAACAGTAAATTTTTCTGCAGCAAAATGAAATTCAGCCTCACCTTCAAAAACGTAAGCACAAGCATCACATACTGAGATATGATTATCCAAAACTTCATGTTTTTTTAATGCAATCGCACTCAAACTGGATTCTCCTCTCTCCAGCAGCACATTTCTGTCAAACAAATTTTCTTTATTTTCAACTAAATCTTCTATTTTTAAAACATTGTAATACATAATAAACCTCCTTTTATCTAACTAATAAACTTACCGATAATAATATTCAATTAATCTGTTGTGTAAGCTAGTACTTTATCTATCCGCAATTTATTTTTTAATTCATCCAAGAATTCTTTTCTGTATAAAAAACCTAAATGTGAACCATTATCCAAACAAACAACATTATTAGGTGAATAACGTTTTAATTGTTCCAACTGATTTTTATTAATCAAAAAATCATTCAAGGATTCGTAAATAATATAATCATTACTCTCTTTTAAAAATTCTGATATCGAATAAAGGCTTGTGTCATACCTTAAATCATCAAGATTACCACCGGAATCCGCTAACAAATATTTTTCTGCATAATCCCTAAAACTCATATTATTAATAGTTTTATATATATCACTTTTTGCAGTTTTTGAAATTTGTTCAATTGTAAATATTAAATCAGATAATTTTTGTCGCATCACAAAACTTGTTATAATCTTACCTTCTTCTTCTGAAAAAGGAAGCTCTTTAAACTGAAAATCAGGTTCGTCTTTCAATTTTGTAATTTGCATAACTTTAGCAGCAGTTGTAGCTATTTTATTTTTAGCATCAGGTAAATTTTTATCAAATTCACTGCTATTTTTATCAACTTGTTGTATTGCATAAACCAATTCTATAGGCGGTGAAATTGCAATAAATTTTGATATGCCTATACTTTTATTTTTGTATTCACTGTCTCCGACAAACAAAGTCGCCATTGCACCAAAAGAAGTGCCAACCAAAACTTTATCCGAAAAATTATACCCTTTATCTTTTTGAATTTTATCCAAAATTTTTGAAGTTACAAGTTTTACATTCTCACAATCTTTAGCCGGTAATCCGGGATAATATCCCTCTTGCATACTCTTAGCAAATTCCCACTGAAAATGACTTCCCTGTATAACAACGGAGTAACCTAAGTCATAAAATATTTTTGCAAAAACAGTTGCGTGGTGAGAATTCACACCTTCACCAATTGACGGATAAAAAATGGCAACCGGTGCGGTTTTATCTTTCTGTAGCACATATCTGAAACAATAATCATTCCTGTTCGGATAAACATTTACACTACCTGTTTTTACACGTTTATCAAAGCTTCTGTTCCATATTGATAGTTCATGCCAAAATGTTTTTTTAATATCAGGATGATCAAATAAAGCTGTTCTCATAGAATCAACAACCGGTGATTGCGGATTAAAATCTGACAATACAATATCAGGTTTTAAATCACATTCCGCACAAACTGTTTTTCCCGTCAACTCTTCCATGCCGGCAAGAACAGCTTCTTCCTCCTCAATAAGTTTTATTTGCTTGGCAATCGGAGTTAAATTCTCAGTATTTGCAATAATATTCTGTTCCATAAGTTTTGCATCCGTACTTAACAGATTTTTTCTGTCCAAATCTTGTGTTTTTATATAATTTTCTATACCGTACATTTTTTTTGAAATATCATAAGGATCCGCATAATTTGATTCAATCATTTGTATCAAAGGTTGAGTATAAGAAGTTTTATTAACCAAAAATCCAAATTTTATCAAAGATGTTATCGGAGAAGCCAAATAAACCGAAGGATCAAGTGCAGCTTCAAGCAATCTTCCCAAAAGAGAACGAGGTGATGAAGATGATAAAAACGGCATCACAAAATAAGGACCTGACTTCATCTTACATTTACAAAGCGCCTGCTCCATGGTTTCGCTTACAGGATTTAATTTGAAAAACTTTTTAGCCGGGTCAAATAAACCGCCTAACCCTAAAGTTGTATTAGTTAAAAACCTTTTTGTTTCAGATTTAGCACCCTCTAAATCTTTCTGCAACAAGCAACTGGCAAGCCTTTTGGGATACTCTATATTATTATAAACACTCTGTATCCTTTCTATGCCGTATTTTGGTATAATTGATGACCATAAAATCTGAATTGGTCGTGCCACATATTTGTTCATCTTACTGTTAAAATTAAACATCTTTCTGTTAAACCCCTCGTATTTATCTTCGCCGACGTACATTGTACTAAAATCACAATATTTGCAATCGGTTGTCGTACTAAATACAGGAATAAACAGATTAAAAGCTAAGCAAACTATCAGTAAAATGCTTATTTGAAACTTATTTCTTTTAATCATATTATCCTCTGAATTATTATTCTTCAGAGGATAATAAAAATGTATAACTCAACACGGTAATTTTATATTAAACTGATTTCTACTTGTTTTCTTTATTTTTTTCAGCTTCAGTCTTATTACCTGCTTTTGTAGAATCGTCAGACGCATTATCAGCTGTACCCGTATTTGTTGTTGTAGTTGTAGTAGTTGTTGCTGCCGCCGGTGCTGCAGTTGCTGATGTTGTAGTTGTTGTAGTTGCTTGACCAGGTAAAGTTACAACCGGTGGTGGTGCAATCTCAGAAGGAACTTCATATTCTAACTCTTCAACAGTTGACATAATTGCTTCATAGTTAACAAATTCTTCTTCATGAAACTCGGCTGTTTCTTCGTTCATTAATTGAGTTGCTTCCCTTAAAGCAATTTCATTACCAACTTGACCAGCCCAGTCTTTTTGTTCAACACCGGCTGCTGCACTTGAAACACCTGCTGCAATTGATGCTATACCTAATGCCCAGTTCCAGAAACCGCCAGCCAACAAACGAGCACCCGCAACAGCACCACTGGCAGCATTAGCAAATTGACCTACTGATTGTACATAACATAAATTTTGTGTTGTATCATCAATAGCAGCTGCATAATCCGTTGCACCAAGAACTTCAGCCATAGTACCTGCTACATCTTCAAAAGAAACATTATACGTTTCTAAATCATCGTATATTGAATTAACTACAGTACCGGCTTCTTCTGAAGTATTTCCAATTGTATCACCGGCAGCTACCATGTATGTTACTGATATTTGGAACAAAGCTTTTTCGCTATCTGATAAAGGTTGACCTGAATTAGCCTTTGCCAGCAAAGCGTTATAAGATAATGCGTATAATTCATAAGTCGTTGCTTCATTAATAATCACTTCGTTAGCAGCATCGTTATAATCATTTGCCTCTTCTGATAATTCCGCAACTTGTGTCTGTGTATCAACAATTTGACCTTGAGCGTCTGTTAAAGCTGCTTGTGAACCTGCCATAACATCTTGCAGAGCATCACAAGCTTCTTTTTCCTCTTTATTCGGCCTTGCTGCCCAATAGTAAGCAGCATTAGCAATCGCCATACCTGCAGCTACATAAGCAGAAGCACTTGTTTTACCGGAAGAAGCAACTTTTGCACCTTGAGAAACAGAACCGCCGTTAAAAACACCTTTAACACCACGACAAATATTCCCAACATTGGCAATACCTTCACCAATACCTGAAACAGCTACTGCAGCACCTGCGACACCAACAGCTGCACCACCGGCATTTTCCCATTTTTCACCTGCCATATTGGTACTTTCGCCACCAGCGTACTCTTGAGCATCATTAGCACCTTCTTCTCTCATAGCATCTAAAAATTCAGAGTTGTCAAATTCAAAATCTCTCAAAGTTTCATCTTCAGAACAAATCGATTCATTCCAAGATGTCAATTTACCTTCCCACTGATCACAAATTGCTGCCATTTCATCAGCGGTAATCCCCATTGAATTACCTTCGCAATGGTAGTTCCTATAAGCTACTAAGCAATCATATTCTGAACCAATGTTAATAGACATCTGATACTCCTTTATTTATACTTCCGAGTTTAACCAAGCATTATATGCATATGCTTGGTCTTTCAATGCTTTTGTTTCATTAAATGCGGATCCGATTATAGTCATTTTTTCACCAAATGTTTTCCCTTAATTTGTTTAACGGCATAATTTCGGTATTTCTTTAGGAAATTAGAAAAAATATTTACAAAAATTTACAAAATTTTGAATTTCATTTAAGATTGCAAGAGTCAAAATCTAATGTTATAATATAACTATCACAAGTCATAAGAGGAAGCTGAAATGGATATAAGTTCAATTGGCGGTTCAGCCTTAAGTGAACAGGTGCGTATGACATACGGCGTTGCTTGTATAAAAATGGCACAGCACGCTGATAATGTTTCAAAGTATTTGATATTGGATTCTGTTGAAATTTCTAACGAAGCTATGGAAAAATTCATGGCTGAAAAAAATGCAGAAGAATAGATTTTTTGTATATTTTGATGTATATCATCAATAATTATTTTTTTGTTTAGATGTTTTTACTTATGTACTTTTTTTTCTTCTTTATTTGCGAGCCAAAGAAGTGTAGGGTGGGAAATGTGAGTAAATGTGGTATTTGAATATGATATAAAATTCATTCCCACCTCAAAAAGAAGAAAAGACGCAATGGTTCTCTACGTCTTCGCTTTGCTCAGCCGTTTTCTATTTTTCGGCTTTGCCGAACCTTTTTGTCCACTTTTATTGGTACACTACATCTCTTCAAAACATATAAAAAAATAACAAATTATTAAGAAAACTTCTTTCAAATTTATGTTTATAGTAATATAATCGTAAGTATTGGAGGAAGTTTTACTAATGTCAATAGCTTTAGAACAAAAACAAGGTTTAATTGCGGGTGATGGTTTATTACCTGTTAAAATGGCTCAATATGCTAAAGAAAACGGGTTTGATGTAGTTGCAATATCACTATCAAATGACAATTATAATCAATTGAAAAAATATTGCTCAAAAGTTTATTCATTCTGTCCGGGTGAAGTTCAAAAAATAGAAGATACACTTATGGCAGAAGGTATTAAACAAATAACTTTTTTAGGTAAAGTTAATAAAACAGTTTTATTAAAACGACCTCGTTTTGATCAAAGAGCTTTAGAGTTTATTAAAAAAGCTATCAGATTAAATGACGATAAAGTTATGCTAATGATTATTGAAGAATTTGAAAAAGCCGGAATTACTATTCTTGATCAAACTTTATTCATCAAAAATTTAATGATACCATCCGGCGTTTTAGGAAAACTTCAACCAACAGCAGAACAGATTGATGATGTTAATTACGGATATTGGTTAGCTAAAGAAAGCGGAAAACTTGATATTGGTCAATCCGTTGTAATAAAAGATAAAATGATTATGGCGGTCGAAGCAATTGAAGGCACTGATAAGTGTATAAAACGTGGTTGTAAAATAGCAAAGAAAAACGGCAGAATTATTAAAGTTGCAAAACCGGCTCAAGATAAACGTTTCGACATTCCTGCAATCGGATTAAGAACTCTTAGAACAATGAAAAAATACAAAGCCGATCTTATTGCAGTTGAAGCCGGTGAAACCATAATTGTTGATAAAGAAGAAGTTGTAAAATTTGCAAACAAACATAACATCGTAATAATGGCAGTCTAAGATTATGAAAAAAGTTTTTGTTATAACAGGTGAACATTCCGGCGATATTCATGCAGGAAAAGTTATTGAATTATTAAAAGAACAAAACCCTGATATTGAAATTCAAGGGATTGGTGGTGAAAATTTAAAAAAGTCCGGTGCAACCTTATTTTGCGACCATTCTAAAATGTCAGGTTTCGGACTGAATTTTAAAATGATAATTGACCACATCGGACTCGAAAACGATGTTTGTGAGTATATTTTAGAAGAATTTAAGCCTGATCTGGTTTTACTTATCGATTATGGAACTTTCAATTTAAGAGTTGCTAAAAGGCTTAAAGGACATGGAATTAAAGTTTTTCATTATATTCCGCCACAAATTTGGGCAAGTCGCAAATGGAGAATTAAAGGAATTAAAAAATATGTAGATAAGGTGCTTTGCATTTTCCCGTTTGAAGTTGAATTATACAAATCATACGGAATTGACGTACATTATTGCGGACATCCTTTGGTTAAACAGTTACCGGAACCTGCCGATAAAAATTCTTTTTTCGAAAAATACGGTTTAGACACAAACAAACCTCTTGTGTCAATTTTTCCGGGTTCAAGACCGCTTGAACTCCATTTTCTGGCAAAAACTTTTATTGAAGTAGCAAAAAAACTTCAAAAAAAGCATCCGGAAATCCAGTTTTGTATTTCGCATGCACCAAACCTAAAAGACTCTGTTTTTGATAAATATATTAAAAATACGGATTTTAAAATTATTAAAGGTGATAATCACGCTTTACTCAGCGTTTCAGATTCTTTAATACTAGCTTCAGGTACAGTTGCTCTGGAAGCTGCATTATACAAAACACCAATGATTATCGGCTATCGTGGACCTTGGCTAATATATTTAATATATTTATTGGTACGTTGTATCAAAAATGTTTCATTACCAAATATTATAACCGGCAAAGATATAATACCGGAACTTATTCAAGCAAAATTTAATAAAGATAATATTTGCTATGAAACAGAAAAACTTCTTTATGATAAAGAATATCGTGAAAATATGATTCAAGAATTATCAGAAGTTAGGCAAAAGCTTTCTGACAAATTTTCTGCAAAAGAAGTTGCAACCAGCATAGCTGATGCTTTGAAGTAAGTGATTTATTCATTAACAGAATAATAGCTTAAACTGATTATAATTCAGTTCTGTCAACTGCTTTTGTTGTAGTAAATTTAACAATATCGCCTTCTTCAATATCATTAAATTTAACAAATGATATACCGCATTCAAAACCTTGAGCAACTTCTTTAACATCATCTTTAAAGCGCTTAAGTTGATCAATAGAACCTTTGAATATTTCTTTGCCATTTCTGAATACAGTTGCTGTATCGTTTCTGTTAATCTTACCTTCTGTAACGTAACATCCTGCAATTTTAGTCGTTTTACCGATAGTAAAGATTTGTCTGATTTCAACTTGACCGGTTGTAATTTCTTTAATATCAGGAGAAAGAAGTGATATCATAGTTTTTTCAATATCTTCAAGAATTTGATAAATAATATCATATTTCTTAATTGTAACACCTTCTTTTTCAGCAGCTGCCAAAGCATTTGCGTCTTCTTTAACAGTAAATCCTAAAATTAAAGCATTAGATGCAGACGCCAACATAACATCAGCTTCTGAAATATCACCAACACCAACGTGAATAATTTTAGTAATAATTTCATCTGACTCAAATTGAGCAATAGCTTGAGCTACAGCCTCAGCAGAACCGTGAGTATTAGCTTTAATAATCAAGTTCAATTGAGTAGCACCCTCTTCAGCGGCACCTGATTCACGTCTCATATGAGCCGGCAACATTGCATCTAAACGTTTATTGCGTTCACGTTCTTTACGTTTGTCTATAATAGCTTTCATTTCTTTTTCATTTTGAACAACTTCAAAATAATCACCGGCATTAGGAACTTCTGTTAAACCTAAAATCTCAACCGGCGTAGAAGGTTCTGCTTTTTGTATTCTCTCACCGCTATCAGAAAGCAATGCTCTAACTCTTCCGCAAGCAGTACCTACAACAATACAATTACCTGTTCTTAGAGTACCGTTTTGAACAAGAAGTGTTGCAACAGGACCTTTTCCTTTATCTAAGTTTGCTTCAATTACAACGCCGGAAGCTTCAGCCTTAGGATTAGCTTTCAAATCTTGAACTTCTGCAACAAGTAAAATATATTCTAATAATTCATCAATACCGTCGCCCATTAAAGCTGAAACCTTTACGGTAATGGTTTCACCACCCCAAGCTTCCGGAACAAGTCCATGTTCAGTCAATTGTTGTAAAATTCTATCCGGATCAGCTGCAGGTTTATCACACTTGTTAACAGCAACAATAATAGGTACCTCAGCCGCTTTTGCGTGGTTAATTGCTTCTATTGTTTGTGGCATTATACCGTCATCAGCTGCTACAACAAGAATTGCAATATCTGTAGCTTTAGCACCACGAGCACGCATTTCCGTAAAAGCTTCGTGCCCCGGTGTATCTACGAAAACAATTTTCTTGGTTTCCGCATTATCAAGATAAACTGTATAAGCACCGATAGATTGAGTAATACCGCCAACCTCAGTTGAAACAATTTTGTGCTTAGAAGCTCTGATACTGTCTAACAGAGTTGTTTTACCGTGGTCAACGTGCCCCATAATTGAAACAACCGGCGCACGTTTTTTAAGCAATTTTTTATCAACTTCAGTTAAAGCTTTTTTCTTTTCTTCTTTTTCAAGCTCTTCTTCCATGAATGCTTCAATATCTTCTTCCAGAACTTCTAACTCATATTCAGCACAAACTTTTTTAATTGTTTCAACATCAATAAGTTGGTTAACAGTTGCCATTACACCTTGGAACATTAAAAATCTAACAATTTCAGCAGGTGTTTTTTGTATTTTATCAGCCAATTCTTGAATTGTCATAGGTTGATTTACAACAATTGATGTTACAGCTTGCTTTTCTTCTTCTCTTTGAGAGCGCTTTTTGTGCTTTTGAGCAGCTGCTTTTTCAAGAGAAATCATTTCTTGATCTTCTTTTTTAGAATTAAAGTCTTTCTTTTCTCTTTTGTTATCAGATTTTTTCTTAGATTGTCCTTTTCCTTCATAAATTTCTTGAGGAATTATACGACGTTCAACAAGTTTTTTATCACCGCCCTGTTTATTAAAAGGTTTTTTATCAGATTTTTCTTCATTTTTTACATCTTTTGATTTGTTTTCAACAGGTCTGGCCGGTGCTTTTCTTACAATTTCTATTCTGGATTGATTTTTTGGATATTCTATCTTTGTTCTTTCAATACGTATTGCAGGCTTTTCTGCAACTTTCTTTTCTTCAGTTTTTTTAACTTGTTCAAGTTCTTCTGTAACTTTTTTGCTTACAATTTCAAGTTTTGTTTCAGGTTCAGCCTTTTTTATTCTTTCAATACGTTCTACTCGAGGTTGTTCTTTTGCCTCTGTTTTTACTACTTCAGGTTCTTGGCTTGGTGTTTTAGCTTTCTTAACAATGAATGCTTTTTTCGCTGTAGTTTTCTTCGGCGCCAAACCCAAATGCTCTTTTACCTTACGAATTTGATCCGAAGTAACAGTATTTGAATGAGATTTAACTAAAATATCTATCTCCGCAAATTTTTCTATTAATTCTTTACTTGATAAATTGAGTTCTTTTGCTAATTCACTAACTCTTAAATTTTCCATCCAATAACCCTTTCATTTTTTCTGCGGAAATATTTGTTTTAAGTATTTTTACTATTTTATTTTTCTTAAAAGCTTTTTCAATACAAGATTGATTATAACAAAGATATACAGATCTGCCAAATATTTTGGAATCAGGATTAACAAATATCTCACCTGTTTGAGAAACTTTTGTTATTTTAATCATATCTTCACGTGGCTTTATAATACCACATCCTACACATTTCCTTTGTTTATCTTTGTTTGATATACTCAATTAGTCCCCTTTTTGTATATTAATACATACCTAAAATATATCACAAAGATAATAATTGTCTATTTTAAAGTTAATATCATAATAAAATATTATTTAATATACTGTCCAAATTTTCTTGCAAAGCATCCAAATCAGAATTGTTTTTTAGAACATAATCGGATTTTTTAATTTTCTCTTCTTCATCCTTTTGCGCTTTAATCCTTATTAATGCTTCCTCTGAGGAAATAGAATTTCTTTGCATTAATCTTTCTAAACGAACTTTCTCATCAGCCGTTACAAAGATTACTTTATCAAACATTCTGTCAAACCCTGACTCATATAACTGAGGAACAGAAATAAAAACAACATCTTTTTTTTCTTCAAATATTTTTAAAATCTCTTCTTTAACTTTCGGGTGTATTATATTTTCCAACTCTCTCAACAATTTTGTATCAGAAAAAACTATATTGCCAAGTTTTTTCCTGTCAATTCTACCGTTAGTAAAAATATCAAATTCTGAGAACTGTCGCATCACTTCTTGCGAAGAGTCTAAAATTTCATGCACTATTTTGTCAGTATCATATACGTCATAACCTTTATCACGCAAAATTGCTTCTACTGTTGATTTTCCGGATGCAATACTTCCAGCAAGTGCTATTTTAAGCATTATTTGCCTTTCTTAATTTCGCAAGGTATCCTTTTAATTCTTTTACATGTTTTGGTTTCATTGGTTTTATCTGACCTTTTTTAAGCCCGTCAAGCGTTATTGTACCATGCTGAATTCTTTTTAAAGAAACAACTTCAAAGCCTAATACCGCAAACATTTTACGTATTTGACGATTTATTCCCTGATAAAGAACTACTTGTACCATAGAAGATTTATTGCCTAATTCAATTGGCAAAACTTCTGCATAAGCTGTCTTTTTTTCACCGGTATCAGTCTCAATTTCCAAACCGTTAAACATTTTCTCACCATCTTCAGGAGTTAATTTCCCGTTAATAGTTACAATATACGTTTTTGGGACTTTTATTGACGGATGAGTCATTTCATTAATCAATTCACCATCATTAGTCATAACTATCAAACCTGTAGACTCTTTATCCAAGCGACCGACAGGCTTTAATTTTTTTAACTCCGGCGGAATAATATCATAAATGGTTTTTCGTCCTTTTTCATCTTCACTGGTTGTAATATAACCAGCTGGTTTATAGAATCTATAGTACTCATTTTTCAAAGGCTTAATAAGCTTGTTTTCTACCAAAACCTTATCCTTAGGTCCTATTTGAAAACCTAACTCAGTTACAACTTTTCCATTAACGGTAACTTTACCTTGTTCAATATACTCATCAGCTTTTCTTCTGGAACAAATACCGGATGATGCTATAAACTTATTCAAGCGTTGCATTTTAACCTTCTTCCATTGTTGCTTCCAAAGCATCTTTCAAAACTTGCGGTATTCTTCTATAAAGCTTGCCCTGATTGTTAACTGCAACAATATCAAACTCTGCTATTATATAAGTAACACCGGTATCCTTGTTCTTAATAGTCTGGCTAAAAGTCGCACACAAAGGCGTAAGTTTACTTACCCAAGTTTCAACAACCAAAACATCATTGAGCTTAGCAGAAGCTTTGAATTTAACATTCATATTAGCGACCGGAAGAGCTATATCTTGTTTAACTAATTCCGGCAAATTAAATCCCATTTGCTCCGTAAAATCACATCTGCCTTTTTCCATCCATCTTAAATAAGCGCCATGCCATACTACACCATAAGCGTCAGTATCAGCATAATAAATTTTTTGTATAAATTCGTTTCTCATAATAAGTTTATTCTAGCATAATTGGCAAAAACAACTCAGGATTGTGTAAACTTTTGTAACAATTTGTTTCAAAATTCTAAAGTTTTTCAAAAAAATGCCGATATTACAAATATAAAAAGGGATAAAAAACTAAGGGTATCGAAAAATGGGATTAAATATCACACAAACCATGACCGGTTTTCAATTTGAAAACAAAGAAAATTTAAGAAATGCGGCTAAGAATATCTTAGAAAATAAAGGCGCATCTCAAGAAGCAACACAAAAGATTATTGAAAAAACTATTTTTGACAACAACACTCAAATCAGAGATAGTTATATCAACCCTCAAATGTCTATTATCAAAGCTTCTGCTCAAATCACAATTAATGATTCATTAAAAGAAACTTTAAAGTATTTAAAAAATAATGCTCACAAAAAAATCACAAAAGAACCGGTTTTAGGTGAACTTTGGAACCTATTCTCTCAAGAAGAAGTAGAATACAAAGGCGAACTTTGTGATTATGTAATTGATGAAAATGCAACAAATATTTTTATTGCGGCTTAGTCAACAGCAACTTTTACCACAACTTTTTTAACCATCGATTTTGCACCAAAAGCTATCGATGGTTTATGTGCATCATGAGGATAAAATATTAAAAAATCACCTTCTCGCAATTCTTGATACTGAAACTTAGCTTTTGTTTCAAAAAATTCTAAATCTTTTTCATTATCATATTCAATACAAGTTTTACAATTTACTAAATCTATCACACCAACTAATTCTTCACCTTTAATCATGTATTGAATATCGATGTACTTACGATGAGCTTCAAAATTAGCATCATCCTTAGTTTCATATTCTTGAACATTCGCCCAAACAGCGTCAGAATCAATTTCATATCTTCCGCAAGCAATATTAACCAAATCTTGAGCCTTTAACCACTCCAAACCTTTTTTTAAATTTTCTGATAAAGAAAAATATATACCGGCATTTTTTAAACTATCTTTTATCATTTTAAACCTCTCTTTTTTTTATTAATATAACACCTTAAACTGTTAATTTTACGCACTCTACACCTTTAAGTTTACAAAAGTTTACAATATTAATAAAAAAAGGCAATTTTTAAGAATTAAAATACTTTACATGAATGTAAGGTTAAAAGGTTAAATTTTAAATTACAAAGGTTAGTTAAAAGTTAGGTAGGTTTATTATGTTATTAGCATTCTGGATGGTCCAGAGATTAACACGCGAAATAAACACACTCGAGCTTCAGGCAATGAGAAAACAAACTGAGCTTACTCAGCATCAGAAATATGCCGGAATGTTGGGTGGTTCTTCTACCATAACTGCATTAAATATAGCGGGGTTATCATCAAATTTAATACCAAGAGCTTCAATCTTTGCACAATTCTCTGAACAAGCAAGCTCTATGCATGCTATGCAACAAGTTCAAATGATGAAAATGTCAGGAATGATGCCATACAATATGCAAAATCCTATGATGCAAATGCAAATTGAGATGAGTGCATTTAATCAATTTAAACAAGAAGCCATGAAACAAATGAAACAACAAGAAGCTGCCGTTCTTAACGAAGTTGAAAAAGAAATTCAACTTGAATTGAACCATATTGAAATGCAATTAAAAATGAAACGTCAGCAATTAGAAAATTATAAACAACTTGCCAGCAACAATCTCAAAAATTGCTTACCGACATTTGGGCTGGGATAAAGCTTAAACTCTAAAAACGTAATGTGAAGTGTATACCTATTAACTAAATTCCCCTCGCCTCTCCTCAAAGAGGCATTTTTTTTGAAAAAAGCTAGAAAGCATAAATTTCGTATAAAATAAAGATAAAAAAAGTTAAAAACCACTAAAAATAGTACTTATAGACGAAATGTCATGCTTGCTCAGTTGAAAAATTTTTTTATTTAGTATAGAATGTCAGTAATACAATTTCTGTATAATTATTTATCCAAGCCGGAGCGCGGGGAATATCAGAAAAATCGCCTAACAAGTTTGAGCGAAGGAATACGTGAAAATTTAGGAAAGATGTTCTAATATAAACTAAGCGAGAACATAGCGAAACCGTAGTAAGGATTTACGAGATAGTATACAGAATCCAATTTACAATATTGACGAGGATTTTAATGATTAAAAAAGTAGTCTTAACCGCTTTTGCACTAATATCATTTCTAGCAATTGATGCTCAGGCTGCAATTTCTGAAGATGTAATCAAAGAGAGCATCGTAAAGCATTCAATGGAAATGGGCGTTGACCCTGCTTTAGCATTAAGCATCGCCAAAAAAGAATCAGGATTTAAGCATGAGCTTAAAAGTCCGTATGGTGCAGTGGGAGTATTCCAAGTACTTCCGTCAACAGCAAAGAAAATCGGCTATAACCCTTATTATTTAAACGAAAACATAAAAGCCGGTCTAACTTATTACAAAATGATGTATAAAATGTTCGGTTCAACAGAATTAGCATTAGCCGCTTATAATGCCGGACCCGGAAATGTAAAAAAATATGGCGGTACAATCCCACCATTTAAAGAAACTAAGCGTTTTGTAAATGTTATCATGCAGGATTATCACAACCAAAAAATTAATCCTGACCCTGTAATAACCAAATATTCTAAAAAAGCATCAATTGCTGAAGATAAACAAGTTGAAATCAGCAACACGGTTAACAAGCCGGATTTACCTGACTTAAAAGAAATTGCAGAACCAAAACAAAATGAAACAACAATGGAAGTTTTATAGGATTTAGCCTAAGTCTATATAACAACCAGTATTGTTACAAAAGTTCACAATTTTCTTTACAAATTTGCGCTTGAGTTATTTTTGTGTTATTTTTTTGATGTACGGTAGAGTTAAATATCGTAAACTTAAGGGGAAATATGAAAAGTTCAACACTAAGAAGGTCAAACATTACCAGAGAAAAGATTGCTATGATGGAAGCTTTATCACGCTACAACAAGCAACATCAAGATGAAGATTTTTATAAAGCTCAAAACAAAACTCGTGAGCTTGATATTTTGTGGCAATCATTTGGTGTTAAACCTCAAAAGAACGAAAAAGCACCTCAAGTTTATTTTGTAACAGGTTTTATTTTGGGTGTAATTGCAACTCTTGCAATCACAACATTAGTTAGCCTTTTAGTTAATTTAACAACTCCTAAAGATGATATGGTTATGCCTAAAAAATCTGCACCAATCGAAGCATCAAAAATTTCATTTATTCCTGCAGATTCTGCTGCTGTTAAGTCTACAGCACCGGTTTTAGCTAATGAAGAATATACCGTAAAAGAAGGTGATACTTTAGAAAGTATCGTTATCAGATTTTATGGTGCTTTTGACATGAGTAAAGTTATTGCTATTCAAGAAGCTAACAAGATGGCTAATCCGAACGCTTTATCAATTGGTCAAAAACTTATAATTCCTATGAATAAGTAATTTATGGCAAAGCTTAAATCAAAGTATGTATGTCAAAATTGTGGTTATGAAACGGCAGGATATTTAGGTAAATGTCCAGAGTGTGGTTCTTGGTCTTCTTTTGTTGAAGAAATTCAAAATACAGTATCAAAAACACCTTCAACAGACTTACCCGACAACAATCCACCTAAAAAACTTTCTGAAATAGAAATGAATACTGAAATAAGAATGACAACTTCAATTTCAGAATTTGACAGAGTCTTAGGCGGTGGAATTGTACAAGGTTCATTGGTTCTTATTGCAGGCGATCCCGGAATTGGTAAATCAACAATTCTATTGCAAACTTGTGGTAAATTGTGCGATTGTAATAAAAAAGTTCTATACATTTCAGCAGAAGAATCTGCAAGTCAGATTAAATTAAGAGCAGAACGTTTGCAAGTCAAATCAGATAATTTGTATATTTACCCGCAAACAAATTTTGAACTTATAAAAAAACATATTGAAGAAATGCAACCTGATTTAGTTATTGTTGATAGTATTCAGGCAATCTATACTTCTACAATCCAAAGTTCTGCAGGAAGCGTTTCGCAAATCAGAGAATGTTGTAATTCTTTAATGAACATTGCAAAAACAAATAATATTTCAATAATTGTAATCGGGCATGTTACAAAAGAAGGAAATATTGCAGGTCCTAAAGTTCTTGAACATATGGTTGATACAGTTATACAGTTTGAAGGTGATAAATACAAAACTTACAGAATTTTGAGAGCTGTTAAAAACAGATTTGGAAACACTTCCGAAGTGGGAATTTTTGAAATGGGCGCAAAAGGTTTAACAGAAGTCAAAAATCCTAGTGAATTATTCTTAAAAGAATACAATCAAACCCAAACACCAGGAAGTACCATAATCATAACCAGCGAAGGAACCCGACCGTTATTGGTTGAAATTCAAGCATTAGTAGGAACCACACCTTATCCGACTCCTCGTCGAGTTGCTAATGGCGTGGATGTTAGCAGAGTTCTGCAAATTCTTGCCGTGCTAGAAAAACGAATAGGATTAAACCTTTCAAAACAGGATGTATATGTTAATGTTATCGGCGGAATTGATGTATCAGAACCGGCTGCTGATTTAGGTATCGCTCTTGCAATAATAACTTGTGTAAGAGATGTTGTTTTTGATTCTCACACAGCAATTGTCGGTGAGATTGGTTTGTCAGGAGATATTCGGGCGGTAAATCATATTGAAAAAAGAATTAACGAAGCCCAAAAACTGGGATTTAAACGAGTAATTATACCTGAAGCAAACGAAATACAAGATGAAATAAAAGATATTGAAGTGGTTAGAGTAAAAAGAATTATTGAAGCCATAACGAGGTCTGTTTCAAAATGATAATTGACTCACATGTGCATTTTGGCAATTCATTATGGGGAAACTTTACGCCTGAATTTTTACTTGAAATCTTATCAGATGAAATAGATTATGCAATTTGTTCAAATTTGGAAGGAATAGATTCGCCTGAGTTTAAGTCTGAAGCCGAATGTAATTTGGCTATGTTGGAAATTTCTAAAAAATACCCTAAACTTAAACCGCTATATGTTTGCCAACCGAATTTATCAGACAACATCGATATTGCAAGAGATATTTTAGAAAAAAATCCTGAATTTGTCGGATTAAAAATTCATCCTGAATGTTTAAAACTACCTGCTGATAGTGAAAAGTACGATAAATACTTGGAGCTGGCAACCGAACTTAAAAAGCCTTGCCTTTACCATTCAGGGCATATAAAATCACGTTTTTCATCGCCAAAACTAATTTATAAAAAAGCGCAACAATTTCCGAAAGTACCAATAATTTTAGGACATTTATCAACAGGACCTACTCAATCGCATATCGAAGCTGTTGAAATTCTTTTAGACTCTATAGAAAACAACAATGCCAATTTATATGTAGATACTTCTTGGATAGATTTTGCATACGAAAAATTGGATGAAACCTATAAAGACACAATTATGCTAATCAATGCTCTTAAAAACACTAAAAAAGGTGATGCTACTAACCGCATACTATGGGCTACAGATTGTCCGGTCGGCGCATTTAACCAGCATAGAGAAACATATCACAAAAACTTAGCAGTATTCAAATCTGCTATTATAAATGAATTTAATGACGAAAAACTATTAAATAATCTGCTTTTTGAAAATGCAAAAGCTCTATACAAATTTTAAGCACGTTTTTGTTTATTAAATTCGTTTACGCCGACTTTCCAACTTTCTTCATACTGAAAATCTCTATTAGCAATTTCTTCCGGAAGTCCTGCATGATGAATTTTAGGCAATAAAAATGCTTCAGACATCTCAATAGGTTTTGCTAAATCGTCATCAGAGTCTTGGCAAATAAATACAGTTTCACCGTGTTTACCGGTTTTAGTACCCACTATTGTTATTTCATGACCGGCTAAACGATTGTCATTATCAGGATCCGGCCAAGTATAACCAATGATTATATTATGTCCCATTGCTAAAGTATCTAATAATTCTTTTTTTATGGTTGCAAAATCTTTTTCATAACCTTCCAAACGTCCGTCATTACCTACTTTTTGATAAATAACAGAAACCGTATTTTTATTTTCCATAACAGATTCTACATAAGTCTTTTCAAAATCAATCAAACCACCATCATCTTGAGTCCAAGCATTTGGTGCACGTTTATCGGTTAATGAATTATAAGTCTGTTGTGAACCCAATTGCATCATTGTGGATTGCATTAAGACATCAACTATTGAACGTTCACCTTTATCTTTGTGATTGTTTTGAATACGAGCTCTTATAATCGCATGTTTATCAGGTTTTAGTAAAACAACCGCTTTATTAAAATCAACCAATTTATGCGGTGTTTTAAATTTATTTAACAACCAAACTGCATCAAGAGTTTTTTCTGATAAAGCATCTAAATCAATAACTTTATAAGCTTCATTTGCAGGAGAAGTTAACCCTTCTACTATCCTAAAAAATTCAGCAGGATTCTTTGTCGCCAAATCAAATTCAACGCTAGCGGTTGGACAAGTTCCTGTATGCATATTGTCTAATTCGAAATTAACTCTGTTGATTTCTCGTTTGTCTTCACTCATATTAGTAATTAAACCAATTATTGGCGTTTTGTATTCTTTTGGAATATCTTCACAAGTTTGAGTAATTACATACGGATTTGATATAATTTCAAGACATTCTTCTAATACAGTCTGCCCGTCTAATCCAGGATCTCTTTCTTCTTTTAAGATTTTGTGTAAATTATCTAAAACTGAACTTTTATCATCAGAATTGTTTTTTAACAATATGCCACTTTTCAATCCATATTCCAGCATTTTTCTATGTTTTAAATCTAAAACCTCTGATAATTCATTGTATTTCTTTCTTTCATCTCTTGTCGTTAATTCAGTCCTTACAGAAACAGCAGACTGATAACTAACGGATTTAAAAGTTGTATTATTCTGTTGTTCTATTGGTTTACTTATATTATTTTGAACAGGGAAATGAGCGGTTTGATTGATTTTCGTGCCGCCCGTTAAATAAACCTTTTCATTTTGTGAATTTACACTAACCATATATATATAAAAACAGTTTTTTTACAAAAGTTGCTAATTTTATGAATTTTTGTAACAAAACCTTAAAATTTTATTTTGCTGTGTATAAAAGCCTAACTTTAATTAAGCGAACGTGTTGCAAAGCTACAATAGTGAGCTTAAAAGATTCGGCAAAGCCGAATTAAAAACGGCTAAGCGAAGCAAAGAAGTAGAAAACAATTGCATCTTTTCTTCTTTTTGAGGTGGGAATGAATTAATAAAAAGGATGCAAAATGCATCCTGAAAATCCAACTATCACAAATCAATATATTATTAAAAATTTATTTTCCCAAAATTAAAGCGGTTTATTCCAAAGAGATTCAACAAATTTGCTTTGGTTAACAGCATTTTCTACTGATAATGAAACACTGCTTGGAGTGAAAATGAATACCATATCACTGATTTTTTGAGCAGTACCGTTAAGAGCATGAGCTGCACCACAAACAAAATCGATTGTTCTTTGAGATTGTTCTTTATCTAATAAATCAAGATGTAAAATTACTGTTTTGTTATCAATTAATTTTTTAACAATTTGAGCTGCTTCACTAAAAGCACGAGGTTCAATTACAGTAACTTCGCCAGATTTATATGAATTTGGATGGCTAACTACCTTGCTTTCTCTAGCAAAAGACTTTTCAGGTTTTACTCTGGTACCGTACATTGTATCTAAAGCTAATGTACCGTCAATATCATTATTATAATCTTCTAAACCTGTTTCAAATTCAAAAGCGCCTTCATCGCTTCCGTCATTAAAACTCTTAGTGAAAAAATTTACAAACCCTTTTAATCCTTCTGATAGTGCCATTTATTCCTCCAATATCTACTTAAATAATTTTCTTCCAATTCTAACCATTGTCGAGCCTTCTTCAACCGCTATTAAATAATCATCACTCATCCCCATTGAAAGCTCCGGTAACCGTACATCAAACGAAACCTCTAAACTCTCCCTCAGTTGTCTTAATTTCCCGAAAGTTTTTCTCAAAGTTGATTCGTCAGCGCCAAACTCTGCCATACACATCAGTCCGATAACATCAACTGAATCTAACTTGAGTATATCTTCAAAAACTTCAGACAAACCTGAAATCTCAAATCCGTATTTTTGGCTCTCTTCTGCTACATTTACCTGTAATAAAATTTTCTCTCTCTTATTTAATTGACAGGCCACTTCCGAGATTTTTCTTGCAAGTTTTAAAGAGTCTACTGAATGAATAACGTCAAAGTATTCAACAGCCTTTTCTACTTTGTTTGTTTGCAAGTGCCCGATTAAGTGAAAAGTGGACTCTCTTCGAATTTGCTCTGGCAAAGACTCAATCTTTTGCACAGCATCCTGAATTCTGGATTCCCCGAAATCTCTTAAACCGGCTTTATACCCGTTTACAATAGCATCAATTCCGTAATACTTAGTAACTCCGATTATTTTTGGTTTACAAGGTGCAATTTTATCTTTGATATCAAGAAGATTTCTCTCAATGAACTCAGCTTCAATCGCAACATTACTTCCCCAAAGTTTGGACGGAATTAAATTTTCTTCCGCTTTGTGATTGTCAGCATGTCTATTCATTTTAGACATTTCCCCTCGACCTCTATTGTATTATATACCACTTATCATGCCTGATACAAGTCTTTAAATGTAACAACTTTTCTACATCATGCCAACATGCTGAAACACATGTCTGTCATGGGTTTTGACCCAATTAATATTGTTAAGTTTTGTAAACATTCCTTGTTTTGTTAAGAACTTGACATGATTTTTCATGCTTTGGGCATGCTTTTATTTACTTAAGGCATGCCCATTTGCAACATTTACCCTATGAGATTACTCACTTAGTTGTTTACTATTGTCCTAAGTATGCAAGAGTTTCCATTACAGAACTTGCTGTACCGAACACACGTGAGTTCATTTGAATCATTCTTTGAGCAGTAATCATATTTGAAAGTTCAGTAGCAATATCAACGTTAGAACCTTCATAACCACCTGCTTCAAGTGAACCAAATGCCATTTCACCAGCCATACCATAGAAAATTTCCCCGGCATCAGGTCCCCATTTCCATAAGTTGTTATTTATGGATATCAAACCTTCTTCGTTAATAAATGATGCAAGTTCAATAATCATGTTAGAATCTTTACTGATTGAACCTTTAGCTGTAATATCACCACCGGTGATAATAATACCATCAGGAGTTGTATAACGCCATTCTGCTTGATTTAGTTCGTTAATTTGTGTTGTTAAGTTTGAACCGTCTGAATATGAACAAGACAAAATACCATTTTCGTCAATAATTGTTACTGAAGAAACTGCAATACCGTCCGGATCGTTATAATCTAACAAGTCTTGAATTACCGCTGTTTGGTTTAAAACTTTGGAAGTTGTACTAACCGTTGAAAGTCCTGTTTCAGCAAAAAAGTTGGTATCAATAGGCTCCAATTCATATGAAGTACCTGTTGTTGTATTAATTTGAAAACGTCCGGGACCATTCGGATCGTCATCACTAGTTATTGAAAAAGAAAAATCAGGTGTTACTACTTCCATAATAGGTGTAATCCCATCAGCTTCAAACATCGGATCACCATCAGCATCAACTGCTTGCTTTTTATAAGTTTCATAAACACCGTCATTATTACCATCTGTAAGAGTATAACCATAGGCAGCTGCGATTTTTTGATTCCATGCATTCATATTTTGAAGAATAGTATTATTATTATCTAACACAAAATTAACAGTTTTAGAATTTCCATCTTTATCAGTAATCACAATATTAAATTTACCACTTGATATAGAAACCGTATTCAAGTCTTTAACCGGTTTTTCATATATTTGAGCTTGACTTGAATCAGTAACTGTAGCTTTAAGGTTTGTAGGAATTCTAACCGTAACACTTGAAGCAGTGCCTGAGTAAGGAGTAGTCGCTCCAACAACTTTCATACCTGATTGAGTAACCAAATTACCGTCTGAATCTGTTGTAAAAACACCATCACGAGTATAATATTGAGAGCCGTCAGAATCTTGCACTACAAAGTAACCATTACCTGATATCATAACATCAGTATCACGACCGGTGTTTACAAATGAACCACTTTGGAAGTTTCTTGATATACCACCAACTTTAACACCTAAACCTATTTGCATTGGGTTTGTACCACCACCATCTTTAGTAGCAGCACTACCATGTGATATATTATTTGAAAATAGTGTTTCAAAAGTCATGTTTGCGGATTTAAACGCAACCGTATTAATATTTGCAACGTTATTTGCTATTACGTTAATTTGTTGCTGTCCGGCATTTATACCGGTACTAGCCGTTTGTAGTGCTTGTGACATTTTTCCTCCTGCCCATATTTATAATTGTTTATTTTTAATCTTATATTGTAGTTTTTGTAGTTTCATTTGAAACAGTTTTATCTTTTACTGTAACAATGTTTGCTATTGAATAATATTTATCTCCAACTTTAACTTTTCCTGTTCCGTCTTCAAAACTTGCTTCTGAAACACTACCTGATACATATTCATCCTTACCGCTTTCAGAATCTGCTGCCGGAATCTTAATAGAAACCTCTTTACCAACAAGCGCAAGAGTCTGAGTAATTTCAGAATTTGCAGCTGAATCATTATAAAAGTTAGACAAATACCCCATACAGTTACTCAAATTAGTATTCATCTGAGCCATTTGTTCCAAAGATGAATATTGAGCCAACTGTGCCAACCACTCTGTATTATCAGTTGGTTGAGTTGGGTCCTGATTTTGCAATTGTTGCAACATTAAAGTTAAAAACATATTACTATCATCTGTTGAGTTTGTTTTTGTTGAAGAATTTGCATGATTAAAATATGCTGTCTGGTTTTGCATATTTGTAATTTCGCTATTTACTGCTGTTGCCATAATCTTCTCCCGTTATTTTTATACATTACCATTTTCTTCTGTATCTTGAGCCATCATCTTTTCAAACAGCTCCTTTTTATCATTTTCTTTATTTTGTTTATTTCTTTCTCTATTTCCGCCGTTAGATTCTTCTTTCTCTGTCCAATCCGCATTATATTCAGCTTCTTGAACATCAGCTAATTTAACGGAAACATTATCAACACCAATTCCTTGAGATGCCAAAGAATCTTTTAATCCATCCAGCCCTTTCATCAAGATATCTCTAACTTCTTGAGAAGCTACTGTAAATTGAGCAGATAAACCCTCACCAGTTTTTACAAGCTGTACTGAAATTTTACCAAGTGCTTCCGGATTCAACACTATTTCAACCTTAGAATTATTTTGCAATCCTTCTATTTGCTTTGTAATTTGCTCTAATATTTTACTAGGATTAACTTCAACAGGTTTTATTTGTGCAGGTGTTAGTTGATTTTGTTGCTGAACTGTAGAAGTTTTTTCAATAGCTAAATCAAAACCCTCTATTTCATTAACTATCATAGTTTTTAGAACATGCTCTCCTGCTGTTTGCTGATTCAACAAAGTTTCACCACCCTGAGTATCTGTTTCAGAACTGATATGTTCTATATTTAAATCTTCTAAAGTTTCCTCATCTAACAATTCTTCAAGTTTTTGTAAAGTATCATTTTCAGCATCTTTTGTTGCACTTAAATCTTGTTGTGAAGTTAATAAATCCATACTCTCAACAGAATTTGAATCAAAATCTATTATCTCGTCATTATTTTCAGAAAACTCTTGCATTTTTTCAATACTTTCTGAAATTTTATTCTTAACATCACTCTTCACATCAGAAGAAATATTTATGGTTTCAAATTTTTGTAAGTTTGCATACAAAGACAGATCCTTAGAAATATCCTGAAAACCCTCAACCAATTCTGAATTTACATCTTCTTGAACAACATCTTCCGTAACATCCTCCGAAATAACATCAGAGTTATCAGTCGTATTCTCAACAATTTCTTTAAACTGTTCAATAACTTGAGCTATATCCTTTGATAAAGTTATATCAAGAGCATTTTCAGTATTAGCTTCTTGAGTATACTTATCAAGAATTTCTTTAAACTCAGTCCAATTAACATCAGATTTAGACTCTGACGTAATTTCTTCATTCTGCTCGCCGGTAAAAGAATCTATTTTTTCTTGATTTTCTTGTTTTTGTTGGTTTTTATTTACTTTAACTTCTACTTGTTCAGATTCTTCTTGTTTCTTAGAAACTTTATTAAAAACTTCCTGAAAATTTTCAGCAGGTTTTGAATCTTGAGTATCAACATCTTTTTTTGTAGTTGAATTCTTATCTTGTAAAACTTTTCTAAATTCGTTAGAAGCATTTTCAAATTTTTCAAGCCCTTTTTGAGCACCAAAATCCTTAAACTTATTTTGGGTCATAAGTTCTTGAAAATTGTTTAAATTATTTGTTACTAAAGCTTGTGTCATCCTATGTTAAACCTTGCAGAAGTTATATCATCTATTTCTTTTATTTCAGAGTCCAAAAATTCTTTATAATATTCTTTCTCTTGCTTTTCTTTTAATTTTTTTAAAATTTCTACCTTCTTGTGAGCTTCTTGAACATCCATTTGCTTTCTCTGGAATAAAACTTTTGTATTAGCAATAATTCTTTCCTTGTTTTTTTCGTCAATATCAAGTTTTAAACCGTATTTGCGATGAGATTCAATTTGTAAAATATCAAGTACATTCTGGTTATACAAATTTTCTAATTGATTACTATTTTCAAGCTGACAATTTCGAATCTCTTGTAATTCACCTTCTTGTTTTCTTAGCGCAACTAAAATCTTTGCCGCTTCTAATCTACGCTGTTCAAGTTCATTTTCTCGCATATCAAGAACGACCTGCAATCGAAACTTGAATTTTTTCAATATTCTTACCTCATCTCCACCAAGCGCACATAAGTACACCCAGTACCTTTATCACTTTACAGCATGATGGCATGACAACCATCATATATATGGATGAAAAAGTTAAAATTACATTAAAGAATATTTGTTTACAAAAATTAACAATCATTCTCTATTTAAGCAATTTTTTTTGAGTTTTAACCTTTATAGTAATATATAGAAGTGTAAAATATAGGTGTGGTATGAGTTATCCGATTAATTATCAAAACCAGCAAAATCCTGCCAGTTCAGGTATTACAATCAATATTACAAATCCTTCAATTAACCCGACACATCCGTCAGGGCATTATACTTGTCAGCATTGTTCAAATCCGATTATACCGGCGCATTTACAAGGTTTTGAGCAATGTAACGTCCTCCCGCAAAATTATTACCAATACCCTGTAAATCCTAATTATATTGGCAATTCTGAAAATTATAGAAACTCAGATAATACATCTCAAAACATTAATAATCGTCAAATTACAGAAACAAATGAAATTATTTCAACTAATAAAAGCGTGAACTCAGAGGGTTTAAACAATACTCAAACCAACAAAGTAACGGAAACAGGCTATGCACAAGCTTACCCGCAACAATATTACTTAAATAATTATAACTATATCCAATCAGGCGAAAAACCTGTTGCAGAAAGCAAAATTACTGAAGAAAACGTTAACAAAAACAATATTCCAACTAATCAGCAACCTGCACCGGCACAAGAAAATCCAATTCAAGAGCAAGGTTTTAGCAGTGCTATAGATGCAACAGAAGCCAAAACTGATGATATGGAAGTCTCAAAAGAGATTATTAGAAATCTTGATGAAAGAAACGCTGAACAAAAAGAATTAGAAAAAAACGGAAAAAAAGTTCGAGTAGTTGCTCTAACTAACGAATACATTATGTCTTTAGAAAATTACCTTAACAATCCTAACAATGACGTACGTTTAATGGCAGCTAAGGAAATTTTAACAAGACTTAATGAAGACAGAGATAGATACAACGATGCTGCATTAAATGCATTATTAAATAAAATGTTACAAGATCCTGAAAAATTGATTAGAATAGCAGCGATGAGTGCGCTTTCTTCTCAATTAGCAAGCGGAAATGATTATACAGTTAAAATCTTAACTGATATCCAAAAGAATCCAAATTCAGACAAAGAAGACGTGTTAGAAGCTGCTAATATACTTTTAATGCGTTCTGCAACAACAGAAGTTAGGTATCAACCTGCTAATAATTTACCAAATGTAGAAAACAACTAGAAGGCAAATAAATGGTGAAACTCGGTTTAATAGCTAGTAGAGCGGTCGGAGTTGCCGGCATAGGTTTAGGTTTGTACGATAGCATACAAACTTCAAAAATCTCTGCCAGAAAACAAGCTCACAAAACGACTGCAGATTGGCTTGAAAACGTATATTTTTCATCAAGAACAACAGATAACGTTAGCTCAGTTTCAAACGATTTAAGAGCCAAAACTTTTGATATGAGAACAAAAAATCCTATACCAACAATGTACGGCAAAGCTAAAGGTGCGGTTAACGGTATGCTTTATGGGCTTGGCGTAAACCTTCCGATAATTCTCTGTTCATCACTTGCTCTCATCGGTAAAAACACTGTTGCCAAGTGTGGCGCAATAGGCGCCGCACTATGTGTTGCTTACGATATAGCAAGGAACGGATTTGGGCTTGGTAAACAAAACCCTATGAAGTAAAGCCTAAGCACTTTGTTTAAAGTGAATTACCTTTTTGCCGTTTTTAACTTGCTCTTTTAGAACGTCTGCCACCACCTTTGTTTCCTCTTTCAACAAAGGTTCTCGCTCAGTTTTTTTTACGACATCAGATCTGGTTATCTTCTGAATCAGTTGGGGCGCCATAAAAAACATCGCTAAAGTCGATGCACAAGCACCTACAAACCCTGCTTGCGTCCAAGAACGAGTTGCACCTCTTGCTGCAATTGTAGATAAACCACCGGCTGCAACAGCTAGGGCACCAGCATTAAGCAGAGCAATTTTTGGAGTTGTTTGACCATTAGATGTTTTCTTGTGTTTTCCGTCCGACCCTCTGAATGTTGCCTGAGGGTTCAAGGCACTTACAGGTTGAATCATACGCACACACTTTCTCTTTTTTTCCTACCCCCACATGATAACTCTAATATAATCACCTGTAAACCCCCTTGCAGTAACTCTTTAGAGCTATTTTTAAAGTGTAAAATGCGCACTTGTTTTTTATAAAATTTGCTCTTGGTTTTAAATATAAACTTTTCAAAAAAGTATTCAAAAAGAAAAATTTATTTGCTATAATGACAGGGAATAAAGTAGCCGGATAATCGCACTTTAAAAAGGTAGATTAAATTTTAGGATTTTATTCTAAAACAAATCCACCTAATATAAAAAGTGAGGAAAGTCCGTGCATCCAAGGACAGACCGCCGGAGAAACTCCGGACAGCGTGAGCTGGTGGATAGGACCACAGAAAATATACCACCTTTTTTATAAAGGAACGGGTGCAACGGTGAGGTAAAAGCTTACCAGCGATATTGAGAAATATCGGCTAGGCAACCCCCGGTCGGATGCAAGATTGAAACAAGCGTTTGAGGTGTCCGCCGAGCTTGGAAAAATCGCTAGAGATTAAGAGCAATCTTAATACCAGATAGATGATTATCTTAAAACAGAACACGGCTTATGAGCTACTTTATTCTTTTTTTAAATCATTAGCTCAAAAGTACTTTTCATAACAAAACAACTTGCGCCGTAAGCGGCTTTTGCAAGCTTAATATTGCAGACATCCTGAACACTCATACCGTTTTGCAACCCATTTACCATAGCTTGATCTAAGGCTTGTAAAGATTGCACTACATTTTGACCAACTTCATTAAATAAGTCGCCTGAAGCTTCCAAGTCTTTATAGTAATTATTTAAGTCTACATCAGATGATGATGAATAATAGGCACCACCGTCAGCATTTCCGTCATCAGCAGCATAAGGTTCCACCGGCAACATCGTACGTGGATAACTGCTCTCTATTAGTCCTGCATAAACGGAATTATCAATGCCTGTAATAGTACTCATAACAACAATACCTTTATTATAATTTTAACATTATTTATATTTTTTTCAAGGTTTACAAGTGCAAAAATATAGTGCTAAAATAATTTTATGCGTAACATTATTAATTCATTTTTGGATTTAATCTATCGAAAAAAATGCTATTTCTGCAGAAATTCTAAACACTCACTAAAAATGTGTCCAAGTTGTTATGCCAAACTGGAATTTTCTGATTTTAAAGCTAATCGGATAATTAACGGTGTTGATATTTATTGTGCAGGTGTGTATACGAAAGAATTACAAAAATTAATCAGAGGTTTAAAATATCATCGACAGAGGGATTTAGCATATTATCAAGCCAAATTTATGTATGATTATTTTAAGAATATTGATATCCTACAAAACCGAGAATTTGAAATAATTGCAGTTCCGCTACATCCAAAAAGAATTAAAAACCGAAAATATAATCATATGGAACTTGTTTGCGAAGAATTTGCAAAATTAAGCGGTTTTGAATGTAATTTTGAATTAATTAAACGGATTAAAGATACAAAGCCTCAATACAAATTATCACGCCAAGAAAGGCTCAACAATCTATCAGGCGCTTTTGAAGTCAATAAAAATGTTATTTCCGGAAAAACAATTTTGATCCTTGATGACATTTGTACAACAGGTTCAACTTTTGAAGAAATGATTCAAGCTTTAAAGAAATCAGAAATTAATCACATTGTGTGTTTTGCAACCTCAACACCATAAATCAAAATATATACAAGCAGAATTTGTTAAATTTTGTAACAATACTAACAAAAATCCTAAAGTTTTTTTAAAACTTGCCGTTATACATATTGTTGAAAGAAGAAGTAAAAACGAAAACAACAAAGTGTATTAGCTGTTGATTAGAGGTAAGTATGGCACGCGACGAACATGAAATGCTGGTTGAATATTCAGAAATGACAGCATTTAATTTTAATTCAAAGGAGTATCAGGAAGTAAGGAAAGATTTAGTCGAATGCAAAGAAGTTGCAAACGGTTTTGAACGCTTTTTCAAAACCTTCGCAACACGTTTCATGCCGGTTGAAAGTTAAAACTAGAGGGAAATTGTATGTCAGATAAAAAGTATTACAAAGACAAATGCTTTTGTCCAAATTGGCTTGAGGTCGATTTGGAAGAAGCAAAGGCTAGACAGACAGCAAAGGAGGCAAGCCTAGAGAGCACACATCGTAAAGACTTAAATACTTTATTAAAAGAGCTTGAAGAAATCAAGCAAAACATTGAAAGAGTTGCAGAAAAGCAACACAGATTGGCAAATCTTATGAGTTTTTATTCAGGAGAGTTTGCGCAATAGAATGATTTAGAGTATCGCCCGATAAAAATATTTTTATCGGGCGATACTCTTTTTTTTACTCTTTTTGATTTGAAAACCTTGAATAATCAGCATATATTTTATAATCTGATAATTCCTGTATTGTTAACATATCAGATATTCTAGCCGAACGCTTGCGCTCTTTTAAAATAGCATCGTTTATAACCAAAGATGGCATTGCAAACAACAAAGTTGTGCCAATATATTTAAGAGTTTGTTCTACAATCTCCTTTGGCGCCTTTGCGGTTCGCAATTTTGCCAAATATTTCATACCTAAAACAGAACCGGTTGAACCCAAAGCTAAAGTTATAAGATATTGGAGAGTTTGACCAATTGCGGTTATATCAGTAGAGTATCTTTCCGCATTCTTATCTATTGTGTAGAAAGTTCTAAACATATTATTTTGAAGTCGTTTTCCGTCTTTAATCTGCTCATCAGAGAAATTTATGTTCTCCAAAGCCTTAGAAAGTTCTTTTCCGGATAAACTTTTATCCTTTTTCCATTTTTCATATTCTTTATTTGTTTGCCAAAACTCTTTTAGGAACTTAAGTTTGTTTGTTTTTTTAGGGACCATTTCTTCCGGAATTTCGACATCTTTTATTTCACCGGTTTTTTTATCACTTATATAAACAAGTTGTTCCGGATGTTCCATTAATTCTTGTTTAGTCTTAAATTTACCAACTTCAACAGCTCTCTTTTCAGCTTTGGCTGCAAGAAATGTTGTTGCCAACATTGAATAAATACCTAAACCTGCCGGAATTGCAGAAGCTTTCCATTTGAAATGTTTTGCCAGTCTTTCATAGCCAAGTGTTAGTAAGGATCCTAAAGCAAATGACATTGTAATTAATGTATTTGTTATACCACTTATTTTTTCTTGGTAACTTTGAGCTTTCGTATTTATCTTTCGCACAAGATTTGTTAACAAATACTGATCTTTTTTTGCGTTTTTTATTTCATCATTTGTCAGTTCTTTGTTGAATAGTTCTTCCGGAATAAAATATTTATCTTCATAATTTTTTATTTCATTTTTACGTTTAAGGATTTCATGCGGAATCTCTTTTACAGCTTTATAGGATTTTTTCAAAGTTTTTATCGGTTGAATTCTTTTTTGTGGCTCTTCTAAATTTTCAACGTTGTGTTTAAATTGTTTTTCTTGTTCAGAATCTAAAACAACAAAAATTCGCGGATCACTAAGTTCTTTTTCGAGAGCAACAAACTGATTTTTTCTGTCAATTTCGTCTTTTGAACCTGAAATGTAATCATAAATCGGAATTGCTGCCATAATTCCGGCAACACCGCTCAATGCTGTTATTGCAGTTGGAATAATATTTTTTGCTTTAGGATTATGTTTTACTAATTTGTCTATAAAATTTTTAACAAATTTCAATTTTGTGCATAAAAAACCAAGTGCAGTACCACCTACCGTTGCATATTCTAATCCAAGATCCAGCGTCGAACTTAATAATGTATTTATTTCAGAGTTATCGGATTCTTTATACATAATATCAACAGCTCGTAAAAGAACTTTACTCCGTTGGATATCATAATCTTTTATTGCTGTAGGATTTTTACGCAAAAATTCTTGACGTTTAGCTTCACGCAAGCTATTTTCTTCACGCCAATCAGTGTAAGTATCAGTATAGATTTTATAAGACTTATAATCATCAATGAAAGACATAGCAATAATAATAAAAACTCTAAAAAAAATTTTTGCTTTTTAAAATATTAAGAAATTGTTTATTTTTTAATATTTAGTAGAAAATAATGGTTTAATTAGAGTAAGGTATTAAGACGTTCAGTTCATTATAAATTAATACTTAAATAGCAAAATACAGTGGAATATTTATATAATTTAGAAAGGATGTTATAAAAAATGGCAGAATAATCTAGTATTTTGCCAGAAAATATCAAAAAATAGTTAGTAGCTTAAATAGCAAAATACGGTGGAATATTTATATAATTTAGAAAGGATGATATAAAAATGGCAAAAACAATTGGTATTGACTTGGGTACAACAAACTCAGTAGTTGCAGTTATGGAAGGTGGTAAACCGACCGTTATTGCAAACGCAGAAGGTATGAGAACAACACCTTCAATAGTAGGTTTTTCAAAAACAGGTGAAAGATTAGTTGGTCAATTAGCAAAAAGACAAGCAATTTTGAACCCTGATAAAACAATCGCATCTATTAAAAGACACATGGGCGAGGACTATAAAAAGAATATTGACGGCAAAGATTATACACCTCAAGAAATCTCTGCAATGATTTTGAGAAAATTAGCAGATGATGCTTCTACTTATTTGGGTGAAAAAGTTACTTCAGCAGTAATCACAGTTCCTGCATACTTTAATGACTCACAAAGACAAGCTACAAAAGATGCCGGCAAAATTGCAGGTTTAGACGTTCTTCGTATCGTTAACGAACCTACTGCTGCAGCTTTAGCTTATGGTATGGAAAAAGAAAAACCTGAAAAAGTTTTAGTATTCGACTTAGGTGGTGGTACATTTGACGTATCAATCCTTGAAATTGGTGATGGTGTTCACGAAGTTCTTTCAACATCAGGTGATACTCGCTTAGGTGGTGATGACTTTGATATCAAAATTATTGACTGGATTTGTGCTGAATTCAAAAAACAAGAAGGCATGGATTTAACAGGTGATAAACAAGCAATGCAACGTATTAAAGAAGCTGCAGAAAAAGCAAAATGTGAACTTTCTTCTGTAGTTGAAACTTCTATCAGCTTACCTTATATCACAGCAGACGCGAACGGTCCAAAACACTTAGAACTATCTTTAACAAGAGCTAAGTTTGAAGAATTATCTCACGATTTATTAGAAAGATGTAAAAAACCTGTAGAACAAGCTTTAAGTGATGCAGGCTTGAAAGAATCTGAAATCGATGAAGTTGTTTTAGTAGGTGGCTCAACTCGTATCCCTGCTGTTCAACAATTAGTAAAAGATTACACAGGAAAAGAACCAAACCAATCAGTTAACCCTGATGAAGTTGTTGCTGTTGGTGCTGCAGTTCAAGCCGGTGTTTTAGCCGGTGAAGTTAAGGATATCGTGCTTTTAGACGTAACTCCTTTAACTTTAGGTATTGAAACTCTTGGTGGTGTAATGACACCGCTTGTTCCTAGAAACACAACTATTCCGGTTTCTAAATCTCAAGTATTCTCAACAGCTGAAAACAACCAAACTTCAGTAGATATTAATATTCTTCAAGGCGAACGTCCAATGTCAGCTGATAACAAGTCTTTAGGTATGTTCAGACTTGAAGGTATTGCGCCTGCAATGCGTGGTATTCCTCAAATCGAAGTTACGTTTGATATCGATGCAAACGGTATTGTAAACGTTTCTGCTAAGGATAAAGCTACCGGAAAAGAACAAAAAATTACAATTACTAACTCTTCTAATTTATCAGAACAAGATATCGACAAAATGGTTAAAGAAGCTGAAGCAAATGCGGCAGAAGATAAAAAGAAAAAAGAAGAAGCTGAAATCAAAAACAATGCAAACTCTTTAATCGCATCTTCTGAAAGAATCGTTAAGGATTTTGAAGGTAAAATTTCTGAAGAAGACGTTAAGAAATTAAACGAACAAAAAGAAGCATTACAAAAAGCTTTAGAAGAAAATAAATCTGCTGATGAATTGAAAAAATTATCAGAAGAACTACAACAAACTATGTTTGCTATTTCACAAAAAGCATACGAAGCAGCTTCTAAAGAAGGTGATGCAGTAAATTCTGAAAACACTCAACAAACTGACTCAAATGAATCTAAAGATGATGATGTTATTGATGCAGAATACACTAAAGAATAAAATTCTTTAATTATATTTTAAAAGGTTCTTGATTTAATCAAGAACCTTTTTTATTAAATATTTTATTCATGATATGCTGTAATTAATAAAGAGAGAAAATGCATGGATATTTTTTTAATACAAACTGCAAATATTCAAAATATTGAAGAAGATTTGTTAGCTAAGTTTCAAAAAAAAGAAATCTTTGATAAAAAAAAGTATTTAATCCATTGTTTTACATATCTGATGCTGGATAGAATTTTAAAAGAAGTTTATAAAATTGAAAATAGCGAAATCGATTTTATAAACAAAAAACCTATTTTAAAAAATCAGCAAAAATATTTTTCAATCAGCCATAGCTGTGAATACATTGCACTGGCTTTTTCTGACACCAATTGCGGGATAGATATAGAAAAATTTAAAAATAGAGATTTTGAAAAAATTGCTCATCGTTTGAGATTTGATATAAAAACTCCGGAAGATTTTTTTCAGAATTGGACCCTATACGAAGCTGAATATAAACTTTCTGAAAAATCTAAAAGTTCTAAAACTTGGCAAATAAATAATTATATGCTTAGCGCCGTAAGTCCGAATTCTTCAGAAGATTACCAAATATACTTTGATACAATTTCCTAAATAAAACCGCCACCAAGCAAATGCCCGTCTTTTATATCATAAAAAACACAAGCTTGACCCAAAGTTATAGCAGAAATCGGAGATTCAAATTCAACAATGTAACCGACATCAGAAGTTTTAACTAATGCTTTGGCAAACCCCATATTATATCTGATTTTTACCAAAACTTCTAACTCTTTTTCGAATATAGGATAACTCCACTCAATATTTTTAAGAATTAATTTTTTAGAATAAAGTTCTTCTTTATATCCGACAAAAACCGTATTTGTTTCAGCATTAATTTCAACAACATAAAGAGGTTGTGGTGCCGCTATTCCAATTCCTTTTCTTTGTCCGATTGTATACTGCCAAAAACCTTCATGCTGACCCAAAATTTTTCCTGTAGACTTTTCAACAAAATTCCCCTTTTGAATATCAAACAAATTGTTTAAATATTTTTTTGTCGTCATCGGTGCTTTTATAAAACAGATATCTTGACTCTCTTTAGCAGATTTTGGCGGTAAATTGCATTTTTCCGCTATAGCTTTTACCTCACTTTTTTTATAACCCGCTAACGGAAATAGAGTTTTTGAAAGCATTTTCTGATTTAAAGAAAATAAGAAATAAAGCTGATCTTTATGCTCATCACTAGCCGGATAAAGTTTATATACACCACCTTCATTTTTTATATTTGCATAATGACCGGTTGCAATATAGTCAGCATTTAAAACCTCTAAAGCGTATTCAAAAAGTTTTCCCCACTTAATATATTTGTTACACATTATACAAGGGTTTGGTGTATAGCCATTTTTGTATGAATCTTCAAAATATTTTGTTACGTACTGTTCAAAATCTCTTGTTACATCCACAACAAAATGCTCAATCCCAAGAGTGTCTGCAACTTTTTTAGCATTATTTGCTACAGTTTTAAAATCATCCGAATTTGTCATTAAACCAGTTATGCCTACAACCTCATAACCTTGGCTTAAAAGCAAAGATGCAACAACAGCACTATCAACACCACCGGAAAGCGCAACAGCTACTTTAGTCATCTAATAAAACCTTTTCACCATAAGCTGTCAAACGGTATTCACTTGCTCCCACAAGCCCTGTTAAATCAGGCAAACATTCAATATAATCTCTGTTTATAGCTTCTTGAAGTACTGAATGATCAATAATTACAGCAATATTCTGCATTAATTTCGCATTAAGTTGCTTTAATGTAAAACGAGGTTTTTGCTCATATTGTGTAAAATAATAAGCAGTTAACAATAAATAATCTATTTTTTTCTCAATTTTTCTTGTATTCATATAATTAAGAAAAGCACTGTCTTTTTTGATTGTCGGATTTGTTTTAAATGTTAATTCCGTTTGAGGATTGTTAAGCGAATTTTCTAAAATTGCATCGAAAACACCACCACTCTGCACTTTTTCCATTATAGAATTTATAGATTCTTGTGTCGGTGGTGCATAAAAAATGTCCAAATTTGATTTCGATTCATTATAATCTTGTTTTTCTTCTTTTATAGTTTGTGGCTCTGAAACCTGCTTAAATTCTGGTTCAGCTTTTTGTTCATTTTTCCTCAATAAAGCATCAATATTATCTTGCGTAATTTTTTCTTCTGCTTGTATTTGATTTTTTACAAGCTCCTTACAGTTTCTTGCAGTTTGAGATTTTGCATGCTCACCGGCATCTCTTACCCAAACATCAAACTGTTCTGCAAGAAACTCGCTGTCAGTAGTTATTATATCAAGTTGAAACTCGCCTTTTTTTACTCTAAATGAATAAGTTGCCATAATTATAACCTATTAATTTTGATGAAGGAGTTCTTCTCTCCATTTGTTCAATTGTTCCTCTACAAACTCTAAATCATCAGATTTTAACTCTATTTCCACATCCCCTTTTTTCATTTTAAAAACGTATTCGTGCATATAACCTCCTTAATATTTTGAGTTTAACACAAAATCAGCGTTTTTTTCAAGTATGGTAAGAATTGTAAATTCAATTGAAATATAGTATAATAATCACTATTAAATACGCAAAAAAAATTTTTACAGGTTTTTAAAAACATATATAATTGAAAGTACATAAAAAAGAGGTTCCTGAAACAATATGAAAAAGATAGTTATTTTATCGTTTTTAACGATTGCTACAGCAATGTCATTAAACTCAATAAACGTTGCACCACAAACAACAGAACTTGAATTTAAAAAATTTTCTGCAATAACCTTAGGCTATGACAAGTCTATGAGTGAAAAAACAATTAAAGCAGCTGTTATCGACAGTTATTTTAGAGAAATTTGTAAAAATGGTAAAATTATTAGATGGAATAAACAGTATCTACCAATAAAAGTTTATATCCAAGATTCAGCAAATGTACCTGAATACTACAGAGAAATAGTTATGAACGCTTACTTGGCTTGGCAAAGAGCCAGTGAAGGTTTGGTAAGGTTTGAGTTTGTTGAATCTGCTAACGAAGCTGATACTAAGTGTTATTTTAAAGATACGGATAATACAAATTCTATAGGCGTTCACGCTTTTTCAGTAAATGGAAACACCATAACAAATTCTGTTATCATCTTTAACAGAACTGATAAAAAAGGACACAGCCACGATTCTAAGCAACTTTTCTCATCTGCTCTACAAGAAATCGGACATTCATTAGGCTTAGTAGGAAAAAGCCCTAGTATCTATGATGTTATGTATCCAATCGGTACAAAATTTAACACAGAAATCACACCTAGAGATTTAAAATCTTTAGCTCTTCTATATTCTGTAGTGCCTGATATTACTAACAAGCCTTTATCAGCACAAGAAAAATCACAACTATTTACAGTTAATGAAATTCTGTCAACTCTAAATGTACCTGTAAATGATGAAACAAATTTAGAAGAAGTAGTTGGCGGTGATATTGCAACTCACTTGGCACTGGCTGAACAATACAGAAAACGTGCTGAATACACAAAAGCTGCTAAAGAATATCAAATTGTTGCACAAATGAAAAGGGACAGAAGAAGTAAATCAGAAGTTTATTATGAAGTAGCTGTAATGTACTTGGATGCTGAAGAATACGATAATGCAAGAAGTTGCGCTGAAATAGCTTGGGCTACAGATGAAAATGATTTAACAATCACACTTCCTGCATTAATAAATTACTATACAAAACGTTCAAACTCAGCAGTTTCTCAATTGGAAGATATTTTAAAAGAAAACCCATACAACAAACACGCTTACAAACTGCTTTGTCAAATATACAGAGATAAACACCATGAAAACCTATTAAATTCAACAATAAGAAGATACGGTAAAACAGCCGGTACTATTGAAGATTAATAAATATAATTAAGTAAAACGGGCGGATATTTTTTCAAAATATCCGCCCGTTCGTCTAATGAAAACTCTTTCGTTAAAGCTTATATTTAAAAGTGTTACTGAAAGGAGTTTACAATGAAAACAGACTTAATTCTTAGAGAACCTGATTTATATTTTGATAGCATTCATAATGAATTAAATAATTTTTTAAGAGATACAATTATTAATCCCGCATTTTCACATCAACTTACAATGAAAAAAGTTTCAACCTGGCGTCCCGCAATTGAAATTAAACAAACCGAAAATGATTATAAAGTTAAAGTTCAACTACCGGGTGTAAAAAAAGACGATATTGATATTGAATTAGATAACGATTTTATGACAATTACTGCAGAAATCGAAGAAGAAAAAGAAGAAAAAGAACAAAAGGAAAAAAATGCAAAATATCACACTTGCGAATTTAGGTATGGCAGATATAAAAGAACAATCTCTTTTGACCAAGCAATTCGTTCAGAAGATGCAAAAGCTGAATATAAAAACGGTGTATTAACTATTACATTACCAAAACAACAAACTCAAGAAGCTAAAACTCGTAAGCTTGAAATACAAGAAAATTCATAAGCAGGACGTTAAACTCGTATATTGTCGATAATTGGCACTATCGGTTGTTCTGTCCTTTCAATAAGGGCGATTCCTGCAATAAAAAGAGCCGGTTATTAAGCCGGCTCTTTTAGATTATTAAAAATCTGTTTCTTGTCCCACTGACATTACTAAAGGTATTTTATTTAAGTTCCTAATTTGACAAGCAAATGTATCAACATCAGCATTTATACCTTCAAACGTATTATAATGCATAGGAATAACGGTTGTTGCACCTACCCAACCAGCTGCTGTTACAGCCTGTTCCACATCCATAGTATAACGTCCGCCAATAGGTAATAACGCAACGTCAGGGCGATATAATTCACCTATTGTTTTCATATCTTGGATTAAACAAGTGTCGCCGGCATGGTATAGTGCAACACCACCAAAAGCAAAAATATAACCACAAGCTAAACCCGCATAATTACCTTCTGGTGTTGAGCTTGAATGAGCAGCATTAACTGCAATTACTCTACCCCAACCATATTGTATCCAACCTCCAATACCAATCGGGTTTACGTTAGCACCCTTTGAAGCACAATAATTAGCTAATTCAAAATTCGCTGTTATTTTTGCACCTGTTTTCTTAGATATTTCAATTGCTGAACCTAAGTGATCACTATGTCCATGAGTTACAAAAATATCAGTTACGCCTTCAATATTGTAATCAGGTGATAAGATTAAAAAAGGATCAACAAGTATCTTTCTATCTTTAGTTGCAATCTCAAAGCAGCTATGTCCTAAATATTTAATTTTCATTGTTTAATCCTTTCCATTAACTTTCTTAACCTTTTATATTCTTTACCCCATTTGTGCATCGACTCAATAACCGGTCGAAGCGTATAACCAATATCAGTCAAGTAATATTCAACTTTAGGCGGTAAAACATCATATTCTTCTCGTATTATTAAACCATCTTCTTCCATCTCTTTAAGACAAGATATTAAAACTTTTGACGTGCAACCAAGATTTTTTTTTAATTCAACAAAACGCATTTCCTTCTTTAGAAGTTCTTTTATTATCAAAAGCTTCCACTTTGCACCAACTAATTGTAAGACCACACTCACAGGATTTACAGCTAAATCTTTATATTCCATTCTTTTAACATGCTATTCCTAAATAACTAAACACCATTATTTCTTTTGCTTGTCTTCTTCTTCCATCAAAGCACTGCTATTATCATCCCATAGCATTCTAAGTTTTTCTTTTATTCCGTATCTGCCAAACCACTTTATAACAAGTCTTTCTTCATAACCTAAACCGCCATTAATCTTTGAAAAATCTGACAATGAAAAAACAGCTTCTGATATTGAAATTCTTACAATAATATGAGGCTGAACAAATTTTCTCGGATTCATACCGATTTTCAAATTGTTATATTTTGTAATGTTAGCAGTCTTAATGTTGTGAGCGTCCGATTGCTCTTGAATAATGAAACTTTTTAAATTGTCTTCGATTTCTTTAAATGTAATCATTGCTATTCCTTAATTGTTTAAACTATGAATTGGTGCCGGAATATATCCACCTCGGTTAACAAAATTTGCAGAAGAGATTTTGTTAACGCTCATAATCGGTGCTTCACCCAGAAGCCCACCATAAACTATTGTATCACCAACATTTTTATTTGGCACCGGTATAATTCTTGTAGCCGTCGTCTTTTTGTTAATCATACCTATTGCCATCTCATCTGCGATCATACCTGCAATTGTCGTACTCGGTGTATCACCAGGAATAGCTATCATATCAAGCCCTACAGAACACACACAAGTCATAGCCTCTAATTTATCAAACGTTAAGTATCCTTTTGAAGCAGCTTCTATCATACCGGCATCTTCTGAAACAGGTATAAAAGCACCCGACAAACCTCCAACGTATGAACTTGCCATAATACCACCTTTTTTAACAGCATCATTTAACATAGCAAGAGCTGCTGTTGTACCATGTGCACCTGCATGCTCTAAACCCATTGCCTGAAATATTTGAGCAACACTATCACCAACTGCAGGTGTAGGCGCAAGTGATAAATCGATTATTCCAAAAGGTACACCTAATTTGTCGGCCAATTTTCTGCCAACCAACTCACCTGTTGATGTTATTTTATAAGCAGTCTTTTTAATTTTATTAGCAAGAATACCCATATCAGCAGTTTTATCTAAATCATTAATTGCAGCCCGAACAACACCAGGACCTGAAACACCAATATTCAAAGCACATTCAGGCTCACCATAACCGCAATAAGCACCTGCCATAAAAGGATTATCACTCACCGAATTACAAAAACATACCAATTTAGCAGCACCGATACCACCTTTATCAGCAGTTATCTCTGCAGCTTCTTTTACTATTTTTGACATTTTTAATACGGCATCCATATTAATACCGGCTTTAGAGGATGCCAAGTTAACAGAAGAACAGAGCCTTTGCGTTGTTGCAAGCGCCTCAGGAATTGACTCAATCAGTTTCAAATCACCTTGAGTAAACCCTTTTTCTACGAGAGCCGAAAATCCGCCAATAAAATCAACACCCAATTCTTGTGCAGATTTATCAAGAGTTTGAGCTATTTTTACATAATCTTTATCGTTACAGCTTTCACCAATCAATGAAATAGGCGTTACTGAAATTCTTTTATTAACTATAGGTATTGAATAGTCATTTTCAATTTCATTAGCATAACTAACCAAATTTTTTGCGTATTTTTCCAACTTCCACTGAATTTTATCGCAAACAGTATTTACATTTTCTGAAATACAATCACGCAAACTTATTGACAAAGTTACCGTTCTGATATCAAAATTGTGTAACTTTATCATATTAATAGTTTCAAGTATTAGTTTTTCATCAAATATCGTCATAAGTTAAGTATACCACATTTATATTTTTATGTGTATAATAAAAACAAAACTTACTGTATTTGGAGGTTAGAAAATGCTAGTAGTAATGAACAGTAATGCAACAGAAATCGAGATAAAAAGAGTTGCGTTATTTCTTGAATCTAAAGGTTTTGAAGCCAGAATTTCTCACGGAGAAGCCAGAACAATTGTTCATGCAATTGGCATTATTGAAGTTGACCAAAGAGATTTTGAACTTTTATCAGGCGTTTCAGAAGTAATAAAAGTTACAACAAGTTATAAATTAGCAGCTCGTGTTGCACAGGGCAGAGATACGGTTGTAGAAATTAACGGTATAAAATTTGGCGACAAATACACAGGCTTAATTGCCGGACCTTGCACTATCGAATCATATGACCAAATGGATGCAACAGCTCAAGAGCTTTCAGAATCAAATGTAAAAATAATCAGAGGCGGTGCTTTTAAACCAAGAACAAGCCCTTATGCTTTTCAAGGCTTAGGTGAAGAAGGTTTAAAAATAATTAGAAGCGTTGCAGATAACCACCACATGGCAGTTACTTCCGAAATTATGGATACTTCTCAACTGGATATATTTATGCGTTATGTTGATGTTCTGCAAATTGGCGCCAGAAATATGCAAAACTTCAACCTCTTAAAAGAAGTCGGCAAAATCCACAAACCTGTTATATTAAAAAGAGGATTATCTGCTACATATGAAGAGTGGTTAATGTCAGCAGAATACATAATGGCAGGTGGAAATAATCAAGTTATATTATGCGAACGAGGCATCAGAACCTTTGAAAAATTCACGAGAAACACTCTTGATTTGGCGTCAATTCCTGTCGTAAAAAAACTCAGCCACCTTCCGATTATCGTTGATCCTTCTCACGCAACAGGTTTGAGAGATAAAGTAGAACCGATGTCCAGAGCGGCAGTTGCAGCAGGTTGCGACGGTTTAATAATAGAAGTTCACCACAATCCGGAAGTTGCAGTTTGCGACGGTGCTCAATCACTTTACCCTTGGCAATATGATTTGCTGTATAAACAAATCAAACAAATTGCGCCGGTTGTCGGCAAAGAAATTGTGTAAAAAGAGTAACAAATATAGCTTGGCGTTATCATCCGGACAATAAATAATATCAGCTTAGTAAAGCTGACTTTTGTAATACGGTTCCCCAAACCCGCTCCCGAAGATGACAGGGTGTTTGTAGTCTTAATCTGCCTGCCGAATACATTTTAACAGTGAGTTTGTAGCCTTAACCAACCAGAGAAACACATTTACCCCAACTGTAAAAACAAGCTTGTAGTGCTCTTCAACAAACCAAATACATTTACCCCCAAAGATAACGGCGAGTTTGTAGCCTTAACCTGCCAGAGAAATACATTTACCCCTACCCCTACCACTTTTGCTTAGCCTAAAAATAGTTATAAAGTTTAATGATAAAATATCAAAAAAAACTTATTATGATATTGAATCCTCATCGCTCAAAATTTCCTCCCCTTTCGGGAGGTTTTTTTAGATTATTTTAATACTTAATTTACAAATTAGAACTATACGGCAACGATTTTATATATTTTTCCATATAATCCCAGTCAGGACTGTATGAGCCGTCATCTTTTTTTATTGCTGGCAATTTAATTTTAACATTTTGAATCTTATTATAAAAAGCTTTTCGACCAAAACGATAACGATATTTATCTTTACTTATAACTGTTGCAATAAATAATCCATTATATTTATTAAGATTAGGATCTTTTAAAATTGTTATCTCATCACTAGCTGTAAAGAGACATTCGACATAAAAACCATCACCAAAAGTGGTGTATATTAGCGCATCACTCATTTTAAATAAAGGGTTAGATATCTTATCTGTTAGTCCATTGTTTGCTTCAGAGGCAGAAAAATAAAATACGTCGCCAGGTTCTCTATCTTCAGATTTTAATCTCTTACCTCTTTTCCTTGTTTTGAAAATATTGACAAAATTAAACCATTGCCAATCTTCGAAATTTAATTGGAAATTTTCATTTGAAAACGCTTGCGATTTAATATCGTCTTTTAAACCATTTTGCAATAGATATACACAATTTAATTTAACTTTTTTAGCAAAATCCGCTTGAGTCAACGCACTAAAATCCGTTTCTAAATATAATTCACACGACCATTCTTCATACCATTTTACTGATTTCATACAAGAAATTCCTGGCTTAATTTCTTTGTTGTTATAATTTTCAAGCCAATTTTGTTTTATGCTATTCCAACGATTAAACTTATCAATACGACCCAATTTTTTAGCTTTTACAAAGCCGTCATCTTTGTAATAGCCAAAATACGTTTTTTGAGAAGAATTATGAGGCTTATGGGCTTCCCAAAGCATAACACAAACATTAGTACTTGCTTTGTTTGTTGAAAAAATCTCGTCTGGCATAGAAAAAACTGCCTTTAAAGTATGTTTTTTAAATAACAACTCTCGTTCTGTTTTAAATTTTGTACCAATTGCACAAGACATTGGAACAACAGCAACACCAATACCACCAACTGTTAGTATATCCAAAAGATTATTTACAAACTCTAATTCACTATGATCTTTTTGTGAATATGGTGGATTTATAAGTCCAATATTAATGTTTTTATTTTTCAATTCTTGTATTATTTTCTTATCAAAGCAATCACCATATATAATGTTTGATTTTCCATCCCCTCTTACAATCATATTTGCAATTGACAACGTATAAATATCATCGTCAAACTCAACACCAAATAAAGAGTTTCTTTTTATCCTATCAATATCTTCTTCTGTTGCATCAACAAACATTTTTGACATGGCTGTAACTAAAAAAGCACCTGAACCACAACAAATATCCAATACTTTGCTATTTTTATTTACTTGTGCTAATTCACACATAAATTCTGTCAAATGCTGTGGCGTAAGTACAATCCCCAAGCCATTGCCATCACCACCACTATATTTGACAAACTCATGGTAAAATACACCAAGTGCATCCACAGTATCATCTGAAAAATCCATCATTGGTTTAATTTTTTTATCCAATTCAGAAATAAACCATAACAAAGATTGATTTTCTTCAAGGGGTACTGACTTAATTTTTCCATTTTTTCCAATCATTTCAAAATGATGCTTTATATCATTAATTTTTTCAGGTCGAACATCACTTTCATTTAATACATTATTTATTGCAAATTTTAGTCTATTATGTAACGAATCAAAAGAAGTTGCACTATTATATTCTAAAGAAAAATCTTTATCCTTTAATGCAATAAGAATGCCAGCAATAAAAACTGGTTGCATTTTCTCTGAAATCTTTAGATTTCTAAGATGATCATGCATGGTTAAAGCGATTTTCTGAATTTCATCCATTGAAAGAGCTTTTTTTGCATCCTCACCATTTATAAGTCGCAAATAATTTACTGGTGAATAAAGAATATCCCTTGCTTTTTTTAATTCCTGAGGTCTGTTTTGACATTTTCTCCAGTCATATGTAGTAATTTTCCACTTATCTTTATTGGTTCCTGAAACAGCTATTGCAATGACATTATATTCTTCTTTTAAAAATTTAGCGTAATATAAAACACCGTCAACAGCATAGTCTTTAGGTTGATTCATTTTCTCGGAACAATGCTTATTAACAGTTTTTTTGCATTCTATAACAATAATTGTGTTTCTATCGTTCGGAAAAGTTATTAAAAACTCGGGAAGTGATTTACCATTACCACCTTTGTTGTAATCATCCAAATCGCAAAATTTTGGTTTCCCACCAGCTTTTTTTAAGAGAGAATTAATTTTTGAAATTCTTGGAATATCGCCTTGTTCGTAAACATAACAATTTTCATTCTCGCCTAAATTTAATTGCATTTCCTGTAAAGTCAGATCCTCTGTAACTCTCTCGCTCAATTTATCCCCCAAACTATTGCAAAAAAATAATTCCCATTTGTATATAATATAACAAATGTACAGGTAATGACTACTTACTTAATATTTATTAATATTTTATAGTTTCCCCACTTTTTTAATTTGTGTTAAAATCAAATAATGAGTTTAAAATATTGGACAGCGTTTTCATCGATAGAACAATTAGATTCTACTTTTATCCAAAGGTTATATAATTATTTTGGTGATATTGAAACTGCATTCAAAGCTTCTTTATCTGATTTAAAGCAGATTGAAGGACTAAGTATTAAAAAATCTGAAAATTTTATCGAAAAGAAAAAGAATGTTAATCCGGAGCAGACTTTAGATTTTATTCTCAAGAAAGGAATAAACATTCTAACTTATGATGATTCCAGATATCCTTATATGCTTAGACAAATAACAAATCCGCCTATGGTTTTATTTTATAAAGGTGATTTATTTTCTTGCAATTTGGAACGAACAATTGCTTTTGTCGGCTCAAGAAAAGCAAGTTTTGCAGGTAAAGAGGGAGTTAAATCAATTATCAGAGATTTAGCAAACACCGACGTTTGTATTGTGTCAGGTTTAGCTTCCGGCATTGATGCTGTTTCTCACGAAGCCGCTATGGAAAACAACCTTAAGACTATTGGTGTTATTGCAAGCGGATTTGATTTTGTTTATCCGACTTGCAACAAATGGCTTTATGAAAAGATAGAAAATGGCTGTGGCGCAATTTTATCTGAATACTATCCAACATTTGAACCTATAAAATTCAGATTTCCACAAAGAAACAGAATCGTAACCGGTTTATCATATGGCACTGTTGTTGGCGAAGCCGCACTTAAAAGCGGTGCACTTATCAGTGCTAATTTAACTCTTGAACAAGGTCGAGAATTAATGTGCATACCGGGTGCAATAAATAATGTTAATACAGAAGGAATATACAAACTCATAAAAGACGGTGCCGGTATTGTTACTAAAGGTGAAGACATTTTGAATGCTTTAGGCTGGGTAATTGAAAAGAATGTTCAACAAAAAATAAAACTCCCTGAGATGTCCGATTCAGAAAAAAATATTTTTGATATAATAAGTGTTGAGCCGAAAGGTTTTGATGAAATCCAAGCTGAAACAGGTCTTTCAACTGAAGATTTGTTAATTAGTTTAACCGGCATGGAATTACGAGGTTTAATAGAACAAACTGACGGTGATAGGTATAAAAAATCGTTTTATTAAATTAGAACTTAGAGAAGGGTAAAATGGCAGAAGCATTAGCAATTGAAAAAACAAAAAAAACAAAAAAAGAGAAGGCTCTTGTTATAGTTGAGTCTCCTGCTAAGTCTAAAACAATCAAAAAAATACTTGGTGATAGTTATACGATTGAAGCAAGTTTTGGTCATGTCAGAAATTTACCTGATAATGTTTTAGGTTTTGATGTGCATGACGGGTTTAAACCAACTTATGTCATCATTCCGGAAAAGAAAAAAGTAGTTACTAAATTAAACGAATTGGCAAAACGTTCTGATAGAATTTATCTGGCTTCCGACCCTGACCGTGAAGGAGAAGCTATTGCTTGGCACGTGAGAGAACTTCTTCAAGTGCCAGATGATAAAGTTTTTAGAATAGAATTCAATGAAATCACGCCAAAAGCCGTTAAGTATGCTGTTGAACATTATCGACAAATTGATATGGATAGAGTTAAGGCTCAACAAACAAGACAAATTCTTGATAAGTTAGTTGGTTACAAATTATCGCCTGTTTTATGGAAACAAATGAATAACTACCACCTTTCAGCAGGACGTGTTCAATCAGTTGCGCTTAGAATGATATGCGAACGTGAAGAAGAAATAGAAGCTTTTGTACCTAAAGAATACTGGTCAATCCATACAATCATGGATAAAGACAGAAAAACTTTTGAAGCAGAGGTTAACAAATACAAAGGTAAAAAGTTTGATATAAACAACGAAGAAGAAGCAAACAAAATTAAAGACTATTTGCTAAATCCTTCAACAGAATTTAAAGTTGATAAAGTAACCAAAAAAGAAACAAAACGTAAACCTACCGCACCATTTATAACTTCAACTTTGCAACGAGCAGCAAGTTCGAAACTTGGTTTTGGTGTTTCTAAAACAATGCAAGTTGCACAAAAACTTTATGAAGGTATTGAAATAGAAGGCACACCGGTTGGTTTAATTACTTATATGAGAACCGACTCCGTACGTATTTCAGATGATGCCCAACAAATGGCAAAAGATTTTATTTTGAATAATTACGGAAACGAGTATTATCCGTCAACTCCTAATTCTTATGTAAAAGGAAAGCAGAATGTACAAGATGCTCACGAAGCTATCCGCCCTTCGTATCCGGAAAAAACACCGGAAAGCATAAAAGCTTATTTAGTACCTGACCAATATAAACTCTATAAACTTATTTGGGAGAAATTCATGTCTTCACAAATGGCACCGGCAACAGTTGCAAATAAGACAATTGAAATAAACGCCGGTGATTACGGTTTAAGAGCCGGCACCAGCAAAATACTTTTTGACGGTTTCTTAAAATTATATAATGATGCGGAAGAAGACGAACAAGAAGCTGATGCAAAAATTCCGGATTTAGAATCAGGTGATTTAGTAAAATGTAAAGAAGTTACACCTAAACAACATTTCACCCAACCACCACCAAGATATAATGAAGCATCTTTAGTTAAGGCTTTGGAAGAACACGGAATTGGTCGTCCGTCAACCTATGCAACAATCATCACGGTTATTCAGACTCGTAAGTATGTTGAAAAACGTGATAAAGCTTTGCATCCGACACTACTTGGCAGAACTGTTTGTAAGCAATTAGTAACCCAATTTGCAGATATTATGGATTATAAGTTTACGGCAGGAATGGAAGAAAAATTGGACTTAATTGCCGAAAATAAACTTGTGTGGAATATTGTTTTACAAGAATTTTATACACCGTTTATGGAAGTTGTAAATTCTGTAATGAAAAACGGACAAAAAGTTGTTATCGAAAGCGACAAACTTTGCCCTAACTGCGGCAAAAAAATGTTAGTAAGAACCAGCCGTTTTGGTAACCAATTTTTAGGTTGCTCAGGTTATCCGGACTGTAAGACAATTATTTCAATAAATAATTTAACCGAATTGGAATCTGAAAATAATAATGACTCTAATCAGGGTCAAACCGTTGATGAAAAATGTGAAAAATGCCAAGGCTCAATGATATTAAAGACAGGGCCGTATGGTAAGTACTTGGAATGTACGGAATGTAACAACAGAAAACGTTATGTACGTTCAACCGGTGTAAAATGTCCAAAATGCGGTCAAGGTGAAATTGTAGAAAAGAAATCAAAAGTCGGTAAAATTTTCTACGGTTGTAATAAATATCCGGATTGTTCTTACGCTTTATGGGATGAACCAACAGGAAATACATGCCCTGAATGTGGTGAATTATTACTCAAGAAAATCACTAAAAACGGCAAATTTGAAACCTGTTCAAACAGAACTTGCTCTTATAAAAAACAAATTGAAGAACCTACAGAAGCTCAAGAATAATTTAGCTTTTATTAATACTAAAATAAACTTCTTTAAGTCGTTTTTTACTGATATGAGTATAAAGTTGTGTTGTTGAAACATCACTATGACCTAACAATTCTTGAACGACTCTTAAATCAGCACCATTTTCCAAAAGATGAGTTGCAAAGCTATGTCTTAAAGTATGTGGTGAAATATTTTTATTAATCATTTTTCCTTGTTGATGAATTAAATTATAAACATCCTGTCTATTAATCAAACGTCCCAAATTATTAATTAATAAACGTTTTGTATTTAAGTTATATTTTTTTACCAACAAATCTCTTTCCGGCAAATATTTTTTCAGAACTTCAATAGCTTTTTTACCAACAGGAATAATTCTTTCTTTAGAACCTTTTCCGAAACATCTTACATATTTGGAAGCTAAATCTATATCATTCAACTTTAAATTTACCAACTCAGAAACTCGTAATCCACAGCTATATAAGAGTTCTATAATCACGCTTTGCAAAGGCGATAATTCAGAATGTAAAATTTCATCTATCTCTTTTAACGAAATAACTTTGGGTAATTTTTGCGGAACTTTCGGTTGCTCCAACGTTGAAGCCGGATTTTTTTCTAAGATATTCATTGCAGTTGTCCATTTAAAAAAGCCACGTAATGAAGCAACTTTTCTTATTACACTGGTCGGTGCAAGTTTTTTTTCTTTAAGTGAACGTATAAAGTTATTGATATTATTTCTGTCAACAGAATTAATATCATTTACACTCTCGGCAAAAGAATATAAATCTCTGCGATAAGCATCAATAGTATTAGGCGAAAGCCCCTTCTCCATTTCCAAATATTCTAAATACTGAGAAATAATTTCATACATATTATAATCTCAAATAAGCTTCCCTAATAATATAATCTTCAAGCATTTTTTTATCAGACTCTGAGAGTTTTATATCATTTGTTATAATACAAAAAGCATAATTCTTACCACTCTTTGATGTTAAATATCCAGCAATTGAACTTACATCAGATAAAGTGCCGGTTTTGGCTCTCAAATTATTCTTTATTTGAAGCATTCTGTGAGTTAAAGTCCCTTCACCAGGAGTCGCTAGATATTGCATCGCATAGTTATTTTTAGATTTTACTAAAAATTCAGAAACAAAGTCTGTTGAAACCAGATTATTTTTCGAAACTCCACTGGCATCGGTTATTCTAATCCTTGAATTATCAAGTTTGTTTTTCACACAATATTCATTAAACATTTTAATACCGTCAATATCCGTCCCTGTTGCTTGACCGGAATATTTTGCACCTGCTAGTTTAAACATTGATTCAGAAGTTAAATTATTACTATTTTTTAAAACATCTGTAATTGCTTTTTCAATATCATGTGAAACTGAATTTTTTAAAACATCATTATCATTTACTATAGATTTCCTATAAGGGTTTGCAATATATATACTTTTTTCATGTAAAATTTTTGTTAATTGATTTTCAAAATATTGTTTTAAATTAATATTTGGAATATAGATTGTTGTCGGACGAGCAACAGTTCCGCTTAAAACCAATGTGTTTGGCGAGATTGCAGTATCACGTTGTACTTTAATATCTGTTTGTTTTCCTGTTGCAAGATTATTAAAGAAAACCAGAGGAAATTTAGTCGGATTTATAATTGTCGGTATTTGATTTTTTTCAGAAGGCATAATTGTTAGTTTTATAAGGTTTTTATCCAAGTTATAAGAATTAAACCTTGGCATTAGCGTATTCAAATCGTCATCCCATTGCCAACCTTCTCCCCAGATTTTGTTATCTATTGCGGTGTCATCAATATAAATTGTTTTTGTTTGAGAGGTTATATCTTTTTTAATCAATTCTTTTAAATTTTTTGTAGTTAAATAAGGATCCGCACCAAGTTTAATAAGAACCTCATCGTTATTCCTTTGAAATAAACCAGTTTCAAAATTATAATCTTCACCTAAAACTTCTGCTGCCACCGGTGTCGTAAGAATCTTTTGAACAGAAGCCGGTGTCATCAACATTTTATCATTAAGAGAATAGACAACTTTTCCTGTATCCAAATTTTTTATAGAAATTGCAATTGATTCAACATCAGCATCAAACTCTTTAATAATATCGATAAAATTATTTTGCGCTTTTTTTGCATCAACAAAAAGCGGAAATAAAAATAAAATTAATAACAACAATAATACTTTTTTCATTTTATAATCACCTCATAAGAGTTTTTTATATCTTCTAATACAGTGCATTTTTTGCGAAATTCATACATTTTTTCTAAATCGATTTCTGCAAAACAGCCACCTTCTATAATATTTATTTCATTTATTATATCGCCTTTATAATCAATAATCATAGAGTGTCCGAGATTTTCATCCCCGTTTTTCAACTCGCCGGTTTGAGTTAAAGCAACAAAATAAGTTTGATTTTCAACAGCTCGAGAGGTTGTCATCGTATCCCAAGGAATTTTTTTACTGGCACCCCAAGCCGCCATATTTACCAAAATATCAGCACCGGTTTTTCTATACGCTCTGTATATCTCAGGAAAACGTATATCATAACAAATGGTTAACCCGAGTTTTATCCCGTCTAATTTGACCATAACTGGATTTTTTCCGGCTGTAATATATTTCCCTTCATCACATCCGTAATACGAAAAAAGATGATTTTTTTCATAAGTAGCTACTAATTCACCGTTTCGATTAATAACCGGACAAGTATTACTAAGAGTTCCGCCTTTTTTCTTTTCAATAAAGCTTCCGCCAATAATATTCACGTTAAATTCTTTTGCAATACGTTTTAACATATTAATCGAAACTGAAGTTTCAATATCCTCTGCACAAGACTGAAAAGAAGGGCAATCCCACCCGCAAGTCCAGACTTCAGGCAAAAATACAAAATCTGCAGTGTGTCTTTGCAAATTCTGTCGTAAGAGCTTCTCCGCTCTATCAACATTTATATCAATTTGCGCAATTTGGGATGCGTATTGAATTGCCAGTAATTTTACTGTTTTTTTCTCCATAATCCGAATGCATACACTTTCTTATAAACTTCAGGCGCTCTTTTTTCAAGTTCATTTAAGCTTGCTTGAAGTTTTTGTCTGGCTTCTTCTTCTTGAGCCTCATCAGCATCAGCAGGCACATAAATTGGCTCACCATATAAATTAATTAATCTGACATCAAAAATAGGAACATGTAAGCTATCCCAAGACGGAAACTTCACCCAATTGAAATTAGTTGAATACCAACACATCGGAACAATCGGCACACCAGCCAATTTAGCAATTTTTATTGCACCGTCTTTAGCAACCTTAACCGGACCTTTTGGACCATCAACCATCATTGCGGCACATTCACCGGCCTTGAGAACCTCGATCATCTGCATTGTTGCTTCAACAGCACCTTTTTTCCCTTTTGAGCCTCTAATAAGTTTAAATCCAAGATTCTCTACACCATGCGCAATTATATCACCATCACGGGAACGACTGATTAATATATTTGTTCGTCCTTTATCTTGCAATCCGAAAATTGCACACTGATCGCCATGCCACATTGCATAAAGACAAGGTTCGACTCTTGGGTTTTCAACTTCAACAATATGAGTAAAATGTTTTTGCATTTGGAAAAACGAGTTTAACAAACGCCTAAACATACTTGCATTGTCTTTCTTCTTTAAAAATTTAACCATATGCTAATTATACTATAAAACCGTTAAAATGTGTTATAATTTATTTTATTAAGGAGTAATTATGAAATTGTTAAAATATATCTTACTGTTTTTTATATTAATTCAAACATCTGTTTTTGCTAATTATAACGATATGTATATAGCAGACATACAATATGATTGGATTAACAAAAATGAGCTGGAAAAAGAAGCTATTATCAGTGAAATCCACGATATTATTTTTGAAAATGAAATCGTTAAAATATTAGATTTTAAATCTCAATTCCAAGACAAATTAAAAGATGAAAATCACTGGGATAATTATTTTGCAGCATCTTCCGGCTACAAAGAATATAAAGATAATAATATCTCGGCATTTTATTATAAAAAACAAAAAAATATTTATATGTATGCGCTTCAAAGTAAAAAAGATATCTCTAAAGCTTACTATTATGATGCTTTAGGAAAATTAAGATATGTCGATTTTATTTATGGTGAATATCCGGATTATCCTTACCATTCAATACAATATAAAATATCAGGTGAACCAGTTAGCGCTATTTATTTTGTTTCTAAAGATACTCAATATCTATATAATCCGGATGGAACGTTTGTTGGTGTATGGTATAAACACAAACTTTATGACAAACATTCTAAAGTAATTTTAACAAGGACAACATACTAATGAATTATGAAAATGAAATAGCCAAAATTCTTATAGATAAAGGACTAAAAATTTCTACGGTTGAATCGTGCACCGGCGGATTACTAAGTTCTAAACTTACTGACATTAGTGGAAGTTCAGCCTTTATATCATTAAATTTGGTTACCTATGCCAATGAAGCTAAAGAAAATATGCTAGATGTTACGTTAGATAATGAAGGCGTTGTAAGCGAAAATTGTGCTTATCAAATGGCAAAAGGTTTGTGTAATTTAACAAAATCCGATATATGTGTTTCAACAACAGGAATTGCCGGTCCTACAGGTGGAAGTGATAAAAAACCCGTTGGATTAATGTATTCAACAATTTATACAAAAGAAAAATCAAAAACCTACAAAATTATTAAAAATCCTGATACTCAAAGAGTACAAATGAAAGAACTTTTTGTCGATGAAGTTTTAAAAAATCTATATGAATTTATTAAAACTTTTTAATTTTTCGCAAACATAAAAACGACTTCAAGAAATATTAAATAAACAATATATACCTCTAAAAGCCTTGGTATATATTGTTTTAAGTAGTGTAACAATTCTGAAAAATATGCTTCAAAATGGGCAATTTTTCAAAACAGAAATACTTTATATTAATGTAAGCAGTAAGGAAAAGGACAACAAAAATTCAAAAACAAAAATGGAAAAAACAAAAATAATTGTTAATTCCATTTAAAATAGTTTTCTTTTATACTCTCTCTCTCTTAATATCCTCGTGTTTATTTAATGTTTGCTAATTAGCAAACATTTTTTTTATTCTTCTTTTTCATTAGAGATTTTTATTCCTTTTTTTATATCTTTAGCTATTTTTTTACAGCGAAGTTTTTCAACTTCCTCAATAACTTTTTTTACAGGAACATCCCATGCTTTTGATGTAGGACATTGGAACGGTTTTATACTCTTATACCAAGCAATGTCTTCACCGTCGGTTTTGAACCAACGCCATTCTGTAATTGTGTTAAACAAACCAAATGTTTTTACTCCAAGCGCACCTGCCAAGTTCATAACACCGTTATCCGTTGTAATCATCAAATCCATACATTTCATAGCGGCAGCAGTATCTTCCCAGCTTTTGAATGTTTTACCAAGTCTTATTAATTCGCAATCCGGCGGAATTCTGTCCATTTGTCTGGTTAAGTCATCAACTTGGAAACTATAAACCTCTACATTAGGCATTTTCATAAGCGGATATAAGAAATGAAGCGGAATATCACGGTCTGTTTCTTTTGATGCCAAAGTACCTTCATAAGCAATACCAATCTTAAATTTGTCATTATCATTAATATGCTCTTTCCTATAAGAATTAATTTTAGCTTTTGGTACAGATAAATATCCTTTTGCACAAGGAATAGTATCCGGTCTTGTTTCACAAACAATAGGTAAATCCATAAACGGAATATAATAATCATAATTTATTTGTGGGATATCAGCTTCCGTATAAATATCTACATCAAGTTTTGAAGCTTTGAACAAGCTAACAAGACTTGTTTGAACAACAATCGAAACCTTTGCACATCTTTGTTTTAGTTCGTGAACAAACCTTACAAACATAATTGAGTCCCCAAAACCTTGTTCAAAGTGGGCAAGTATATGTTTTCCTGCAATATCGACTTTAATATTCCAACGTTTTTTCTTAGACAAGAGCAGAGCCGGAAACGCAACAGTTTGTAAATCTTCTTTTTGAAATCTGTGTTGCAAAAATTTAAACCCTTCTGCAAATCTTAAGTGTTTAACCAAATATGCACCATATGAGTGTAAATCCGCATGAGTTGGGTTCAAATACATTAACTTCGCATACATTTCATCTGCACGTTGAACTTCATCAAATTTACCAAGTACGTACGCAAGGTTTTTAACAACAATTCTGTTATTAGGTTGAAGTTCAAAAGCTTTTGTAAGATATTCAATCTGTTTATCTTTATATTTGTCTTGGTGATGTGTTGAATACAAGTGCCCAAGCATGTTATAGATAGAAAAGTTATTTTTATTTTTAATCAAGGCTTTTTCGTAATATTCTATAGCTTTTAAGTTATCCTTAATATCAGTGTAAGTTATATCTGCCAAGTAAATATAAACATCTTCTTTATCAGGAGAAATTTCCTCAAACTTTTTCAAGAATTTAATTGCTAAATCGGCATTACCAATAGATTTCATACAAATACCAATATGTTTGTATACACTTATCGGAAAGCCGTTTAACCGCATAACTTCACGATAAATTTCTATTGCTTCAGCCCATTTTTTTTCTTGGCTCAAAGCCTGTGCATGCTGCAACGCATAATTAATATATTTGTTCATCGCATATTCACGTTTACTATCGAGCAAATGCGGAAATGTTTCTTTAAAAAGAGCTAGCCCTTTTTCAAAATTTTTAATATTACAATAATGCTCCGCTAATGCTACATCAACAGAACCTATAAAATCAGCCGCATTATCAATCGGAACTTCTTTTCTTACAACCAGCTGTCTTGAAACCTGTACCATAATTAACCTTTCCCCAAAAAGTGATATATAGCAGAATAATAGCATATTTTTATCTTTTAGAGAATAGTTTTATGGCAAAAATGCTCTTATTAGATGAGGAAGAATAAATTAAATATATCAACCAATTAACTGATTACATTTTGTAAGAATAGGGTAGTATTGTGTTATGGAAATTAATTACGAATTATTAATGAATAGTGCTAAAAAAGCAGCTCAGAATTCTTACTCACCATTTTCGAGATTTGCGGTTGGTGCAGCTGTCTTAGCTTCGAGCGGAAAAATTTACGAAGGTTGTAATGTTGAAAATTCATCTTTCGGACTAACAATATGCGCTGAAAGATGTGCGATTTTTAAAGCTGTTTCAGAAGGTGAAAAAGAAATTGTTGCAGTTGCAATATATTCACCGAATGCAGATTCTTGCTATCCTTGTGGTGCCTGCAGACAAGTTATGTATGAATTTCAGGGAGATAATGAGGAAATTTCTGTAATTACCGAAAATCTTGGTCAATTAGAGGTTCAAAAATTAAGCTATTTTCTTCCTTGCGGATTTAGGATATAATACAAAAAAGATATGTATATCATTGAAGTTTTTATTAATTGGTTAAACAAACGCCAAACAAAGGAGATTATACCAAGCAAACCAACATTTGAAGAGGTTGATGAAGCGTTGACTTGCGACCATAATTTCATGCCGGTTGACAGCACCGGCTTAACATTAGCTTGTACAAAATGTGGGTTTGTAGTAAAAGGGGTAGATAAGAATAAAAAAATATAATTTTTTATAAGTAAACTTAAACAAAGAGGTTAAAATATGCAAAAAATCTTAGATTTTATATCTTCCAAAAAATTTAGAAATGTAGTTGGATTTATTCTTTTTACACTTCTGTTTACAGCAGCTATTTCTTCTCAGAATTTCTTTTTTCAAAAAGTTGTTGAAAATGGCATAAGCAAACGAGATATTATAGCTCAACGAGATATAAAAGTTGTTGATACAAAGAAAACTGAACTACATAAAAAAGAAGTTGCCCAGTCTATTGAACCGATTTTAACTCAAGCTGAAGATGACTTTATAATATCAGGACTTGAAACATTACAAAAATCTGTTATAAAAATCAGAGATAAAAAATCTTCTGATGAAATTAAACTTGATGAATTAAGTATCTTGTTTGATGAAAATGAACGCAAAGGAATTATTGATTTTCTATTGAGATCTAGTGATGATGATTTGAATGCAATTTTCGATAAATCTAAAATTGTTCTTGCAGGCGTTTTAAATACAGGTATTTCAACAAAAGATTTTGATAATAATAATGTTACTTCAATCATTAAAAGAAATATTCCAAATACTACACCAAGAACACAAATTTCATTAATTACAGGAATTTTAAACCAAGTAATTGTGCCAAACCTTGTAATAGACGAATTTGCGACAGAAATCGCAAAGAAAAATGCACAAAATGCTGTTAAACCTTACGAAGTTGTATTCAAAAAAGGTCAAAAAATTGTATTTGAAGGCGAACCGGTTACAAAATTAAAAAGCGATGCTTTACGTGAAGCGGGTTATAACGTTTTAGAAGTAAATTTCGGCGGAATTTTTGGAATTTATATTCTTGTTACACTTTTCACTTTGGTATTTTTACAATATGAAAGAAATTTTGAAAAACAATATTTTAACGCAAAATATATTTTAATGATGGCTTCGTTTACTCTTTTAATAGCATTCATCGCAACAGTATTACCAACAGGTTTTTCACCATATATTTTACCAATACCGGCTTACACTATTTTGTTATCAATATTTACAACACCAAGGAATGCGTTTTTCGCTTCAACAATTGTTCTTGCATTATTATCTATAGGAATGCATTACAATACTGAAACCATAGTTTCATTCATCCTTTTAAACACTGTAGTTGTTCTTTCAGTTTCAAGGTTAAAATTTTCAAAACGTTCAGATTTATTAATAACAAGCTTAAAAATTACCTTAACCGGAATTTTTCTGGTTGGCGGTATATATTTCTTAGAACGTTATATGATGGATATTGATAACTTGATGATAGCACGTGATTTAGGTTATTTAGTATTTAATTGTTTTGTTATAAGCGGTGTTGGAATACTTGGTATTCTACCTATAATTGAAAATCTATTCAGAATAATGACACCATACGGATTAGCAGAATTAGGTGATCACAATCAGCCGTTACTAAAGAAATTATTATCAGATGCACCGGGAACATTTAACCATTGTTTGATAGTATCACATTTAGCAGAAGCGGCCGCAGAAGCTATTGGTGCAAACCCAGTATTAGCAAGAGTGGGAACAATGTACCACGATATCGGTAAACTTTTAAGACCGATGTTCTTCGTAGAAAACCAATCTTTCTATGGAATCGAAAACCCTCACAAAACTTGTACACCAAGATTTAGTAAAATGCTCATAACAGCACACCCTAAAGATGGGATTGAATTGGCTAAAGAATACCACTTACCACAAGTTATACATAATTTTATTCTTCAACACCACGGAACAAGTTTGGTAAGTTATTTCTATAACGAAGCTCTTAAACAAGAGGGCGAAGATAACGTTAAAGAAGAACAATTCAGATACCCAGGTCCAAAACCTAACACAAAAGAAACAGCTATTCTTATGATTGCAGACGCAGTAGAATCAGCTGTAAGAGCGGCAAAAAATCCTTCTAACGAAGAAATTGATAAAATTATTGACAAAATCATAAAAGAACGTTTAAACGACGGTCAGTTAGAGGATTCGCCTTTAACTCTGAAAGATTTAAAAACAATTGCAGAAACTTTCTCCAGAATGTTGAGAGGCATGCATCATAAAAGAATTAAATATCATAATGATTTAGTTCAAGAATTAGACAAGACACAACAACTGATTATTCCGACTGTAGAAGAAGCTATACCTTCTGCTTTAGATGCAGACTTGGAATCAAAAATTAAGGAATTAGAAAGCAAGAAAAATGACGGCAATTAATATTTTTACAGAAAATATTTTTTCCGATTGGAATATTAATGAAAAAGATGTAATAGAAAAAACTCGTAAGATGTTGGAATTTTATATTTCAACACTAGGTAAAGACTCGTGTTTAAACGATTATGAATATGAATCTATTACTCTGGATATTCTTTTTTGTGATTCAGAAAAAACTCACGAACTAAACAGAGATTACAGGGATAAAGATAAACCGGCAGATATAATAACTTTTGCTATCTTCGCCGATGACGAAAATCGTTTTATTTTTGATGGTGATATCAATCTCGGTGAAATTATAATCGCCTTAGATAAGGTTATAGAAGGTGTTAATAGAGATGTTAGTAACTCTAAAAACAAAGAACAAGAATTATATTTTCTTATAAGCCATGGTTTAATGCATCTTTTAGGGTTTGACCACCAAGATGAAACAGATTACAATTTTGTTATAGAAAATCAAAGAAAAGCTTTGGAGTATATTGAATATGACAAGATTTAAGTCTCAAGGTTTTAATAATACTTTCAAAAACGCCAGAAAAGGATTTAGACTTGTTTTGCGTAGCGAAATAAATGTCAGAATACACGTAGTAATAGCTATATTGGTTTTGGCTTTTGCTTATTTTTTAAATTTCTCCGCTATAGAATTTTGTCTAATCTTGTTTGCAATAGCGATTGTTATTATTTCAGAAATGCTTAACACTGCAATAGAATTTGCACTGGATTCTATTTACCATAATAAATATTCCAAAATGGTGGGTATGGCTAAGGATATTTCTGCAGGTGCAGTTATGTTCGCCTCATTTATAAGCGTTGCCGTTGGATTAATACTTTTTGGAAAACATTTATTCTTAAACTAACGATAATAAGTAAATTGTTAAAATTAATATCAAGGAAATAATTGAAGATATTTTTAACAATATTTTGCTTATTGAAATATTTTTTACATGAACAATCGGTTGAGATTTTTTTACTTCTTTTTTAGTTTTAGTTTTTTGTTTTTTCTGTTTAAGTTTTTCTTGTTCATAAACTTCGGTCAATTTAGATTTTGATTTTTTACCTGTTGCTAAAACATCGATATCATATTGTAATTTTAGTATCGAATTATTTCCGCCTCTGTAGTGAACAGTATAGTTTAATGCAATCTCAAAAGCTCTCTGCAAGCATTCTAAAGCTATAATTCCGTCATTTTTAACATTTCCTGCATGGACAGAATTATTGCCTTCTCTTTTTAAAAAATACAAATCATCAATAAACTCTTTTTCTTGAATACTATGACACGCTTTATCTTTTAGAGTTGCCAACATATCATCAAAAGTTTTTTCTGTTGTTCTGAAATTACCAAGAACCGCTTTACAAACATTTTCACCAAATCTTCTGGTTTGAGTAATACATTGCTCAAAATATTCATCACGATATAAGTTTTCAGCATCAGAAATTATTTCGTAAAGATTTTTATCAATAGGTTTTAAAAAATTAAAATTATTCATACTATACTAAGCTTATAATGTGCAATAAAACATGTCAAATTGGTTTTTTTATGCTAGTATAATGTTATGGTAATGGCAAATTCATTTGAAGAAGTTATTTCATTAATCAAAGACCGGCTGGATATAGTAGATGTTATTTCTCAATATGTCGTTTTAAAAAAAAGTGGCGCTAATTATTGGGGAATTTGCCCTTTCCACAATGACTCCAAACCCTCTATGTCGGTTAGTCCGTCAAAAGGTATTTTTAAATGTTTTTCTTGCGGAACAGGTGGTGATGCTTTAAATTTCTTGGTAAGAATACAAAACCGAGAATATAAAGATGTTATTTTAGAATTAGCCGAAAAATTCGGAATAGAATTGCCTAAAAAGTTTACTCCTTCAAATGAATCAAAATCACAAAAAGCTGATATGTTAAAAGCATGCGAAAAAGCTGCAAAATTTTATAACTTACAATTAAAATCAGCAGATGACGCAAATAAAGCAATGACAGCCTTAAGAAACAGAAAGATTTCTGATGAAATTATAAATGAATTTACATTAGGTTGGGCACCAAATAAGTATGATTGTTTATATAAAGAATTAAGCAAAGAATTTAATGACGATATTTTAGAAAAAGCCGGCTTGATTTTAAAATCTAATTCAGGCGGCTGGATTGATAGATTCAGAAACCGTATTATTATTCCTATTCAAAATGAAAACGGTGATTATGTGGCTTTTGGTGCAAGAGCAGTTGATGAAGGTCAAAATCCCAAATACTTAAATTCATCTGACTCTATAATTTATAACAAAAGTAAGATTTTGTTTGGTTTAAATTTAGCAAAAGATGCCATTAAAACTGAAGACTCTGTGTTAATCATGGAAGGCTATTTCGATGTAATTTCGGCTCAAGCAAACGGAATTAGAAATGCCGTTGCATCTTGTGGTACTGCCATGACGGCTGACCATGTTAAATTAATTTCCAGATACACAAAATCAAGACGAATTTTCTTATCTTTCGATACTGATAAAGCCGGAATTAATGCTACAAAACGTGGTAGTGAAGTTATTAAAGATACTTTATCTGTTTTGGGTGATGTAAGACAATTTGACGAAAGTCATATTTCTTCTAATTTAGATAACAAATATGCTTGTGAAATAAGAGTCGTAACACCACCACAAGGTAAAGACCCTGACGAATTTATTCGCACAATGGGTGGTGATATTTTTAAAGAATATATTAAAGACGCGCCTCTTTTAATAGACTTTTTACTCAACAATGTTCTAAAAGAAAAAAGTAACGCAAAAACACCACAAGAAAAAGCAGATTTAGTTTTACAAATTATCGATATTTTAAAGAGTGTTAATAATAAAATTATTCAATCTGAATATGTAAAAATGGTTTCAGCTGCACTTTCTGTTAATGAAAATGCAATTTTAAAAGAATTGGCAAAACAAGATTATGAAACTCGAAACACAGCTTTGCCTCAAAAAGTTGTAACAAATTCTTCACAATTTGAAACAAAAGCGCAAAAAAATTTATTGAGCGTTTTTCTATCTAACGAAGGTTCAAACAGTTATCAAAAAATCAACGAATTGTTACCTCAAGATATTATTCAAGATGAAACATTAATAATTGTAAAAAATACAATTGACAAATTTGCTTGTACAATAAATAATGTTAGGGAATTGACAAACAATTTGTATACAGAATTCATTGAGGATAATAACTTAACACAAATACTGACCGATTTGGTTGAAATGTCGGAAGCCTTTAATAATTTGGACGAAGACGAACTGCTAGGAGCGGTTAGAGAAAATATAGCAAGATTAAAAAAGTGCTATCAAGAACGTGAATCCAAAGCTTTGCGTGAACAATATATGCAAGTGAACGATGACGATTTAGAAGCATTAAAAATACAAATGCAACTTAGAGATAAGATAAAGTTAAGGACTGGAGATAAATAATGACCCAAAAAAGAAATTCAAGATCATCAGTAGTAAGCGTTATGGAAGATGAAAATCTGGATTTATTGGATTTTGATTCCGAAAAAGACGAAGACGATGATTCAGTAGATTATATTGAAACTGACTTGGGCACAGATAATATTGAAGATATTATCGAAACCTCAAAACTAAACGGTGTAAAAAGCGAAGATTTTTACATGATGGATTCATCAGATTCTTCTGATATGGAATTGGATACTGAAGTTCCAAAAGGTGTTGCAGTTGAAGATCCTGTTAGATTATATCTTAGAGAAATCGGAAGAATTAAACTTCTTTCAACAAGTGAAGAAATTGAACTAGCTCGCAAAATTATTCAAGGTGGCACGCCTGGTGCTATTGCAAAACGCAAACTCGTTCAAGCAAACTTAAGACTTGTTGTTAGTATTGCTAAAAAATATGTTGGCAGAGGTATGTTATTCTTGGATCTTATCCAAGAAGGTAATTTAGGCTTAATCAGAGCAGCTGAAAAATTTGACCACGAAAGAGGGTTTAAATTTTCAACTTATGCTACTTGGTGGATTAGACAAGCTATTACGAGAGCTATTGCTGACCAAGCCAGAACTATTCGTATACCGGTTCACATGGTAGAAACTATCAATAAACTTAAAAAAGTTACTCGCAGATTAGCGCAAGAACTTTCAAGAAAGCCAACCGAAGAAGAACTTGCTGTTGAAATGGGCGTTTCAATTTCTAAACTTAGAGAAATTGTTAAAATAGCACAAGAACCTTTATCTCTAGAAACTCCTATCGGAAAAGAAGAAGATTCAAGATTAGGTGATTTTATTGAAGATAAAGAAGCTGATGCACCTATTAAAACAGTTGCTTCAGAGCTTTTAAGAGAAGATTTGGCAGAAGTTTTATGCACACTATCTCCTCGTGAAAGAGATGTTTTAAGATTACGTTTCGGTATGGATGACGGACGTCAAAGAACTTTAGAAGAAGTTGGACAATTGTTCGGCGTAACTCGTGAACGTATCAGACAAATTGAAGCTAAAGCTCTTAGAAAATTAAGACATCCAAATAGAAGCAAACGTTTAAGAGAATATGTTGAAAATTAATAAATAAATAAAAAAGACTTCGTAAAGCTGAACTGAAACCCTAAAACTAGACAAAGTAAAAAAAAGTCGGTTTTAGGGTTTTAAATATATAAGGAGGCAAAATGAAACGAAAACCTTATACAGTTCAAGAAAAAGAAATACTTCTTCAATCAGAA
>SUTU01000024.1 GCA_015152525.1 Cyanobacteria bacterium SIG28 | reverse complement strand
TCTTCATTTTTAATAGTTTCAGTAACGAATAACATCTTTTAAAGCCTCATATATCTCTTATGTATATATAAAGTATTTATCAAACAAAAAATTGCCTTTTTTGACTCAAATTGTTAAGTTTTGTAAAATTAAGAGCTAAAATATCGAAAAATCTTAAAAAACTTAATGTTTTTTATGTATAATAAATTGGTGCTGGGGAATTTATGAGAGAAAGAATTCTTTTATTTTTAATATTAACGTGTTTAGGAGTTTTTCTATATGTGTTTCAGAACCATGTAGATACTGTGGTTGGTTTTTTGCTGTTGTGTGCTTGTATGGTTACATACGGATTATATTCTGTTGCGGCAACTAAGTATCAAAAACGTAAACTAAAAAAACATCCAATGATTGTTAATGAAGGTTTTAAACCTTTTGTTTCCATATTAATTCCTGCACATAACGAGGAATACGTTATTACTAATACGGTTGAAAACGTTTTAGCGATTGATTATCCTAATTTTGAAATTATTGTTATTGATGACAGAAGTTCTGACAACACAGCGACAGTAATAAAAGAGTTAGCCGGTAAATATGATAATGTAGCGGCTTTGGTTAGGGATAAAGATGCTTTTCCTGGGAAGTCTGCAGTATTGAACGATGCGTTAGAGGTTGCTAAAGGTGAAGCTATTTTAGTATTTGACGCAGATGCAACGGTTGAGCCTGACTTTTTGAACAGATTGGTTCCGCATTTGGAACCGGCTGATGTTGGTGCTGTTCAAGCACGAAAAATTATCAGAAATAAAGATTATAATTTTTTAACCAGATGTCAAAACAATGAGTATACTTTGGATTCTCATTTCCAAACCGGTCGTGATGCGGTTAAAGGTGCGGTTGAACTTCGTGGCAACGGTGAATTGATTAAAAGAGCTGCAATTGAAGATATTGGCGGCTGGAATAATTATACAATTACTGACGATTTGGATATGTCAACAAGATTGCATATTAAGGGATGGGATATTCGTTTTTGTCCCGATGCTTGTGTTTACGAAGAGGGTATAATATATTTATTCCCATTGTTTCGTCAACGTCGTCGTTGGTTGGAAGGTACTATAAGAAGATATCTTGAACACTTTGCGGATGCTATTAAGTCAAAGAAGATGTCTTTGCGTGCACGTTTGGATATGGCAATATATATAACCCAATTTATTATGCCGTTATGGTTTATGATGGAAGTTGTGTTTAGGGTAATTAGGTTAATTACTGATAAGATTTGCCCAAGTGCATACAGTTTGCATAACGTTATTTGGTCATCACTTGTAATCGCATCGGTTGTAGGTTTTGGCTTCTTCGCGGCAATAAGATATGCTTTAAGAAGGTACGATGCGATACCTCGTTTACAAGCTTTAAAACAGGCATTAGAAACAACTGTATATATGTTGATAATTTGGTTCCCTATGGAATTATTTATATGTGGGAAGATTTTATTCCGAGAAAAAGATATGAATTGGGGTAAAACTGCCCATGGTTTAGTTTTGGAAGAAGAATTACAGCAAAAAAATAAATTAGAAACTGAGACTGAAAAACAATTACAAAAGGTATAAGGGATTAAGAAATGGTTGTAACAAAAAATGAATTAGATTATGTAAGAGAAAATGTCAGACAAGTGCCGGATTTTCCGAAACCGGGTATATTATTTTTAGATATAACAACAGCAACTAAGGACGCAAAATCTTTCCAATTATCATTGGAATATTTGTATGATCAGTTTAAAGATGAAAAAGTGGATTATATAGCAGGTATTGAATCCAGAGGTTTTATTTATGGTGCGGCTTTAGCAGCAAGATTAGGAGTTGGATTTATTCCTATAAGAAAACCAAACAAGCTACCTGCTGATACAGTTAAAGAATCTTATTCTTTAGAATATGGTACAGATACTATTGAAATGCATAGAGATGCTGTTAAAGAAGGCGATAGAGTTGTTATTATAGATGATTTATTAGCAACCGGCGGAACTGCTGTAGCGGCTTGCAATTTGGTAAAAAAAGTTGGCGGTGATGTTGTGGCAGCTGCATTTATTATCGAATTGGATCCTCTAAAAGGTCGTGAAAAGATTGAAGCAAAAGGTGTTAAAGTTGTTTCAATGTTAAATTATGACTTAGATTAATTTTTAGTTTTATATCAAAAAGGGTCGTTTTTTGTAAAAACCGACCCTTTTTAAATTACACACTTTTTAATCTTTAGCACAACCAAATTTACATATCTAAAACATTTTCTTCTTTATAATAATTCTTTTTTCTCTTTTTCATTTTAGAATTACGTTTTTTGATATCTTCTGAAACATTTTTATAAGCATTATCCAATGATATTCGTGTAATATGTTTGTTTGTAGTTCTATCATTAACAACCAGCCAATATGATTGTTTAACATTATCAACTGCAAAAGAAACCTTTCCGGCTTTTCTGTCTCCCGGTTTAAACTGTGAAAATACCAGTTTTGTATCACCAAAAATTGATGGATTAAATACACTGTTATAGTCGTTTACTAATGCTAAATCCATGCCGGAGAAAGATTTGTCGGACATGTTAGAAATAGATATTGAAAGAGTAAGTGTATTAACTTCACCAAAAGGATCTTTTTCATAAATAATATTGGCTATTCTAATATCAAGTCCTGGGTATTTTTCTTCTTTTTGCTTCAATGCTTCTTCTCTGTATACAGGAAGTTCAACTTCTGATAATATTTTAACTTTTATTTCATCACCTGGTGAGATGAGTACATCTTTACCTTTACGATGTAATGACATTCCCAGTCCTACTGCACCACCTAACGCAGCACCGCCGGCTAATGTCATACCTTGAGAAGCAATTGCGGCTTCAATACTAAGAGCTTGGGCAGCAAAAATACCACCTAATACACCGCCGGCAGCGGTATATCCAATATCGGTTGCAACAATCTTTGTTGCTGCTTTTATTGGGTGAAGTTTGGTAGACATTTTCCCTTCAATAGGAATTTCTCTGCCGTCAGGAGTTATTAAATAATCAAAACTCAAATTAATATAGCCATCTCTGCCAAGCCTTTTTGCTTCGCCTGACTCGACAATCGTACCATGAGCAACTGTGCCTTTAGGTATTATTATCCCTTTGTCTCCGATAACATCGTTCGTAACTTGTGCAAAAAATTCATCGCCTTCAAACGAGAAACTTCCGTCTAGGACTTGAGAAACAGTCATTTCTATAGTATCACGTTTTTCAAGAGTTTCGGTTTTTCCGGTGTACATTTTTTCATCAAGTCCGACATAATCTTCGTCAAATTCCGCATGCCCTTGAAATACATCAGAAGATGCCATAGCTAAATTATTTATTAAAAATATACTTAGAATAAGTGTCGCAAGCTTTTTTTTCATAATAAAATTATACTTTTTTTAATTCTTTGAGTCCAAAATGTTAAGCAAGTTGTTGTAAATATCTATAGTTCTTTTACAAATTTTTAAATTTCTTTCTACCAAGCTGGTAATCGTTATTTTATAACAAGCTAAAAGTGCAAAATCCAGCCCTCTTTCCAAAGCTTCTTTTATCGGATTAATCATTTCACAAGGGCGAGTTTTGCATTCCATTTTATCAGCAATGAAAATAATTTTTTCAAAGTCAGTCATATGTTCATTACCTAAGGTATGCCAGCGAATAGCAGAAAGAATTTCCGAATCATTTATTTCAAATTCTTTTTTTGCCACAATAGCTCCGGCTGGTGCGTGGTAAGTTTTAGGGTTAACTAATTCGCCTTCACACAAATCGGTACAATTGCAGATTGAATTTTTTAAATCTTTGTCAGGTGTGCATTTAGCACAATCATGAATTAATCCGCAAAGGTAAGCTTTTTCTTTATCTAAACCAAACTTTTCAGCAAGCTCAGATGCACATTCTGCAGTTCCTATTGAATGATTGTATCTTTCTTCTGAAAGATTTTGTTTAAGCCAGTTTTTATATTTTGTATAATCCATTATTCTTAATATATTCCTCCACCTTATTTCCAATTTGCAGGTTGATTCCTTCTCGTATTTCGGTTGATGAAATATTTATATATTCCATATCAGTAAGCTCGTAGTCCCAACCTTCCGTAATATTTTCAATATTATTTTTACCTCTTGGAAAAACAATAAAATGTACTAATTCTTTTAATTCTTCAGCTTGACACCAAGTATCTATCTTTTCAAAAGCATCTGTACCTATTATAAAATTTAAACGAGTTTTTAGATTATATTGTTCAATAATTTTTTTAACTGTAATTATTGAATACGATTTTCCCTCACAATTGTATTCAATGTCAGAAATTTCAAATTTCGGGTTATCGCTAATTGCTAATTCAACCATTTTATATCTGTGTTCAGCAAGTTGTGGATTGATATTTTTATGAGGCGGGATGTATGACGGTATAAATATAATTTTATCAAAATTATATTTATCCAAAGCATATTCTGCCATTTTTAGATGTGCATTGTGTATGGGATTAAAAGTTCCCGGAAAAACACAAATTTCCATAAAATATCCTCCACAAATGATTTTACAACGAAATTGAGTATAATTCCAGTTTTAAACTTTTAAGCCGTAAAACAAAAAAAAGCCTTATTCTTGTAAATAAGGCGCTAAGATTAGTAATTGGGGGAATTAATAATAAGTTAAGTAAGATAGGATTTTAATCTTTTTCTTCAGTGTTTCTAACTAGAAACGCTCTCTCCTTTATGATTTTGCTCTCGAAATAAATGTAACTCTTGATTTCATATCCATTGCGAATAATCTCATTTCATCAACAAGGATATATGATTTATCCTCTTCAGGATTTTCATTTATAAAAAATTCTCTTGAAATTTGTGTTGCCATTGCGTTGATGTTGTATGCTTCTAAAACTGCCATTTTTGCCTCATTTTGGTAAAACAAACTAAGCCTGTAAAAAGGCTTATTTTTTCTTTTACTCTCTTGCTTTCGTCTTACATATATATAAAGTATTTAAAATTTATCTAATTTCAAGAGTTATCTCTTTTGTTACAAATCTTAACATAATACTAAATTTACATCTTATTTTCGTGTAGAATATATCTATATAGGAGTTAAGAGCAATGAAAATAACAGTTATCGGAACAGGTTATGTGGGTTTGGTTGTCGGGGCTTGTTTAGCTGATATGGGTAACAATGTAATCTGTGTTGACAACAACGAAGAAAAACTAAGTCTTTTGAAAAAAGGGTTTATTCCTATTTATGAACCGGGACTTGAGGAACTTGTTAAGTCTAATGTAGGTGAGAATAGATTAGCGTTTTCTTCTGATTTAGATAGTGCTGTTAAAAAATCCGATGTCTGTTTTATAGCTGTTGGTACTCCTCAGGATGAAGACGGATCTGCAGATTTACAGTATGTTTTAGCAGTTGCGGAATCTATTTCAAAAGCTATGAACGGATATAAAGTTATTGTGGATAAATCAACTGTTCCTGTTGGTACGGCTGAAAAAGTCAGAGAAATAATTAAAAGGAATACAAGTTTTTCTTTTGATGTTGTTTCAAATCCTGAATTTTTAAAACAAGGTAATGCGGTTGACGACTTTTTGCATCCGGATAGAGTTGTTATAGGTTCTGACTCTGAAAAAGCAACACTTATAATGCAGGAAATATATTCACCTTTCCTAAGAACAGGTAATCGAATTGTTGTGATGGATATTAAATCTGCTGAAATGACAAAATATGCAGCTAATTCTTTTTTAGCAGTAAAAATTTCTTTTATGAATGAAATTGCCAATTTATGTGAAAAAGTTGGTGCTGATGCTGAAATGGTGCGTATCGGAATTACAACTGATTCCAGAATAGGTAACAAATTTCTATTTCCCGGTCTAGGTTATGGTGGAAGTTGTTTCCCAAAAGATGTAAAGGCTCTGATAAAAACCGGTGCAGATAATGATTGTGAGATGAGTATTATTAAATCTGCTGATTTGGTAAATAAATTGCAAAGAAATTTGTTTGTAGAAAAAATAACAAAACGTTTTGGCGAAGATTTGACCGGCATGGTATTTGGTGTTTGGGGACTTGCTTTCAAACCTAAAACTGATGATATGAGGGAGGCACCGGCTATTACTATTATTAATGCTCTTTTAGAACTTGGTGCTAAAGTTCAGGTTTTTGACCCTAAGGCGATGGATATGGCGAAACGTATTTTTGCTGATAGAGTTATCTATGCTGATAATAGTTATGAGGCGTTAAATAAGGCTGATGCGATGTTGTTGTTAACTGAATGGAATGAATTTAGACGTCCTGATTTTGATAGAATTTCAACTCTTTTAAAGAAGAAAGTTATTTTTGACGGAAGAAACCAGTACAATAAATCCAGATTGCTTGAAAAAGGTTTTGAATATTATCAAATTGGTTGTGTTTAGTTTTTAATTATTCAATAACTACCGGTGGTTTTTCAAAGTATGAGGGGAAATTTCTTTTATAATCGTCTAAATTTGTGCAATAAGCTTCCATATCAAAAGATATACCTTTAGCCGGAGGATATGCTTTGACACCTACAGATTTGTAAAGAGCTCGCATAAAAACATTTGATATTGCATCGCTTCCTCTAAGCCAAGGTGTAGCGTGTGCCATAACCCAACGGATTTCAGCTATAATATCGTTTATATCATTCAAATCTTCCGGATCGGCGGTTTTGCTTATGTATTTAGAAAACTTGTCTTTATACAATGAGAAAATGTAGTTTAATGAATAATTAATATCTTTAGCTTCACCATGGTGTATTTGTCGATATTTTTCCGGTTTGGACATTCCTAACTTTTCGTCTTTACATTTTAATGGTGTTTCGTGGACTTTATCTAACCTATCTGCATACAATTTATAACGTCCTATAGAATATGGTGTTCCAATTTCTCTATCTCTACCACATTCCCAGCCTTCTCTAAATGTTCTAAGAATGCCGGTTTTTAGCCTTTTTTCAAGATCTAAAGGGTATCTGTTTGCAGCTGTAACACCTTTTGTAACAAGTTTTAAGACCTCTTCAGGTTCATCTTTTTTTCTAATCATATAAACAGCTGCATCTGCAGTCTTTTTTACTTGGTTTGCCCAAGTGATATTTCTACCATAACCACGAATTTTGATAAAAAAATCTTTTTGGCTAAACTGCAGTTTTGGTGATTTTAAATTTGCATTAAAAGTCGGATTTGAATAATTATATGAAATTGGAGTAATCATATAGTTATTAAATCTTCTAAAAATAAAATTTGTTAGCAATAATTAATTAAAGATTAGCAAATATTTCTGTTCTGTTTACAATTTTTTGCTCTGATGTTTCAAGATTTTTAATAGTAACTTTGTTTTGAGCAATTTCATCTTCACCTAAAATAAGTGCAAATTTAGCTACTTTAGAGGCTTTTTCCAATTGTTTAACAAATTTCTTATTGGTTAAATCAAATTCGCAAGAAATACCATTGGCACGCACTTCCTCAGTAAGTTTAATTGCTTCAAGCGGGTTGTTTGAAACAACAAAAGTGGTTGTTTTGGTATCATTTTTTTCGCCCAATAATGAAGCTAATCTTTCCATACCCATTGCAAAACCGATAGCAGGCGTATCTTCACCACCAAGGTTTTTAACTAGACTATCGTATCTGCCGCCACCACAAACAGCATTTTGAGAGCCAAGGTTATTGGATTTTATTTCAAAAACAGTTCTGTTGTAGTAATCTAATCCTCTAACAAGAAGTTTGTTAATTGAATAGTTTACTCCAAGCTCGTTTAAATAACTTTTTAGTTCTTCAAAATGTTCTGAACAATCATTACAGATAAAATCAGATTGAATAACTGCTTGAATTTCAGGTTTGACATAAATTTCATTACATTCAGGAACTTTACAATCGAGAAGTCTTAAAGGATTTTTTTCGTATCTTGATTGGCAATCCGGACACATTTGCGGAAGATAAGGTTTTAAAACTTCTTTTAATTTAGTTTTAAAAACTTCCCTGCATTGCGGACATCCAAGGGAATTAAGTTCAACACTTAAGTCATTTAGTCCAAGCGCTTTAAGATAATTTACAGCCATTAAAATAACTTCTGCATCAGCAGTAGCTTGTTTTATACCAAAAACTTCAACGCCAACTTGATGAAATTGTCTTTGGCGACCGGCTTGCGGACGTTCGTATCTGAACATAGGACCTTTGTACCAAAGTTTAACGGGTGCTGATAGTCTGTGCATTCCATTTTCTATGAAAGAACGAACAACGCCTGCAGTGTTCTCAGGCCTAAGAGTTAACGAACGTTCACTTTTTTCGAATGTATACATTTCTTTGTTTACAATATCCGTGGTATCTCCAACGCCTCTTGCAAAGAGTTCAGTGGCTTCAAATATAGGTGTTCTTATTTCTTTAGCACCGTATTTTGAAAAAATCTCGTTTGCTTTTTCTTCCATAAAATGCCAAACTGTCATATCGTTTGGAAGTATATCTTTAGTTCCTTTTTGTAATTTTATTATTGCCATAGTTCCAATTCCTTTATATAATAATCTTACTATAAAAAAAACGGGGTGAATATGACAATAAAAATTACCAAAATGCAAGGCTGTGGAAATGACTTTGTGGTATTAGAATATAATGAATTTCAGAAATTTAATTCTGATATGTCAGAGGTTGCAAAAAAACTGTGCGATAGAAATTTTGGTATAGGTGCGGATGGTTTAATTATTCCGAATTTATCAGCTGAGGGCGCGGATATTGGTTGGTTTTTTTATAATTCTGACGGTACAACCGCTCAAATGTGCGGTAATGGGATGAGATGTTTTGCAAAATATGTTTATTCAAAACAACTTGTCGATAAAAAAGAATTTAGTGTTAAAACTTTGGCCGGTATAATAAAACCGTTAATTCTTGATGATGGTCAGGTTCGTGTTGATATGTCAAAACCGATTTTGGTGCCTGAAAAAATCCCGTTTATTCCTAATAATAACCTGAATTATAAGATTTCCGTAATGGATAGAATTTTTGAAGGTAACGCAGTTTCAATGGGTAATCCGCATTTTGTAATTTTTATAAAAGATGATGAAAATCTTTTGGAGTTAGCTAAAAAATACGGACCGGCAATTGAAACATCTGCTGAGTTTCCGGAAAAAACTAACGTTGAATTTATTAAAATAAAATCTCGTAATCAAATAGAGCTATGCGTCTGGGAAAGAGGTTGCGGAATAACTTTAGCTTGCGGAACCGGTGCTTGTGCATCGACTGTTGCAGGAATTTTGAATGGATTTTTGGAAAATTCCGTAGATGTTGATTTACTTGGCGGAAGAGTTAATGTTCAATGGAATGGCGACAGCCAAAACAACCAAGAAAGCGTTTACTTATCCGGTCCTGCAGAATTTGTATTTGAAGCTGAATTAAATATTTAGTCTTTAAGAATTTGAGCAAATTTATCAAGTTTTTGTAATAAAGTTTGATGTTTGTTAGAGAATTTTTCGCCCTTGTTTCTTATGGCTCTGGCTAAAGTTTCCGGAAGGTTGATTCCTTTTTCTTCTGTTAGATTTTTATGGTAGTAATCTTCAATTTCATCAGGCATTCTTAAAATCCAGCAATTTTCTTTTTTACCTGGTATGTTGTAGGTTTTATTCATTCCAAAGAAGTCTGCAAAGAATATTTGAACTCGTTTAGCCGGACTGGTAAAGAGTTCTACAAAAGATGCTTTTATGAATTCTGTCGGATTATTTTTAAGAGTTCTTTTGTATTTTGTAAGATTTTGTTGAGGTGTTACAGTATCCTCTGCAAGATTTTCCATTTTGTTATTAAATCTTTTTTTTGTTTTTTTGTCATTGTTTGCATTTTTGTACAAATCTTCTGTGTATTCAATAAAAGAACAGTTATCGTGCGAACCCAACATAATTACTTTATTGGTTGGTGCATCTTTGCCTCTGTAGTCAAATTGAGTAACCCCAATACCTGTAAGGTTATATTTTTCCATAGTTTTTTGAACCGGTGGTGTAACCTCTCCCAAGTCTTCACAAATGATATCATCTTTGGTAAGTCCGTATTTTTCTGCCGCCGGAAAAACTATTTTCGTTAAAATTGCAGAATATTCATCATCGGTTGTTTTAGCATATTTTCCAAAGATTTTGTGTTCGGGTAATGAATATATTCTGCCGGAGTTTTCAGGTGTCATTACAGGTTCTTTCATCGAGTATATATGAGGATCAATAAGTCCGATTATATGATCAATTCTTATTCCGCCGGATGCTGTTTCAAACATTTTTTCATAGCGTTTTTGCATTAATTTTCCGCCTTCACCTAAAGAGCCGTCAGGATTAAAAATTGTTTCAGGTTTAAGTACTGCAAAATCCCATCTTTGACCGCTTTCTGAGAAATAATCAGGTGGACAACCAAGCGCAAAGCCTTCCATAAATAAATCTTGATTTTGCCATACTTCGAACGGTGTAAAAGCAACCGGTGCATCACCAATGATATCTATTCCGATTTTTTTGAAATTTTTATTAGCTTTATTAATTTCTTTTTCAATGATTAATTGGTTGAAAATATAAGAATCAATATCGTTTGAGTTATTTTGTTTAAGATTTTCAAGTCTTGCATTACTTCTTTTCTTATCTTGTTCAGATTTAATATTATATAAATTTTTATCAGTATCGTTCCAAGTTTTCCAATCGTCAGTGTTATTTTCTTTTGATAATAATTCGAAAATAGCTTGAGGTTCTAATTCTTCATAGTTTTTTTGTTTAAAACTCTCAAAATCTTTTGCAAGTTTATTTATTTCTTCGCTTTCATTTTTTTTGCTTTTTTCTGAGAAATTTTTGTATGCTATTTTTAGAGCTTTGTCATAATTTTCTGCAACATATTTATAATCAACCGTATTGTCTTCTTTGTTTGGTCTGTTTTCGACGATTTCATTTAATGTTTCTTGAGGGAGAATTTTTCCGTATTCTTCGGTAGTAAGATTTTCCAACGGAATCATATAAACGTTTTTTCCTGTTGTTAACGGTGAATATGGTGAAGGATTGAATTTACTTCTTAAGTAATCCGGTTCTTGTTGAATTTTACTAACACCATGTATGGTTAAAAATGATGCCAAATAGCCTGATAGAAGTGTTCCTATGCCGGTATTGTGTTTTTTTACAGAAGGTGATGTTGAATTGTGCGCAATTACTTCAAGCTCTTTGTTTAAAACTTTTAAACCTTTTTGGACTGTCTTTTTGTAAGTCTTTGTTTCAGCAGGAAGTAATTTTCTGCCGAATTGTGGTGATTGATTTGTTGTAATACTACTAATTTCCATTTCATACCCCTCAAATTATATGTACTTTTTACTATTGTAACTGGCTAAATTTTAAATATTGACATTTTTTTAAAAATTTTGTTACAATTTTTTACAGGAGGCGGGAATATGACTGAAGTAAAAAAGACAAAAATATTGAATTATATAAATGTTTTTAGGGGTTTAGCTATTTTGTTAATAGTAGCTGGGCATACGATGCAATTTGGTGCAATCGGTTCTGCAACTGAAAGAGTCGTTTTTGAAATTTTTTGTGGCGGAACGGCTTTGTTTATTTTTATTTCGGGCTTTTTATTCCAGCATCTTTCAGGAAAATATGAATTTAAAAACTATATGTCAAAGAAATGGACAAACGTTATCCAGCCTTACCTGTGGACAGCTATTCCGGGGATAGTTTTTTGTTTTATGTATCCTCAAAAATATGGAAATGTTTTGGATGGTTTAAATCCTGCTTTGCAAATTCCTATGTTTTTATCTGTTGGAAGAATTCATAACGTTCCGACTTGGTTTATTCCGATGATAGTTTTATTCTTTTTCTCAAGTTGGTTGCTTTTGAAATTAGAAAAAAAAGGAATTTTATATAAGATATTACCGTTGTTATTGCTGTTTACTTTTTTCTTTCCAAGACCGGGGTTAGAACCGATGATGGTTGCGGGTATGTCTTACGATGCAGTGTATCTGGAATATATTAAATATGTGTTAATAGGTTATGTACATTTCTTTTCAGTATATGTTTTTGGCATGTATTGTTCTGCGAACAAGAATGTAATTGATTTGTTTTGGAAATGGCGTTGGTGTTTTATTCTTGTATTTTTCTTGGTTTCAGGTTTAAATATTTGTTCAGATTTAATAGTAGGTTATTCAAATGTAACTAATTCTAAAATATTTTTAACTGTAATACTTTTAACTTATTTAAAACAGTATGACAGTTGGTTAATAAGTCATGAAAAACTTAATTATGTACTCGATGTTATTGCAAAATACAGCTTTGGAATATTTTTCATACACTGGTACGTATTTTTCTTATTTAATTTGATATTTGGAACTTCAAATGTAATGCCAATAATTGGAAATACTTGGTTTACGTTCCTTTTAGTTCTTGTAAGATTTTTAGTAGTAACTTTATTGAGCTTTGCTATATTATGGTTAATTAAGAAATTAATCCTAAAAATAAATCCGGAAGCAAATACAAGACGTTTTATCGGAGTATAAATTATTTATGCTTTGATACAAAGCAAATATATATTTTGATGAGTTTTGAGTTTTAAATTTTATTCTTGAAGTGTACCCATAAAAGTAGACAAAAAATTTCGGTAAAACCGAATTAAAAAACGGCTGAGCATAGCGAAGACGTAGAAAACAATTGCGTCTTTTCTTCTTTTTTTGGTCCTTTTTTTCTTCTTTGGCTCGCAAATAAAGAAGAAAAAAAGGACATGCATAAAACAAACAAAAATAAATATTAATACAAAC
>SUTU01000023.1 GCA_015152525.1 Cyanobacteria bacterium SIG28 | reverse complement strand
ACTTTATACATTGTATCTTGGATTGCAATAGGTTGGCTTGGTGCTTGGTTAAAGTACAATCATAAGTTTTTAACAAAAGACTTTGAAGACATTTTCTTTGTATTTGTCGGAGTTATAGCAGTTTCAGAAATCTATATTTACTTTAAAAACAAATATAAAAATCGTGCAAAAGAAAAAATTGCAGTAAAAGAAACTGCGAAAGTTGAAGAGAAAGAACTTGTTAATCAGTAGAACTAATTTCTTTAATTTGTTCTACAAGAATTTTCTTAATTCTTCTATCTTTTAGTTCAACTACTCGTAATTTAAGGTTTTCTATTTGAATTTCGTCATTGATTTTTGCAAGTCTGCATAAGAGTTTTTGAACCAACCCACCAATTGTTTCAACATCTTCATCTTCTACTTGCTTTAAGTTGAAGTATTCAGAAAATTCTTCAATTCGATATAATCCGTTTACAATATATTTATTTTCATCAACTTGTTTAATATCAGTTTCTTCTTCATCAAATTCATCTTGAACAGAGCCAAAAACCTCTTCTAAAATGTCTTCCATTGTAACAATACCAGAAACACCACCAAATTCGTCAATAACAATTGCAATTTCAGTTTTGTTCTTTTTAAAAGATTCTAATAAATTATCAGTAGTCATTGTTTCCGGAACAAGCAAAGGTTGTCTTAAAACTTCTTTAAAACTAACATTTTGATTTCTTAACTGACAAGAATACAAATCTTTTACATGTAAAATTCCTACTATATTATCAAATTTTTCTGAATATACAGGATATCTTGTATATTGATTTTCAAGTGCAATTTTTGCATATTCTTCATCACTAATATCAATTGGTATAGATACAATATTACATCTAGGAACCATAACTTGCTTAGCCATTAAATCAGTAAATTTAAGCGTGTTTTTTAATATAAAACTTTCGGTTTTATTTAAAACACCACCCTTAAAACTTTCATCAATAATCATGTCGATTTCTTCTTCTGTATGAACAGAATGATGTTGCTGGGCAGGAGAAATATTAATAAGTTTTAAAGCCCAATTTCCAAAGCCATTAAGTAAGAAAATAAATGGATGTAGAATATTAGCAACTGCAACAAGAGGTCTTGTTACAACAAGAGTTGTTTTCTCTGGAAACTGTAATGCTATTGATTTTGGCATTAACTCTCCAATTACAACGTGCATAAAAGTTATTAATACAAACGCAATTATTGTAGCTACAGAATGAGAAGCAAAAGAACTAGATACATGCGGTAAAAAATCAAATAAAGGATGTATCAATTTAGCTAAAGTTGCTTCACCAACCCAACCAAGCCCAATACTTGCGATTGTAATACCTAATTGCGTTGCTGCAATATATCTATCTAAATGGGCAAGAGCATTATTTGCAACTTCGGCAGTTCTATTTCCTTCATTTGCTAATTGTTTAATTCGAGTTTGTCTAACACTTACAAGAGCAAATTCAGAAGCTACAAAAAAAGCGTTTGCAAACAGTAACAAGACAATAATAAATAAATTAACTATAATCATACAACCTCTAATAAACTACTTCTGTCATTTTAAGTATTATACTATAAAATCAAATTAATTTAATTACTTACAAAGATTACGTTAATCAATGAGTTTAGGTGTACTACTAAAAGCTAGTAAAATCTGAGGTACGGTTTCAGGGGTAAATATTTAGACATATAGTAATCATTTTAAGTTTGTAAGTAACGTAAAAAGGCTACATGCTATCCCACAGGGGCAAATAATTTTAGTTTGGTGGTTTCACTTACAAGCTTGGAAATAAAGTAAAAAGCCTGACTCACACACACCTAAGGTCGGATTTAAAAAAGTTCGAAAAAACGTCATTTTTCGACTTTTTTCACATCCACCTTTTTCTAAACAGTCCCCTAATAGTCCCTTTTGGGTAAAAAATCGTTAAATTTTCGCTAATCTTAATCAGGCTGAAACGCAATAAAAAAGAGCCCTTTGACGGACTCTTCTTTATGGTGCGGGAGACGAGGCTCGTGTCTTGTTCGCTCGCGTTTAACGGCAATTCCGTGTTTTGTTTTCAGGGTTTACAACCCTTACAACAAAAGCACTTCAGCCTCAGCTCGCTCACGCAACTCACTTTGTCGCTCGTTCGTCGCCATTTGATCAAAGCTAATAAAAAAGACCCACCTAAAGATGAGTCTTTTTTATTAGCGGGAGACGAGGCTCGAACTCGCGACATCCTCCTTGGCAAGGAGGCATTCTACCACTGAATTACCCCCGCATATTGCGTTTGTAAATGAAATTTTAGCTAGTTACCTTCATTTACCTCCACGGGTACATTACTATAATACATGTTCATAATCTGTTGTCAAGTTATTTTGTTGAAATGTTTATGTTTTATTTTATATTCAACCCACAACTACCTCAAAGACTATTTACTCTGCATTTTATTAAAAGGATTTCTTTCACCCTCATTCGGCAAAAATCTTACATCCTCTAATACAATATCTTTAACTCTTCCGGTTTTGCTTCTGGTTATAATATATTTTGCATGCAAAGATGCCGGTCCTTCAGGAACATCTTCTGAATGAAAGTTTTTAGACTCAGAAGCACATTTATATGCGCCAATATGGTTATAATCACCAACTGCAATCTTTGTTTCTGCAGTATTTGTGGTACCTATTCTTTCCAAACCATTTCTTTTTGATTTTCCTATCGGTTTACACAATTTATCTTCAAAGGCGTCGATATCACGTTCTCCGGTTATTAAATAACCCAAAGGTTTGAATTTTTCCTGTTTTTCTTCGGCTAAAGTATTATAAAAAGAACGAACCGGTGAAGATTGTTCTACAACATCGCCGCTCTTATAATCATAAACTTTTTTTATTTTATAATCTTTATCATTTTCTGCTACATAATCACGAACTTTTTTCCTGCTTCCTTGAATTATTTCTTCAGATTTTTTAGTACCGTTTAACACTTGCACCAATTGTCTTTGCATTTTTTTCCACAAATCCAAACCTATAGCAGGTGAATAATTTTTACTTCCGTCTTTCACCCAATAATACACCGGATACGTGGATTGAAATGATGTATTATTTTTTGTTGATTTTGCACTATTTACATTGTTAAAATTTTTTACTGCCTGTATTTGCATATTTAATATTCCTTTTTCTAGATATAAAACCTCTAAAATTATATTTTGCCAGTTTAAAATTTAAAATTATCAACTTTCATTCTTCGGATTACCTCATGAATTTCTTCTTCAGAGCATACAATAGAAGCTCTAAAGTAACCTTCACCATAATCACCAAAACCTTCACCAGGAACAGCTACAATACCGGATTTATACATCAAATCATTTGTAAACTCTACTGAACTTTTATATCGAGGCGGAATTGGTAACCACAAATAAAAAGTTGTATCCGGCACGCTAAAATTCTTCCAGCCAAGTTCTTTTAAACCTTCAACCATGATTTGTTGATTTTTTCTAAATGTTAAGTTAGCCTCCTCAATATATTTATCGCCTTCTTCAGAATTTAAAATTTCTGCAGCAGCTTTTTGCAAAGCTTTAAAAATGCCATTATCTATGGTCGATTTCATTTTGCCAAACATCTTTATCGCATCTTTATTTCCGCAAATCCAACCCATTCTCCAGCCGGTCATTGCATAAGGCTTTGAAAAACTGAAAAACTCAACAGCAATATCCTTTGCACCTTCAATCTCTAAAATACTAATAGGTTTAAGTTCCGGTTTGAAATACATATCAGAATATGCAGCATCTGACATTAATAAAATGTTATGTTTTTTACAGAAACACACAACCTCTTCTAAATATTCTCTAGTTGCAGTAACACCCAAAGGATTATTCGGATAATTAATAACTAAAGCTTTTATATTTTTTGGATTTAGTCCCTTAGCAATAAGTTCTTCCAAAACTTTTTCCATATCAGGCATGTAATTGTCTTCCGGTTTTAGAGCCACTGAATAAGGTAAACCGCCGGAAACTTTTACAAATTCTTTGTAAGAAGCATATCCCGGATCCGGAATCATTATAATATCTTTTTCTTTATCTTCAGTTTTTGGATTAACCAATGCTCTGATGAAATTTGCTAAACCTTCTTTTGAACCAATTAGCGAAAAAATTTCACAAGTCGGATCTAATTCTACATTAAATCTTTTTTTCATTCTTTTTGCAATTGCTTCTGTATAAAACTTTTCGCCTCGTGGGTTTGAATAAGTATGTACGCCTTCAGTTTCAAGCGCTTTTTTTAAAGCATCTATAACAAATTGAGGCGGATTTTGTGTTGGCGCGCCCATTGCAAGAGAAATAGGTTTACGACCTTTAGCAACCAATTCCGGTGTAATTTTTGCCACAGTTTCCTTAATTCTAAACATGATATAGGTATCCAAATTTTGGACATATTCATTAAACTTTTCTTGCATTCGGCTATCCTCTTTATACTATGTGTTGATATTATATCATAAAAACTTTTTTATTAAGAATTTCAATTTTTTTTCACTCAAATAGCAAAAAAAATTTTTCTAAGGTTTTAAACCAATATAATGTCAACTTTTAGCGACTACAAAGCATACAAAAGAATTTATCCGCAATACAATGATTGGAAGGTTAGCCGACAACTTGCGGAAGCTAAGCGTGTTGAATATTTACAAAAAAATCCGTCAGAAAAATCAACCGAAGATATTCAAAAAAGTAAAGCCATACTTAGAGCTATTGATGTTATGGATGAATATTCTCAACAAAGAGCAGAGGATATGGAAGTTGCGACAGAATTCGTTGTCGGAAATTGTCTATCACTTTCTACTTTAGGCGGTGCAACAATAGGTCTGCTTTGTGCCAGACACAAACCTGTTCAAAATTTCATTTCAAAATACATAAAAGTTGCAAAAAATAATAAGCAAATGTTATATCTGATAGCTTCAGCTATAGGCGGCATTATTGGTACATTGCCGGCATTCCCAATGTTTGTATGGGCTGCAAAAGCAGAAGTCGGTGCCTCTCGTCAAGGACGCTATGAAGCTATGCGTAAAGACTTAAAAGATCCAAAACTTTTTGCAACTTTAACACCGGAACAAGAAGAATTATTAAACAAAAATCTTGAAGGTTTAAAGCTTGAAAAAAAATCCGATAAAATAGGACTAAAAAAAGCTATCAAAACCGTTAAAGAAGGTGTATTTAATTCCGGTGATTATATCAAACAAAAAAAAGATTTCGAAAAAATACAAGAAGAAGATAAAAAACTTTTTGATAAAAAATTAACACCTGAAGAAATAGAGAAGGCTAAATCAGATCAACAATTATTAACAAAGCTAGTAGAAAAAATTGATATAGCCTCACAGGATTATGCTGAAAATGCTGAATTAGCAACAAGCGCATTAATTACAACAGGTTTTGGCTTCGGTGCACTATTCGCACTTGGCTACAAAAAAATCGCTAAAACATTAAAACTAAAAAATACATCAGCACCTGCAATGTTAGGTGTAGGCATAATGCTTTTATCTACAATTTTTGCCACAACAATACAAAAACAAGCCGCAAGAGTCGGAAGATTTAAAGCAAAACAAGAATTAATGAATAATCCTGAACAATTAATTTATGTTAATGATGACAAAATTAAAAATATAGATAATGTCGAAGTACAAAAAAATAAAAAAATGAATATTTTAGAATTCTTAAAAGTTGCTTGGAAAAATAATAAAGAGTTTGAAGAATGGAAAAAAACTGAAGGCGCTAAAGAGAAACAATTGTCTAAAGCTCTTGAAAACATTGAGCTTACAGAAGAACAATTAAAAGACGCTAAACGAGTTCAAATAAATACTTTCAAAACTTTTAACAAAGTAGATGAAAAATCGCAAAAATACTCGGAAGGAATTGAAGCTATAGGAAATGGTATAGAGTATCCGATAAGTTATATATCATCGGGCATAGCTTCAATATTTGCTGCCAAGCACTTAGATGCAGCACTCAAATCAAAACCGAAAGCCGGTATGGCACCAATGATGGCATATGTTGCTACAATTCTTGTTTCAGTCCTACCTTCACTTTTAATAAATGCATATATCACCAAAGAGCAAAAAAGAGCATCCAGAACTGCCGATATGCTTGCCATAAATGAAATGCAAGATTATAGGCATTTTGCTGATTATTCTGCTTATAAAGTACAACAAACAAACGACAAAAATGAATAACAGAACATCTGAATAGTCTAAACTCCTTGTATGATGCTCATCTTTTTTAACTACTTCTTTTATTGTAGATTATTTTTTTCAAATGTCATGTAAAATTTCAAGCTATAACATGATTACAAGGTTATTGTTGACCATATGGACTATATCTTATTATCTAGACAATTACCGATAAAATCAATCCTTGTATTGATGAAAACATCCTCTAAAAGAAGGTAATATACATAGTGTAGTTGGTAAAATATAACAAAATTTATATAATTTAGGGGAGAGAGAGTATGAGACGTGAGTTTAAGAAAAAATCGAAAGTTTTACTTATTGATGACAATTATGAACACTTAGTTGGTATTCGTGAATTGTTAAACCTTGAAGGAACTTTTGATGTAGTTGGTGTAGCAACTAACGTTACTGTTGGTTTAAACCTTATTAAAAAATACCAACCGGATATCGTTCTTTTAGACATGAATATGCCTGAAAGAGATGGTTTACAAGGTATTTTGGAAATTGCGAAACTTGATTTGGGTACAAAAGTTCTTGCACTATCCGGTTATGATGATGCAGATCTTATCTTTAGAGCAATGAAAATAGGTGCTAAAGGTTATGTATTAAAAACCATGGCTTCTGCTCAATTAATTTACGCAATTGAAGAAGTATTGAACGGCAAAATCTACTTACCTCTTGCATTGTCTTCAAGATTTTTTGAATATTTTCAACAATCTTTCAGAGAAGAAAATGCAAAACAAGAAACCGACGAAGAGAATCTTTTGTCATACTTAACTCAAAGGGAAGAGGAAGTTTTGGAATTATTAACTCAAGGTGTTACTTATAAAGGTGTTGCTAACAAATTATTTATTTCAGAAACAACTGTTAAAACACACGTAAATAACATTTTCCAAAAATTACAAGTTAACGACAGAACTCAAGCTGTTCTTTATGCAATCAATAACGGGTTTTTATCAAAAAAAGTTAGAATCAGCGCATAGAAAGGATTTGAATAAGCTATAGGTTTACCTATTTACTTATTCACCTAAAAAATAATGAAAAAAATTGTAAGACAACAAAACTATCTAAAAGAACTGATTGATTCACAAGAAAATCGGTTTTTATCAAGACAAGCTCTCAAGTGCTTGATACGTTCTGCTGTCGAGCCATTATTAGATGAACCTGAAAGCGGTGTTGTTCTTTATAGAATTGAAAACAAAGAAGGACTTCAAGGATTACTTAAAAGATTAGAATTTTCTGAGATTGAAGCATTTAGTTATGCAGATAATTCTGAAAATCTGATTGAAAAAGTTTGGGCTAATACGGAATTTATTTGCGTATTAACACACAGATACGTTTCAATTTTAATATGGGACACTAACACCGGCGATAAAAATTCCGTAAGATATTATTCCTTGTATAATTCAAAATTACAACACGAAGCATTAGATATAATAAAAAGAAATTCAAAAATAGACATTTCAACATATCAAGAAAAATATAATCCGGACAGACGTGATAATATCCTTCTTAATGCTTCTATCCGCAGACTCTTAAACAATATGGACGAGGCTACAGGTGATGCTGTTTTGGGTTATGCAGAAAAAAGTGCAGAAATTCTTTCAGATTCTGATTATGCACAAAAAAAATCCAGAGTTATAGCACACGAAATACGAAATCAACTTTCTATTTGTGATTTGTACATAGAAATAATAAAAAAACATACTCAAAAAGAAAATATCGATATTTCAGCTATTCAAAATGCACTTGATACAATGAATAAATCTTTAAAAATGGCTAACAATTCTTTAATCGCTCTAAAATCAGATGATAAAACAGAATTACAAGCGGTTAATTTATCAGAAATTATTGATAATGCTGTTAATTTAAGCAAAGTATACACTGTTGATAAAGATATTGAATTAAGTTACGAAACTTCTGAAGAACTAACACCAATTGCCGACCCTGAAAAATTGACAGCGGTATTGATTAATCTTATAAAAAATGCTTCAGAAGCGTTTCCGCTAATACAAGATGACGAAATTCAAGATGGTAAGTATATAAAAATTAAGACTGAAAAAAATGAGAATAGTGCATTAATAATGATTTCAAATAATGCACCCGGAATTAATGAACCCGAAAAAATATTTAACGAAGGGTTTACAACTAAAACCAGCGGTTCAGGTTTGGGATTATGGATTTGCAAAAAATCTATAGAAGAACAATTAGGCGAATTGGAATTAAGCCGTTCTACCGAAAATTATACCGAATTTACAATACAATTGGGGCTTGGAGGTTAGAATATGGATTTAATAAGTTCAAGAACGATTGAAATTACAAAACTCGGAATGGACGGTTTGTTGGATAGACAGCAAGCTATTTCATCAAACATCGCTAACGTAATGACTCCTGATTATCAAAGAAAAGAAGTTGCCTTCGAAAGTCAACTTGCAGAAATCATTGAAAAAGAGGATTTGAAAGATTACATTAAAGGTCAAAATAGTATTGAGTATGTTCCGCCAAATATAGATGTATTCACCGGAGAAATTCACACTTATAGAACACCGACTTTGCAGGAGAAGGCTTATTTAAAAACAAATACTTTTGACGAATTTAAACCTCAATATGTAACAGATGTTTATAGCGGTGTAAATTCTGACGGAAACAATGTTGAGCTTGAACGAGAAATGATGGATTTATCAAAAACAGGCACACAATATCTGGTTTTATCAACACTTGAAAGAAAACAATTTGCAGAATTATCTGAAGTTATTAAAGGGCAATAAAACTAAAAACTAAAAGCGAGAGGAAACATGAGTTTTAATATATTCGACATAGCAGGTTCCGGAATGACGGCTCAAAGAGCCAAAATGGACACTATTGCAAGTAATATCGCAAATATTCATACAACCAGAAAACCGGACGGTTCAAAAGGTGTTTATGTAAAAAAAGATGTTTCGTTTAGAACTGTTTACGAAGATTATATGAACAAAGGGTTATCAAATTTCCAGAACAACAGTCCTAACGCTCAATTTAATCCAAAAACAGGTGATTTATTAATAAATGCCAACGTAGCTTTGAATAACGGACTAATAACAGGCGGAGTTCAGGTTGAACAAATCTATGAAAGAGAAGACGGTATAAAAACAGTATACGATCCTTCACACCCTGATGCCGATGAAGAAGGCTATGTAGATTTACCAAACGTGAACATCGTTGAAGAAATGGTTGACATGATTGCAGCTTCCAGAGCTTATGAAGCAAACGCAACCGTTGCAGAAAACGTTAAAACAATGATGCGTTCTGCAATGAATATTTAATAAATGGATGAGGTGAATTAAATTATGGATTTTTCAACTTCAATAGAAAGCTTTAATACAGAATTTAATCTGAATGCAATAAAAGATTATAATAAATACCTACAACGTCAAGACTCTTTTGACATGGACTATGCTGCAAACAATTTTCAAGCAGCTTTAGATGCAACCGCTAAATCTACTCCGCTAAAAGACAAAAATGATCCTTATGGCTTGGGAAATTTTATGGATAAAATCGGTTCCGGTTTGGGTAACGGTTTAGATGCTGTTAACAGAGCAAAATTAGAAGCTGACAGAATGCAAGAAGATATTGCTATGGGTGGACCTACAAGCATCCATGATGCGATGATTGCAGCTGAAAAAGCTCAATTAAGCATGCAAATGGCTGTTCAAGTAAGAAATAGAATTCTTACGGCTTATACTGAAATAAATAGTATGGCATTGTAAAGATTTATTAAGAACATCTCTTAAAAAAGGCAATTTTTTAATCAGGAATAACTTTATATACATGTGTAGTACATAGGAGTGTGTTATCATGAGTTATTCTTATTCAACCCCGGTAGGTTACAATCAAACAGTACCAACAGGTACACCAGCATATAGTGAAGTATATGACCCAACTATTCAAACACCTAAAAAGAAAAGTTCATTACCAACTGCATTAGCAGCGGGTGTTGCAGCAGGTGGTATTTCAGGATTTGTTGCTTCTAGAAAGAACCCTATGATCGGTGAAGCCGGTGAAATAACAGACACTTTCGTAAAACAAACTTTTGAAAGATATTTAGATGATTCAACAAAAGGTGGTCGTGCGGCTTATGAACAAAGCCAAGACTTAATAAAAGAATTAAAAAATGTAAAATGGAATGATAAAGAAAAACTTAAAAAGATTTTATCAAAATATCCGGAAGCAACAGCAGTAGCTTTTGATGGTGCTAAAAAGACTCCGGAAGATATCATTAAAGATATTAAATGGTACAATACAGCAAAATATAGAAATAAAGTTGGCAAAAATTTATCAAAAACATATAAAGTTCAAATGAACGACGTTAGAAAACAAATTGCATCTTGCTGGGATGCTGATGCTAAAAAACTTATCAAAGCTGACAACGTTACAGATGACATGTTTAATGCAATGAATAGTGTAAGCAAAGGTGCAAAACGCGGTAACATTATGAAACAAGCCGGCAAAACAGGTGCAATCGCAGCAGTTGGCGCATTCATCGTTCATAAAATTCTTACAAACGTAGCTGCAAAAAAAGCTGAACAGGCTGCTCTTAACTTCCAAGCATAATCGTTGTATAATCAGAATATGAAATATTCTGAATTAGAAAGATTAATAGAAATTGTTGCGACGTTAAGAAGTGAAAACGGCTGTCAATGGGATAGAGAACAAACTCATAAATCTCTAAGACCAAACATGCTGGAAGAAGCTTATGAAGCTGTTGATGCAATCGACGAAGGAGATATCTCAAACTTAAGAGAGGAACTCGGAGATGTTTTACTTCAGGTTGTTTTACATGCACAAATCGCTAAAGATAACGGGGAATTTGATATTGAAGATGTCGCAAAAGAACTTGCTGATAAACTTATCCACAGACACCCACATGTTTTTGGAAACCAAGAAGTTCATTCAACCAAAGAAATTTTGGATAATTGGGAAAGACTAAAAAAAGAAGAAAAAACTTATCGTAAATCTGTTTTAGACGGTGTTTCAAAATCTCAATCAGCATTAATGGCTGCTCAAAAAATTAGCAAAAAGGTGGTTAAAGTAGGGTTTGAATGGGATTCTATAGAAAGTTTAAAAAAGTGTATTCAATCTGAATATCAAGAATTTGAAGAAGCTGTTAGGTTACAAGACAAAGACTTAATGGAAGATGAAATGGGTGATATATTTTTCGCTACCGTTAATTTAGCCAGATGGCATAAAATTGATGCCGAACAAGCACTACTAAGAGCTAACAAAAAATTTACCAAACGCTTTAAAAAAATGGAAGAAATTGCCGCAAAACCTCTTGAAGAATACGGCTATCAAGAATTTAACGAGCTATGGAAACAAGCTAAAGAAATCTTAAAAAGCGAGGAACAAAATGGTTAAATTAATTCTCGCTTCAAATTCACCAAGAAGAAAAAAAATTTTTAGCGACTTAGGACTGGATTTTGAAGTAATACCTTCTAATTACGAAGAAAAGCTTGAAACAGACGTTTTTTCATACGATTTAATTGAAGATTTAGCCACACAAAAAGCCTTAGATGTCGTTAGACGTATCGGAAACAATGAAATAGTTATAGGTGCAGATACTGTTGTTATTTTACATAACAAAATTTTAGGCAAACCTAAAGACAAAAAAGACGCATTCAGAATGTTATCCGAACTATCCGGAAATACTCATTCCGTTGTAACTTCTATTTGCGGAATAAACACCAAAACCAATCGTGCTGCATTACTTTCTACAACAAGCTATGTACGATTTAAAACCTTAAGCGAAGAAATAATCAATAATTATATCGAAAAATTTAATCCGCTTGATAAAGCAGGGAGTTATGGTATTCAAGAACTTCCTGAAGGTATTTTGGATAAATACGAAGGAAGTTTCGAAAACATAATCGGTTTAGCACCGGAATCCGTTACCGCTGTTTTGGAACAATTAGGATATAAAATTTAAAATAAATGTAAGGACTGGTTGGTGGCACCTACCGGTTTGCCGTCATCTTCGGGGGGTAAAGGGGTAAATGTAAGGGTTGGTTGGTAGCACCTACCGGTTCGCCGTCATCCTCAAACCGTTAGGTTTGGGGATCCAGCCTATTGAAAAAACTCGAAATTTGTCTTAATTAGCTGGATTCCCAGCCTTCGGCTGAGAATGACGGGTTTTCTTGACATTACGACGACATGCCCAACGTCATCTTCTGTGGAGGCAGATTGGGCTTATAGTTTTAACCGACCAGCTTGTCCGCTTGACGAAAAAAGGTCGGAGATCCAGCTGGTCGGTCATCCTCAAACCGTTAGGTTTGGGGATCCAGCTTATTGAATAAATAAATTAAAAACTGTCATCTTCGGGGGTAAAGGGGTAAATGTAAGGGTTGGTTGGGGTTGCCTACCAGTTTGCCGTCATCTTCGACCGAAGGTCGGAGATCCAGCTTATTGAAAAAACTCGGAATTTGTCTTAATTAGCTGGATTCCCAGCCTTCGGCTGAGAATGACGGGTTTTCTTGGCATTACGACGTCATGCCCAACGTAATCTTCGGTGGGGGGCAGATTGGGCTTATAGTTTTACTCGACCAGCTTGTCCGCTTGACGAAAAAGCTTTGGGGATCCAGCCTATTGAATAAATAAATTAAAAACTGTCATCTT
>SUTU01000022.1 GCA_015152525.1 Cyanobacteria bacterium SIG28 | reverse complement strand
ACTGATCCGACAGCACCGACTGATCCGACAGCACCAACTGATCCGACAGCACCGACTGATCCGACAGCACCGACTGATCCGACAGCACCGACTGATCCGACAGCACCAACTGATCCGACAGCACCGACTGATCCGACAGCACCGACTGATCCGACAGCACCGACTGATCCGACAGCACCAACTGATCCGACAGCACCGACTGATCCGATAGCACCGACTGATCCGACAGCACCGACTGATCCGACAGCACCGACTGATCCGACAGCACCAACTGATCCGACAGCACCGGTAACTCCACCAGCACCTACCTTACCTGAAGGTACGGAAGTTAAGGATGCCGATGGCAATCCGGTTGCACCGGAAAACCAAGGTGTTGCTGCTGAGATGATGGCTAAATCAAAAGAATACTTGGATGCAGCTGTAGCATCACTAGCAGATGAAAATGCAGAAAATGACGCCACCGTAACAGCAGATGGTGACCAATTAACAATCAAATTCAATGATGGTGAAATCCTAGTTTACCTAGATGACAAGGGTCAAGTTGAAAACGTTTCAGTAAATTATGATCCGGCTACTAATAGTGCAGGTGCTAACCAAAATGAAGTTTGGTACCAAAGTGATTATGCAACTATAAACAGTGATAAAGAACAAATGGGTTCAGAATTTACAGTAAGCGGTGAAGGCTATAAATTTAATGATATCAAAGCTATTATTGATAAACTTATAGAAAACAACGAGACCGTAAAAGAGAAACGTGCACAAGCCTGAGAAGAAGAAATAAAACCTCTTAAAGAAGAAGCTTTAGCCGGATTGAATGTAGATATTAAACCGGAAGAACTAAAAGATGAGGCTGAAATAGAATATCAGGCAAATATTGATGCAATCAAAAACGGAACAATAGCTTCACCGTCATTGATAGACGAATATAATGGTATGTACCCACAAACATTAACTAATAAGATTAATACTGACAATGCGCACTATTTCTTAGAAGCTTTGAATAATTTTGATATTAAAGATCCTAGCTTACCATTCAATAAAGCTAATGTATTGTACCATGCGATTGATAAACTTATTGAAAAAGCAAAAGATTTAGGTATTGATACTAAAGGTGTTAATTCTGCAAGAGATTTAAACACTAGGTTTGATTATATCAATGTAATCAGAGGGTTGCTAGATGAAGTCAAAGCAAAAGAATGCGAGAAAACCGCAAATAAAATAAAGGACGATATCGCACCTAAATTTAATGAGGCTAATAAAACACTTGTAGACGCTGCTTTTGCTGAACCTAAACCGGAAGTTACAACCGACGGAAACAAACACACGTTTAATGTTGGCACTGCACAAGTTGAATATTGTACCGGTGATGCTGATGGTAATGGTGCATATGTTAAAGTTACATCAGAAGACGGCAATGAAGTAACATATAATGCCGACGGCTCAGCATCATACAATACAATAAATGCTGCAGGTGCTCTTGATTTTAATAAAATAAAAGATCTTATTGAAAAAGTAGTAAAAAAAGAAGAAGAACCAGCTGAGGAGGTGCCTGCAGAATAGAATATAGTTAATAGGTAATATAAACCGCTGAGTGGTTAAAACCACTCAGCGGTTTTTGCTGGGGTAAAGGGGCAAAGGGGTAAAGGTAATTGGTTTGTTGGTGGCACCTACCGGCTTGTCGTCATCCTCGGTGGTAAATGTAAGGGTTGGTTGGTGAGAACTACCGGCTTGTCGTCATCCTCGGGGCAAAGGGGTAAAGGGGGTTTGTAGTCCTAACCAACCAAAAAACACCCGTCATTCTCGCACGAAGTGCGGAAATCCAGCCAATTCGTCATTCTCAAACCGTTAGGTTTGGGAATCCAGCTTATGTTAAAATAATTTTATGGATAAAAAAGGATATGTATATATTTTATTTAGCGAAAAAAATGGAACACTTTACATTGGTGTTACGTCAAATTTGGTTAAAAGAATATATGAACATAAAAACAAGTTTGTTGAAGGGTTTACTCAAAAATACAATGTAGATAAATTAGGATATTATGAAATTTTTGATAATATTGAATTAGCTATAAAAAGAGAAAAACAATTAAAAAAATATTATAGAAAGCAAAAACTGGACTTAATAGAAACCTTTAACCCTGAATGGAATGATTTGTATTATGAAATCATTCAATAAGCTGGATCTCCAAAGCTTTTTTCATCAAGCGGACAAGCTGTTCGGTTAAAACTACAAGTCCAATCTGCCTCCTTCCGAAGATGACAGTTTTTAAATTATTTATTAAATAAGCTGGATCTCCAAAGCTTCGCTTTGAAGATGACCGGCAAACCGGTAAGCAACCCCAACCAAAAAACACCCGTCATTCTCAGCCGAAGGCTGGGAATCCAGCTAATTCGTCATCCTCAAACCGTTAGGTTTGGAAATCCAGCTAATTAAGACAAATTCCGAGTTTTTCAATAAGCTGGATCTCCGACCTTCGGTCGAAGATGACAGAAAGCTGGTAGTTCTCACCAACAAACCAAAATATATTTACCCCATTTACCCCCTTTTTTCAACAGGCGGAGCAGGCTGGACTGTCGGGACTACTAAACCCATTTACCCCCTTTTTTCAACAGGCGGAGCAGGCTGGTCGGTTAAAACTACAAGTCCAATCTGCCCCCTCCAAAGATGACAGTTTTTAATTTATTTATTAAATTAGCTGGATCTCCAAAGCTTCGCTTTGAAGATGACCGGCAAACCGGTAGTTCTCACCAACAAACCAAAATATATTTACCCCATTTACCCCTGAAACAATCCAGCTGGTAAGATTTTTTACAACTGTTTTATAAATATTATTTTATAACTAAACATACCATACATACACAGTATTATAACAATTTAATATTGTATTATCTTGCAGTAATATGTTATAATTAACTCAAAGCAAATATTAGAGGATAAATCAGTTTTGAGCAATAAAATTATAATAGGTTCTGACCATGGCGGGTTTAGACTTAAATCGGACATAATAACTCATCTGAAAAATAATGGTTATGAAGTTGATGATTTGGGATGTTATACAACGGAATCTTGCGATTATCCTGTTATAGCTAAAGCCGTTGCTGAAAAGGTTTTAACAAATTCCGGCAGAGGAATATTAGTTTGCGGTACCGGAATAGGCGTTTCAATAACTGCAAATCGTTATGACGGAATAAGAGCTTCACATTGTACAGATACTTTTACTGCCAGAATGACTCGCATGCATAATGATTCTAATATTTTATGCTTAGGTGAAAGAATTACAGGTGCCGGTTTAGCATTAGATATTGTAGATATTTGGTTAAATACTGAATTTGAGGGTGGACGCCATCAAAAAAGAATTGATATGATATAAGTGGAGAGTTTAATGGAAAAAGATTTGACATCATATAAAATGGCTTGTGTTGTAGCAAGATTTTTGGACGAAAAAATTGCAAAAGATATTTCGATATTAAATATAAGCAATGTTTCTTCTTTTGCGGATTATTTTGTTATTTGTTCAGCACAATCTAATACACAAGTAAAGGCTTTAACAGAAAATTTGGCAGATAAAGTTAAGTCAACTTTTTCAAGACTACCGCATGGCAAGGAAAATGATGTTAAAAATCGTTGGAACCTTATTGATTATGGCGATGTGGTTGTACACATTTTGCATCAAGAAGACAGAGAAGCTTATGCTATCGAAAAATTTTGGAACCATGCTTTTAGCATTCCTCGTGAAACTTGGCTAAAAGAATCAGAAGAATATTCAGAATACAAATAAGAGAGAGAAAAATGGATAAAAAAGAGTTAGATAAGTTAATAGAAAAAGCCGTTTTAAAAATGGCTTTAGATCCTAATAATATTGAACATTACCATGAATTGGCAAAATATTATGCGATGGATAATCAATATGAAAAAGTGATTTCTGTATATGAGAGCTTGCTTGCTATTGACCCAAAAGATATGCAGACACTTTTAAACCTTGGTAGTATATGGTTTTATTCAAAAGAGTTTAAAAAAGCTTTGAAATATTTTAATGAAGCAATGATTGTTAACCCAAGTAATTATTTGGTTTACTACAATATTGCAAATACCTATGCTGAGATGAAAAACTTCTCAAAAGCCTTGCAATTCTATTCAAGAACTTTAGACTTCAACTCAAAAGATCCTGAAATATATAATGCCATAGCTCTTTTATATCACGATTTTGAAGATTATGTAGAAGCGAGAGCTTATTATGAAAAAACTCTTTCTCTTGATCCAAACAACCTCACTGCTTTGGTTGATTTAGGTAATGTGTGTTATAAATTATTTGACTACAAACAAGCTTTAGATTATTACTACAAGGTTTTTGAATTAGCACCTGATAACAAAACCGTGGCTTTATGTATAGCAAACACTTTGTCTATAACAAAAGACAAAGAAAACACATATAAATATTTTGATAAAGCAATTGAATTAGATGGTGATAACTACAAGGCTTATATTTGTTATGCAATTGCAAAGTCTGACTTTAGAGATTATGATGGTGCCGCAGAACTTTATAAAAAAGCTATAGCACTAAACGATAAAGAAGTTAACGCATATATTTTATTAGGAAACCTTTATTCTAATTTAAAACGTTATAAAGAGGCAGAAGAACAATATAGAGCAGCTTTAAACATAAATAAACTTGATCCTAGCATATATGTATTAATTGCAAACTTGTATTATATGAACGAAGAAATCGAACGTTCAATATATTCATACAGAGCTGCAGTTAACTTGCGTCCTGAAAACGATGAATACAAGTTAGTATTTATTCAAGTATTAAACGATTATATTGATGATAAAAGAAAGGATGATTTAGTTGCCAACTTCTAGAAAACCTTATCCGATAGAACGAATACTTTCAGTAGGAACATACTTAACAGCAGGTGGTGTCGGTTTTGTTTGGTTAATTATAGCAACTTTTCTTCGAAAAACGGTAACACCGTTTTTGATGTATCATATTATGCAATCAATATTCTTGTCTATTGCTTATTTCTTATTAAAAATACTTGGTGAAATGGTTTATGTAGTTTTGTATAGGATACCGTTTATCAATGCTATTCCATATTTATTAAACATGCCTATTCCGTTTTTGTTTGATTTTTCGATTATACAAACAATTACAACAACAATAATACTTTATTTAGCAATAACTTCCGGCATGGGATATTATAGCTATTTACCTTGGGTTTCTGATGTTATAAAAGGTAATGTCGGGCACTAAAGCACCATTGCCAGTATCATTAAAAGCATAGCACCAATCTCCATTACAGTTGACATTTTTTGCTGGAATTTTTGAGAATCATATTTTTGAGAAGATTTTTTTGCTTTATTAGCGCTATTTAGTCGTTTAATACGTGTTTTTGTATCGTCATTAGAAAATTCTGTTCCAAACGTATTGTATTCAAGTTGAGCAAGGTCATTTTCAAGGTTTTCTGATATTGGTGCGGAGGCGCCTGTAAAATCGCCATAATTAGCATAAGGACGTGTATAATTTTCTTGCCCATATGGCATAGAAGCGTATCTGCTACTGTTTAAACCACTTAAATCATCAGACATAAAAGCATTTTCAGGTGTGTTATCATATCCGAAAACCTTTTCTCTTGCGAGTCTTTCAGGTACAACTTCGGCTTTTATCCTGTCCATTCTTGTAGAGTAGTCTTCAACATCATAAATTTTTCCGAACAGTTTACGTTCTATTGTTACAATTCGAGTATGGAAATCCCTGTTTTTGTAAGTTTGTCCAAAAACTTTCATTTCGATTTCGTCAACTATCGGATAATTTACCGTATTATCTGCGACAACTTCCGGTTCTTCAAAAGTATCTTCTGTCGGTGAAATCTCTAAGCCAATTTGTTCTGCACTTATGTCATTAACAATTTTTTTAAGGCGATTTTCGATGTTACCTTGATTACTTTTGCCATAAATAGTTTGTTCAAGCCTTGAAAGTCTGGTTTCAAATTTATCATTTTGATAGTCATAACCGTATATTTCATTTTCTATTTTACTAATTTCTGCAATTTGAGTTTTATTTGCACCAAAGGTTTCTATTGAAGAAAATAGTAATAAGTGTACTGTTATTAAAAAATATGTTAATAGTTTTTTCATAAAAACATGCCTTATTTTGTATTCACTATAAGGTATTTTTATAACTTCAACTATTAAACATATAAGTTATAAAATTTTTACAAAAAATTCACAAAAATACTTAATCATAATAATTATTAAAACAGTATAGTTATACTTTTTGCTTAGTTTTATAGCCTATATATAAAGTTTTGCAAAATCTAAGTCGCTTTTAGTAGTAATTTTAATATTGGTATAGCTTCCCAACACAACATAAACCGGTATATTAAGTTCTTCCAGCATTGCAGAATCGTCTGTAAACTCCATATCTAAAAATTTATAATGAGCATCACGTATTAATGATGTTTTAAAAGCTTGTGGTGTCTGGGTATTATAAAGCTTTGAGCGATCTATAGTTTTTACTATTAGTCCGTCTTCATTAACTTCCTTTATTGTATCTGTGGTTTTAGTCATTACCGAAACTGCTCCAAACTCAACAACAGAATCCATTACTTGCGAAATAACCCCTTCTTTTATTAAAGGTCTTGCACCATCATGAATTATTACATATTCGTTTTGTACATGTTTAAGCGCATTGAATACAGATTTTTGACGAGTATTACCGCCCTCTACAAATTTAATCCTTTTATCCGTTAACAGATGCTCTATTTCTTCTCGAATAGATACATTAGTCGGAATAATAACTTCTGTTATTTCATCAAATAACAAAAAATTTTCCAGCGAATGTTCAATAACAGTCTTGTTATCAATTAGTTCAAGTAATTTATTTTTATTACCATAACGAGATGAAGTTCCGCCGGCAGGTATTATTAAAGAAAATTTTGTCATATTAATCTCCAAAATGGTTATAAGTGTTTAATTCATCATATTCTGAATATTTTTTACCTTCAATTTCTAAGAAATAGCCGTCATAATCAACAACTTTTCCTATTATATTACAATCAGGTATTGTTAAAGCGAATTCTGCCGGTACAACAGCTACAAGGTTGTAATCTTCTGCTCCAAACATGCCTTCAATATTTCGGGATACAATTTTAACGTTGCTGGCTTTTGCTATTTGGAATAAAGCATCAGCTAACCCGTCAGATGTATCCATCATTGCATAATCCACTTTGGCATTTTCTGAAATGAATTTTGAAAACTCCGGATTGAGTTTTGGTTCCAAATGAGCAGTTATTAATTCTATATTATTACCTTGGTTCATAAGCTCTTTCAAACCCGCACTACTTTTTCCATAATCACCTTTAGTAACAACAACATAGCCAGACTTTGCATTTTTTCTTGAAGCAATTTTTCTGCCTGATGTTGTTCCTATTGCGGTGATTGATATACAAATCTTTTCGCTGTATGTTATATCGCCACCAATAATTTCGGCACCGTTACAACCTGCTAATACACCTCTATAAAATTCTTTTATAAAATTTTCGCCCAAATTCGGAATTGATAGTCCTACGGTTATGTATTTGGGTTCTGCACCGGAAGCCAATACATCACTAATATTTACAATAGCGGCCTTGTAGCCTATTTGATAAGGAGTTGCCCATAAATATTTAAAATGAACATCTTCTATAAAATTGTCCTGAGTTATTACTATACCTAAATCTTCTAAATAAGCACAGTCATCTCCGATATGTCTGTTACCGACAAGTATTTTTATAATATTAATAAAATCATGTTCCTTCATAATTAAAGTTTATCAAATAAATCAATATTTTAAACCAACAAAAAAAAGCTTGAGTTAAACTAGCTCAAGCGGAAAAAGGGAAAAGGGATTAATAATTTAAGGAAAAGGGTAAAATCTTTCGCTTTAACATACGGAATAAACCATCCTAATGTTAAATTCTTAAAACCTTTTTTTTAATTCATATTCAGAATTTTAGACACAATAATCCTAACCTATAAGTAGCCCTCCACTATTAATACATACATCTTTATTAAGTTTTAGCGACGACATTGTTCTTTTATTGAACTTATTAAGGCATAATTCAGCCTTGTCGCAAGATATTAAACTTTTTTTATTTAGAGTATTTAACATATCAGTTATATTACCTATAAAACTTGTTATCACGTTAACAGCACTCAGAATTTGAGTAATGTTTTTTGTATAAACGAAGTCTGTGTATAGTTCGACTGTATAGATTTTATTTAACTGAACACATCTTCGTTTACCATTGGCATTATCTACTATGAGAAGATACCGAATGTTCTTTCGATGTTATCAGAGATTTGAGTTTTCAACGAATCTATTTGAGTAGTCAAAGCTTGTCTTTCAGTATCAAGTTTTGCTAATTCGTGGTCGTAACGTTTTTCTTTTGCGTTAATATCTTTCATTGCTTTTTCATATTCAGCTTCAGCTCTTGCTAATTCTGTTTTATCAATTTCGGTTCTGTTGCTGTATGTAATATCAGTTTGAGCACCAACCATAACTGAATCAGAGTCAAGAACACCTGTGTCATTGTTTACAGAGTAGCTTTCGATAGTAAATCTACCTGACAATATTTGTTCATTTAACCATTCATTATTATTTGTAGCGCCTGATTGAGCTTCATTATTGAATGTTTCAATAGATACATAGCCGTCAGATTGTGCTTGTTTGTAAATATTTGCATAGTAGTTGAATAAACTAGCGTCATAATCTTCTTTAGTTCCAGCACCGGCGCCAGAAACGATATCTGCACCTTTAGCTCTGTATAAATCGAACTTGAATTCTTGTAAATAAGCTTCGATATCTTCTTTTAAATCGGTAGCTGTTGTTTCATCAAGCACATCTTGCACAGCTGCATCATTAAATACGTCTATATCATCAGCTGCTCCAGCTTGTTTTAATAAACTTACAAGGTTATCATACCCATTTTTTAACTCACTTTCAGGATTATCATTTACATAGCTATTGTATGCACCTTTTTCTTGAGTTGCTAATTCATTATCTAATTTTTTAGGATCAACTCCTAACATCAAAGCTGCAAATTCGTACGCATCGGTAGCGCCACCGTTCTGAAGCTTATCATAAACATCTTGTTCAACAATCAAGCGACCTTGTTCATCTCTTATTGAGTAGCCTTTATAGTTAGAGTTTTTAACACCTTGGCTAGAACATAAGTTTGTAAATGTTGCAGGAACAACACTGTTATCTGCTCGTTTAATAGTTAATGTTGTAGCGTCAAGCGCATCTAAGTATTTCTCGTAAGCTGCATCGGAAAAGTTTGCTAATTGCAACTTCTTAGCTTGAATACTTTGTGCTTTGTATTCAACGTCATGTATTCTAGATGTTAATGCAAGCAAACGTGCTTGCGATGCTGACATACCCATAATCGGCTCCTTAAATTTTAGTTTTCCCTTTGTGTCATGTATTACGGCACATTTTTTCAAAACTTTAATGTTTTTGAGCGTTTTGTTACAAAACTTTACAAAATAAGCCTAAAATATAGTAAAATCAAGGGTTTTTAATTTTGATCTTGAGCGCTAGTGATTTCTTTTTTCCAGTTAAAATAGAAATAAAAAGCTAAAAACAGATAGACTGCCCACATTGCAACTGTAGAATACACTCTTGCGCCGGAAAAAGCAACTTGAAGCCACATCCATAACGATAACCCGTTTACAATCATCCAGAACAGCCATTGCTCGATAGCACGCTTAACTGTTAAATATAATCCTGCTATTGAAAAAATAGCAGTTATGCTGTCTAATAGTGGATGAGAATCTTTTAAATTATATAAAAATATACTTAAAGCAATAACTCCCAGGATTGAGAAAAGTATAACTTCTAAACAATCTTTTTTCGGTAATCTTATTTTAACGATTTCATTTTTATTCGTTTGTAAATTTTTATTCCAATTTATATAACCTAAAATTTGCATTGGAATATAGTAGCAAGAGTACAGAACGAGGTTTCCCCACAGTGCATTTTGTTGAGCAAGATAGCAATAGAAACCTGAACCGGTTAAGCCAAAAATATAACAAATCGGATTTCCTTTTCCTGCTATAAATGTATATAAAATCCCACATGTAGCCGAAATAATTGCGACTATTGAGTCGTCTCGTATAATTCCATGCAACACAATAAACAATAATATTGAAGCTAATAATATAATTTCTAAAAGAGTCCAATTTCCGACTTTAACTGTTTTCATATTTATGTTATCTAATAAAAATAGATGAAAGTAAATTCTTTAAATAATAAGGATATCACATTCAACGGATTTTGGAACAGCAAAGGGATAAAAAAAACTTTAGAATTTGCTGATAAAAATGGTGCAATGTTTGTTTCAGCCACGTCTTTTGCATTTTCTTTAGGTATAAGACCTCTTGTAATAATGTCAACGCCTAATACCGAAAAAGATAACCGAAAAGTTGCAACAGCTAAAGCTTTGTCATCAGCATTGACAGAAGTAGCTTTAACTTATGCAATAAGTGCACCTTTGGCAAAGTCAATGTCTGCAATTAATAAATCACCGGAAAAATATTTAAAACCTAAAACGATAAAAAATCTTAAAGAATCTACAAAAAACTTAGAGGATTCAAAGGCATATATATTAGCATCGCAAATGTTTAAGCTGGGTATAGGAGTTGCAATTGCAGTTCCTAAATCTATCTTAACAGTTCTAGGAATGCCATATGTTTTGAAAGGTTTTTCCGATGAGAATACTGCAAATAATAACACCAAACAGGATAATAGTGTTAAGTTTAAGGGGAAAAGTGAGTCAAACTTTATAGCAAAAATAGTTGGGAAAGTAATTGATAATCCTAAGATACAGGAGTTTTCAAAGAAAAATAAAGATTCTAATTTCCCTATGCATATTTTGGCTTTGAGAGATACAGTTGCGACAACTACTTTTGTACATCAAGCCTCAAAAAGTAAAAATATTGAAGAAAAAAGAAAGCGCCCTGTGATTTATAATGCATTGATTTCAACGGCTTTGAGTATTGCTTCAACATATTTGGTAGACGGTTTAACAGAGAAACTGAGTCAACAGATAGTACAAAAGATAAAAGAAGCAAATAAGAATGATGCTAATGTAAGTAAATATGTTAATGGATTTAAGATAGCAAAGCCTGCATTAATAGCAGCAGTTATTTATTATATATTAATACCTGTAATTTCAACATATACAGCTGAGCGAGTTGACGAGCGACAAGTTTCAAAACTAAATATACAAGAAAATAATAAAAGAACCTTTGACAAATAAAAATGTTCTTGCTATATTAGTACTTGTGCTGGGTGGCACGGTAACAGTTTAGAGCGTTTAGCTTGATGAGATTGTATTGACAATTTAATATGGGCATGTGGTACTCTGCCGACGAGGAAGATTAAGTATCTTCCGAGGAGAGGGGTAGACACGCTCAAGGTTAGGAGAAACTTGGTGTAAGTTTCGAGGTTGAATACAGAACCTAACCTTTTGACAATTTAATATGGGCATGTGGTACTCTGCCGACGAGGAAGATTGAGTATCTTCCGAGGAGAGGGGTAGACACGCTCAAGGTTAGGAGAAACTTGGTGGAAGTTTCGAGGTTGAATACAGAACCTAACCTTTTGACAATTTAATATGGGCATGTGGTGGAATGGTAGACACGCTAGTCTTAGGAACTAGTGCGAAAGCGTGGGAGTTCGAGTCTCTTCATGCCCAGATTTACAAAAAAGAACTAGGCTTTAGCCTGGTTCTTTCTTTTTTATGAATAATTTTAATGATATTTTTTCAAAACTTTTTTTATGAACTCGAATAAATCAGGATCCGTATGTATAAGCTCATATACTGTATGTGCAAGTCCATTGTTTGCAAGTATTTCTTTATGTGGTTTATAAATTGATGCGTAAGCATCGCAACCTTGCGCAAAATATTCATATTTGTTAGCAGCAGAATAAAAATCTAATGTTCTATTTTCACGAATTGCTTTTTTATATAGTTTTGTAAGTGTTTTCATATCAGCTTTGTTAAACATATCATGAACGGAGTGTCCATTTTCGTGTGCCATTTGGTTTTGATGGTTTGCTGCACTTACTCTATAAAAATTCATCATATTATATTTAGGGGACGCTATTCCGTCAAACGCATCCATATAATCACCTGAATTATAAATACCGGCCTTTGCAAAGAAATACCTTTTTGCAACACTTTCGATTGCTTGTTTTGTATATGTATCATTTTGTATTAAATAGTGTTTTCCTTTGTTAAGAAATCGGTTTAATTGTTTTATAAAAGGAATAGTATTTAAATGACACACATTTTCTTGTCTTGTATTTAAAGGAGATTCTGTTTGATAATAACGATTAAATAAACGTTTGAATCTGTCTGCTTGTTTTTTTGTCATTCCTGCATATTTTAATTCTCGGTCTTTTTGTCCATGATAATTGCCTGTTACTTTATCAAGCAAAACTTTACCTAATGGTGCAAAAATAGATTTTTCTCGGCTTACTTGTGCAAAAATTTCCTGAACTTTTTGCGGTTTTTCCCTTAAATAAAGTGATGTTGACTGAAGGGCAAATTCTCGTTTTCTAATATCGGATTCTTTTGTATCAAGTGCAATATTTTTAATAATTTCAAAAATTTCATCACTTCTAAATTTTCCACCACCCAAAATTGCGGTTTTTACAATTTCTGGGTCAGATTTTTCATTTTTTAATATTTCAGTTATGAATTTTCTTGTTTCATTATTATTTGGCGAGCTCTTCTTAATTACTGTTCTGAATAAAAAATTATTATTAGGATTTTCTTTTAACTGTTTCACTGCTGACGATGTATCAAAATCTGATCTTTGCAACGTTATTGCTTCTAGCAATTTTTTATCTTTTGTTATACTTGATAAATCTTTATAGGTCTCTTGAATAAAAGGTTTTAATTTAGGATTTCGATCTTCAAGCGCTGCTAAAGTTCTTATAACAAAATCTCTGCCTCTGTTTCCTGATGCAGTTGTTTCATCAAATAATGTGTATGCATTTTTAAGAATTGCAACATTTTCTTTTGGAGATTTATGCTGATATACGCCTCCGAGTCTTTCTATTCTGCTAATGCCTGTAATATTAAATAATCTCAGAGTATCATCAATCTCTTGTGGTGTAAATTTTTTTGGCATTATATTAGATATTTCTTTATAATTTCTAGAGAGTGTCAATTCGGAATTTAATAGTTCCTCATAGAGTATTTCTCGTTCTTTGTTTATTATATCTACTTTTTTATCAACAGATATATCTTGTTTATATTTTTGAGCAAGTACACCTAATTCTTGTAACATCTTGTCACTATCGTTCACTTTATATTCAGGTCTTTCTCCTTTTTTAAATCTGTCTAATAATTCTTTCGGCGTTAAAATCGTTTGTAATGTATTATTAATTGCTGATATGTCCATTAATTAAATTACCTTCTTTAATGTAACTATTTTATTTAAAACAGTAAAAAAAAATTTTTGCTAGGTGTATTACAAATCATTATCAATCGCAATTAATTGTAATAAAAACTCGGAAATCATCTCAAAATCTATTCGAGTTGCGTCAACTTGCTCCCAGATTTACAAAAAAGAACTAGGCTGAAGCCTAGTTCTTTTTTGTTTTACAATTTGGTGCAAACAACGTCATTCTCGTGCGTAAGCACGGGAATCTAGCTAGTTAAGACAAGTTCCGAGAATTTATTTGTTCAATAGGCTGGATCCCCAGCCTTCGGCTGAGGATGACCGATAAGCTAGTAAGCAACACCAATCAGCCAAAATATTTACCCCTGAAGATGACGGAGAACCGGTAGGTTTAACCAACCAAAAAACAACGTCATTCTCGTGCGAAGCACGGGAATCTAGCTAGTTAAGACAAGTTCCGAGAATTTATTTGTTCAATAGGCTGGATCCCCAGCCTTCGGCTGAGGATGACCGATAAGCTAGTAAGCAACACCAATC
>SUTU01000011.1 GCA_015152525.1 Cyanobacteria bacterium SIG28 | reverse complement strand
TCTTCATTTTTAATAGTTTCAGTAACGAATAACATCTTTTAAAGCCTCATATATCTCTTATGTATATATAAAGTATTTATCAAACAAAAAATTGCCTTTTTTGACTCAAATTGTTAAGTTTTGTAAAGTTTGAGTTAATTTTTCTGCAAAATCTCAATAAAAGTTAAGAAAAACTGTCGTTTTACAAAACAGAAAGGAAAAATATATGAAAAAAACATCTTTAATTTGCAACAATTTTTCCGGTATAAATAGAAGTTCTTCTGTGTTTTCAGGTACGACGATAACTGCATCTGATTTACAGAATGTTGAATTGTTTGCAACGGAGATTAACTCCGGTGTTGGTATAAGGACTTCCAGCGGAAATGTTTCAGTAAGTGATTTAATACCGGAAGATGAAAATGTAGTGAATATATTTGAAAGTATTCAAAAAGCGAGAACGTATTTTTTTGTTCACACAGAAAGTAAGACTCAAGGTAAGATTTATTCTTTCTCCTTAGAAACCGGAGAACTTGAACTTAAAGTTGAAGGACTTAGTGTAACCGGTAAATCTTCTGCAACTGATGTTGCTCAGGGTTGGTCGGATTTATGGGTGTTTTCTAATGCTGAGGAAATTTTGTCAATTGAATTAGAAAATTATGATGAAGAAGGAAACCTTTCTGAGGTTCAGATGATGGAATTAACCGATATGGAAAATCGTCCGGTTAAAGGTTTAGGACTTGTTGTTTATGCAGGAAGGCTATGGATTTTTAATGAAAGAATTCTTTGGTATTCTGTTCAGGAAAATATTTATGATTTTTCGACTTCTGATGCTGAGATTGCAACTTCTGCCGGGTTTGTGGAATTTGTTAAGAAAATTACTGCTATTTATCCTTATTTAGGTTCTTTAGCTGTTTTTCATTCAAATTCTTCTTGTTTAATCGCACAAGACGAAGATAATCTAGCTTTTTATAAGTCTTTTGATTCACCCGGTGGCTGTGCTTCGTATAATTCATTGGTGTTTCACGGCACTCAGCTATTTTTTTATGATGACACTAAAAAAGGTGTTTTCTCTTTTTTACAGGTTGTAAATGGTGATAAAACATTAGGTGAAAATATTGCGTTAGATATTCAGGATGAATTATTTTTGATATCTTCATCTCAATTAGACAAAATACGAACTCATTCCGTTGTAACTTCGGATAGGAATGAAGTTTGGTTTTTGATTCCGTCAGATGAAGAAAATTATTCAACTATAATGATTTATGATTATCTTCGTAAATCTTGGGTTAAGCGTAAATCACAGAGGATTAATTGCTTTGCAACTGTTAATGGTAAATTATATTCTGCAGGTAAAAAGATTTATCAAGAATATATTTCATCTGAATTTGACGGTGAGTTTATAGAAGCTTATTATAAGTGTACGCCATTAAATTTGGGTGTTGAAAATTCTTTAAAAATACTAGCTTACCCGCCCAAAATTACTGTAGATATGTATTACAGTAATGATTTTTATGTTGAGTATGTTAGAGATTATAATTCTTTAACGTCAAAATTGCGTCGAATAATATCTAAAACCCTAAGGAATGTTTTGTATTTTGATAAAGGGTATTGGGATTCTACGTTTTTTCCGTATCAAAAAATTAATGCAATAAAGAAACTGCCGACAGCATTTTTTAAGACTTTGCAGATGAGTTTTTATGCTAAAGAGGTAGGGCAGAATTTTTGTATTAATAATATCGAGTTTGGAAAAATAAAAGTAAAGTAAAAGTAATGGAGTATAACTCCGGAAAGGAAAAATTATGGGAAAAAAATCTTCAAAAGCCAGTTCAAAAACAGTTTATGGTAATACTACAACATCAAATCCATATGTTACAAGTGTTACTAATAATAGTGGAACTACATCCAGATTTAATGCCGGTACGGCATTTGACACAATAAATAATTTTGTGAATACAAATATGAATACAATGTTAGATGAATATTTGAATCCGACATTGAATAGTGTAACTAATCAAGCTAAGTTAAAAAGTTATACTGATACATTAAATAATCAAACATCTCAAAATCTTGAGAATAATATTATAAATCCGCTTTCTAACAGAAATATGTTACGTTCTTCTCAGGCAACAGATTTATATAAAAACTTGGCTCAAACAAATGCAAACTTGATTGGAAATTATGCAAATGACTTAATAGCAGACTCTCAACAAAATTCAGCAGATATGATTTCAAATTTATTATCTTATTATTTGAACGGTTATGATGTATTATCAAATAATCAAGGGCAATCTTTAGCAACAAGCCAAGGTAACGCCAGAACTTCTCAAAAAGCATCTCAGACAAACTTAGATTTTGCGGATATAGCCTCTCAGTTAATATCTGCTTTTTTGGGTAAGGGTTCAAAGTAGAAACTGAGGTGTTAAATATGGAAAGATATATCTCAAGGTACTTACCTGTTGGGATAGTTTGTGTTGCTTTAATTTTTCAATATAACCTTTTTGTAACACCGGAGAGGCTGGAAGTTAAACATAGAGAAATTCTTAGTGATATTGCACAAAACTATTCAACAAAGGAACAATATAACGATTTGAAAGTTCAGCTTAGTAATATGCAAGCAAAAATAGACAAAATTTATGACGTGATTATTGAAGGAGGAAAACATGACACTAATTAATATTGATTACGGAAGTTTAGCCAGTTCCGAAATTATGAACAAAAACTTTTTGTATTTAGATGAAAAAATAGCTCAGACTGCAGAGTCTATAAATACCAGTATTTCTTCAGTATTATCTAATATTGCGACAATAAACAGTCGTTTTGGTGATATTTCAGAAGAAATTGACGCAGCTTCGGAGACTTCTGCAGTGGAATTAGAAACTGCAAAAGAAGAAGTTTCAGAAGCTTTGGAAACGGCACAGATGTTACCGAATTGGGGTTCGTGCATTTATATCTCAAGGCCGGAGTATTACATAGCACCGTCAAATGGCTATGTGTTATTAATGCCGACAACTACTTCAAACGGAAATTTGGTAGTAAATGGTGTAACAGTATCTTTTAAAAAAGTTTCATCAGGGAATGACTATGCTTCAATTTTGGTTTCAATGCCTGTAAAAAAAGGTGATGTTTTTACTTGTACGGCTAATGTTAATGCTGCTTATTTTTTACCTGTAGTGAAAGGAGGAATTTAAAATGCTAAAATATGCAGAAATTATAGATAAAAATACCGGCTTATGTAATGTCGGTTTAGGTGATAATCAAGAATTTTATGCTTCAGTCGGTATGGAGCTTATGAATATTGAAAAAGGTTTTGATGACAAATGGTATTTGGCTGAAAAACTTGAAACTGCAGAGTACAAAAAGAAAAAGTCAAATTATCAGGAAAAAACTTTTAAATCGGATTTTTTTGAAACTTCTTTAGGTTGGATAAGAAGAAAAGTTTCGATGCAAGACGGTACAACAAAAGATTTTTTATCGGATATGTTGCTTCAAATAAAGGCAGGTTTAGAATTAGGTCAGGTTGTAGAAATTATAACTTATAGTTTGCCGGACTTTTCTTCTGATTTTACAGAAGATTATTTTCTAAGTCTGCAAGAACGGAAAGAAGCAAATTTAGATTTTGTAAAAGAATGCTTAAATCAAGTAGTTTTAGATTGGCAGGGAAATAAAATTTAATCCCAAAAGGATAGAAAGGAATAATTATGAGTTTAAAAATAGATTCAGACGGTACAATTTATATCTATCAAGGTGATAGTGGTGAGGTTGTTGTATCGGGTTTGAACAATGAAAAAAAATATATTGTTTGTTTTGCAATACAGGACTCTAACCGTAATTTGATAGGTGAAGAATTACAAGTTGCGGTGAGTAACTTAGATTATGTAACGTTCGTTTTAACACCACAATATACAGATTTATTAAAAGTGCCAAAAAATAAGCCTTTTGAAGTTTATTATTACGGTGTTAAAGCTTGTGAAACTGAAGATACAAAAGAGGATACACTTTTTATTGCAAATAGTAGTTATGGCGATTTAAACAGGATTATTGTTTATCCCAGAAAGGTTATAGGTTATACTAATGGATAAAGATGAACAAAATGTTATTAAGGTTTATACCTCAAATTCTCTGGAACCTTTGTATATAAAGCCTCAAGAATCAATAGCACAGGTTTCAGCAACAAATAATCGGGCTGAATATTTTGCAGAACAAACTAAAAAATTGCGAGATGAAGTAAAGGTTTTAAGAGATGAAACAAAAGAGTATGCAGAAAAAAATGCTGATGTAACAGTAGAAGATATAAATTATGTAAAATTATTAATTGATACCAAACAGCCTTGCGGGGATTATGCTTTAAATTCTGATATTCCCCAAGATGTAAGTGAATTAAATAATGATTTAGAATTTGTAAAAAAATCAGAACTACAAGAGGAGGCGTTACCGGTTCAAGAAGGCTACGCCGGCATGTTTTTAAAAACTGACGGGAATAATGCTTATTGGGAAAATTTACCAATCTCTCTTTCTCTATTCGACACAATTCTCAAGGACCACATTTTGACTTACGAAGAGTCAAAAGGCTTGGCTTTGCAAGGAACTTATGTCTATAAAGAAGCTATTGCCGGTTCAAGATACGGTTATCCGGATTTCTACAACAAGGTTGTTGAAGAATTTGCTGAGGCGACCGGTGAGGAAACTATTAATGGTATTACTATCAAAGTTCATTCTAACGGGCATAAGTTCTATAACACAGTTGACAAAGATGCTATTGATGCTTATTTTGAAGCTTATGGCTTTGCTTGGTTTTATGGGGTTGATACAGAAAATGAAAGAATTTTCTTACCTCGTAATAACTACTTTGAGCAAGCAACCGGCACTGTTTCAGAAGTTGGACAAGGTGTTGAAGCTGGATTGCCGAATATCACGGGTAAATTCACGAGTGGCGGTCCTGCTACTAATGACCCTGCCGTTGAAGGTGCTTTTAGCAACCTGACTACATCGAGTCCCACGAAGATACAAGGTGGGACTGCTAACCGTGCACTCGTTAGATTTGACGCTTCTGATTCTAACTCTATCTACAATAACTCTGACACGGTTCAACCTAATGCAGTTAAGAAGCTTCTTTATATTTGTGTAGGAAATACTACCAATTACGAAGGTATAACAGATGTTGTTAATCAAGGTATGGAAATTCTCGAGCAGGTTGCTCTAAAGGTTAATGTTGACGGTACTAACTTGAATACTGAAGGTAAAAGTTTGATTAGTGGTTTAGCTTTCCCGTCAGATAAATGGATAGATTTAACAGTAGGTGCAAGTGGTACAACCTATACTGCTCCTGCTAATGGGTGGTTTCATTTGTGGAATACAGCAGGTGGTGGAAATCCCATAATGTTAGATAGTGCTGTTAGTGCTTTAGTCGCAAGTACTATAGGTGGTACAAGTGGTTATGCACCTCATATTTATTTACCTGTTAGAAAAGGTGAAACTGTAAGAGCTTATTACACTCAACCCACAGGCTCTACTACACGTTTACAATTTGCTTATGCAGAAGGTGAGGGAGGGTAAATGAAACCAACTTTAAATTATAACTACAAGCCAGAAGGTGAGGGAGGGTAAATGAAACCAATATTAAATTATTACTTTCAACAAGGAAATGAGGTAAAAAAATGTACTTAGGATATCAAAACGGAAAAATTAAATTTTATACACAAGAACCGCTTGACCAAGTATTCTATAACTTGGATAAAGTGGAAGAAACAGAACTTGAATACGTCTTAGACGGTGAAGAATACGTTTTAAAAGATGAAGCTTGGCAAGAAAAGCAAGCATTAAAAGAACGCGAACGCATTGCTAAACTTTATCTGACCGGTGCGGATGTTGAGCGTGGAATTTATCAGGCAAAAGGAATGGACTTTGATGATATTGTTGCCTTAGTTGAGCAATTACAGCCGGCTGGTTTGGATATTAAAGCTCTTAAAATTGAACTCAAAGCTAACAATTTCTATCGTGGTAATCCTTATGTTAGTGCTGTCGGTGCTTTGCTTGGGTTTACGGAAGAACAGCTTGATAAGTTTTTCGAAACGAATGATTATGCTTGTTTGATTACCGAACAAAGTTCTAATGACGGATAGGAGGATGATTATGCTTGAATGGTATTCGGACAATAAGCTTCAAATTTGTTTTGACGACATTCCACGAATAGGCATAAGATACATTTTGCCAACTTTAAGCAATGATGAGAAAAAAATAATAAAAAAATATCCGTTTATCAATAAGAAAAATCTGCAAGTTAAATTATTAGATAAAGAAAAGAATAAAACCTATGAGTTTTGTATTCCAAAAGGGTATTGTTTTGACGGGGCTTCAGTGCCCCGTTTTTTTTGGCGGGTTATTGGTTCTAACACTGATAACAAATTTTTGCTTGCGGCATTAATTCACGATGTGTTATGTGAAAATCATCATTATGTTGATAATGACAGAAAATTCTCGACAAAAGTTTTTGACTCATTGCTAAAGGCGGGTGGTGTTGGTTCTGTAAAACGTTTTTTTATGAAAAATTCGGTCGATATTTTTCAGCATTTTTGTTGTAATTGGAAGGAAAATAAAAAATGGTAAAATACAAGTTATTAGATAAACAAAAAGAATTTATAGAAATTCCACATTCAAATTCTCTTGATGTAGCTATTTATCAAGGTGGATATGGTAGCGGGAAAACTTGGTGTGGTTCTCTTCTGGGAATTCTTCTTGCCAAGAAGTATGCAGGTTGTAGAGGTTTGGTTGGCGCTAAAGAGTATGAACTTGTCAGAAAAACAACTTTAGTAAGCTATTTGGAACATTTAGATGCTTTAGGGTATGTTGAGGATAAAGATTATTCATATAATAAAGTAGATAAAGTAATCCATTTTTCAAACGGTTCAGAAATCCTTTTTTCAGCGCTTGATGATCCTGAGAAGTTTAAGTCATTAAATCTGCATTGGGCGGAAATTGAGGAGGCTTCTCAAATAACAGATTCTTCTTTTAAACAGTTGCTTGGTAGGTTAAGAAACACTTATCGAGGAAAAAATTGGGTAGACTTTCGTTATCGTTTGTTTGGTCATACTAATCCGCAACCGGATAAAGGCTGGATTTGGCGTCGCTTTGTGGAAAAGTCAAAAGAAAATTATAGATTAATAATCGCACCAACGACCAATAATATTTATTTGCCACCTCATTTCATAAAATCAATGAAAGAGAGTTTTGATGAAGAGTATTACAGAATAAATGTTTTGGGTGAATTTGGTGATTATTCTTCAGGGCTTGTTGTGAAAGGTTTTGATGAAGGGAATAAGATGAAACTCAAATATAATCCTAATTTACCGCTTCACCTAACCTGTGATTTTAACGTTGATCCGATGTGTTGGGCTTTAGCGCATAAAGATGACGAAGATGTTTATTTCTTTGATGAAATAGTTATTGAGAAAACTACAACTCAACAATGTATTGAAGAATTTATAAGACGTTATCCGGAACATAAGGCGGAAATTATTATAAATGGTGATGCTTCCGGTGATAATAGAAGTACACAGAGTGAATATACAAATTATGCGATTATTAAAAATGCGCTTAATGAATATGGATACAAGAATATTAAATTCAAATTAAGGGATTATAATCCGCCGATTTTAAACCGTATATCAGCGTTTAATGCTAGGGTTAAAAATTCAAAAGGCGAAAGGCATCTTTTTGTTGATCCACGGAGGTGTAAGTTTATTCTGTACAATATATATAACCTATCTTTTAAGGAAGGTACAAGCATTGTCGACGTTCCGACGCACAATCAAATTAAATCAAGCCATGAGGCAAAGTTTCTGGAACATCCTTTTGATGCGATAAGCTATTTGGTTGAATATTATTGGCGCTTAAGGACTTAAAACTAAAAAAGGAGAAGAGTTTTTACTCTTCTCTTTTTTTTTATAGCAAAATTTTTTTTTTGAGGTTTTATTATTTATTAGAACGGATAAAAAAATGAAGACAAGAAGTTTAGAAATAAGAAATATAGACAAAATAATGCGAAGAGCAAATAGTGCTTATCCGAGGGTTTCACCTTATAGGGCGCATATGACAACAACCGGAAAAAAAATTTCAGAAAGACATAGAAATTGGATACAAAGAGCCGGTGAAACTGTTGATTCTAGAAGAAGTATGGTTTTTGGCTATGATTTAGAAAGAATAATTGCTAACGACTTGGAAGGTTTGAGAAGGAATAAGCTGGGTGATTGCGGCGAGTCCAGTACTTTAATGATGGCAGCCCTAACAGCTAACGGGATTAAGGATTTTGAGCTGGCACATTTACATTTTGATGCTGAAATATATAACAATGAAACAAAAAAACTTTTAGCAACGCATTCATATAATACAACTCACGAATTTTTAGTAAAAAATTTGGATCCAAAAGCTGACACAAAAAATCCGAAAAGTTATGGAAAAGATTTGGTAGTAATTGATGCGTGGGCAGGTTTTTGTACAAATTTACAGGAAGCATTTAATAAATATTTTGATATGTTTATGTTTGGAATAAGAGAAACTGAAAACAAAAGAGATAATGTTACAATTAAGTATAGACCCCGCTTTACGTTTTTAACAGGCTTGACCGACTCCTCAAAATTAAATTCTGATAATTTTGAAAAACGTTATCCGGAGCTGGTTGTTAAGAAGCAATAATGGTTCACTTGTCTAGAGGATGAGTGAGAATAGCTTCCATGCTATGTTAATAAACATGCTATTATCTACCAAAATTGCGCTTATCTTTTTTCTTTCAAGTGTTTTGAGTCTTTTGGGAACACTGAGTTGGATGTTAACGGATGGAAATATCTTTATTACGGTATTGACGGTTGTGCTTGCAATACGTTTTTTTTATTGGATACATAATATATTTAAGAATCAGGAAAATTCCGGCATTGATGCTAATGGGTTTGATTTTTTTCCAAGTCTATCAGATGGTATTTGGCAAGATTTAATACGCTTCTTTTTATATTTAGTTATTACAAGCATTTGTACTATTGGTTGTTGGGTTTTTACTAAAGGAAATATTTTTCTAACAGTTTTAGCTTTTTGTTTAATTGGCAATGTCGGTTTTAGAGTATATAATCCGTCGTTAACATTAAATATGTCAGCATTAAATAGAAATATAGCTGATATATTTTTTTCTTTAGGTATAATCTTTACCTGTTTTATGTTAGCTTGGTTAAATACACGTGGTAATCTTTCTTTAACCCTATTAATATCAGCTTTATTGGTATGTGGCTTTGATCGTTCTTTTGATTATAGTTCAAGTTTAATTAGGAATATTGCAAATGCTTTTTCTATTTTGGCTGTAGGCTTTAGTCCTTTGTTATGGATTTACAGCTGGAGTAATGGTAATATTTTCCTTCTAACATTATCATTTGTATTTATTGTATGGATTTTTCATTTTGTTTATGTTGCTTTGAATAATGTTGAAGACCCTGATTTAGGAAATGACAAAAAAACTCGTCGTGAAAATGCTCTCAAACAAGCTTCTATGTATTTAAAACCTTATAATGATATCTGGAAAAATTTAACTTTATCAAATAAATATTGCAATCTTTGTCTGGGTGAAAAATCAATGCTAATAACAGGCTATGAAAAAGTTTCACCGTACCGCAAATTTACTATTAGAGTATCTACAGTGTATGATTATTTAGACTTGTGGAATCTTTTTTGCATCTCGTTTAATAATCAAAAGACTTATGATGATTTGGTAGCTGATTGTAAAAAATATAAAGTTTATATAGTAGAAAGTTTAAATTCAGATTGTAGAAATTTGCAATCGACATCACATGTGGAAGGTGTCAAAGAAAAATCTAAAGAATTTAAAAACTTAATTGATGTTAATAATGCTTCAGAAGTAGAGTTAGCTTCACTTCCTTGTATAAATATAGTTTATGCAAAAAAAATTGTAAAGAAACGGGAAGAGGTTGGTGGCTTTAAGTCGGTTGAAGATTTCTTGATTTTTATTAAACTTAAACCGCATGCAGAAAAACAATTGAAGTTGCTGGTTTGTGTTAATAAAATGAGAGGACGAGTGAAGATTTCAAAGACAGCTGAAAGGAATATTGATATATAATATTTCAATTGTTTAAAGTATGTATAAAAAACAACGATGTGCTAAACTCTTTTTATGTTTAGAAGATATCGCAGAGAGTTTTCGCTTTTTGAATTTTTTATCGGTATACTTTTTTACCTGTGTTCTTGGGTATGGATTTCGACCGGAAATTTGTTTATAACACTAATTGTAGGGATTTTGCTTTCGTATGGAGGTTATAAATTATATACTTATTTAAACGGCTCTGCCTCTAATTTGTTTATTTCTGATAATAATAAAAGAACTCGGCGTGTGAATGCTTTAAAAGAAGCAAACTTGTATTTATCGCCATATAAAAGCATCTGGAAAAACTTAACGTTATCCAATAAACACTGTGCATTAAATCTCGGTAATGATTCAGTTTTAATCACTGCATACGAAAAAACTATGCCATATCGTAAATTTACGGTTAGATCTACCGAAGTTTATGACTATGCAGAAGTATGGAATTTGTTCTGTACATCATTTTCCAGCCAAAAAACTTATGATGATTTGGTTGAGGATTGTAGAAAATATAGAGTGCATATTCAAGAGAATATGATTAAGGAGTATAAAAATCATAAACCGGTAAAAAAACAAGTAATGCCTCAATTAGAACACAAGGAAGTTAAGGAAAAAATTGATATTAATAACAGTTCTGCAGTAGACTTGTCAACTCTTCCCGGTGTTAGTATTGTTTATGCAAAAAAAATTGTTAAACGACGAGATGAAATCGGTGGATTTAAGTCGGTTGACGATTTCTTTAGTTTTATGAAATTTAGACCTCACATTGAGCAACAATTAAGAGAACTTATCTGTGTTAATAAGAAGAAAGGCTCTATCAAAGTGTCAAAGAATGCTGAAAGAAATATTGATTTGTAATAGATATGAAATTACGAGTTTTTAAAATTTTAAAATCAACAAAAGTAGAAGGGCCTGGTATTCGTTATTGTATTTGGGTGCAAGGTTGTTCACGTCATTGTAAAGGATGTCAGGCGGTTCATACTTGGAGCCATTCCGGCGGCGAATTGATAGATGTAAAAAAAATAATAGAAGATATAAAATTGCAATCAAAAATAGAGGGAGTAACTTTTTTAGGCGGTGAACCCTTTGAACAAGCTGAGGCTTTGGGTATAATAGCAGAATCTGTAAAAAAAATGGGTTTGAGTGTTCTGTGTTTTACCGGCGGATATATAGAAGAATTGCTTAATGATGAAGCCAATAAAAACCTTTTAAATAATACGGATTTATTAATTGACGGACCTTTTGAAATCGATAAAACGGATTATTCAAGACCTTGGTGCGGTTCATCTAATCAAAGGTATCATTTCTTGACGGATAGATATGATGAAAATATTTTTACTAAATATAAAAATAAGGTAGAGGTTAATATTTCTAAAAACGGTGTCGTTTTTATGAATGGTATGGGTAACTTTGATGAAATAATGCAAAAGATTGATTTAGTAAGAATTAAATAATGCTATAACTGAATAAAGAATATGTTATGAGGTGAAGTATGGCTTATAAGTTATCAGAATTATTAAGAGCAAGGTTTCCAATGATTTATGTAACAACTTTCGAGGAAGACAGGGTTACAAAATATATAAGAGCTATTGCTACAGATGCAAAACAAGTGAAATTTCCCAGAGAGGTTTATACTTGGACTCAAACACGTGGGTTAATAAATGAAAATACTGATAAAGCGATAAGCGATACAACTTGTCCTTGTAAGATGTTAGAATATATTCGTAAATACGACAAAGATGCAGTGTTTCTTTTATATGATTTTCATGTTAATTTTGGACCGAAAAACAGAGCACCTGAATATAATACAATTCGGAAGGTGCGTGATATAATTCCGGATTTAAAATTAGGTACCGCAAGAAAAACAGTTTTCTTTATTTCTCCTGAATTACTAATTCCGGAATCTTTGCAAAAAGAAATTACTATATTTGATTTCCCATTGCCAACATTAGAAGAAATTAAGAAGAAATTTGACAGTATGTTGAGCCAAAATAAAGGCGTGGTGTCTGAACTAAGCGAAGAAGAAAAAGACAAGCTCTGTAAAGCTGCATTAGGATTGACTTTACAAGAAGCTGAAAGTGCATTTGCGTTAGCAATGGTGAATGATGGAAAGATTAATACCAAAGACTTGAATACAATTTTGGAAGAAAAAGTTCAAGTAATTAAAAAGACCGGTATCTTGGAGTTTATACGTTCAGAATATTCTATAAAAGATATCGGTGGTTTGGATAATTTAAAAAAATGGTTGTTAAAACGAAATAATTCTTGGTCAGAACAAGCTAAAAAATATTGTATACCCGCACCAAAAGGTGTTCTTGTAACCGGTGTTCCGGGTTGTGGTAAGAGCTTGACTGCAAAAGCAATGAGTACAATTTGGCAGTTACCGCTTCTTAAACTTGATTTTAGTAAAATGTTTTCGGGGTTAGTAGGTAGCTCTGAAGAAAATATGCGAAGAGCTCTCGCAACAGCTGAAGCAGTAGCACCTTCAATACTTTGGATTGACGAGATTGAAAAAGGTTTGAGCGGTATCGGGTCAAACGGCGACAGTGGTGTGTCATCTCGTATTTTCGGACAATTTTTGACTTGGATGCAAGAAAAAGAAGCACCGGTATTTGTAATTGCAACGGCTAATAATATTTCAAACTTACCGCCGGAATTGTTAAGAAAAGGACGTTTTGATGAAATTTTCTTTGTTGATTTGCCAACGGTTCAGGAAAGAAAAGAAATCTTTAAACTCCATTTGGAAAAACGCTTGAAGGATAAGGAAGTTGCAAGTGAAATTTTAGAGATGAAAAATGTTTGTAGTGAGCTTGCAAAAATGACGGAAGGGTTTATCGGTTCTGAAATAGAGCAGGTTGTTATTTCTTCATTATGTGATGCTTTTTTTGAAAATCGTCCTTTGAAGTTTGAAGATTTAACCAAAAATATCGCAACAACAGTGCCGTTATCTACAACTCAAAGAGAACAAATTCTATCGTTGAGAGCTTGGGCAAATGTAAGAGCAGTAAGCGCTACAAAAATTTCAAGCTTAAAACAATACAATAAGGAAATTGATTCAGAAAATGTTTCAGCGAGTCGTGGTGGTAGAACTTTAGATTTTTAATATAGGAGAAAATTTATAATGTCTTGTTCAGTAATATCTTTACCCGTTATGTTGTTTTCTATAATTACAACTGTTGTAGCAGAAAGTGTAGCTTTATCAACAGCGCAAAGTGATTATAAAAATTCTGCTCAATCAAGAGAAGAAATTTTGGATAGTTATAATAATTATAAGAACAATCAAGAATGTGATGATGTTGAGGTTATATCCGAAGCTAATATTATAAATAAAACTTTTGAAACACCGTTTATGGACAAAAAAGTTTTGTTAAAAACGATTGAGGAACACGGGTTCAGTAATATACAAGAAGAATTTGAAAGAATAACTTGTACAATGGGAACATATGCTCTAGAGTTTGAGAAAAAATCAGAAAGTGAACCTTATACTGTAGTGATAAGCTGTCGAGAAGAAGATAATGCTGAAGAAAAGATAAATGATATAAGCTCTGAATATGGTTTAAATGTTCAAGAAGAAGCTTATTTAAGTATTGTAGAGAAGTTAACTGATAATAATATGCAATTAGAGTCAGAAGAAGTTCTTGAAGACAATACAATTGTTTTAACGGTAAATTTGTAATTGAGGTGTTGAAAATGTCTAAAAAAATGATTATAAAACTTTCTCCAAATGGTGAAATTCAAATGACAACTCAAGGAGTAAAAGGGAAAAAATGCCTTGATTATATTGAAGTATTTAAAAAGTTGGTTAAAGTAAATGTTATAGATACAAAACTAACTGATGAATATTATGAAACTGAAACCGAGTTGATAACTGAAAACCAAGAAGAAATAAGAATAGATAATTAGTTTTAAATTTTGGTAGCAAAAAAATAATTTACGCTTTTTTAGTTATTATGAATTTTAAACTTTTGAGAAAAATCTATCCGCATATTGAAGCGCAAAATAAAAATATTTGTTGGCGACGAATTACTGATGATGAATTACTTAAGATTGCCGGTGAACCTCAGAAACTTTGTAATTGCTTTAGTATGTCAACAAGAGATGCATTAATAAATTCAAGTCGAGGCAGGGAAATTTTAAAAAAAAGAATTTGGGTTGACAAAAATGCTACAACTGACTCACCGGCTTATAAGATAATATTATCTCCTAATGGGCGAGATGAAGTTTATAGAGTTTCACCTCTTGATTACTATACAAAATATGCAGGTATAACTGCTACTTATAATGAAATACCTAAAGGTAGCGGAAATTACAAACATTCAGAATCCAATAACTTGAATACTGCCATCGATATAGCTATAACTAAAATGATATCAAAACATCCAAAAGAAAAGCCTTGGTATGTAAGACTATTTACTTCACCAATAAGTAAAAAATGTGAATTTAATCATCCGTCAAAGGCTTTTGAATGGTTTACCGGTATAAAACCGGTTGCTATAGGTGAGGACGGATTGTTTAATAACTTGAATAAAAATAAACAAGAAACTTTAAAACAGTTGGATGAATTATCAGGAACTGATTCAAAGAATTATAGTTTTATTTTATTAACAGGTTTTAGAACAGATAAACGTTTAGAAAATTGGCACTGCTATCCGATAAAGCGAATCGGGTATTCAAGTTTGGATATATTAAACAAGCGAACAGATGACGGATTAAGATTTACGGGTGCAGAAGTAACAAAACTATTCAAAGCGTTAGTAGGGATTGATTGGCGTAAAGTTGAGAAATAAACTTTCAAAAATATGATAAAATTGCAGTTTAATGTAAACCTTGTACCTAATGTGTGAATAGTCTTTTGGGTGTGAGGTAAATATCTTGGCTTGAAGTTTTGTTTATAAATCAGTTGTAAAATAACAGTCGGTTTGAGAAGAAAGAACACTCAGTTTGATGCGGAGCCCATGGGATTCGAACCAATGAACATATATTTTTTAATAAACTGTCATTGCGAAACCGATTAGGTTGAAGCAATCCAGCCTTTTATAAACAATTTTTTATTAATCCTCCAAATATTATCTATTACACAATCAGATTAACTCTTGTCGGCAACAATATCAACTAGCCAACTGGCTAATTAGCTGTCTAATTTTTGGACAATTTTTTGTAACAATTTCCTTCCTATTGTAACAATTTATCCAAATTTATTAAAGTTATCAAAAAAAATGACGATATATATATATTGAGGACTGATATGCATATATATAATCGTTTTGCAAATAAAGCATTCAATCTGGATAAATTAGAACTCTTTAAACCAAAAGAGTTAATTTTAACAGATGAAAATTTACAAGCTTTAAAATCTTTAAATACAGAAAAAGTAATTGAAAAGAATATTCAACTAGGATATGATAAATTATCCAAGTGGTTGGATGACCTTAATTATATTTCGCCATTTGAGGATAGTAAAACAAATGTTAAATCTCAATTTGATATGTCATCACTTATAGATAATATTGATTCTATTTTCTCACCTAATTCACCTGAAAGAGAAAAGTTTAAAAATCTTATAAATGATGCACTGGAAAGATTTAACATAGAAAATTTATATGATGCTAAAGATTTAGTAAAGCAAATTATGTTATTAATCAACAAGCAAATTGGCAATAAAGACCGTTCGGAACTATCAAAAGATAAGATTGAAGAATACGGTATAGAAAAATTCTTTACAGAATTGAAAAAGATTATTCATGGTAATGACCTCTGTGATGCCTATTATTACGGAGTGGATGGATATATAGATGATTTCGGACAAGGTAATGCGAATGATTGTTGGTTACTTGCTGCAGTTATTTCTTTGAATTCAACTGAACGTGGACAACGAATATTGCAAGATTGTATAACCTCAGATAATGCTGGAAATATAGCAATTAATTTTAGAGGTATTGATATCTCTTATACAATTAAACCAGAAGAAATGATAGAAGCAAGAGAATCCGGTTGTTACTCGTATGGAGACAATGATGTTTTAGCATTAGAACTCGCTACAGAAAAACTACGCAGGGATATTGCTATTGGTAAAGTCAAATTAGAATATGGTAATTGGACTAACAATGATGATGGAAAACCAGGAAGTGGTATAAATGGTGGTGACCAAAGATTTATGTGGTACTACTTAACAGGTAATCAAGAATACCTTGTAGCAAATAATGATGGTTACAATTATGAAAACACAATAGAATTTTTGCAGAATACATATTCTAAATTTCAAAATGATGAATTAGTAGCATCATTTACAATAGAAGGTAAATATAACGTAATAACGATAGATGGAAAGGAATTTTCTATAAATACTGGAAGACATGCTATAGCCATAGTAGGTATGACAGAAAATACCGTTACCATTGTAAATCCATGGAATTCAGATGAAAAATATACATTATCTTGGGAAGAATTTACAAAATTACAACCAGATTGGCTATCGGCAACAAAAATATCCGAAAAGTTTGCTGATGTGCGAACAGAACTGGCAAATAATGTTCCTGATAGAACAACAACTATAGAAGAAAAAGAAAAAGCATTATCATATATTGAAAGAATGTTAAAATGTGATGATATAACAACGGAAATGAAGAATTATTGGACTAATAAGAAAAATGTAATAGAAATGGAAATTCAGTCAATAAAAAATGAACAACAAGTTGGCAAAAATGAGAAATGGGAAGATGTTGCCAAAGAATTTTCTGATTTAACTGATAAATATTGGGTAGAAAATGTACTTAATGATAAAGGTGGTTTAAATAATTTAGAATTTAATGATGCACAAGAATACTGCAATACTGTAAGAAGAACTATGATTACATTCTGCGATAGAATTTTGGCTTGTTCTGATTTGCCGGATAATATGAAAGAATACTATTCAAATCTAAAAAATGGTTTTAAATGTGATTTGAATTATTATGCAGCACAACAAAATGAATATAATAAAACTCATAATCAAAAAACGGAATCATTTAATGATGTATTTGCTGAAATGAGAAATAATGTTCCCGATAGCACTTCTACAATAAATGAAAAACAACTAGCATTGTCGTACATAGAAAGAATGTTATCATGTGACGATATTCCTAATGCAGAATATTGGCAAAATAAAAGAGATATTATTGAAATGGAAATTGAATCAATAAAAAATTCTGACGCAACACAAGAGGATAATGGAACAACACCATATAAAAAAGTCCAAGAAGAATACAATAATTTTACTAAAAAATATTGGAATAAAACCCCAAAATTTGATAGTGTCCCGGATAGAGTTGAATATTGGGTAACTTATAGCAAAACTTGTCAATCATATATTCAAAGAATATTAGAATGTAACGATTTACCAAATAATATGCGTGAAAATTACATGGCTGAATTTTCTAATCATCAATTTGATATTGATAATCACTTGAGAGATTTGGAAAGATATAGACAAGAACAAAGATAAATTTTTCAAAAGTGACTTTTCCGTTTTTCTCAAACTACCCGCAAATCTCAAACTAATTGCACTTTTTAGCTATTACTGAATTTGAGCCAGTAGGGTAGACTTCAGTCTACCAAATATCTTGAAATGGTTGACTAAAGTCAACCCTACTTAAGGGTGCAAATATGTGCAAAAATGGTGCAAATTAGTGGACATTTTTGCTACCAAAACCGGACATTCCGGACATTTTAAATCAAACAAATTCCGACATTATTCAATCCGCAAAAGCTGGATTGCTTCGGGCTTTCGCCCTCGCAATGACATTTACCCCTTCCGACCAAATGTCCTGTTAAAAGGTATCAGTATATGTAGATTTTTTTTTGCCTACTTTTTTTATTTTTAATAAAGAAAAAAGTATGGTGGAGATGGTGGGAGTCGAACCCACGTCCATTGTGGATAAAAACTGATATCTACGAGTGTAGCAACTTATTATCTCGATTTAGTATGGAAAGTTACATAACCTTAGCTAAATCAAAGACTTTTTTCGGAAGTCTAACCGTTAGTAGTTGTCTTGATACGCATACTACAATTTGCGTACTGCGTCTTGCATAATCTCATCTGGTCAAACGGCAAGCTGGTCGGACCAGAGGGCTAATAGCTACAATTAGGCAGCTAGTCTGCTTTCGCGACCAAAGTTAGCATAAACAACGTTGTTTTCAGCGTTTGTTTTAATTCGCTCGTTGATAACCGAGAACAGCGCTCGGACTCGCAACCCGGATTTACCGATCACAGCGTCAAAACCAGTACATCCCCATATTATTTTGCTTAGGATGTAGACGGCAACGCTCGCCAGCCTGCTCGAATTGCTCATCGCAACTCGACACCGCTGGCTCGACTTTACCTCGGTCGCTTCGCTTCCTCGGTTTGCCCATTGTCCTCGCCGGACGGGCGTCAAAACCAGTACATCCCCATATTCAATAGTCAATGTTCGTCCTATTAGTATAAGTTATATTTACCCATTTTTCAAGCCTTAATTTTTTCAAAATCAAGCGCGCCATGCTTACAGACAGGACAAATAAAATCGTTTGGTAAAATTTCATTTTCATAGACATATCCACATATTTTACAACGCCAGCCTTTTGTATTAGTTGGCTCAGGTTTTGGTTTTATATATTTTTGGTAATAATCATAAGTTACAGTCGATTCTTCGCTTAAAACTTGAGCTTCAACAATCTGTGCGATAAATAAAATGTGTGAACCTAAATCGATTTCCTGTTTTACCCATGCAGATATATATGCGTTTGTATTTTGGGTTATGTATAAAATTCCGTTTGGTGTTCTTTTGGTTTCGTAAAAATCTGCAAATTTGTCAATACTTCTTCCGCATTGGTATCCAAAGCGTTTAAAAATCTCAAATTTAGAACCTTCTGTAAGGATTGAAATGTTTAATTTTTTAGTGTGTTGTAACATTTCGCAAGTATAGTTAGATTTGTTGATACAAATCGCAATTTGGCAAGGGTCAGATGTAACTTGCATGACAGAATTAACAATACACCCATTATCTTTTCCTTGTTCGTTAACAGTTATAATGTATAAACCATAACCTATCTTGAATAATGCATTAGTATCCATCTTGTCTCCTTGTAAGATTACAGATTCATTATATCATATAAACTATTAATTATAACTTATGCTTGATTTTAAAAAATGTTTATGTTAAATTAGATTTTGCCGAGGGTAAATAGAAAGTATTTACAAGAGGTTTGAACTAAACAAAATTTGTGGGCTGCTAGCTCAGGTGGTTAGAGCACTGTGCCGAACAAAAACAATTAAGTATTGTTTTTGTGAGAGGCCTGATAAGGGTCCAGCCCGGACTTGATTTTGAAAAAGGTTTAATTTACAATTTAATATTATATGGGCTGCTAGCTCAGGTGGTTAGAGCACTGTGCCGAACAAAAACAATTAAGTATTGTTTTTGTGAGAGGCCTGATAAGGGTCCAGCCCAGACTTGATTTTGAAAAAGGTTTAATTTACAATTTAATATTATATGGGCTGCTAGCTCAGGTGGTTAGAGCGCACCCCTGATAAGGGTGAGGTCGGTGGTTCGAGTCCACTGCGGCCCAGATTAAAAAAGACAGGTCTTGTACCTGTCTTTTTTAATCTTTGTTGTAAGTGCGAGAAACACTTTAGTGGTTCGAGCGAGGAGCGAGCAGAGAGCGAAGGACTTTTGCAAAAAGAATGAAATTCTTTGAAGCAAAATCCGTAGGCTCGTTTAATGCGAGCGACTCAAGACAGTCCACTGCGGCCCAGATTAAAGAAGGATAAGTTAAAGCTTATCCTTTTTTAATGCTGTCAGAGCAGGGTGCGTTTATACGCACCACTATTATGATATAATTTGTTTATTATGAGTTATTATCGAAGGTATTTTATCAATAATAATCCTATATTTATAACTATGGTTACATATAATCGTGCGGATATACTTATAGATAATATCGAATTATTACGCAAAGCTTTTGAAATATCAAAAAATATTATAAATTTGAAATTATTGCTGTTGCTGTAATGTGAAATCATATTCATATGATTATATCTTTAGATAAACAATATGAGTAACACCATTCTATGATGCAATAAGTTGTATAGGGTAGTAAATGCAATAAACATTGAATTATATAATGATTAAACATTCATTCCCCACCCAAAATTTAATGGTGGAAATGTGCGTAAAATTATTTTCAAACTACCAACTTAAAACATTTTCCACCCTACATTATCTACTACCATACTATACAGTAGGTTTAAACTTATCTTTTAAATCTAACATGTAGCGGTAAACTTCTTTATAATTATTCATCTTTATTTCTTTTGAATTAAAATACTTAGCTAAAGCATTAGGGTACTTTGTTCCTGGTATTATTTTTTCTACAAATGGTATATGAAGCTTTTTACTAGGACTTGTTGCCATAGTAGCAATATAAGTATCTAAACTCCCTACTGCTTTGTCTTTCCATCTACATCCCAAAAGATTCGTACACACAACTGTTTTATCTGTTCCTTTAGTATATACCCCAATAGTAATAGTATCAGTATCTATTCCAATTGTTTGTGCTAATTTCGTTAACCGTTCAGTTGCTCCTTTAGGTAAACATCTTTTATCAGCAACTAGATTTATTGACGCTTTAAAATTTGTTTCACTTTGATTAATTGAGTTTACTTGCATATTACGATTTTCTCCTATATTTCCTATATTACATCTTTTAATTTGATATGTAAATAGATATACATTTAATACAAAAAATCTTTAATCAACTCTCAAACTATTGAGTTAACTTGTCATATATATCAATATGCGCGTCATCTTTTGTAAAAAACCAAACAGTGGTTGGAGTTAATTCGCAAAGTTTATCAATAATGCTAGGCAAAACTTCGTTATCCGTGATATGCAAAGTTTCTTGTTTTTTTGTTGTATGGTTGAACAGATCAACGAGTTTACCGCTTGAAAACTGCTCTTTTCTTGCAGATAAAATTTCTATTTCGTGGTTTGGTAAATTTTTAAATTTATTAATAGAGTTTTCACTAATTTGTTTGACTGTATAATCACATAATTGATTAAATGCTTTATTTTTTTTAAAACTGGCTTTGCTTGCAATGTTGTTTTGATTGTAATTATTGTTGCTTATTGGTTGAATTTTCATAATGTAATACTCCTTTGTAGGTAAATTCTACTACAAAAGTAATTTATTAACCTAATATAGCTTAACATTGTAACAAAAAGCTTTTTTTTAGTTTTTAGGTAATCTGTAATTTTTTTTATTAATTAGTAATGTTTAAAATTTTTGTACGAGTTCTGTTTTAGTAATATTTTTAGAAGTTTCTGTGAGGCTTTTCTTATTTCCAAGTAAAATACCAAGAATTAACATTATACCAATAATGGAATATGAAATAGCTTTTTCAAAATGTTCGTGAATTTCGTCTTTGAGATAATCTATATGAGCTGTAAAATCTGTTTCTTTAGGTTTAATCCCTTTTTTATATTGATGTATTATATCAAAAGAGTTTTCTGTGCTATTATGTGCGTATAATTCAATAGAATTATTTTTGTTATTTGGTTTTATATATAAATCCATACCAAATTCGTTTTTGTAATAATCTTTATAAGATTGATTTTTCCTATCATCTTTACAAGGTTTTTCGGCTATATCTCGGACAAGATTTGCGAGTTTTTCTTGTCTTGCAGTATAGGAAGCTCTGTTTGGCTCTAACAAATTACCAAATTTAACATTACTATTAGTGTATATCGTAGAATTTTTCAACACATACCTCCTAAACTACAAGTAAATTTTTAAGGTTACACTTTTTTAGATACTTTAAAATATATAAATTTATAAAATTGCTAAAATTTTTTAAAATATTAAATATTTGTAACATATTGAGTTATTTGGTGTTTTATGAATTATAAACTCACCTGAAGAAGGATTAATATGATTCTAAAACAGCAAGTATTTAATTTTAAAGAAAAGATGTGAGAACATTTAGAAAAATATAATAAAAATGTAACAAAATGCCCGAACCCCTTGTGCCCGGTTCTTTTTTCTATTAGTATTGTTTAGTAGTTTTTTGTGTCAAGCTTGGAAGCTTTAATTATTAAAACGAAAGGTACTAATAAATGTTTGAGAAAGTTGTTAGTTATGTAGATGAAAAATGTGATGTAGTATTCAACAAAATAAATGCTTTAAAAAATTTTTTAAAAGCTACATTGGAAAAACAAGAAAAAATTTATAATAACACGCAAATTTTAAATGATAAAATAGACCTTTTGACTCGTGAATTATATGCATTAAGAACTAATATTTGGGCATTATCTATAAATAAGCATTTAGAAAAATTTAGAAATTGTTTAGAGGGAAAAACTGTTGTATTGGTGTGCACTGGTCCGTCATTGGAATATTTTGAACCGATTCCTGAGGCAGTTTATGTAGGTGTTAATACTGCTTATCAATTTCAGAAAGTGAAATTAGATTATTTATTTGTCCAAGATTATATGAAAAATCAATTAGGTAAAGAAAATGTTAACTCCGAAATTAATAATTACAAAGGTAATAATGTTGTAAAATTTTATGGTATGTTACCGACACTGAGAATTAATGAAATTAAAGCAGATAATATATTACCTTTACCTCAAGTGTATTCAAATCAAGATAATGTATACCAATATGTTATAGAGGATAAGCTTCATGTAGATTTTGCAAAAGATATTTCAGTAATGGCTTTTGGAGATTATGGTGGGACGGCTTTTTCGGCATTACAATGGATAATGTTTACAAACCCAAAGAAATTATATCTGGTTGGATGTGATTGTTCCGGTGCATATAAGGATTTTCATCTTTATTCTTGGGTAAAATTTAAAGAATTTGTGAGTCATAATAATCCGGATTTAGAAATTATATCAGTTAATCCGGTATCACTTAAAGGCTTTTTTAAGGATATTTATACTACAGATTTTATTAATAACACCAAAAATAAATTCTAACATCTAGCAAAAAAAAATTTTAACGGGTTTAGATAAATAAGAGGTCAATATGAGAATTCAAAATCTTAACCCGACATACAATTATTCAAATAAAACTTATACTCAGCCAAACTTCAAAAATCATCCGGATTTCACTCGGCTTGCAAAAAAATATAATATAACGGCATCGAGCTATTTTAGACGAGGTCCTTTTTATGGAAGTGCGTGTAAAGAATATGAAGATATCGCAAAAACTTTTGAATTAATATTTTCTCAAAAAATTAAAAATCCGATAAAAATGTTAATTGTAGGGATAGGTAATTCTCAGGAGCCATTTTCATATTTGGCAACAATTAAGGATATTATTAAAAATAATAAATTAGCGCAAGTTCTAGACCTTTATATTGTAGATTTACAGGAAAAACCAAGCAAAGAAAAACTTTTTAATGATTCATATTACGAATTTTCTTATATGCCGGATTATGCAAAGTCGAGTTTTATTTATCAAGAAAATGATAAAGCCATATGTGGTTATTACAAAGGTTATTATAGAGTGAATGATGAAATTTATGGTTATTTAAATTCGACATACGATAATAAGTCAAAATCACAATGGGAAACAAGAATTCAAGAAGCTTCTGAAAAATTTGAGCCGGAAATGTTTGATATAATTTCAATAAACAATACCTTAGGCTATATTTTAACAGGTGAGAGAATTGATACCGTAAAAAATCTTTGTCGTGCGCTAAAAAAAGACGGTATTTATATCACTGATCCTTATCAAAATAATATAAAAGAAGCCGGTTTGGAAAATGAATTTGAGACTTTACGTTACGGTTTATTCTTAAAGAAGTAGCTGATAGAGGATGCAAAAACAAAACTTTTAATAAAAGTTTATCAATTAATAATATAAGCTGGATTTTTAAGTGTTTTTAAAGTACACTGGTTTCGGAGATCTGATTATGACATTACTTTATATATACTTAACAATATTTACGGTTTATTTATTAGTTTTAGCGGTTACAACAATAAAACCATCGAGAAAATTTAGGGATAAATATACGCCTAAAGATGCTAACTTATGCGTTGTTGTATATGCAACAGGTGAAACAAATACTTTGGAGAATTTGCTAAAGCAATTAAAACATCAAAATTATCCAAAACAAAATTATACAATTTATACTATTTTAGATAAATGTGAAAATATTTCTGAAGTAACATTACAAAGTGATTTGAATGTAAATGTAATAAATATAAATAATCTTGAACCTGTTGGTAAAAGTCAAGCTTATTCGATTATAGCGGAAAGACTCCAAGATGTACAAGATTTGGAAGCATATGTTTTCCTCGATTCTAAAAACTATGTTGATGCTGATTTTTTGGCAAATGTTAATTTTTATTTAACAAAATATCAGGTATTTAATCCTATGGTAAATTATTTGCCTGAAAATGATAAACTTAGTTTTTGGGAGAATGTAAAATCTGCATATAGTATGTTTATATCAAGTTTTGTATATAAAACAAGAACAAGACTTGGTTTGACTAATATTATTAATACGGATTCTTTTGTTATAAAAAAAGATTTGCTGAATAGGATTGCAAATTTTGATTTTAAAGATTTGATTTCGGAAGTGAATTATACTCTTAAACTTGCGGAAGAAGGCGTTAAAGTTGCATATGTTGAAGACTTGAAAGTCTATGAAAGTATTATTAATCATAGCTTTAGAATTCCGTCTTTATCGAAAAGACTAGGACTCTGTTGGAATAATATAACTCAAGTAAAAGAACTTGCTTCTAAAGAATTCTTGCTTTCGATGACAGCGCCAAATTGGTTGGTAATTGTTTTAGGCTATTTTGTATTGCTAAACCACGCAAGTCGGTTTCCGTTTTTTGTTGATTCTATAACTATTCTTGTTACAGCTTTAATGCTATTTATTGCTTTGTGTATAGGTTTAATGAATTCTAAATTATATTCTAAAGAATATTTATATTTGTTAGCTTATCCAATTCATTCTATAGGGCGAATGTCGTACAATTTTCCGTTGTTTAGAAGTATAAGAAATATAATTAAAAATACAACTCGTAAACATGTAATAGAAACGATGACAACTAATATTATTGTTTCAGACGGTGTTAACGATTTCCCTTGTCAATTAGAAATGATTTCTGATGACGGTTTGGCTAGAGTTACGTTTATTAATAAAGGCAAAAAATATACAACAAAAAATAATCATATCAGAATGGTAGATGCAGTTAGAGAACTGACAACAAAACTGGCGGATCACGGGTTGGTTTTAAAGGTTTGTCAATGCTGTAAATACTATCAACCTTTGGTAGACGGTTCAACTAATATGGTTAAAGGTTGCTGTAAATGTAATTTTGAAGGCAGAACCCCTGGTGATATTATTCCGACTTTGATTTGGAATACTTGTCCTAAATTTGAAGAGCACAATGTTGTTAATCTTTTTTAGTCAATCATAATATCGTCAAGGAGTTTTATTCTAAAATTGCTATTTGCAGGAATTGAAACATTACCGCCTTTGGAAAAAAATGCGGTTATTGGTGAGGTTATTGCGTTAGCACCAAGGCAAATTGTTCCGTAAGTCAGCGGGAATGGTGATAATACTAATGTTGAAGTTGTAGCACCAAGGTTTATGGTTAAATTTAACATTTTGTTGAATAATGTTCTGCCCCAATCACCTTTCTTCCACATTGTTTTTAAGAAAGTTCGTTCACCTTTAATATTATTGAAAAAGATTTTTTTATCGTTAGCTCTTGTTATATATGCATTGAGCGGAATTGTTTGTCCTTTGTATTTCATGGAATAAATTTGTATAACAACTAAGCCGCCGTTGCATGTTATTTGCGGACTGTGAGACTCTACAATCTCACCTTGAAAAACTGTATTAGCAGGAATTATGTATTTCTTTTTTACAATATTTTTTGTAGTTTTGAAAGAAACTGAAGTGCCTTTGGTTTGCCAATCTGAAATTGCATTAAGACTAACAACGTCAAAAGAAGTTCCTTGTCGAATTTTTGTATTCCCGCCTGTGTAAGGAATAACTTTTGCCGGTGGCGCTACAATGTTTGAAGATTTTACGTCCGAATTTTTTTTTGTCGATTTTGAACCTGTAATAGCAGGTAACTCCGGCAGATTTTCATCGATATTTTGATTTGAAGAAAAATTCTTTTCCAAATTGGCAGTATCGGTGTCCAAAATAAGCTTATTGGGATTATAATTTTTGCGAATAGCATCATCAACGGTTTCATCGATGTCAAAAGCATGCCCATGATTTGTCATGGAAACCATTAAAAATAATAAAATTAGTGTATTTTTCACATTCATTATTTGCTCAAACCTACTTCCTAATACTATTTTAGCAGATTGTAACAAAATTGTTAAGAAGTAGCAAAAAAATTTTTGGTTTGTTTTAAGATAATTGTGTAGACATTATGTAAAAGATAGATTGGAAACTATGATGAAGATTCATACAACGCAAAATCTAGAAAACTCGACGAATATTTTATCAACCAACATTAATGCGTCGAATTCTCTCAGATATCCCGAGAAATTAAAGCGTACTCATGAACGAGAACGAATGCCACAAAATAATGACATTGTGTCGTTCAAAGGTAAAAGAGATGTAAAATTTATTAAACACGTAATTGAAAAAGCTGCTGAGGGTATGGGAAATGGTGGAAAAAACCCAAAAGGCAGCTTTTTTAGTGAACTTTTAGACAAAGTTTTGACAAGCAATGCTTTCAGAAAAGTTCTTGAAATCATGGATAACGAAGTTTTAGTTCAAGCGATGATTTCGGCATTGATCTGTATGATTTTAAGACCTTTAACCATTGTGGCTATGGCTGGTAAGAAAGATGATAAAGGTGATAACCTTTATGCTGCATCACACTCGATTGCATCAGGTACAGCAGGGTTAGTTGCCTCATTTATTATTACAACCCCGTTTGCTAAAGGTTTGGGTTATGCTAAATCTAATGCAATTCCAAAATTAAAAGCAGAAGTTCTTGAAAAAATGTTCCCTAACTTAAATATGGAATCAATTTGGAAAGATAAAGCTAACGGTATCAGAAAACCTATTGGTGAATGGTTAGATAAACAAGGTAATACATTCTCTAAAGAATTTAAGAATGTAATGAAAGTTGCTAAACCTAAACATATTTCTGAAGTTAGTGAAGAAACTCTTAAATCACTAGGCTTAAATGTTGATTTAGCATCTCAAAAAGGTAAGAAATTCAGTGAGATGGTTGACAGAAACGGTAAAAAATTACATCTTGAAACCAAAGATATGTTTATTGAACTTAGTGAAGCAGGTATGGGTAAAAATGGTAAACCTGGTAAAAACTACTTCTCACTTGAATTTATTGATAAAGATTTCTTAGGTGAAGCATTTAAAGACTTGAACTTGGCAACTATAGAAAAAGATGGTAAACGCTTACATCCTGAAAACTGGAAAAATAAAGACGGCTCTCAATTCATGCCTGATATATTAGACCATATTCACGTTTCATCATACAAAGAAACTGCCAATGCAATTCCGCTTTACACAGGTAGAACAAGAATTGATACTTTAGATAAAAATATTATTAAATATACATCATATCAACCAAATGGCTCTAAAGGTAATGGTGGAGTTCCGGATAAATTAGGTAGTGAAATTTCTCAAGAAATGTTGAATGCAGACTACGTAAACGATATTAAATATAAAGCTCTAAACTGGTTACCTGATATTGTAACAAGACCGCTTGTAGCATCTTCAACAATCGCATTATTACCATTGGTATTGAAAAAAGTGTTTGGTTTGGAAAAACACAAAAAACCTCAAGTAGAAGCAACGCAAAATAAGCCTCAAGAAGTTGCACAACCGGTAGTTGTAAACAATACTGCTAATGAAGCTAAATTATTATCAGTAGTACAAGGTGCGGAAAAAACTGAAGGTAATGTGAACTTTAAAGGTGCAAAACCTAATAAAAGCTGGTTTACCAAGATGTCTGATAAATTATCAGATATGTTAGGAAAGTTTTTCTCAGACAATTATGCTGAGCCTATGATGAACAAAAAATGGATGCAGACTATGTCTGAAAAGTTAGCAAAAGTTCCGGGTCAAATGACTGAACACATGGCAACTTTAGGTTCATTTATTACATCAGGTGTTTACGTTGCAAAAACTTTAGGTAACAAAGACTTAGATGATGATAAGAAACGCACATTATCAATAAACCAAGTTCTATGCTTTATTGTTCCTACAATCTGTGCTTACACTGTAAATAAGAGTATGGGCGGTTTAGTTAAGAAATTAGGCTACAGATTTAGCGGATTGTATGAACACCAAAAAGCAACAGGTAAGATTTCTAAAGAACTTGTTGATAAAATCGAACCTAATATGGGTAAATTGTTAAAGAGTGTTGGTGCCCTCGGTTCATTAGCAACGTTTACTCTAATTTACAGATACATTACACCGGTTGCAATTACACCTGCTGCTAACAAGATTGGTGAACGTATAAACAAGAAAAAAGCAGAAGAAAAACAAAAAGCTCAAATGGCATAACCATAATAATTAGGCAAACCTAATGTGTACATATAAAAAAGTCGAAGCTGGCTCAAAGAGTTAGTTTCGATTTTTTTTATTAACAAAATAATATTAAAACAACAGCACCTAATACCATAATTAGTGATGCAAGAAGTTTTCTTAAAAGATTTCCTTCGTTAAAAATGTTTGCACCAAGGAATACACTAAGAATTGTTGAAAGTTGAAATATTGCTAAAGCATATGCTACATTCATTTTAGAAAAAATAAAATTAGTAGAATATTGCATTAAAAATACCATAAGTATTAAACTGAGCTGATATTTTAAATTGCTTTTTTGCAAAACAGGTTTGTGTTTTGAAAAAATAACAAAAATTATTGTAAATATAAAACTGGCTAATGTCCAATATAAAAAGCTTGAAGGAATGTCTGATAACAATATTATCTTTTTTATAAAAACAGCTTCCGAACCGGAAAAGATTAAAGCTAAAAATCTATAAAAACAAGCTTTTGAGTAATTTATTTTCTTAGGGTAAAGAATAAAAGTTCCGGCAATAATTAAGAGAATTCCTAAAATAGCATTTAGGTTTGGCGTTTCTTTTAGCATGAAAAAAGCTATAATTAATGCAACTATAGGTTTATAAGAGTTTATTGGTGCTAAAGAAGATAATTCACCAAACCTCAAAGCCTTTATGATAAAATAATTACCTAATGCACCCAGTAATCCCATTATAAAAAAACTTTTAATAATTTCAGAAGTAAAAATAGGATTAGGACAGATTGCAAATCCGATAACTGTTAACCCTAAATATGTATAAAAATTAATAATAGATGGGTATTCGCCACGATTATTTAAAACTTTTTGAAAAACATTAAGGTATGAGTTTGAAACAATTCTGGTAGCTATTCCAAGAGTTAACCCAAACATCGCTTTGCGCTAAGCTCCAACTCTTGAAAAGACTTCCACGTCTATGTTGTCAAAAGTTTTTTCGAAGAAAAATGCTGCAGATGCAACCATTGAAGCATTATCTGTGCAGTATTTCATGATCGGTGCATATACATCATAACCTTCATTTTTGAGGGCGAATATTTTTTTACGGATTTCAGAGTTAGCAGCAACACCGCCGGCTAAAACAACTTGTTTATATCCTCTTTCTTCTGCTGCACGTTTTACTTTTTTCAAAAGAGTAGAAGAAACACATTCTTGAAAACTTGCGCAAATATCAGCAGTAGGCATTTCCTTTCCGTCAAAAGATTTAACCAGTCTTAAGACAGCTGTCTTTAATCCGCTAAAACTAAAATTGTAACCGTCGACTTTTGCTTCCGGAAGTTTGAATGCGTGAGGATTTCCTTCTTGAGCAAGTTTATCCAATTTTGGTCCGCCAGGATATGGAAGTCCAATTAAGCGAGCAACTTTGTCATAGGCCTCACCAACTGCATCGTCAATTGTTTCACCAATAATTTCTAATTCTGAATAGGATTTGACATCAATAATTTGAGTATGTCCTCCGCTTACTAAAAGAGCTATAAACGGCGGTTCTAAATTTGTATCAATGAAGTTTGCACTAATATGAGCATTCAAATGATTAATACCAATAAAAGGCTTATCGTAAGCTAATGCCAATGATTTAGTTGCATTTAATCCTACTAATAAGCAACCAACCAATCCTGGGCCGACAGTGCCGGCAAAAGCATCTATATTTTCAGGTTTTACACCAGCTTGTTTAAAGGCTTCTTCAACTACTATATTAATAGCTTCTAAGTGTTCTCTTGCTGCAATTTCAGGGATAACACCACCGTATTCTTCATGGATTTTAATTTGAGATGCAACAATGTTTGATAAAACTTCTCTGCCACCTTTTACGATAGCACAAGCTGTTTCATCACAACTTGATTCTATTGCCATAATTAAAGAATTTTCGTCAATTGTAACAGGTTTGTTACTAAATAATGTATTTTTAAACTTTTTCATAGTAGTATTATTATACAATAAACGAAAATCAATATAAATCCAACCAGCTCGAACCAATTAGAAGTTTGTTCCAAAGGGGGACTGGTAGTAGTAAAAAAAATATGGCGATTGACGGAATGTTACCCGTTCAAAGGTTGAAAAAATGAAATTTCTTGATAAAGCAAAAATAAGAGTAGTATCTGGTCATGGCGGTAACGGTATGGTTGCTTGGCGTCGTGAAAAATATGTTGATAAAGGTGGTCCTGCAGGCGGTGATGGCGGTCGTGGCGGTGATATTTATTTTGTCGCTGATGAAAATATGTCAACACTTTTGGATTTTAAAATTAAATCCGTATATAAAGCTCAATCAGGCGAAAACGGCGGTATTAAGGGTATGCATGGTGCTTGTGCAAAAGATACTTATATAAGAGTACCTTTAGGAACCGTTGTAAGAGATACTAAGACAGGCAAAATAATTGCAGATATAACAGAACCTGAGCAGACTGTTTTGATTGCAAAAGGCGGTCGTGGCGGTAGAGGTAATGCAAGATTTGCCACTGCTCAAAAACGTGCGCCACAGTTTTGCGAACCGGGTGAACCCGGTATTGAAAGGGTTTTGGAATTAGAATTGAAACTTATTGCTGATATCGGATTGTTAGGTATGCCAAATGCCGGTAAATCTACTTATATAAGTTCAGTAAGTTCAGCAAGACCAAAGATTGCAGACTATCCGTTTACGACTCTTGTACCTAATTTAGGTGTTGTAAAAAAAGACGATGGTGGCTCTTATGTTGTAGCTGATATTCCGGGATTAATTGAGGGTGCTTCCGAAGGTGTTGGCTTGGGACATGAATTTTTAAGACACGTGGAAAGATGCCGTTTCTTAATTCATATTGTTGATTTAACAGCAGAAGATCCTATTGAAAACTATAAAGTTATTAATGAAGAATTAAGAAAACACTCTGAACAATTGGCAAATCTTTATCAAATAGTTGTTTTAAATAAAATCGATTCTGTTTTAGAAGAAGATAGGGGTAAATATGAACAGGAATTTAAGAATTTCACGCCGGATGTTTTCTTAATTTCAGCTGTTACAAAAGAGGGATTAAATGAATTATTGCATTTTATCTCTGCAAAAGTTGATGAAATCCCTAAACCGGAATTTGATTTGGTAATAGAAGAAGATTTCGACGCTTATAACAATGATGATAGTGAGTTTGAAGTAACTAAAATTGCCAAAGATGCTTATGTTATTTCCGGTGGAAAAGTTAACAGATTAGCAAAAGTTACAGATTTGAGAAATACTGAACAAGTTGTAAGATTTCAAAACATCCTAAAATCAATGGGAGTGTTTGAAGTATTACATAGTTATGGCTTGAAAAACGGTGATACTGTAATATGCGGACACTTAGAATTAGGCTACTATGATGACGAAATCTGGGGCGAAGGGAGCAAAGTCTAGGGATAAAGGGGTAAATGATTTGGAAAAAGGAGTGTAAATAATGAAAATATCTGCAGTCAAAACAACCATTCAAAAACCAATAAAAAAAGTCCTACCTTATGCACTAAGTGCAATGGCTCTGGTTGGTTGCACTGGTCCAATCGGTAAAATTAAAGATTATTGTGAAGAATTTGATAAACCTGCAGTTGAATATATAGAGTGCGTAAATAAATGTAATGGTACGTGTTCGCCAAAAGATCAAGCTATATTGGATTCACTTGTGTATAGGGATTTATTAAACGGTACAAGCCTTGCAAATGACTCTTCTACTATTTCTGAATTTAACAAAATTGCTGCAACAAATAGTTATACACGTAATGGCTACTATAGTGCTGATTTTGAAGCAAATTTGTTAAAAGAAGGCATTACAACAAAAGAGTTTAATTATATTCGTTCTCAAAATAAACCTACACGTCGCCAATTTGAAGCTGACAAGTTCCTTTATGGCAAGTTGTTTAAAGAAAAAGGTTTGATGACAAAAGAATTTAATGCTAGATTTAGAGCTTTGTCATTATTTTTGGATCCTTCCACTGATATTGCACCATATAATATTAAACATTATGAAAAAGAGATTTTAGAACGTAAATAGAAGATTCTATCCAATTCAAAATCTGAGGTCTATATGTTATTTGCAATTTTAGAAGCTAAAAAATGTATAAAAGATGTTCCTATTGGTTGTGTTATAAAAAAGGACGGAAAAATAATTGCTTCTGCTCATAATCGTCGAGAATTGGATGATGATGTAACTGCTCATGCTGAAATCCTTGCCATTAAAGAGGCTCAAAAAGTTTTGGATACTTCAAGATTAAAAGACTGTGAAATGTATGTTACTCTTGAACCATGTCCGATGTGCGCTTGGGCAATTTCGATGAGCGGAATTCCTACTGTATATTTTGGAAGCTATAATCAGCAATATGGCGCACTTGAAAGTTCAATAAAATTACCACTTAATCCAAACCTTAGGATTTACGGTGGAATAATGGAAGCTGACTGTAATAAAATATTAGAAGAGTTTTTTGAAAGAATTAGAAATGATAACAAAAACAGAGCTTGATAAACTTGTAGAAAAATATGAAACGGTCGATTTTATAAAAGACGATCCTATTCAATTCTGTCATCGCTATAATCAAAAAGAAGAAATTGAATTGGCTGGATTTATTTCTTCTCTTTTTGCATACGGAAATCGCAAAATGTTTATAAAAAAGCTGGAGGATATTTTTTCTAAAGCTGATAATGATTTATTAGGTTATATAAAAAATGGAGATTTTACGAACTTAAAAGGTGTTGAGTATCGATTTTCAAAAGATAGGGATATTATTCCGATTTTTGAAATTTTGTCAAAGTTATACAATGAGTCTAACGGTTTGGAAGAATTGTTTAAGTATAGTTGGTTATCATCCGGCGCCAATTCTGATTTCAAATATAAAGAACAACATTTTTTACAAACGGTAGTCGATTATTTTTATCACCAAGCTCCTAAAATATATACTCAGGGTTTTTATCATATGATTCCAAATCCAAAAAACGGTGGCGCTATGAAACGTATGAATATGTTTTTACGTTGGATGGTAAGAAAAGGTCCTGTAGATTTGGGAATTTGGGAATTTATGCAACCAAAAGACTTGTTAATCCCTCTTGATGTACATGTAGCAAGAGTTTCAAGACAGATGACGTTATTGGAACGTAAGAGTAATGATTTTCAAGCAGTTAAAGAGCTTACAAACAATCTTAAAAATATTTGTTCGTTTGATCCAGTGAAATATGATTTCGCAATGTTTGCTTTTGGAGTAGAATTAAATAAGAAATAAGAGGTGTTTGTTATGTACAATTACGATATAAAAGCAATGCGTTTCATAGTTTTGACTACTACTGTCTGTTTCTTTTTTGCAATGCTGGTAATGAATGCCTATAAATATATTCCACAAAATGATAATCAAAAAAATCTTAATTTATATAATAATGAGAGTGCACTATTTCCGCCAACTTTGACATCAAATAATGTAGAGAAAAATAATGCAGTTCAAGTTGATGTTACAGAAGAAGATGTTATTGAAACTTATTCAGAAGATGTAATTGAAGAAAACCGGAACGAAAATGAAGAAGAAATAAAAGTTTCAACATCTGTCAAAAACTTAGAACCTTTAGAGCCGGCAGAAGAACTTAATGATATTTCTAATTCTGATTTGTTACAAAAAAAAGAGAAAGTATCTGAGAATAAAAAAACAGAAGAGTTGATTCGTAAAGCTGAAATTTTTTATAATGATGGCGAGTATGATGAAGCTTTAAAGATATATGAAAACATAATAAATACAACAACTAACAAAGAATTAAAAGCTGTATGTTTAGAAAAATCTTCTCGTATATCTTATAAACAAAGACGTTACGGAAATGCGATTGTATTTATGCAACAATCAAACAAATTGGTTCCTTCACAGAATAAAGAATATTTTTTGAAACAAATATATGAAAAAATAGACTTTAATCCGATAAATAAATAAAACTATTCTTCATCACGTAGCATTATAATCGCTGTATTAAGCTCTTCTAAAAAGTATTGAAGCTGTTGGTTAATGTTTTCCGGATTATAAATTGAACCGGAAGCTTGATAAGCTAAATATCTTTGATAAGTAACAGCTTCTTGTCTAAGTTGCACTAATGTTTTTGCAGAACGATTAATTTCTAATAGTTTTTTGAAAGATTCATAATGGCTTTCAGGTAAACCTTCATACTTATTGATTAAAAAATCTATATTCATTGCTAAAACATTTGCTCTGGTAACAAAAAGTTGAACATTTCCGTTTGATTCTATGCAATCAACTAATTTTTCTATTATAGGAATTAATTCGTTAGCATCTATAACATATTCAGAAGTAACATCTTTTTTCTCAATAATATCTATAAAAGCCGGATTGTTTCTTGGAATAGGTTTTAATTCTTTTGGCTCATTAAAATCAGTATGTGATTCAAAAACGGGAGTTGATGTTTTATGCTCCTTAACTTGCTTATTTTTGTTTAAATCAGGTAAAGTTCCGGCATATCCTTTTCCTTCTAACTCAGCCTCTAATGCTTTATCTTTTTTATTCCAAAAAAATGCGTGAGCAGGAAGTGTCATACTTAAAATTATTAAAGTGATAAGTATTCTTTTCATATTTCTATTATATCGATTTATTTGTAAAAATCAAAACAATTGACAAAAAGAAATTTTAGCACTACAATGTTTCTATGGATAGAAACGTTACAAATGTAAGTCAATTACAAAAAATTTCAAAAGCTGTTAAGAATTTACACACCGAAATAGAAATAGAGGCTTTTTTTAAAGAACTTTTAACTGATTCCGAAATAAAAACTTTATCAAAACGATGGTGTATCTTGGAAATGTTGGAACAGGGATGTACGCAAAGAGAAATTGCAAAAGATTTGCAAGTAAGTTTATGTAAAGTAACTCGTGGTTCCAGAATTTTAAAAAATAATAAATCAGTTTTGGCAAAATGTTTGATAAAGGAGAAATAAAAAATGATGACAATGATAAATAATTTACCGACAAAAGAAGGTTTTTTTGGTGATTTTGGCGGGCAGTATTTACCTGAAGATTTAAAACAAGAGTTTTCAAAAATTGCAGAAGAATTTTTAAAGATAAAAGATGATAAAGATTTTAATAATGAATTAGATGAACTCTTGAAAACTTTTGCAGGCAGACCAAGTCCGGTTTATTATGCCAGAAATCTGTCTAAAAAGTATGATTGTGAAATATATTTAAAACGTGAAGACTTAAACCATACCGGTGCGCACAAAATTAATCATAGCTTAGGTGAAGCTTTACTTGCTAAAAAACTTGGCAAGACAAAATTGATTGCAGAAACCGGTGCCGGTCAGCATGGTGTGGCTATTGCAACATCTGCAGCTTTATTAGGCTTAGAATGTGATATTTATATGGGCGAAGTTGATATTGAAAAAGAACGTCCTAATGTAAGCAGAATGAAGATTTTAGGAGCAAATATTATCCCAGTTACGGAAGGCTCTAAAACATTAAAAGAAGCAGTGGATGCTTCATTTGCGGCTTATATAAGAGAACATAAAACTGCAATGTATGCAATTGGTTCTGTTGTTGGTCCTCACCCGTTTCCAATGATTGTTGAACATTTTCAAACCGTAATCGGAAGAGAAGCCAGAGCTCAAATGCTTGACTTAGCAAATACTTTACCTGATTACGTTGTAGCTTGTGTTGGTGGGGGCTCTAATGCAATTGGTATATTTAACGGTTTTTTGAACGATGAAAAAGTTAATTTAATCGGTGTTGAGCCATTAGGTAAAAGTGAAAAATTGGGCGAAAATGCTGCAAGTATAACTTATGGAAAACCGGCATGCTTGCATGGGTTTAAAGGGCTATTTTTACAAGATGAAAATGGCAATATTGCAGATGCTTATTCAGTGGCAAGCGGTTTAGATTATCCTGGTGTCGGTCCAAAACACTGTTACCTAAATTCTATTGGCAGAGCAAAATATGAAACTATTAATGATGAAGAAGCTGTTAGTGCATTTTTCGAACTTTCAAAAACTGAGGGCATAATTCCGGCATTGGAAAGTTCTCATGCGATAGCATACGGTATTAAATTGGCTAAAAGCGCCACTTCAGGTACAAAAATATTAATCAATTTATCAGGTCGTGGCGATAAGGATATTGATTTTGTACTAAATAAGTTTTAGTATTATATGTTTTATTAAACGTCCGAAATTCATAACTGAATTTCGGACGTTTAATGTTTTAATAAAAAAAACTGGGTTCAATCAGGAACCCAGTTTTTTTGACTTTTATAACTAAATTAATTTAGCTTTGTCTTCTTCTGTAACCCCTTTAATAGTTAGGTTAACTCTGCCTTTGTCGTCGATTTTGATAACCTTAACGATAACTTCGTCGCCAATGTTAACGTGAGGTTCAATAGTTTCGATTCTTTCTTGACAGATTTGAGAAATATGAACCATACCGTCTTTACCACCGCCTAATTCAACAAAAGCGCCGATAGGAATGATTCTTACAACTTTACCTTTGATAACCATACCAACTTCCGGTTTGAAAGTTAAATCGTTAATCATCTTTTTAGCGATTTTAGCACCTTCTTGGTCATTAGAAGTAATTGTTACAATACCATTATCTTGAATATCGATTTCAGCGCCTGAAGCATCGATAATAGCTCTGATTTGTTTACCACCAGGTCCGATAACAGTTCCGATATCTTCAGTAGGAATAGTCATTGTTGTAATGCTTGGTGCAAATGGTGAAAGTTCTTTAGCCGGTTCGGTGATAACTTTTCTCATTTCTCCCAAGATATGTAATCTGCCTTCTTTAGCTTGAGCTAACGCACGTCTTAAAGTATCGTTTGCAATACCTTTAGCTTTCATATCCATTTGAAGAGCTGTAATACCATCATCATTACCTGTAACTTTGAAATCCATGTCGCCAAGGAAGTCTTCAATACCTTGAATATCAGTAAGTACAACAGGTTCTTTACCGGGTTCAGTAATCATACCCATTGCAACACCGCCGATCATACATTTAACAGGAACACCTGCATTCATCAATGCCATTGAAGAACCGCAAGTAGAACCCATTGAAGTAGAACCGTTTGATTCAAGAACGTCAGAAGTTACACGGATTGTGTAACCGAACTCTTCTTGACTAGGAAGCGCAGGAACGTTAGCTCTTTCTGCTAAATTTCCGTGTCCAACTTCACGTCTGCCAGGGCCTCTTAGAGGTTTAACTTCACCAACAGAGAAACCCGGGAAGATGTATTTGTGCATATAAGTTTTTTCTATTTCAGGATCAACGCCGTCAAGTTCTTGTTTCATTGCAGGACCTGCAAGAGTTGCTACTGAAAGAATTTGTGTTTGTCCGCGAGTGAATACCGCAGAACCGTGAGCTCTAGGAATAACGCCAACTTCACACCAGATAGGACGAACTTCATTAGGTTTTCTTCCGTCAGCACGAACTCCTTCATCAGTAATCATAGCACGCATAATTTTCTTTTCAGCAGCCTTAAATTCTTCTGCAACAAAGTCGATGCCTGTTTCTTCAATGATTTGGTGAATGTAATGATCGTCTGGAAGAGCTTCAACTCTTTCTTTAACAAGTTTTTTAGCTTCTTCAAGTTTTTCTTGTCTGTATTTTCTGTCAAAGTTGTGGTAAGCATCGTGAATCATAGCGCCAGCAACTTCGTCAATAATATTTTTTAATTCGGTTGTATCGTATGGGTTCACGAATTCTTCTTTTTCAACACCGCAAAGTTTAGCAAACTCAACTTGAGCTTCGCATTGTTTTGCGATTTCTACTTGAGCAAATTCAACAGCTTCCATAATATCGTCTTCTGTAACGAATTTACAACCCGCTTCAACCATGATAACGCTGTCGTGTGTACCTGCAACAACAATATCTAAATCTGATTTGTCAGCTTCTTGGTGAGTAGGGTTTGCAATAAGTTGACCGTCAATTTTTGAAACTCTAACTGCACCGATAGGACCTTCGAAAGGTGCGCCTGTTAGCATTAATGCAGTAGAAGCGCCTAACATAGCTAACGTATCAGGTTGATTTTGTTGATCATAGCTGAATAATTGTGCAACGATTTGAATATCGTTTCTATATCCTTTAGGGAATAAAGGTCTGATAGGTCTGTCTATTAAACGAGAAACCAAAATCGCTTTGTCGCTAGCTTTTCCTTCTGAACGGTTGTATCCGCCAGGGATTCTACCTATTGCAGACATTCTTTCTTCGTAATCGATTAGAAGAGGGAAGAAATCTATCCCAACTCTAGGTTCTTTTGAAACAACGCAGTGAACGAAAAGCATTGTATCACCGCATCTAACTGTAACACTACCATTAGTTGATTGAGCGTATTTTCCGGTTTCAATAGTAACTGTTTTTCCGCCAATCTCAATTTGAAAACTTTTTGTTTCCGGTACCATTTTTCCTTCTTTCTTCCGGCTACTCGAAAGCCGGATGCTTCCATTAATTATAATAAATCTATTCTACTAAATTATAATATAAAAGAAGAAATTTTTAAATATAGTAATAAAGCTTAATGATGAAAAAATATGTTTGCACCAATTGAGATTAAGGAACAATTAAACCCAGCATCTCTTAAAACGAACTTAAAGTCTCAACGTCCTGAAAGTAATGGATAAGCTGGTAGTATCCACCGCCAAGTTCTTACATTTACTCCTCGATAGGTCTTGCATCAATTTTAGAGATATTTTGTGTTGCCTTAATAAATTTTGAATACCCTGGTGGTGCCAAGAATTGCGAATTTATGAAACCGCCGAGCGCAAACCCTGCAATAGTTCCACCAATTGTCGAAAGAATTTGCCATTTTTTAGCAAATATCGCAGGAATAAGTCCGCCAATCAGAGCGCCGCCACCGAGCACCCACTTGCTTATTTTTTGTTTCTGCTTCATTTTTTGAGGATCTGAATTTTCGGCGGCATATTTTTGGAGTTTTGGTGCAACTTCAACTATATCAGCATAAGATTTTTCAAAAACTGCACAGTCTTTTTGTGCAATACTCATTTTTCTGATAGGTTCACCGTCAGAGCTTATAGCTTGATAAACCATTCTTCCGTCAGGTGTCATTCCAAGCCGTTTGATTGTTCCTAATTTGTTTTGTTGATTAGGTTGAGCAATATTAGAATTTGAAAAACCTTGTACCATAACTTCACACCAAAAGATTACTACACTATATTCTTATAAAGTATAATTTTGAGAAAAATTTGCTAATTGTGTAAAGCTTTGTTAAGATATTTTAAGTTGTATAATGGGTGGTTTTTGGTTGGTATTGACTACCGGCTTGTCGTCATCTTCGACCGAAGGTCGGAGATCCGGCTTTTATATTGTCCCTCATTTGGTTTTGTTTGTTGTATATATTGTGCCAAACTGTTACAAAATTTTACACTAGAAGTTGTTGATAGCTGTATTGTTCTTAATTTATCTTAACTTATTCTTGTTATAATAAAATGTTTAAAATAGAATTAACACATCACAAATCGTTTTTATGGAGAGAGGATGAGAGAATTTACACCACGCAATCCCTATATGGATTATCGAAATTCTGTACCGTTTATTGATTTATCGGGATATATTGTTAAACAACCGACTATTGCGGAAGAAATTCCGGCAATGTCTTTAAAAGAACATTTGCTAAGAAAACGTTTATCGACTATGATTAACTTAAGACGTTTACAGTATAGAAAACGTGTTGAGGAATATAGAAATGGGCGTAGATAATTTTAAAGAAATTGCGAAACTTGCAAAACAATCTTCTAAAAAGTTGGCAACACTTGCTAACGATATAAAGAATAAGGCTTTATTGAATATTGCAGAAGAATTGGAAAATAATAAACAGGCAATTTTTGAAGCTAATAAAAAGGATTTAGGTTCTGCTCAATCTTTGCTTGAAAGTGGTGAGATTTCAAAATCCGTATATAACAGATTAAAACTTGATGAGAATAAAATGCGTGATATGATTCAAGGGATTATTGATATTTATGAACTTGAAAATCCTATTGGCAAAATTCTTATGCAAAGAAGTCTTGATACAGGTTTAATTCTTACAAAAATTTCTTGTCCTATAGGTGTTTTAGGTATAATTTTTGAAGCCCGACCTGATGTGATTACCCAAATTTCTGCTTTAGCAATAAAATCATCTAATGCAGTTATCTTAAAAGGTGGGAAAGAATCAGCTCAAACTAATAAAACGATAATGGATGTTATACAAAAAGCTTTGGATAAAACAGAAGGTTTTCCTAAAAACGCTATTACACAAGTTTTTACAAGAGAAGATGTTTCTCAAATGCTTGAGCAAGATAAATTTATAGACTTAATTATTCCTCGTGGCGGTAATAATTTGGTTAAGTTTGTCAAAGAAAATACAAAAATACCGGTTCTTGGACATGCAGACGGAATTTGTCATATTTTTGTAGATGAATTTGCGGATTACGAAAAAGCAAAAAGGATTGTTGTCGATGCAAAAACTCAATATCCAAGTGCTTGTAATTCTGTGGAAACGCTTTTGGTTCATCGCAAATTTTCTTATAAGGATGAATTATATAAATCTTTAGAAGAATCCGGCATTGAACTTATATTTTCGCCTGAAAGCTGGCACATTGAGTATTCGGATACAAAATTAGCAGTAAAAGAAGTTGAAAGTGTTGAAGATGCTATTGAACATATAAACGAATTTTCTTCCGGACATACAGAATCAATCATAACAGAGGATAGAGAAAATGCTCAGAAGTTTATGGCAGCAGTGGATTCAGCCGGAGTTTATCATAACGTTTCGACAAGATTTGCAGACGGATTTAGATATGGATTTGGTGCAGAAGTCGGTATTTCAACTAATAAAACTCATGCGAGAGGTCCTGTAGGACTGGACGGATTAACAATTTATAAATACACATTACAAGGCAATGGTGATATTGTAAAAGACTATGCAGAAGGTAATAAACAATTTAAACATAAGGATTTAGTATGAAAATCGGAGTTATTGGTTTAGGTTTAATCGGTGGTTCTATTTTTAAATGTTTGAAAGATAAACACCAAGTCGTTGGTATTTCAAGAACTCTTGAAATGGAAAATGTATCTTCTGATTATGAGTCTTTAAAGGATTGTAATTTAGTTTTTGTGTGTTCTCCAATGAATGCAACTCTTGAGGTACTGGATAAGCTTAATACTATTTTACCAAAAGAAACCGTTGTAACAGATGTTTGTAGCTTAAAAGATTTTGTATCAAAGAAAAAATACAGTTTTAATTTTATACCTTCTCATCCGATGGCAGGGACAGAAAATAGTGGCTGGGAACATTCATTTGCAGAACTTTTTAATGGCGCAACTTGGGCAATTACACCTATTGAAGGGGTAAATGAAGGGGTAAATCAAGGGGTAAATCAAGGGGTAGAAATCCTAAAGAGTGTTATTATTCAACTTGGTGCAAAACCTTTAATAACAACAGCGGTGGAACACGATAAAGCTGTTGCGATGATTTCGCATTTCCCGTTGGTTGTTGCACAAGCTTTATGTGAAACGGTTAAAGATAACGAATTAGCGCAAGCTTTAGCTTCAAGTGGCTTTAAGGATACGACAAGACTGGCTTTATCTAATTTAGAAATGGCTCAAGATATGGTTGAATTTAATAAAGAAAATATTGAAATTGCTTTGCAGAAATTTAATGAAAGTATCTCTAAATTATTGACTCAAGATTACAGAGAAATTGCTACAAAGATTAAAGAGTTTAGGAAAAATCTTTATTCTTAAAGCTTCCAAATAGAGCTTAAGTATTTGTATATTTTTTCGGCATTGTCAGAAACTTTATAAGCTTCCTCTTCAAGCTTGTTTTTCATATAGTCGTCCATATTTTCTTCTAATGAGGTGTAATTCTCATAACTATTCATATATTCAACACCTTTGCTATATTCTTTTGAATCTTTTGCAAATCGGGTAGTTGTATTGTATGTTTTGTCTAAAGTTTGTCTAATCTCTTTTATAGAACCTTCTTCGACGAGCTTTTCCGCTTCTGCACGGCTGACTGTTATGCCGTTCTTTTTATTAAGTTCTATTGTTTGGTTGATAGCTTTTTCAATTTCATCCGGCGCAGTTTTTTTTGTGTTTGCATAAACAGATTTGGCGAATAGTTCCGGATCAGCTTTATATGCTTGATAGAATTGTTTTAAGTGGAACATTTCATGGAATGCCGTTCCGAAGGTTTCACCCTGAGTGCTTCTTATTAATGTATTATTATAAGTGCCGGGATTCATATCTATTTGACCGTAAGGGTTTGCAGAACCGGCTTTAACTCTTTCCATTGCTGTTTTTATGCTGTTATCTTTTAATTTATTAACTTTAGTATTAGTCGTAACATTTTCGAGTCCATAATCTTTTTTTAGCTCTGCAATCATTTTTTCAACAAAATCGTCAGTATCTTTGGTTTTACAAATTTCTTTGTACTTACTTATCAAATTTTTAACTTCGTCAGTGCTTAAATCTTTTTCAAAAATTTGAGAAAAACATTTTTGAATTTCATCAAAACTAGGCTTGGATAGTTTGCGTCTTAGAACAATACTTCCATATGTTAATATTACAACACCAATAATGCCTGCAAAAATTTTCCCTAAGGATTTTTTCTTTTTCTTAGGCTTTTCTAAAACAATTTCGTCTGTTTTTCCACTTCGTTCCAAACTTGACTCAGCTTTGAAATTTATTGGATTTGTAGTCGGTAAATTGTTAATACCGGCATAATTGTATTTCGTAACTTCTAACATACACACCTGAAAAGTTATATATAATAATAAAGTTACAAAAAGGTGAAAAATTGCCTAAATAATTAACAAATATTAAGCAGAGCAAACTTAAACTTCAATAATTAATAAATAAACTAATCCGCAAAATACAATTCTTGTACAATTCCGATAATTTTGTTTAAGAAGTTTTTGTATTTAATTCTGTCTGCATATCCTGATAAAACAATATCTGCATATTTTTTGCACGGTCTTATATAAAATTCTGCTTTTTTGTTGGCATTTGCGTAAATATGTTCAGCAGAATCGCCTAATCCACGTTCTTCAGCTCTTACAAAGAATCTTTCTCTTTTTAATTTTTCAGGAATATCAACATAAATCTTGAAGTTAAAAGCATCTTTTACTTTGTCTGTAAGCGTAAATAAACCTTCCGAAATAATAACTTTGGAAGGCTTAGCTAATGTATAATTATCATGACGAATTGCAGTACCACTCATGTCATATTTAGGAAGGTAAGTTGATTTACCAGATAAAAGTTCTTTAATATGCTTGCTCATTAACTCAAGCTCAAGAGCCTCAGGTACATCAAGATCATAATTTTTAGCAAATTCTGAAAAACTACCAGCAGCCTTTACCATTTCTGAGCGGTCATAATAATAGTCATCAGTATTAACCCTTGTGATTGAATCATCAATTCCAAATTCAGTCGCAAAAGATTCGATAGTATCGATTAAATCTTTTGTAATAGTAGATTTGCCACTCGCTGTTTCACCGGCAATCCCTATTGAAGCAGGCATTTGAATTTTCCCAGATAAATAACCTGCAATCTTTTTAATAACAAAAGGATTATATGATAAAAGAACCGATTCCGGTGTGTTTAATTCCTTTTCGAAAATTCTTGATAAATAAAGCTCAAGTTCATCACAATTGATAGTTGGTCTTGTTATATATTGTGTTTCTACTGATTTGTTAGTATTTTGTGTTATATTTTGTAGCATAATAGTTAAATCTTTTCCTTCGTCTATTATACACAAATTAAAACAAAAAAAAAGTTTTTTTTGTTAAATATATAAATAATATTTACAAATCTAAATAATAAATTCTAAAACACACTTCTGGTGTGCTATATGGCGATGGCTATTGAATTAATTGTTGTTATGGTCTTGCTAATTAAGTCAATGTAAGCTTGTTTTTTTATATACTTTGAAGTGTTTGTATTAATAATTGTTTCCGAATGTTTTATATGTACTTTTTTTCTTCTTTATTTGCGAGCCAAAGAAGAAAAAAAGTACCAAAAAAAGAAGAAAAGACGCAATTGTTTTCCACGCCTTCGCTATGCTCAGCCGTTTTTTTATTTTTTTGCTTTGCCAAATTTTTTTTGTCCACTTTTATGGATACACTTTAGTTTCAACACATACAAAGTTTGGCTTTGTTCAAAGAATTTCTAAAACGCACTTCTGGTGTGGCATATTGCGATAGCTATTGCATCAACAGTGTCATCTAATTTTGGGAATTTAGTATTTTCACCCAAACTTAGTTTAACCATTTGTTCAACTTCTTTTTTTTCTGCACGACCGTAACCGGTTAAGACTTGCTTAACTTCCATTGGCGTATAGCTATATGTTGGTATATTATATTTTTCTAAAACAGTTAAAATAACGCCACGAGCTTCTGCAACGGGAATAATCGTTTTTTGATTTTTGAAAAAGAATAATTGTTCTACAGAAGCACAATCCGGTTTGTATTTTTCTACAATTGTTGACAGATCATTAAAAATTTCTAATAATCGCTTAGAGTCATTCAAACTTTTATCAGTCTGTATTGAGCCTGATGTTAAAAGTTCTATATTTTCATTTTCTGTTTCAACCAGTGCATAGCCAACAATTGCCATACCCGGATCTATTCCCAAAATTTTCATAAAAAAATTATAACAGTAAGTTTACATTTGTTCAATCCGATGATGACAAAACGTTATTTTCGGGTTAGTATAGTTAAGCAGACTGATTTTACAAATTTTAAGGAAGTATAAAATGGCGACAGAAAATTTACAAGAGTTAGTAATCGGAATTCCAAGAGGGATGTCATATTATGGAAATTATCCTTTTTGGCACGGCTTCTTTTCTGCTTTGGGGTTTAAAATTATTTTGTCTGACCCGACTACAAAACAAACAATGTCAGAAGGTTCAGCACTTGTTGTTACTGAAACTTGTCTTCCTATAAAAATATATTTAGGTCATATTTTAAACTTAATAAACCAAAAAGGTGTTAAAAATATATTTGTACCGTCTTTGCAATCAATTGCACCGAAAATTTACAATTGTTCTAAAATCAGAGGTTTGCCGGATTTGGTAAGAAATGTTGTAAAAGGTGATTTTAATATTATAGAAGCAACTCTTGATAAGTCTGCAAAGAAACAAGGTTTGTATGAATTTTTGCAAGAAACTGTGGCACCGTTTGGGATAACAGACTTAGATAAAATAAAACAAGCTTCAAAGCAAGGATGGAAAGTTTATAACAATTTCTTGGTAATGATGAGAGCTGGCTTAAGTTATAAAAAAGCTTTGTCCAACGCTTTGCAAGGCAAGATTTTGATAGAAGCAAATGCAAAAGCTCATCCGATACATATTGCGTTGGTTTCTCACGGCTACAATATTTATGATGAACGTGCTTGTATGAAAATTTTTGATAAGCTTGAAGCAATGGATGTAAGTGTTCACACTTCATTACAATTGACAGATGAACAAATGTCAGAAGGTATTGCATCTTTAGGACAACGTAAATATTGGGCGAATGAGCATGAAATGACAGGAACTGCAGGTCATTATTTAAAAGATAATAAGATTGATGGAATAATTACCTTGAATGCTTTTGGTTGCGGTCCTGATTCTTTGATGATTGAACGCATAATGCGTAAAGCAAAAGAATCCGGAAAACCGATGTTATCTCTAACTATTGATGAACATACAGGTGAAGCCGGATTTATTACACGCCTAGAAGCTTTTATTGATATGTTGTATCGCAAAAAACGTTCAAAAATTATTAAAGATATTTCTATATCAGAATATGAATATAAACCTCAAACTAACATTTGCGAAGAAGTTCTTAGTGATAAATAAATTTTATTCTTTCCAAGAGCTTCCGCAGTTTATGTCAACTTCAAGCGGAACGGTTAGTGGCTGATTAAGTTCCATAGCTTCGAGAACAAGTTTTTTGACTTCTTCGAGTTCTGAATTTGGAACTTCAAAGACTAATTCGTCATGAACTTGCATAATCATCTTAGTTTTTAGATTTTTTTCAGTAAGTTTTTTATCAACTTCAATCATTGCCATTTTTATTAAATCAGCAGCTGTTCCTTGAAGTGGTTGATTTATAGCAGCTCTTTGAGCAAACTCTCTGATTTGAAAATTTGGACTGGCTAATTCTGTTGCTAAATATCTTTTTCTACCAAAAATAGTTTCAACGTATCCGTTTATTATTGCAAATTCTTTTTTTTCATCCATGTAGTTTTTTACTTTAGGATAAGAGTCAAAATACTTGTCAATAAACTCTTGTGCTTCCGAGTTCGAAATTCCTAAGTTTTTGGCCAAGCCATATTTTGATTGCCCGTAAACAATTCCGAAATTGACAGCCTTAGCTTTTCTTCTCATATCTTTAGTAACTTCATTAATATCAACACCAAAAACTTTTGATGCAGTAATTGTGTGTACATCTTCACCTGACCTAAATGCTTCTATTAAATGGGTATCACCTGAAACATGTGCTAAAAGTCTTAATTCAATTTGCGAGTAATCCGCAGAAAGTATTAAACTTTCAGAATCTTGTGCGCAAAAAGCAGCTCTGATTTTGTTTCCTTCTTCTGTTCGTATCGGAATGTTTTGAAGATTAGGGTTTGAAGATGACAATCTGCCGGTTACTGTCAAAGCTTGATTATAAGTAGTGTGAATTCTACCGTCTCTTTTTGAAATCAGAGCAGGTAAAGAATCTGTATAAGTAGATTTTAGTTTAGAAAATTTTCTATGCTCAAGGATATATTCACAAATCTCATACTCTTCAGCCAGTTCCTCTAAAACTTCTGCACTTGTAGAACGAGATTTTTTCTTTTTAGTTTTTAATTCTAATTTATCAAAAAGAATTTCTGCAACTTGTTTTGGTGAATTAATATTAAAAGTTTCACCGGCAAGTTGGTAAATTAAATCTTCGAGTTCTGCCAATTTTTCTGTCATAAAAGAGGATAACTCGTTTAAATATTCCGTATCTATAGCAACACCGGTGTGTTCCATTTTAGCAAGAACCTCTGTTAATGGAATTTCTATGTTACAAAGTAGCTCTTGTTCTGCTTTTTCTAGGTTATTTTTCCAATAATCATATAAATTGTAGATAGTGTAAGCTTCGTCGCAAACAAGAATTTCCTGATTATCAGTGTTTGAAATTATATGATTAAGAAAATCTAATCCCTGTGCATCAAGTGTGTGTTTACGGTTTGGATCTTTTACATAACTTGCCAAAAGAACATCATATTCGAAACCTTGAGGATTAAATCCGTTATTAACAAGCAAATGATAATCCGATTTTGCATCATATTGTATTTTGCTAATTTCTTTTGAGTCTATTATTGGTTTCAGTTCTGAAATAAAATTTTCTGAGAAATAGTAGTTTTTCCCGTTACATATACCAACGTGTGTAATTTTATCATCTTTAGAAAAATATCTTATGGCAATTCTTTTTGAAGATTTTAGATTATTTAAAGACTCTTCCAAGTTATCCTTATTAATAGTTATGTATTCAAAACTTGTATCATCTACAGTTTCTTTAATAGCTTGCGTGAATAAGCTTTGTTGAACAACGTTTCCTGAAGGATTTTGAACTTGAGTGAAAAGGCTTAAATTTTCACCTTTTGGCGTTTCTTCTTTAGAAAATGAGGATAAAATTTTATCAATATTTTTAATAAAACTGTAAAACTGCATTTTTCTCAAAAATGCTGAAACTTTTTCTATTTGAGGCAGAGCAACGGAAGCTTTTTCTATATCAAAATCAATATCAACATCTCTGATTATTGTAGCCAGTTCTTTTGATAAAATTGCAACATCTTTTTGTGTGCAAATTTTTTCTTTGATAGCTTTTTCCGGAATGTTTTCACAATCAGCCAAAAGTTCTTCCAAATTAGGATAACGATTTAATAGTTTTTGCGCTGTTTTTTCACCAATACCTCTTATACCTGGGATATTATCAGAAGTATCACCTCTTAACCCTTTATAGTCAATTACTTGATTAGGATATACACCAAGTTTCTCATAAACTTTTTCCCAGTTATATTCAATCAGTTCACCTTTAGAAGGGATTAAAACTTTTACACAACCTTCTTTATCAATTAATTGAAAACTGTCTTGGTCGCCTGTTAGGATTAAGGTGTTATGCCCGTTATTGGCTGCAATACAAGAAATCGTACCGATTACATCATCGGCTTCATATCCTTCTTTTGTGTATATAGGTATATCAAAAGCCTGCAGTCCTTCTACTATGGTACCTATTTGACATCTGAGAGTATCCGGCATGGCTTCCCTGTTCGCTTTGTATTCTTCATATTTTTCAACACGAAAAGTTTGTCTGCCGACATCAAAAGCAACGGCGATAAAATCCGGCTTGATTTTTGTAAGCAAATCAAAAATTGCTTTAAAAAAACCGTAAACAGCCCAAGTGGGTTGGTTTTCTGAATTTTTCATTGCAGTTCTTTCCAATGCATAATATTGACGAAAAGCTAAAGCGTGTCCGTCTATCAATATCAAGGTCTTTTTATCAGCCATAGAATACTCCCCTATTTACTATATATTAGCAAAAAGTATCTTAAATGTACAATAATAGAGATTTAATTATTTATATATTGCAGTGATTACGGTCCAACTACCGTTATGTTCAATGTTGATATCAGTACCTCTTTTTTTAATTTCGTTAGTTAAAGAGTTTCTTATTATAGAGAAAGTAATAAACATCTCAGGTACATTATTTTCTTTGGCTTTTTCAATATAATTTTCCGGTAAAAAGCTTACACTATCAAGAAAAACTATCGAAACTTTTTCGCCTGAATTAACATTATCAAATATTTTTGAAACAGAATTAACATATTCAAAACGATAAGTTTTACTGATATCAAGAGATTTATAATTTTGATTTAGATATTTTTTAAATCTGTTTTCGTCATAGTATGTGTAGATTATTTTATCAGGATTTTGTTTGTTTATAATATCACATACAAGTTTATGACCTTCTGAACGCTTTTGATAAGATGGATAAAATATAAAAAGTGCAGATAAAATTAATATTGTTACGTAAGTTATCCAAATATATTTTTTATCAGAAGCGCCTATTGCAAATAACAAAATTAATATTGGCAAGATTTCCATTGAGTATTTGGTTATAAAAACAATGATACCGTTAAAAGATAATATTGACATTATTAAAATAACACCAAGAACAAGTAAAGCAAGTCCTTTTTCTTTTTTTATCCCGAAACTTATTCCGAGTACTGCTAAAAGTGTCGGTATTGTTAAAAACAGATTAAATATAAAGTTTTGGTTATAGAAAAAAGTTCTTGGTGCATTGATGTTATTAGTGAGAATTGGTGATAAAAAATCACTAAACAAAAATAAAATGTTAGTGTAGGAAAAATTACCCCACCATTGAGAATACGAAAGCATTTTTAAGATATTTATACCAAGAGGTATTATTATAATTAATCCTAATAAAAGCCCGACTATAATTTTTTTATTAATCGCTCTTTTTTTTATAAAAATGTAACAAGCAGTAAAAAATACGTAAATTATTCCTAAAACGTGTGTCGATAATACTAAGCCGGCAGATACTAAGTAACCGCAAAGTTTTTTTTCACCTTTAGTCAGTTTAATAGTGTATAGGAGGCATATTGCACTAAATAAAAATAATAGAGAATAAAATCGAACTTCTTGAGCGTAATAAACAAGAAAAGGTAAGACTGCAGTAACGAGTGCTGAAATTTTAGCAATATTTTTTGAATACTCTTTTCCTATAAGATACATAACAGGAATGGCTAAAATTGAAGGCAGAACGGAAGTTAGTCTAAGCACAATATCACTAAATCCGGTAAAAGGTTTTAGGTATAAATAATACAGAGGCATATGACACTGTTTTAGGATTTCTTGCCAGAAACCTTCGCCAAAAGGTATTGAAGCTACAAACCAACTTACATACTCGTCGTTCCACAAACCTTCCGGTTTATCAATATTAATAAGCCTAAATGCTAAACCTAAAATAGTTATAAAAAAAATAAACAAACTATTCTCTCTCTTCCTTGTTTAAGTATATTTGCTTCCTCTTGTTATCTATTGTACAATAAGTTTTAAGGAGTGTAAAATTGGTTAAATTAATAATACAAATACCTTGTTATAACGAGGAAAAAACTATACTTGCAACCCTTAATGATATTCCTAAATCGATACAAGGAATTGATATTATAGAGGTTTTGGTAATAGATGACGGTTCAACAGATAAATCTTCAATGCTGGCAAAACAATGGGGTGCATGTGTTTTAGAATTAACTCATAATAAAGGTTTAGCAAATGCTTTTCGTTCAGGTATTCAAGAATGTTTAAGACGAGGTGCTGATATAATTGTAAATACCGATGCTGATAATCAGTATTGTGCAAAAGATATTGAAAACATAGTTAAACCAATATTAGAAGGAAATGCGGATATTGTAATAGGTGCTCGTGATGTACTTAATATAAAATCTTTTTCACCTTTGAAAAAAATATTGCAAAAAGCAGGTTCTGCAGTTTTGAGATTATTTTCTTCAACGAAAGTTCAAGATGCACCAAGTGGTTTTAGAGCTTTTTCAAGGGATGCAGCTTTAAAAATTAACGTGTTTGACAATTATACTTATACTATGGAAACACTAATTCAGGCAGGTGCAAAAGGTTTGCGAGTAGAATCTGTTCCTATTAATGTCAATGATAAACTAAGAGAGTCAAAATTGGTAAAAAATATTTTTGACTATGTTTTTAAATCGATGAAAACCGTTATAAGGATGTTTATTGTTTATAGACCGTTTAGATTTTTTATATCTATTGCAGGATTGTTTTTTATTCTCGGTTTAATTCTTGTAAGCCGGTTTTTGTTTTTCTATTTTAATTCTGACGGAAACGGGCATATTCAATCGCTTATATTTGCATCATTATTTTTGGTTACTTCAGTGCAATTAAGTATTGTTGCTGTTATTGGTGATTTGATGTCTATAAATAGAAAACTTTTGGAAGATATCCAAATTCGAATTAAGAAAATGGAATTAAAAGATTAAAAATAAACTTAAGACATAAAATTAAAAGCCCTAAACTAAATTAACAGTTTTAGGGCTTTAATTATTTGTATTAATTTTTATTCTATAAAGAATTAGAATATATTTGGGCAACAGCTTCTTTAGTAGCTTCAGTAGGTGCGATTGATAATAATCCTGCTAATGAAGGTGTAGAGAAAGCAAGCTCAACAAGTTTTGGTACATCAGCTTCAGTAAAACCTTCATCTTTCAATTTAGAAGGTACACCAACTGATTTTAACCAACTATAAACAGCTGTTTCAGCTTCTTGTGCAGAAGAAATTTTACCTGCAATTGGCTCAAGAATATATTTAAGAGTTTCGGCTTTTGAATCAAAAATATTTCTAACCACTGCCGGTAATAGGATTGCTAAACCTAACCCATGAGATAAATCGTGTTTAACTGCACTTAATGGATGTTCAAGTGCGTGGGTATAGTGGAGTAATCCGTTATCAAAACAAACACCACCCATCATTGCTGCATAAGCTAAGAAATAGCGAGCTTCTAAATCATCTGGGTTTTCTATTGCTTTTGGCAAGTATTCAGCTACAAGAGTTATAACTTCTCTGGCTAGTGTGATTGCGTATGGTGAAGTAACTTTCGTTGTAGCAGCTTCTATAACGTGGTTAACAGCGTCGATTGAAACAAAACGAGTTTGTTTTGGTGATAATTTAGTCATTAAAATAGGGTCGTCAATTGCATACATAGGATAAATGCAGTCATAAGCAATAGCAGGTTTGTAATCTTTTTCAGGAATTGTAACTACTGCAAATCTATTTGTTTCAGTACCTGTGCCGTGTGTTAGATTTATTGCAACAATTGGCGCTGCTTCTTTTGCTTCAAACTTAAATTCGTATAAATCGTTGCAGTTTTTGTCAGGGTATTTTAAAAGGATTGCAACCGATTTTCCTGCATCAATAGGAGAACCGCCACCGATTGCAATAACAGCCTTTGCGCCAAAATCTCTAGCCATTTTAGTAGCTTCATCAACAGAAGTTGTAGTTGGATTAGGTGTAACACCGTCGTAGTTAATGTATTCGATGCTGTTTTCTTTTAAAGCTTTTTCCACAACATCCCAAGCGCCGGTTGACTTATAAGCGTTTTTACCGCTCATAACTATTATTTTATCCAGACTTTTGTTTTTTAAATCTTTAGCAATATCATTGATTTTGCTAATTGCACCACAACCAAAAAACACAGAAGTTCTGGTTCTGATTTCACGAATTTCATTGATATTGATATCTTTTTGCCACATATAACTCTCCTTTCTTAAACACCACCTTGATATTATAACATAATAATAAGTGCTTAAAAAAGAAAAATTATTTAAGAGATTTTTATTTTAATTTTGTCAATTAATTTAGCTATATTGTCTTTTTCTTCTTCCGGAATATCAAAATTAGTATATTCTTCAAAGTATTCTAAAGCATCTTCAAAATCATTTCTTGCCATAAACAGAATTGCAACTTTTTTGTAAGCTAGAGTAAATTTATCGTTAACAGCAATTGCTTTTAGATAATTAGAGATAGCTTTATCGATTTCGTTGTTTGATTCATAAGCTTGGGCAAGTGAATAAAACAAGAGTTCGCTATCTTCTCTGTATTGGGTAACAGTTTCAAAATTAGAAATTGCTCCTTCGTAATCGCCCAGTTCAAAAAGTACGTGTCCTAAATCATAATATGCATCATAATTTTCAGGTTCACCATCCAGAACTCTATCTAATTCTTCAATAGCATCCTCCCAACGTTGATCGTCGATATAAACTCGTGCCAGTAGATGTGCAATTGTTAAATTGTCTTGAAGTTCATAACTGCCTTTTTGCAAAGTTCCTACAGCAGAAGCGATATCGCCTGCTTTATAATATAAATCAGAAAGATTTATGTAAGCTTGTGCTAATTGAGGGTCAAGTTCTAAGGCTTTTACTAAACAGTTTTCAGCATGCTCAAAATCTGCTATACAGGAATATGCAACCCCCATATTATTGTATACATCTGCATTATCAGGCTCGGTTTCTAAAACTAAACTAAACGCATCAATACATTCTTTGTATTTTTTTTCTTTAAAAAGGCTCATAGCCTTATCAATTCTTTCTGACATTATAATTCCTCGTCAACTTCTTTTGTATCAATATTATGAATTATTGTTCTAACATTACCTTCTGCCTCAAAATCCTTTGGCTCAAGAGTTAGTCTTATTTTATCCGCAATGATATCCTTGTCTTCTTGAACAATTTTTGAACGACCTACAAAATAAACTTTGTTTGGCTTACCGGTTTCTAAGTCAGGAAAAACAGAAACTTTTGGACCTTGAGCATAATAATCATCAAACCAAATTTTAACGTGTCCGTTTCCGATATATGAGTTTTGTTTTTTGTTGTATTGTTGATAATCAGCGTGAATTGTTAATTTCTTACCGTCGTCTGTTATGGCGATAGTTTTTGTGTTTCCGCTAACACTCATTTCTTCTGTAATAGGATTGTAAATAAAGTGATGACCTTCGGAATTGTTGTTTTCTTGTTTAACACGAGCGTTTCCTATTAAGTCGATTTTTTTCAAACCGCCTTTTGTGTCGGCAATAATAACAGCTTTATCAGAAAAACTCTCAATATCTTTATACTTAATTGCAACAGAACCGTTTGCAACCATTACATTGCTTTTTGTATCATATTCTTGTTCATCAGCATTAATAACAACTATAGGAGTGTTACCTTCTGATATTATTGACTGAGTATCACCTTCTGCTCTAACAACTTTGTTTATTAAAGAAACTTGTAAAATATTTGCTTTAACTTCTCTTTTTTTATTCAAATTAACTTCAAACGCATAAGGTTTATCGTAAAAAGTTGCAGTATCCAACTTGTTGTTCCGTCTAATTGACACATCGGCTTTAGGGCTTTCGATTGTAAGATTATCCATTTTAACTTTAACACCGCCATCAAGTTTTATTTTCTTTTCTTTATCTGAAAAAGTTTGAGTTTTAGATTCGATTACCAAGTCTGAAGCCAAAACCGCCATACTTGAAATTATTAAAAGAAAAAATATTAACGCTTTTTTCATTCTTTCTCCTTACCATATATTTGAGTTTGAGTTTTACCAATTATTTTAAACTTTTCGTAGTTAACACCAATTATGCACTTGTCAGCCAAAGCATACATTTCGTTATTTTTTTTGATTTTAACATTGCCTTCTGCGACCGTTTCTTTGTCAGAACCTGACCAAATTAATCTGTCTGAAGCTAAAGAAGTCCCGTCCTCTAAAACGATGTATGTGTTTTCATAAAGAGTAATCGTGCCGGCTTTTTCGTTATAAGCACCTTTTGAAGACTGAAAACTCATCGCAACTTCGCCATTTTTATAAAAATTACCGACAACATTATGTAATGTGGCTACATTATGCTCATTATTGTAACTACCTTGCTCACCATAAATTTCAAAATATTTTTTACCTTCTTTTGTTTCGGTGATTATTATCCCGATAGCATCAACTTTTTGGCTGTTTTCTTTACCTTCAATTTGTTCTCTGTTAAAATTACCGGTTATTATACCGGCTGTAATAAATGCCCATAACATAATGAAAACAATAGAAAAACCGGTAATAAAATAAAAACGTTTTTTCTTGTCTAAATTTCTAAACCATTTTATAAAATTTCTAATTGAATCCATAGAAATATTTTAGCACATAATATTAATTGTTGATATAGTTTCATAAAAAAATAAAAACCCAAAATCTTTTAGATGTTGAGTTTTTATTTTTATTGTTTTAATTTTTATTCTGCCGGTGTGAATGGTCTAACTACTGTAACTGAGCCATCAACGTTTTTACGAACACCTGTTTCAATTTCTTCGTCTAAATCAGCTGCAAATGCTACCGGTGTGTATACTTGACCTGCATCGATTGCTGCATTCGCCGGATCTCTTGTTAAATTTTTCATAATCTTAACGTTGTCATTATCTTCCGGATTGATTACTTTTGGCTGGTCTGGTTTTGCCGGTGGAACTATCGGATCTACAGGCGGGTCAACCGGATCTACTGGTGGATCTACTGGTGGGTTAACTGGTGGGTTAACTGGTGGGTTAACCGGTGGATTTCCAGGTACTACAAGGTGAGTATTTTTAGAAGTTTGAATACCTTTATTCCATCCGTTTTGACCGTTAGCCATGTCATATGTTATTTCAGTTTTAGGATCTATAATAATTTGTTCTGTATCTTTAATATTAATATATCTTAGAGTGTAATCTCTGTCAGCAAGCTTAACTGTTAAATTTCTTGTATCACCATCAACTTGAATAAAATCAGCAGAAGCATCTTCACCGATAACGATGTCTTTCATTGAAGTTAAGTGAACTTTTCCTGCATTAACACCGTTTACATTCATGTCGTTAGCAGATTTTATAACAGCATATCCGTCAGCTGCAGTTTCAATTTTGGCAACATCACCGCCTGCAATATTCAAATAAACTTTTTCACTAGAAGGGTACAATGTGTAGTATTCCATAGAGTTAATAATATTACCTTCTTCGTTGATACCACCAATGTATCCGTTTGCTTTAAACTGGTATTTATTAGCTTTAATAACAGCATCATTATTGGAGATGATGTTTAAGGTTCCTGAAGTTAAGGAAACTTCGTTAGCGTTAGTATCGATTGTTACAGCTACAGAACCTTCTCTTGCTAATGCGTTAATATTTCCTGTTACATTCAAGATACCGTCAGCAAGTGTTGTAAGGGTTTCGTCATAACCGCCAATGTGTACGTTGTGGATAGAATCTACATCTAAATTTCCACCAATTCTGTTATCTCCGACAACGTGAACATAATGCTTTGGATCAGTACTTTTATTGTAATCTTCACCAACAGTTGTTATTAAATTAGTGTTTCCATCAATATTAACTTTTGCGATTTCAAGATATCCACCGTTGTTTTTCATGTCAACGTTGCCTGTAACTCTGGCATTTCTTAAATAAGAGAACTCACCATCATTAGTAACGTTTACATTACCTTTTACAACTAATTCTTCTGTTGCACCGTTGTTAACATAGTTAAGAGCAACAGCGCCTTGAGAATCAATTGTTAAATTGCCTGTGATATTTGCACCGTTTGCAATTTTAACAATGTCTTCACCTGATAATATATAGATATCACCATCAATTTGCACAGATTGCAATCTAACTGCAGAGTGTGAAGTGTTATCGTCAGCAGTTGGGCAAACTAAGAAGTCTTGTCCGTTTCTTGTTACTAATTTTACTCCGTTAACTGCTTTTAAAATAGAATTAGCAGCTTCAATAGTCGGAGCTACAATTGTAAATTTACCCCCAACATCAAAAGAAGCACCATTTTTAATGGTAATATCTTTAACCGCTTCTACAACAGAACCTTCTAAAACAAGGTTTCCGTTTTCTAATCTGCCGGTTAAAGGTTGTGTTGTTAAGTGTAAATCACCCATAGTAGTAAATTTAGCACCGTCAAAAAGCATACCGTTAGGGTTTGATATAATAAGTTTTCCAATACCGTTGCCGGAACTTATTGTACCGTATATTTTACTCATATCGCTGTTAACAGTGTTTAAGATTGTAAAATTACCGTTAGGATTAGTAGCATTGAAGTTTAAAGTTTCATTTTTACCAACGTTAAGTGTATTCCAATTAACGTGAGAATCACCTTTAAAATTTAGCGTTGCAGAATTATTTCCGGTTTCAAGTCCTGTAAAATTACTATCTGTGTTATTAATTACGGCATTGTTTAATCCTGTATCAATTGTGGCTGAAGCTATTTGCATAGAAGCAAATACTGTACATAGAGCCATTGCTGATAGTTTTTTTACGAATTTTTTCATAATTATTAATCCTCTAAATTCCTATGTACTTTATTAAAAACATTTTTTTTAAATTAATTGCTTGATTGTAACAATATTTTAAGTTGATTTTTTTATGCATAATACAAACTCTTTTCGGCTTGGGTTTTTATCATACTATCAAAACAACCGTAAATAAAATTATTTGCTGTTGTTTCTAAGATTTTTTAACAAATTGTTACAAAAAAAGCGAAAAATCTTGTTTGATAAATCCCATCAATATTTTCAAAGCGAAGCTTTGGAGATCCAGCTTATTGAAAAAAACTCGGAATTTGTCTTAATTAGCTGGATTCCCAGCCTTCGGCTGAGAATGACCGGTGTTTTAGTAGTCTTGCCCCCACACCCATTCCCCCCCAGAAAGAAATATAAATGTAACGAATTGTAAAGTTAAAGTGAATTGTTAAGAACTTTCTTAACAATTCACTAAAAAAATGGATGAATTTTACTTCATTCGTAAAATATTGTGTAGATATGTAACAATTGAGTCAAAACACCTAAAGAACCTAGAAAAACAGCCGTTAACACTAACATAGGATATTTAGTTTTTAGGAGTTTATTGAAATGAAAAATGTGTTAGCGGTTTTGTTTGTGTTTTTTGTGTTAACTATAAATCAAGCCTTTGCATATAATATGAAAACATTTTCATCAGATGTAAAAATTATTTCTGCATTGAATTTATTAGAGCAAAGCGGTGAACACGATGTGTTTTCAAATCTTAGAAAAAATGCGGTAAAGGTTAAATTTGCAACACTTCCTTACGGCAACGTATATGCTGCAAACACTTATGATAATTACGGTAGAAGGGTTATTTTAATAAATACAACTTACAAAAACGCACCAGTGGAACAAATAGCTTGTTTAATTGCTCATGAAAGTTGCCACGTTGCAAGAAAAGCTACTTTAGAAGAAGAAACTATAGCAACATCAAAAGAGGCAGCATGTTGGGCTAAATTAAAAAGACAAGGTGTAACTTATCCTCAAACAAAATTAACAAAAAGATTAAACAACTTGTGTGAATTGCACACAGCATCTATTCAAGACGGTAACAATTACATTGAAGATAAAATTGCAAGTAGCGGGTTTTATAGAAGCCAATACGGTATTAACTAAAAGCTTTTAGTAAGTTTTCTATGATAATCCAGTCTTGAGGTTCATCTATTTCATAGGATGTGTATGAGGGTAATTCATAAGCCATAATTTTTCCGGATAATCTACATTTATCTTTTAGAATATTTCCTACTGAATTTATATAGCAAGCACCGTTTTCAGCAAGAATACCTTTGAACTCTTGCCTTCTCGGGCGATTTTTATAATCATAATTAATCGGTTCAACACCGTTTGATGTTTCAATCCAATGAAACTGTTTCTCTCTGACAGCTGAGAAAGCTGAATCTGCATCGCTTTTTATAAATTCATTAAACATGTTGTCAATATCTTCGGTTTTTAATAGTGGCGATGTAGCTTGTATAAGTATAAATTTGTCATCATTATTTAATTTTGTTTTTTCTAAATACTCTACCATAACACTTTCTGTTGAGGATGTGTCTTGAGCATTTACAGCCTCTCTGTCATAAACTTCAACTTTGTCAAACTTGAAACTTAAAACTGTTTCTTTTATTTCATTGCTGTCAGTGGCGATAATAATCTTATTTATGCATTTTGCATTTTGCGCTGCTTTAATTGTCCAGTATATAAGTGGTTTGCCGTTAATTTCTTTTATATTTTTTAAAGGTATTGATTTGCTTCCGCCTCTAGCAGGTATAAAAGCGATGTTCATAAATAAGCCTCCTCAACTTCTTTAATTTTATTGTACACCATTTTATTAACAGGTGTTTGTATATTAATTTTTTTTGCAATGTTAATAATTTCACCTGAAAATATTTCAACTTCTGTTTTGCGTTTTGCTAAAACATCCTGAAGCATGGAGGTTTTACCTTGGTTTGCAACTAAGTTTATTGAATTTAAAACATCTTGTTCGTAATTATCAAAGTTTTTTATTTTTAATGTTTGAGCAACCATAATAATTTCTTTAATTAAATCTTTTGCAAGAGGTAAAAAATCCTTATTCGTCTTAACTTGACCAACATTTTGTCGATAAATTGCAGACAGTTGATTTAGAACAATATTAACCCCTAATTTTACCCACTGAGCATAAACAATATCTTGTGTCGTTTCGTATTCGATATTACAAGTTTTAAAAAACTTTTCTAATGTTTCAGCAGATTTCGGGATTATTATTTTACCGCCATTGAGTTTTGTAACTTCATTTTTTTCTCTTATAGCGCTTCCGCCGATGTAAAAAGAGTTTATAACGTTGCTATCAGGGTATCTTTCAGTAATTCTTTTTTCACTTGAAATCCCGTTTAATAATGAAATTATTATACAATTAGGTGTTACAAAATTTTTTATGTAGTTAATAGCGGATTCAAGTCCGTTATTTTTAGTCGCAATTATTATTAAATCAGGATTATATTCATCAGAGGGTGTAATATAATCCAGTTTAACAATTTTTTTGTTTAAAATTGGTGGATATTTCCGGAATTTTTCAATTCTTTCTTTGTCAGCAAGAATTTTAAGTTCGCAATAATTGTTCAATGCTTCCGCATAAGTTAACCCTAAAGCACCCAAGCCACAAATTAAAACTTTTTTTATTTCATTATTTTGCATTTAAGAGAGCTTTCTTATCATATCATGAGCATCTTCGTTGTCAGGAAATATGTCAGTAACTTTATATAGATACTCAAGAGCTTTCTCGTTTTGTTCAAGTTTTTCATAGCAACGAGCAATATCCATAAGAACAGAAACACTTTTTGAAGATTTTGTTTCGATGTTGGTAAAAATGTTTAATGCTTGTTGATATTCGCCTAATTCGAAATAAGTTAGTGCTAAAGTATTTTGAGTTTCTACATCAGGATTTTGTTCTACAGCGTGTATAAGATATCTTTTAGCATCTTCAAAATCGCCTTTAGCAAAAAGTATTCTGCCGGTACAGAATTGAACGTACTCGTGGTTAGGCTCTATTGTAATTGCTTTCATTATGTATTCTTTGGCTTCGTCTAACTTGTTTAACACCAAATAGTTAAGAGCTATAAATGTCAGAGCAATGACATTTTGAGGCTGAATTTCAAGAGATTTTATATAATACTCTTCAGCTTCTTTGTTTTTGGAGATTGAATATAAAAAATTAGCATATTCAAATATTATATCAAAGTCGTTTGGTGCAATATTTAAAGCTATTTTGAATTCATCTTCCGCATAATCGAATAAACGCTTGTTAAGATATACTATACCCAAATCTTTGTGAGCTTTTGCGATATTCGGGTTCATTTTTATAACTTTTTTCAACATTTTTTCAGCAGTATCTGTATCGCATAAACTTGAAGACAAAATTGCGTATTCGTAAATGATATCGGCTGTAATATTATGTTTCAACAAAATATTGTCATAAATTTCTTTTGCTTTAACAAGTTGATTTTTTTTCAAATATAGACTTGCCAACCTTTGAGCAGGCGGTATAAATTTCGGATTTACATAAACAATTTCTTCTAATAATTTTATAGCGGTATCATTTTCACCAAGAGCTTCATAGCAAATTGCTAAGTTGTATTTAAAATTTTCTTTCCCCGGATTCATTAGTGCCAATTGCTTGTAATGTTCTAAAGCTTTTTCAAACCTGCACAGTTTAACTTCAGACATTGCCAAAGATGTTAGGAAAGTTTCATCTTCTTTTATCTCAATAGCTTTCTCGAAAAAATCACATGCTAATTTGTGATTTTGTTGGATTTGATAAATAATACCAATATTGTAATATCCCATAGGTAGTTTAGGATTTATTTCAAGAACGGTTTGATAAGTTTTTAAAGCTTTTTCAAATTCACCGGCAGATACATAACAGTTTCCTAAGCTGTTTAGAGAATCGACATTTTTAGGATTTTTTTCAACAGCTTTTTCCAAGGCTATTGCTGCGTTTTTGGAGTCGCCTTTCTTTAAAAGGGCAGTTCCTTCTATAAAATCATACAGATAATTCTCGCTATCCAGTTGAGCTGCTGTTTGTGCATATTTTATTGCATTGTCATTATCATTTGTCTGGATAAAAATAACACAAAGTTTTACATAAGCTTCAATGTATTCAGTACGAAGTTCGATAACCTTTAGATAAGCGTTTTTAGCAGAAATCTTATCCCCTAATTTTTCATAACAGTTTCCAAGATAAAACCAAGATGTCGCATCATCTGTTTCATACTTTACAGCTGATTCAAAGTATTTTTTAGCATTTTCCCAAAGCTCTAAATTGATTTCAACTAATCCGGCGAGCTTTAAAAATTCAATATTTTTTAATGATTCTTCCGGTTCAGCTTCTACAATCTTATGAGCCTCTTCAAACTCTTTATTTGCAACAAGATTTTTGATTTCATCTATACCAGCCATTGTTAATTCCTTTATGTGTACTTATCCGCCTATATAATTTTTTAATCCGGATGTAAGATTTTTATTCTTACATAACTTCTTTAATTTTGAAATTGCTCTGTTTTCAATTTGCCTAATTCTTTCCCTTGAAACACCGTAAATATTTCCTATTTCGTCAAGGGTCTTTTTATTTCCGTCATTATTTAAACCAAATCTCAAAATTAAAACATCTCGTTCTTTTTGACTCAATTGTTCCAACATGCCTTTAACATCATCAAGCATGTTTTCTTGTGAAACCAATGATTCAGGTGCCAAAGTTGATTCGTCAACGATGTAATCAATAATTTTATTAGCATCATCTTTTTGACCGGTAGGCGTATCAATACTAATTGTAGATTGAGTTGATTTGATTATCGAAGTTAGCTTAGAAACAGGTATTCCCAGTTTATCAGCAATTTCTTGTTTAACCGGAATTCTTCCCAACTCAGTAGTTAAGTCAACTGTAGCCTTTTTAATTTTATTGATTGATTCAATCAAGTGTATCGGTAATCTTATAATACGAGCTTTGTCTGCAATAGCTCTGGTGATTGATTGTTGAATCCACCAAGTTGCATAAGTCGAAAATTTGTAACCTTTAGTGTAATCAAACTTTTCAGTGGCTTTTATTAACCCCATATTCCCTTCTTGTATTAAATCAAGAAACGATAATCCTCTGCCGATGTATTTTTTTGCAATACTAACAACAAGTCGCAAATTGGCATTAATAAGAACTTTTCTTGCAAATTGACTCTGTGTTTCATAAATTTGTTTTGCAACATCCAATTCTTCTTGTGCTGTTAACAAAGGAATTTTACCTATTTGTTGTAAATAAATTCGAACAGAATCATCAGAGTTTACAGAGTTTAAACTTTCTTGAGTTTTAGGCTCCTCTATTGATATATTGTCTTCATCGTCGAGATCCTCAATAGGTTCGATATTGTGAAAATCAACACCTTCATCAGAGATATCATCGTTTATAATATTCAATTTTTCTTTTTGTTTAACCATTGTAAGCTCCTATTTTACGTTTCAGTGTTTTATTAACGTATTAATTACTTCTTTTTTATTCTCATCTTTTGTCTAACACTTTCAAATAATATTATAGCAGTTGCATTAGAAACATTTAATGAGTTGAAATTTGTCAGCATTGGAATTTTAACTTTAAAATCAGAGAGGTTTAATAAAGATTTAGAGATTCCGGCATGCTCAGCACCCATGATGAGTGCAAAATTCATATCTGTATAATCGATGTCGTAATAATTATCTTCTGCATGGTGATCAGAAGCAATTACCCAGTAGTTTTTTTCTTTTAGTCGTTGAACAGCGTTAACTATACTATTGACTTTGATAATAGAAATATGATTTACTGCACCGGCACTGGTTTTTTCGACTGTTGAATTTACCAATACACCACGTCTTGAAGGTAGTATTATGCCTTTTACTCCGGCGCAAACAGCAGAACGGATTATTGCACCGAGGTTGTGCGAGTCCTCAACACCATCCAAAATTACTACAGAGGTTAATTCGTTAGAATGTTTTTCAATAAATTCATCAAGATCAATATATTTGATTGGTGCAACTTGAGCAATTACGCCTTGATGTCGGTTTTCTTGTGCTATTTGATTTAGTTTTTCTTTACCTACAAACTGAAAAATTACACCGTTTCTTTTTGCCAAATCTTTTATTTTTTCGATTTTTTCATCACTTCTTGAAGAATTAGAAATAAGTATACGATTAAACTCTCTTTCAGAAGACTCAAGAGCTTCTATTACAGCATTTTTTCCATATATAAAATTGTTTGTTTCTGTCATTTTGATACCTTTAGCATTCTTTCAATACAACTTGAACTAAGCTTTCTTACTTCTTCATCAAGCATAACCTCATTAACTTCATTTTCTAACGAGTTTAAGATTTCTTCTAAAGTTGTTAATTTCATACTTTCGCATAGCATGTTTTCAGAAATTAAGAAAAATTCTTTTTCCGGATAATCTCGTCTAAGCCTGTCAGCAACACCCTTTTCTGTAACTATAACAAACTGTTTTTCAGGGCTGTTTTTAACATAGTCGATTATACCGCTTGTACTGCCAACATAATCGCCTAAAAGAGTTACTTCGGTCAAACATTCCGGATGAATTAGAATTTTAGCTTTAGGATATTTTTTACGAGCATCTATAATATTTTGTTCAGTAACATTGTCATGAACCGGACAACATCCGTTGTAAGTAATGACTTCAACATCATCCAGTTGAGTTTCAACATACTTGCCTAAATTTTTATCCGGAATAAAAAGAACTTTGTTTGAATTTAAACTTTTAACAATTTCTACAGCATTTGAACTTGTACAGCAAATATCGCATACAGATTTAACTTCTGCAGTTGAATTTATATAACAAACCATTGGAATATTAGGGTGATTTTTCTTGAATTCAATAGCTTGATTTAGGTTAATCATGTCTGCCATAAGACAACCGGCATGCAAATTAGGTAGAAGAACTTTTTTTTCAGGTGATATAATTTTGGCTGTTTGTGCCATGAAATAAACACCTGCAAATACAATAATATCAGCATTTGTTTCTTTAGCTTTTTGGCTTAAATATAACGAATCACCAACGAAATCAGCAACTTTGTCAATTTCGATATTTTGGTAGCTATGTGCCAGTATAATTGCGTTTTTTTCTTTTTTTAGTTTATTAATTCTCTCAATCAAATTAAACATTTTTATTTCCTGTATACAAAATTTATTTTTTATTGTACAATAAAAAAAGATAGGAAGAAATAGCATGGCTTTAAATTTTAGTAAAAAAATCGCAGTAGGTGTTGCAATAAACCCAAATGTAGGGTTGGAAGTAGCGCAAATAGATTTTGCGAGTAGAACTGTTCTTAAATATGGTTCACGTCCTTTGGATTACGATTATATCCGTAATGAAATAGCTGATATGGATATATTTAAAGAAGCGTTACAGGATTTGCTTTTCGAGTTGCAAATTCCAAAGGGCGCAGAAGTTTCAGTTACCATTCCTGCAATAACTCAACGTATAACAGAGTATCCGGCGTCAATGGATCCGGCACAAATGGCTTACGCGGTAGAAGATGAATTAGCTGAGTATTATGCGTTTAAAGAAGTTGAAGCCGTTGCTGCCACAGCAAAATTGCCTAACTCAACAATTCAGTTTAACAGAATTGTGTATACAGCAGCTTCTAAAAATATGATAATCGAGTTAGCTGTACAAATAAAAGAACTTGGCTATAAGCTTGTTAATGTTGATACATCAATCAACGCAACGTTAAATTCGTTGATATATAATGGTCGGGTTGATGTTCCACGAGATACAAACTGGGTACTGTTGATTGTAGAAAATAACTACTGTCGTATAATACCAATGCAAGGTAATTGTTATACCGATTCGTTTGAAGAAAGAATTAGTATCGGCGATGTTTTAGGTGATGATGAGAACTATTCTACTATTGTTAATGCAATTGACCCATTGTTAAAAAACATGCCTGCTGAGCGATTGTATGTGGTGTCCAAGACAGATATTATAAGAGCTCAAACTTTAGCAGAAAAGTTAAGTTTTAATGGTCAAGTTATTCATGAGGATGCAAATTGTTACTCTGATTCTTCATTTATTAATCTTGATTCAGGCATTAATAAAGAAGTAGGTAAGAGTATTACACTTGACGTAATCGGTGCGGCTATAAATAAAGAATTTCGTCAATATTCTTGTGCACCTTTAAACTTATTTAATGAATCTTTGGGTGATATTTATATTCAAGAGCAACCGCCGGTAATAAAATTAGGTTCAACTGTTATAGTAGCTTCCTTGGAAAATATGATTTCTTTAGCTATAAAAATCTTTTTGGTAGTGGCTATACCGGTTGCCGGTGCTTGGTATTATTTTGGTGGTGAAACAAAGAAACATATTGAGGAAGAAAGAAATCTAAAAGTAGAAATTGCAAGGATTGATGAAACATTAAAACAGCATGAAAATGTATCTGTTGACTTGTTTGACGAAGGTGATGAAGTTAGGATTGGGTTACTGCAGAACAAAAATGTATTCTCATATTATTCAATGATTGGAACAGAAACACCTAAAAAATTATGGCTTACATCTTTATCATTAGACGATCATGTTGTTATAAAAGGTCAAGCTGATAACTTGGAAAGTGTTTATAGTTTCTTTAGAAATTTAAAAGACTATAATCCGAATTTTCCTTTGAAAATTCAAAAATTAGGATTAGCTACACATTCTCAGATGAAAGCATTATCATCTAACGGGGAGTTTGATTCTGATTCAATTTTAACATCATTAGAAGCGGACTTTTATGAGTTTGTTATCTCTGATGTAGATGTAAAAGACACACCGAAGAGTAGCCTTCCAAGTGGATTAGAACCAATAAATTAATTGAGGTTTATATAAATGGAAAAATTGCAAAGATATTACGGTATATTATTATTTGTTGTAATTGTAGCTTTCACATTTTATGGTGCTTATAATTTTGTAGTGCCATTGCTAGAGAAAGAAAAAAGTGCAAAAGAAAGTTTAGAAAAGAACAGGACGATTTTGGCAACTAAAAAACAACAAATAGGCGTAATAGAAGCTAAACTTAGAAAATTGAAAGATTCTGTTTCAACTTCAACTAAAAAGGTATATTATCCGATTGAATCAGATTTGGGTGATGATGGCTTGTTTTTCGCTTTATATAATGATTTGTTGGAAATGGTAAGTGCAAACTCTGTTAAGATTAAATCGATTGATTATGTTCATAATCCGGCTGAAGATAACTTTGTTAAACACGGAAAAGGTGAATATTTTGTTTGTAATGTTAACCTTGAGCTAATTTCAACCTATACAGATTTAGGAAAATTGATAGAACAAATTTATAAATATAATTATTATATAAAAATAAATAGCTTGAAGACTGAACCTCACGCAAGAGATAAGAAGATTTTATTAACAAAATTAAGTTTAACATTGTATTCACATACAGATATTGAACAAGAAGAAAATAAAAATAGTTAACACAAAGTACTTGAAAACGGAATTTGTTTGATATAAAATCATTTGTGAAACTTAAGTACTACTGTATAAGCTTATTTTGAACTGAGCAGAGAAAGAAGTTTTGAAAATTAAATATGAGCGGAAGTAGCTCAGTTGCCCAAGTGAGGCGCTGGTTACGTAACTCAAAAAAGTGAGGTTAGTAGAGCCGAACGTATCCGGAAATAAACTCTACCGACTGAGCAGAGAAAAAAGTTTTGAAAATTAAATATGAGCGGAAGTAGCTCAGTTGCCCAAGTGAGGCGCTGGTTACGTAACTCAAAAAAGTGAGGTTAGTAGAGCCGAACGTATCCGGAAATAAACTCTACCGACTGAGCAGAGAAAAAAGTTTTGAAAATTAAATATGAGCGGAAGTAGCTCAGTTGCCCAAGTGAGGCGCTGGTTACGTAACTCAAAAAAGTGAGGTTAGTAGAGCCGAACGTATCCGGAAATATACTCTACCGACTGAGCAGAGAAAAAAGTCTTGAAAATTAAATATGAGCGGAAGTAGCTCAGTTGGTAGAGTATCTGCCTTCCAAGCAGACTGTCGCGAGTTCGAGTCTCGTCTTCCGCTAATTAAAGAGGAGTCCCCCAAAAGGGACTCTTTTTTAAATGGGATGACAGAGACGAGAACTCCAAGTGCGTAAGCACTTTAACGAGTTCGAGCGACCTGTGAGCAGAGTGCGAAGTGTTTTTGCAAGAAGAATAAAATCCTTTGAAGCAAAACACGAAGGCACGTTTAATGCGAACAGGTCAAGACAGTCTCGTCTTCCGCTAATTAAAGAGGAGTCCCCAAAAAGGGACTCTTTTTTATTAAAAAAATATCATTATAGGGTTTATCCTAATATTAATAGCAAAAAAAAATTTTATATGTTTTTAGATGGTTATGAGTAAAGTTAGTCCATCAGCAAAGATACCGCTTAAACAATTTCTTGGTGGTAAAGGCTCCTTTAATCAACGTCTGGATTACGCAAAAAAGCTTAACTATGATTTTTATAAACAAGTTTGTCCGGAAATAAAAAAGGGCATGATTTCACCAATAACTTACAGAAAATTGTTAAAAAATCTTTTGCCCGATAATATAAAATTGCATATAACAAAGCTTCCTCAATCAATTATCGAGAAAGGTATATTTGGACGTACAATACAGCTCGGTAATACTATTAATGGGTTTACAATCTCCCTTCCGTATGAAGAAGAATATGGGAATAAGAACAAAAACGGAATGATTTCTTTAAAAAACTTTAGTACTATGATGCATGAAAATTTTCATTTGTTTGTGGAGGCAGCTAATCCTAAGTTTTCGGCACGTTGTTCGTTTGAAGATGAACAAGGATATGAAGTTTTTAACCAAAATTTGTATGGACCGGCAGTAGGAAGCTTTGGACTTGGAAAAATGTTTAAAATAATGCAATATCTAAAAACAAAGCCTCTAGAAGACAGGATTAATTTTTTACAGCTTGCCAGATATCATTTATATGAGGAACACTATGCTTATATTGAGGGTGCTAATTATAGTAATAGTATGTATAACAACGTACCTTTTAATTTTAAGCCGCAGATTGCTTTTTTAGAGATGCTGTTATATGCTAACATCCAAAAAGCACGAAAGCAAAACGAGTTAAATTTGTTAAAATCCGAAAACGAATAATACTAACTAATTTTTCCTGATAAATATAATTAAAACTGTTATAATGCACATATTGTAAAAAAGAGTTTGATATTGTATCATGTAAAGGAATGTGGAGAGATTAGATGGAATTTGTTTTTAATTATGATTTTTTAATAAGAATATCTATGGCTTTGGCTTTAGGTTTTTTATTAGGTTTGGAACGTGAATTAACGAATAAATATGCCGGATTGAGAACCCATATTTTAGTATGTTTAGGCGCGTGTATATTCACAATAATATCAGTTTACGGATTTCCGAGCTATGCGGAAGGTGATAATGTTATATTGAACCAAGCAACCGGTATACGAGATACAGGTCGTGTTGCGGCACAAGTTGTATCCGGTATTGGTTTTATTGGTGCCGGTGCAGTGCTAAGAAACGGTTCCATGATCATTGGCTTAACAACTGCTGCAACTTTATGGATAAGTGCAGCTATTGGTATGACTTGCGGTGTAGGGATGTACGAACTAGCGATATTAGCTACATTATCAAGCGTTGCAGTTCTGACTTTAGTAAGAATTTTTGAGAGAAAGATTTTGCCTGTTGGTATAAAACGAAATAAGAGATACCGATTGAAGATTTATTGTGATAACAATAAAGTTAATGAGATAAATGAGGCTTTATATAGTGTTGTTGATAATGTAGAGGACTTTTCTTCAAAGAAACTAATCGAAAATCCGGAGAAATCAAAAATAACTTCAGCGTTTGAACTTTCAAGAAAACGGACAATGAACGAAGTTTATAAAAAATTAACATCAATATGTGAGCCTGATTCTATAACATTACAAGAGTTAAATGATTAAAGAAAAGACTAAAAAAACTAAATATAATTATAAAAAAAGCAAAAAACAAGTTTTCTTAGAGTACTTTAGGACAATAGCTTTTTCGGTGTTGCTTGGTGCTGTAGTAACCACTTCTTTAGCAATCCATGCTCGTAATGAGATGGTGAAGAATATTTTTATGTCAAGAAGTGAAAAGGAACAGATTAATAGGGAAAAGGCTCTTGAACTTATTAAACAGACTGATTTATTGAAAGATTTGAAATCTAAAAATTATTCCATTTGTATGCATGTTGGTGATTTATATTATGCAGCCGGTGATTATAAAGATGCACAAATAGCTTATGAAATAGCAATAAGTAAGGCTAAATTAAAGGTTTATACTCCCTATTACAAATTAATATGTAGTTTGGTTGCGCAAGAAAACTTTAAAGATGCAGAACGAGTTTTGGATAATATAGTTGATATAGCCGATGTTAATCTAATAAAATTTAAGACTCGCTCATATCTAACTATGGGGGATAAGTATAATTCGATTGGTAAATTTTTGTCTGCAGCGAAGTGTTATGAAAAGGCAGAATTTTATTATTCAAAATTTAGTAAAATTGATAAAACTGTTTATGAATCTATTAGAACAAGAGCTAAAAATTCGTATATAGAAGTTGCTGATGTGATGGTCAAATCCGGTTTGAATACTGAAGCTGTAAGGTTTTTGAAAAAAGCTGAAGAATATGATAAAGAAGATTTTAATATTCGTTATAAAATGGCAATTATTTTATCTGATTTAGATCCGGAAAAATCTGTGGACTATTTTGAGCCTTTGCTAGAGGAAGCACCACAAAATATTGATTATAATATTTATACAAGCGCTCTTATGAAAGCCGCTAATATTGCAGATTGGGACCAACGTCCTACTAAGGCAAAATATTATAGATATAGGATACATTCATTGGATAATTATATAAACAGAAAAGTTGTATATAAAAATGATGTTGTAGTAATGCTTGAAGAATTTTTGTTAAAGAAAAAGTTTTTTAAATATCCGCTTAATTTTAAACTAAAACTCCTTAATATATCAAGCATTGACGTTATAAATCTTAGTGGTGATTTCGTTTTAACAAATAATGGTAAAGCTGTAGAAACAATAACTCTAAATATTGCTAACAGAGATAAACCGTTTTATTCAAATGCGTTTGATCCATTATATTTAGATTTGAAATTCAAGAAAACTCTTTTTACTAAAAAGGATTTAGAGAACTATTCACTTAAAGTGTATTTGTATAAAGATAAACGGTTTAAAACTTTGCTTGAAGAAATAAAAATTCCTTCTGTTTCATTTGTGGATAATGATTTTATGTACTAAAAAAAAGCTTCTCTTTTAGAGAAGCGGAACTTAGTTTAAAGGGAAGGGATTAGGATTAGGGTATTCTTTTTTTACATCTTACATATATATAAAGTATATAAAATTTTGCAAATTTCAAGCTTGATTAAATTTGTTACAAAACTTAATATTCATGCATCCCTGCATTCAAGAAATAATCAAATTTTGTTTGATATTAAATACATCCTTTTCTTTACTTCTTGTAGTGTTTATCGTAAAATATTATGGTTAATTAACATATATGAGAGCGACAGATGACTGAAATACAAGCTTTAGACATTGATTTGTCTTTGAAAAAAAACAATGTAGATGAGTTCTTTTTTAATTTGAGTGAAAACCCTAACGGTTTTAAAAATAAAGACTTTCGTTATACGTTGAGTTTAATTTATCAACTTGTAGAGGATGAATTTGAGGGAATATTTTTATCACCAAATTCTCCGGTAAGAAATACTGATTTTTATTTGATAAATCGTGGCGGTAAATTGTCGTTTTTTGTAACACCAACAAACAATTTTCAGTTTTATTTGAAATCTAAGGGTTCAATGTTTAGATTTACGCCGAAAGAATTAAATGGCAAAATCGGTTACGAGATGTCTTTGGATATCGTATTAGATTATTTTGGCGGTTTTGGTGAACTTGTTGATTTTGCATCTTTGACTAAAACTTTTGCATATTTTAACAAGTTGACTCACTTTGCGATGAAACTGATAGAAAAACTTTATTTTGTTCCGACTGTCAGACGAAGAACTAATTCGGTTGGTGATTTTTTCAGAATAGTTTATGAACCTATTGTTTCTAATAAAGAGTCTGCAAGAATTATAAATGAGCTGGAAAATAATCTTCCGGAAGATTTGTTTATTGAAGGTGAGAAGCCTAAAGATTTTGTGGAAAGTTTTACAAGAGAATACCTAAATTATTTAATTTATAAGTTTTTGGGAATAAAAGCTTATCGTTTTAAAGATATTAAATCCGGTCATTATTTGCTAAAAGATCTGGAGCAAAAAAGTGTTTTAAAAGGTAAAGATTTAGCGGAAAACTTTGCACAGTGGTTTGATGAATTATATTTGGGCAAATACGATTTAATTCCGTTTTTTAAAGTTAATAAAATAACTGATGAAAAATTTGAATTAAAGGTTCATATTAAAAACAGAAATAATGGCGAAACAATTTTAATAGATGAACTTTATTCAAAAGAGGTTATATGGGATTTGGACACCCAAGATATCGGTAAAATAGTTGAAAAACAACTAAATTATGCTCTTCGTTATATGCCTGAGTTAGAAACTCTTTTTGAAGATGAAGATAAATTAGCTTTGGAACTAAACCTCAATGAAGTTTATAAAATAATTGCACAAACAGCATATTATCTTCAAAAAGCACAGATTGAAGTTATTTTACCTGATGAATTAACAAATATAATCATTCCGAGAGCTTCTATAAATGCAAAAGTTAAAGCTGCTCGTTCAGATGATTTGATGAATATATTTAATACCGTTTCATCAAGTGCAATTTCTCTTGACGATATTTTAGATTTCTCTTACGAAGTATCTATAGGGGATGAAAAAATCTCGTTAGAAGAGTTTAATAAACTTATAGAAGACTCAAATGACGGTTTAATTCAGTATAATGGCAAATATATTTTAGTTGATAAGACCGAAGGTAAAAAACTTTATGAGCAAATAGCTAAAGCAAATCATAAAAAGATGACTCGATTAGAACTTATTCATGCTTCTATGTCCGGTCAGTTACAAAACTATGATTTCAATTATGATGATGCTTATGCAAATGTTATAAAGGATTTTTCAAAACCTGTTGAAGTAGAAGAGCCAAAAGACTTGTTAGGCGAACTCAGACCGTATCAGCAAACCGGATTAAAATGGCTTTGGACAAATATTTCTAAAGGGTTTGGCTGTTGTATGGCAGATGACATGGGTTTGGGAAAAACAATTCAGGTAATAAGTTTGATTCTTAAACTAAAAGAAGAAAACAAACTTAAACATCCGGTTTTGGTTGTATGTCCGACAACATTGATGGGAAACTGGATGAAAGAATTACAAATGTTTTCACCAAGTTTAAAAGTTACTACATATCATGGTTTAGATAGAAAATTAGATACAAGCTTTGATGTTATCTTAACGACATATGCAATTATGCGTATAGATGTTGAGGAAATGAAACAGCATAACTGGGGCATGATTGTTGTTGACGAAGCTCAAAATATCAAAAACCCTGATACTGCTCAAACTTTGGCAATAAAAACTTTGAAATCAGACATAAAAATTGCGATGACAGGTACACCTGTAGAAAATCGTTTAACAGAATTGTGGAGTATTTTTGATTTTATTAATAAGGGTTACTTGGGCTCAATGAAAGATTTTCAAAAGAGTTATGCAATACCAATAGAACGATTTAAGGAAAAAACAAGAGCTTCAAAACTTAAGCTTTCCGTATCTCCTTTCGTATTAAGACGATTAAAAACTGATAAAAATGTTATTTCGGATTTACCGGAAAAAATGGTTTTAAATGATTATTGTTATCTTGCAAAATCTCAAGCAGTCCTATATGAAAAAACGCTTAATGAAATGATGGAAAAAATTAGCGGTTTTTCAGGTGTGAACAGAAGAGGCAATATTTTTAAGTTGATTACGGCTTTAAAACAAATTTGTAATCATCCGTATCAGTTCTTAAAATCAGGCGGAACATCAAAGGAACTTTCAGGAAAAGCTGAAAAGTGTGTAGATTTGGTTAACAGTATTATAGAAAATGGTGAAAAGACTTTAATATTCACTCAATATAAAGAAATGGGTGATTTGTTGGCACAAATTATTTCTGAAGAGTGCGGAACGGAGCCTTCATTTTTCCACGGCTCTCTGACTGTACCGCAAAGAGAAGCTTTAATTGAAGATTTTCAGAATAATTCTGAACGAAAAGTTATGATATTATCTTTAAAAGCCGGTGGTACAGGTTTGAACTTAACGAGTGCAACTAATGTAATTCACTATGATTTATGGTGGAACCCTGCAGTAGAGGATCAAGCAACCGACCGTACTTATAGAATTGGACAAGATAAAAATGTAATGGTTCATAGAATGATTACATTAGGAACTTTCGAGGAAAAAATCGATGAAATGTTAAAAACCAAAAAAGAACTTGCTGATTTGGCTGTTTATGAAGGTGAAAAGATTATAACAGAATTAAGCGATGAAGAAATTTATGAAATATTCTCATTGACATCAGGCTAGTTTTAAAACTTTTTTAACTGAAACGCCAAGTTTAGAATTCTAAACTTGGCGTTTTAAATTTTTATAAGATTAAACTCGAAGAGCTTTTTAAACGTTTTTCTAATTCACCATCAGGATTGAAATAAGGTGAAACAGTCATTACTTGAGCTGCAATATCCGGATAATGATAGATGAATTTTAGCTCACTTTCAGTGAGTGGTTTTTGAGTGTGTACGTTTGCATAGCGAGCTAGTTCCAAAATGTTTCGAGCTTCGTTTTCATCTTTAAATTCAATTTCCATTTTGTTATATACGTTTCTGAACCCTTTGATACCGCCATATTCACCTGTTGTAATCATTCTTCCTGTTTCAATAATTTCAGGTTCACCACGTCCAAGTTCTTCAAAATCGTAGAGTTCATAATTTCTTCTGTCTTTTAGGGCTCCGTCAGCGTGAATACCTGATTCGTGAGCAAAAGCATTATCACCAACGGCAGGTTGGTTTATCGGAATAGGTAAACCGAAAGCATAAGCGGTATATTTTGCTAATTTCCAAGCTTTAGATAAATCAATTTGTTCATCAACTACTTTTTGTCCGTCTTTGAAACCTGCAGACTTTAAAGTTGCTAAAAGACAAGATACTAAATCAGCGTTTCCTGCACGTTCACCCATACCGTTAATTGCAGTGTTAATATATGCATCAACACCCGCATCTAAAGCTGCTCTAGCACCTTCTACAGAACAAGCTACAGCCATGCCTAAATCGTTATGAAAATGCATTTCGATCGGCATTTGAGTTTCTTTTGCAATTTGATGAATTCTTAAATATGTAGTATGCGGATCTTCATAACCCAAAGTATCACAGTATCTGAAACGATAAGCACCACATTTTTTAGCTTCTTTTGCTAATCTTATTAAGAAATTAATATCGCTTCTTGAAGCGTCTTCTGCATTAACACCAATTATTTTGGCACCTTTTGAAACAGCGCATTCAACTGCTTCACAAGTCATTTTAAGTATGTCATCAGCAGTTTTTTTGCCTAAATACTTACCTTGAATCATTTGTTCTGAGGTAGATTGTGATAAATTACAGTTCTCTAATAACGGACAGTTTGTAAAGGATGTTTCAACATCACTAGCGATTGCTCTCATCCAACCAGATAATTTGGTTTTGTTGATTACACCACGTTTAACGAGTTCTAAATTAGCATTCAAATAGTTAATCTCGTGCATTGTAGTAGGGAAACCAAACTCAGATTGAGTAATTCCCATATCGTTAAGCATAAGGTTAATCATTGTTTTTTCAAGTTTAGCAAGTCCTAACCTTGAAGTCTGAACACCATCTCTATTAGTAACATCTACAAAATAAATTTTTGGCATAAATACACTCCGTTATTCTACAGAATTGTATTCTACAACATTAATTAAGCAACTGCAAGTAAAATTTATATAAAGTTTCTTTTAAACTTGACAGTAAGACGTGTTTTAGTATATCTTTAATTATATATCGCTTGATATGTTTTTATCCCTATTACTTTTTGTAAGGAGTGTTAGTATTAATGTTAAAACCGATAAATAGTACCTACTCGTTTAAAGCAGATACTATGTCAGTAAATTCTGTAACCGGTGAATACGAAGATCCGTTAATGAAATGGCCTTTACGTGGTGCAGCATTTACAAACGAAGTCGGCGAAGCTTTAAGACCTTTAATTGGTGATTTAGCGACAGTAAGCTGGGTGCCTGCATTACTTTATATAGGTGCTGATGTTTATGATAAATATAAAAATAACCAAACAGAATATAGTCCTAATTCTGAAAGATGTTTAAAACAAGCTGTTTTTCAAGGAATGGCGAGTATTGCTTTGCCTCTTGTGGCAGTAAAATTCGGACAGAATTTATTTTCTTTGTTTGGTGGTATGGAAGAAGATAAGCTAACATATAATTATAAAGAACACGTAACAAAAACAGCTCAACAATTTGTTGCAAACGGAAAAATGCGTGCATATAGAAATAACGATGATGAGTGCAGAAACGCTTTTCTTGATAGTGTTAACAATAGTTTAGATTATCGTAAAGAAAAAAATACAGAAAAGAATCCGTTAAAAAAAATATATAGAACTTTTGAGAAAAAGACGACTTCTGCCCTTAAAATTAATTCAAAAGAGAATATCGATAACTTTGCAACAGAAACTATTGATGAGTTAATTTTGATTAGAAAGAGATTACTAAGCCCAACAGATGAATTTTTAAAAACAGATTTGTATGAGTCTTATAAAATTGCTACTGATAATGGTCAGACTAATAATGTTGCAGTAAAAAGTGTTTTAAATAGCCGTTTGCATAAAAAAATGCTAAAGGGTAAAACTGTAAAAACAATAGGTGGTTTTATTGCATTAGCATTAGCTATAAAGCCAATAGATAATTTTGTAGAACACGTTTTAATAGGTAAAGTTATAAATAATACTATTGAAAATATTGATAAAATAAAAGTTAATAAAGCTAATAAATCAATAAATACCCAAGCTTAAATCTCAACTAATCCAAGTTTAACAGCTTTAATAACAGTTTGTACTCTGTTATTAACTCCCAATTTTTCATAAATAGCTTCTAAGTGAGCTTTTACTGTATGTACTGAAATAAATAATTTTTCGGCAATTTCTTTATTTGTAAAACCTTCAACAAGTAAATATAAAATATTTTTTTCTCTTTCTGTTAACATTTTAAACCTTTCATTTTTCATACAACCAAATTCTGTTGTACTCCAGAATAGGAAACATTCCTATAGGTAAAATGGCTATTCTTATTTTTACTTTGTTGATTTCAGGATTTTACATTTAACCTTGTTCTTGCTAAAATTAAACCGATAATTTATAGAGAATGGAGTATAAAAATGACAGATATCAGACCTGAATTTATAGAACAAGCTATGCAATTAACTCGTAATGCAGAAGTTTTACCGGGTGGTATAAATGAGTTAGCAGTAAAATTGCAACACGCTCATGATACTAATACACCTCTAAGAGTTAAATTAGGTATGGATCCTACACGTCCTGATTTACATTTGGGTCATACTGTTGTTATGAGAAAATTAAGAGAGTTTCAACAATTAGGTCATAAAATAGTTCTTATAGTTGGTGGTGCTACAGCTATGATCGGTGATCCGTCAGGAAAGACAGATACTCGTCCAGCTTTAACAAAAGAGCAGGTTGACGAGAATGCAAAATCTTATTTCGAACAAATGTCGAAAGTTGTTGACGTATCTAATGCCGAAGTTACCAATAATGCTGATTGGTTGCATAAAATGAGTTTTACGGATTTGTTAAAACTTGCATCTCAAATAACTGTAGCTCAAATGATGACTAGAGATGATTTTGCAAAGAGATATGCAGAAGGCAGACCGATTGCAATTCATGAATTTTTCTATCCTTTAATGCAAGCTTATGATTCTGTTGAAGTCGATTCTGATATCGAATTAGGTGGTACTGATCAAAGATTTAATACTCTGTTGGGACGTGATATTCAATCAGCTTATGGCAAAAAATATCCGCAATTAGTTATGATGCTACCTCTTCTTGAAGGTACTGACGGTGTGGTAAAAATGTCAAAGACTTATCCTGAACACTGTATTTCTTTAACAGATAGTGCTAAAGATATGTTTGGGAAATTAATGAGTATTCCTGATACTTTAATTACACGATACTATTCACTTTTGACAGATGTTCCACAAGCAGAACTTGTAGAAATGGATAAACAAATAGAGAGTGGTTCTGTTAACCCTCGTAATATAAAAATGAGATTAGCTCATATGATTACTGAAGAATACCATGGAAAAGAGGGCGCTGATAAGGCAGAAGCAGACTTTATTAACGTAGTGTCTAATAAGGGAATTCCGGATGACATTGAAGAAGTTAAAATAGAAACTGAAACCTTAATTCTGGATTTATTAGTAAATCTTAATTTTGTTGCAAGTAAAGGCGAAGCTAAACGTCTAATCCAAGGTGGCGGTGTAAAACTTGACGGTGAAAAAATCTCTGATATGGGATTTATGGTAACTGCAAATATGAATAAAGTTTTGCAAGCAGGAAAGCGTAAATTCGCTAAATTGGTATAAAAATGCTTTATAATAATATTTTGGATACAATCGGTAATACGCCTATGGTCATATATAGTGATAATATATGGCTAAAACTGGAGTCTTTTAATCCGTCAGGTTCAATAAAAGACAGAGCTTCTTATTCCATGATAAAAGAAGCTTTAGAAAGAGGCGAGATTACGGAAGACACTGTTATAATAGAACCTACAAGTGGTAATACCGGAATAGGACTTGCGATGGTTTGTGCAGTTTTAGGGTTAAAGCTTATTATATGTATGCCGGAAAATATGTCTGAAGAGAGGAAAAAATCTATTTCAGCATATGGTGCGGATCTTGTTTTAACTTCTGCAGATGCCGGCATGAAAGGTGCAGTGGATAAAGCTTTAGAGCTGAAGGAATATTATTCAAATGCTTGGATTCCAAATCAATTTTCCAACTATGATAATCCAAAAGCTCATGAGCAGACGGCTAAAGAAATTCTAGAAGATACAGGACGTACGGTAGAATTTGTAGTTGCAGGAATTGGCACTGGCGGAACCGCATTCGGACTAAAAAAGTTTTTAGATAACGGCGCGAAAGTTTATGGTGTTGAACCGTCTGAGAGTCCGCTTTTTACAGATGGAAAAGCTGGACCACATAAAATTCAAGGAATCGGTGCTAATTTTATTCCGGAAATTTCAAATTTTTCTGAATTAGACGGAGTTTTAACTGTAGAAAGTGATGAGGCTATAGAGGAAGCAAAAAATTTAGCTAAAGAAAAAGGTATTTTTGCAGGGATTTCCGGTGGCGCAAACTTACTTGCCGCAAAACAATTAGCACGAGAAAATCCTGAAAAACTAATCGTTGCAATTATTCCTGATGGTGGAGATAGATATTTGTCATGTTATTAAGAGCAATTAATAAAATTAAAGAAGATATTAAAGTTATTTACGAAAAAGATCCGGCTGCAAATAATGTTGCAGAAGTTATTTTCTGTTATCCCGGGTTTCAAGCTTTGTTAATGCATAGAGTTGCTCATAAACTTGCATATTGGAAAATTCCTTTTCTTCCAAGATTGATTTCGTATTGGACAAGAATTTTTACAGGTATTGAAATACATCCAAAAGCTAGCATCGGAAATCGTTTTTTTATTGACCATGGCGAAGGTGTAGTTATTGGTGAAACTGCTATAATTGGTGATGATGTGCTTATTTATCAGCAAGTAACTCTTGGTGGAACGGGTAAAGATTTAGGCAAAAGACACCCGACCATTGGCAATAATGTAATTATCGGCGCCGGAGCAAAAGTTTTAGGAAATATTACTATAGGTGATAATGTAAGAATTGGTGCAGGTTCCGTTGTTGTGGATAATGTTCCGGAACATTCAACTGTTGTAGGTATCCCGGGAAGAGTTGTTCATCAAAAATGCCTTACAGAAGATGGCGTACTTATGCATAATAGAATTCCTGATCCGATTACTTGTGAATTAAATCGTTTAAAATATGAAGTTCAGGAACTAAAAGAAAAATTAAGTTAAGTTTTGTAAAGAAATCTTTCAATTAAGGCAATTATTGAGCTTTATGCGTTTTCTAAATTGCAAGTGTAGTGAAATTAATGAAAGGTTTTATTATGACAACAGTTGCAGGACCAACAACATCAACGCCGGTAGCTCAACCTACAAATTTTAAGGGGAATGTTAAACGAACAGAAAATGGAGCGCTTTATTATAAAACCTCAAGCGGTTTAAAAACGGGTGCTGTTCCTGCAGCTTTACTAGGTGCGCCTCTTTTATTAGCATCATTAGTTCCGCAAGATAAATGGGATATAGAAGCTGAAAAGACTTATCAACAGATGATAAAAAACAATCAACCTATTACAGAATCTCTTGAGCAGTTAAAAGCATTCAAAAAAAGAGCGCCGCTAGCAGGACTTGCTTTTGCAGGTTTATCATTAGGTTGTGGTGCGTTTGTTGATTATATGCGAAATCAAAAAGCTAAAAAAGCGGCTGATTTAATTGCTAAAAAAGGAATTATGGCAACAGAAGAAAATTCTAATATAAATATGGCAGAAAACGGTAGGCTTTATTACAGATCAAACGAAGGTTTAAAATGGGGTGCGTTGCTTGGCGTAGCTTTCCATACTTGCTCAAATTTAGTGTGTGGTTCTAAAATTACACCTGCAAAATTGTTATCCGGTGCTTTAACAGGATTAGTTATGGGTGTGATTGCCGATTCTATTACAAACAAAAATGCTAAAAAATATTAATTTACTTTTACATAGAAACCTCTTTATACTATAATGAATTAAGATTAAGAGGGACTAAAATTGAGTAAATATCATTTTATAGCAATAGGTGGAATTGGAATGAGCGGTTTAGCAAAATACCTTCTTGAAGAAGGGCATTTTGTAACAGGTTCAGACATTGAAGATAGTAAATATATTAAGGCGCTAAGAGAATTAGGTGCTGTTGTTAGTGTAGGACATCGAGAAGAAAATCTTCCAGACGATACTGAAATAGTAATTGTAAGTACAGCAATCAGAGAAACCAACCCTGAATTACAAAAAGCAAAAAGATTAGGATTGAAGATTTATCATCGTTCGGATTTGTTAGCAGAAATTGCTCAAACAGCTCAAAATAGTGGTAAGTGTTTTATAGGTTTTGCAGGTACGCATGGTAAAACAACTACAAGCGGTATGGCATCTTATGTTCTTGAAAAATCAGCTCTCGAACCGGCTTTTGTTGTAGGTGGTATAGTTCCTGAAATATCAACAAACGCTCAACATAAAGGCGGTGATTTCTTTGTTGCGGAATTAGATGAGAGTGATGGAACTTTGGTAAAATATCATCCGGATATTTTTGTAATAAATAATTTGGAAGAAGATCATTTAGATTTTTACAAAAATGGTATGAGTGATTTGTTAAAAGTTTTTAATCAAACAGTTTCTCAATCGAAAAAGATTATAGTTAATGCTGATGATAAGGGAGTTAAACTATTAGACGGTGATTTTATAACATTCGGACTAAAAGAAGCTGATTATACCGCAAAAAACATCGAGACATCTCCTAGCGAAACCGGTTTTGAAGTGTATAAACAAGATAAATTTGTTACTAAAGTAAAACTGCAATTAACCGGTACTCATAATATCTATAATGCGTTAGCAGTAATTTCCGCATTATTAGAAGCCGGTGTTAATTTAGATGTTGTAAAAGAATATTTTACTTTATTTACCGGCATGGGACGAAGATTTCAAAAAGTTTGCGAATTTGACGGTGTGCAAGTTTATGATGATTACGCTCATCATCCGACTGAAATTAAAGCAGTTTTAGACTCTGCTTCTTCAAAATTTGGTGCCGAAAATATTGTAGCAGTATTTCAACCGCACCGTTATACAAGATTAAAGGGACTTTGGGAAGAATTTAAGAATGCTTTTAGTGATAGTAGTCGTGTAATTGTTACAGATATTTACGAAGCATCAGAAGACCCAATAGAAGGAGTTACAGGTTCTAATTTTGCAAAAGAGGCAGGTTTTGAGCACTTTGCTGGTTCTATTAAAGATGTTGCTGAAAAGTTGTATCCGACCTTAAAAAACGGCAATGTAGTTGTCGGATTAGGTGCAGGAACAATTACTAATTTAGGCAAGTATATTGAGGAGTGTCAGGTTGCAAATAGAGTTTAAGGAAAATTATAATATAAAAACTCATACTACATTCAAAATCGGTGGTGTGGTAAATAAGGTTTGGTTCCCCAAAAACCAACAAGAATTAGTTTTTTTGTTGAAAGACTTGAAAGACTATATTTTACTGGGTAATTGCTCTAATGTGTTGGTTTCGTCTAACGGTTATAAAGGTAATGTTATCTTAACTACCGAGATGAAAAATTTTGAAATCAATGGTAATAGAGTTATTGCTGACTGTGGTGTAAAAGGTCCTTTACTCGCTCAAAAAACTTGCGAAAATTCTTTAAGCGGGTTTGAATTTATGATAGGTTTTCCCGGAACTATTGGCGGTGAAATATATATGAATGCATCTTGCCACGGTCAATCTATTTCTGATAATTTAGTTCGTTGCTGTTTGTTTGATAAACAAAAAAAAGAAATTGTTTATAAAGAAAAAAAAGAGATGGATTTTGAATATAGAAAGTCTATTTTGCAGTGCGGTAAATACGTTCTTTTAGGTGCAGAATTTGAACTAAAAAAAGTAGCTAAGGAAGAGATTCAGAGCTTACTTGACAGGAATTTAGGTTTTAGAAAAGAGGTTCAGCCTTCATTGGCGCATCCGAATGCCGGTAGTGTGTTTAAAAATCCGCCAAATGATTCGGCAGGAAGATTACTTGATAAAGCCGGTGTAAAAGAATTTAATTTTGATAATGTTGAAGTGTGGAGTAAACATGCTAATTTTATTGTAAATAAGGGAAATGCAAGTTCTGAAGATGTTTTAGAACTTATGGTAAAAATGTTTGAAACAGTAAAGGAAAGATTTACAATCGAGTTAGTGCCGGAAATTATTTTTATTGGAAATAAATCAAAAAAAGAGGAAGAATTATGCAAAATATTATACAAAAAAACTCAAAAATAGCTGTGCTATGTGGTGGAATGTCGTCAGAACGTGAAATTTCGCTTCGCTCCGGTAAAAATGTATTATCTGCTCTTCATAGATTAGGTTATGTTAATGCGCAGATAGTTGATGTAACTGAAAATTTTATGAATGATATAAAAGGTTTTGAGTTTGCGTATAATACTCTTCATGGGAAATACGGTGAAGACGGTTGTATTCAAGGTGTTTTAGAAATTTTAAAAATCCCTTATACAGGTTGTGGTGTAATGGCAAGTGCGATATGCATGAATAAAGAGTATACGAAAAAAGTTATGTCTACAGCCGGTTTACCGTTGATTACTTCTGTTTATTTGTTAGCTCATGATGATGCTAAAGAAAAAGTTAAAGATTTACATTATCCATTGATGATTAAGCCTGTTTCAGAAGGTTCAAGCTTTGGAATGAATAAAGTTAATAATGAAGAAGAATTACTAAAAGCTGTTGAGGAAGCAAGAAAATATAATTCGGAAATTCTTATAGAAGAATATTTAGTAGGTGTTGCAGCAACTGTCGGGGTTTTAGAAAAAAACGGAAAACCTTTTGCGACTGAGATACTAGAGCTAAGACCAAAAAATGAATGGTATGATTATGAAGCAAAATATACAAAAGGTATGACTGAATTTATTTTACCGGCAGAATTGTCTCCGGAAATGACTGAAAAAGTAAAATATAATGCTGTTAAAGCTTTTCAGGTATGTGGTTGTTCCGGCGTTTCAAGGGTTGACTTTTTGATAGTTAATGATATACCTTATATTTTAGAAATTAATACAAATCCGGGGATGACTGATACCAGCGATTTGCCGGCACAAGCTGAGGTTTGTGGTATTGATTACGACAGCTTGGTTGAAATGGTACTAAAAAGTGTGGGATTAAACAAATAATGTCAGAAGAAAGACCTAGATATAGTCAAAACCGTCGCTTAAAACAAGCAAAAATGCAAAGACAAGTTCGTCAATCTCAAAGACGTCTGGCTCTTTTTCGTTCCTATTACAAACTTTTTTTGATACTGGGAATGATTTTACTAGGGTATGTAATTTTAAAAATGCCACAATGGAGATTGCCGGCAGATGCTTTTGATAGCTTGAACAGTCCGGCTTTAGAAATTGTAAATAATAGAATAGTACCTTCTCAAAAGATTTTAAGTGCTTTAAGACGAAATCAAGTGCCGACTCAGCCGATTTTCTTGGTTAAAACTGATAATTTGAAGAAGAGTATAACTCAGCTTGAACCTATTCAAAATGTTTATATAAGACGATTTTGGTTTCCTGCAAGATTGCAAATAATCATAATAGAAAGAATTCCTGTCGTAACGATATCACCTAATCTTGAAACACCACCGATAGCATTTTTCTCTCTTGACGGAAAATTAATCGGACGGGAATATATGCCTTTGACCGATAATTATGATACAGTTTCGGTAATAACCTATGGTAGCGGTGATGATTATAGAAACTGGGATGTATCTAAGGTTAATAATTTTAAGAAACTTGCAAACCTTGTAGAAATTGAAACAGGTGAAAAAGTCGAATATATCGATTATAGAGATCCAAAAGATGTTTATATAAAGATTCCTTCCGTAAATGTTCGTTTAGGAAGTCTAAACGCAACCGTATTCGATAAAATTCATCGATTACCATCCTTGTTACCTCAAGTTAAAATGATTAATAAAAAAGTTAAATATATTGATTTAAGATGGGATTCTAACTTCATAAAACTGGATGAATAAATGACGACAAGCGCTTATATACATATTCCTTTTTGTAAATCAAAATGCAAATATTGTTCATTTGTATCTTTTACAAATTGCCAAGAAATAGAACAATATGTTCCAGCATTGTTAAAAGATATTCAAGTAAATTATAGAGGCGAGCTTCTCAAAACGTTATATTTAGGTGGCGGAACACCGTCTTTGTTAAGTTTAAATATTTTGGGACAAATTGTAAAAAGCTTCAGCTTGGATACAAATTCTGAAATAACAATTGAAGTTAATCCTGATGATGCAAGTTTAGACTATTTCAAAGGTTTGTTAGATATCGGAATAAACCGAATAAGTATGGGGTCGCAAAGCTTTGATAATAATATTTTAAAAATAATTGGTCGACGTCATACTTCAGAACAAACTAAAAAAGCTGTAGAGTTTGCTCAGAGTGCAGGTTTTAAAAATGTTAGTTTAGACTTAATTTATGGTTTACCAGAGCAGAATAATATTAAAACTGATTTGGAAATGATTACTCAATTAGGTGTTCAACATATTTCAACTTATGGACTCAAAATTGAAGAGGGCTCATATTTTTATAATCATTTGCCTAAAAATCTCCCTGATGATGATAGACAGGCTGATATGTATTTGGAAATAAATGAGTATTTGGCAAAAAAAGAGTTTAAGAGATATGAGATAAGTAATTTTGCGAAAGTCGGTTATGAATCTCAACATAACTTAAATTATTGGAATAATAGTGAGTATTACGGGTTTGGCTTAGCCGCTCATGGATATGTAAATGGCGTAAGATATTCTAATTTAACAAATATGGCGGATTATATCGAACAGCCTATTAAAAAGGATTTTGAACACAAGGTTACCAAAAAAGAAAAACTTGAAGAAGAGATTTTTTTAGGGTTTAGAAAAGAAACAGGGATTGATGTTAGAGAAATAAATAAAAAATTTAATATTGATTTTGAAATATTATATAAACCTGTGTTGACAAAGTTTGTGCCTCAATATATTGAAAAGACTTCTAAAGGGTATAAACTGACACTTGAAGGGTTTTTATTAAGTAATAATATTTTGTCTGAATTTATATAAATAATAATCATGATATTAAAATAATATAAGGATTTGAGGATTTACTGATTTTTTATAATATACTTTAGTGGTAAGGGTATTTTATGGAGAAAAAGAATGACTAATTCAGTTTTAGAAAAAACAATGATTCATCCGTCAGCAGTAATTCATCCAAGTGCGGAAATTGCTGAAGGTGTTGTTATTGGTCCAAATGTAGTTATTGGTGAAAATGTAAAAATCGGAAAAGGTACAAGAGTAATTGCAAACGCTTATATAGAATTTGCTGAAATTGGTGAAAATTGTACAATATCGCCGTTTTCCACAATAGGCTCTGAACCACAAGATTTAGGATATAAAGGCGAAGCAACAAAAGTTGTTATTGGTAATGAAACCATAATTAAAGAAAATGTAACAATTCATAGAGGTGCTGCTTGTGGTGATTTTACAACAAGAATAGGTAATAAATGCTTGTTAATGGTAGGTTCACATATCGCTCATAACTGTGTGTTAGATGATCAAGTTATACTTGCTAATTTGGTAACACTGGGCGGTCATGTTCACGTTGGATTTGGCGCATTCATTGGTGGAATGAGCGTGTTCCATCAAAATATCAGAATAGGTGATATGGCTATAGTAAGCGGTTTTTCAGCATCACGTCAAGATATTCTTCCATATTCAAAAGGTGAAGGAAGACCACCTGTGCCACGTGGGTTAAATGTTATAGCCATGAAAAGACGTGGTGTTTCTCAAGAAGTAAGAACAGCAACTAACCAAGCATTTAAACTTCTTATTTCAGAAGAATATAATACAACTCAAGCTATTGAAAAGATAAAAGCTGAAATTCCTATGAACGAATATATCGAAAAAATGATAGATTTTATACAAACTTCAAAAAGAGGAGTTTTGTTAAAATCTCATAAATCAGGAAGCGAATCTTTAGAAGATTAGTTCTATATAAGAATGTCCAACAAAGGCTCAGTTATAACCGAGCCTTTGTTTTTTTTACTTTAAAATTTTTTTATTTATTATATTTACCCTCGAGGATGACTCCAAGCTGGAAGTTTTGGCTAAACCGTCATTCTCGTGCGAAGCACGGGAATCTAGCTAGTTAAGACAAGTTCCGAGAATTTATTTGTTCAATAGGCTGGATCCCCAGCCTTCGGCTGAGGATGACCGATAAGCTAGTAAGCAACACCAATC
>SUTU01000021.1 GCA_015152525.1 Cyanobacteria bacterium SIG28 | reverse complement strand
TGATTACCATAACGCTTGGAAGGGTGAAGTACGTGATGGTTTATCAGAAATTCTTGAACAACTTATTAACCAAAATACGCCGGCTGACCAAATTGTAAGCAGAATTAAAGCTAGCGGGGAAGTTGATACAATTATCAAAAACGCTACTATTAATGCTTATAAAACCCAAGTCCTTGCGGAAACTCGTAAAAAGGATCTATATGGGTTTAGAGAATTAGAGAAAAATTCCGGTTACTGTATTTATTCTTACGGTAATTTACATACTAAAATTGCCGAATATATTAATACCCTTGACGACAACGCTAAACCTGCAGATATCTTAACGGGTATTCAAGGTATTGTTGATGCTTATATTAAATCTGCTGACAAAACTAGTCCGGAGATTCCGGAAGCAGATAAAGAGAAAAATCTTAACGAACTTCAATCTGCAAGATTACAACTACATATTTTTGATAAATTAAAGGCTTCTGTTGCTGAATCTGCGACTCATGCAGAATTGTATAGCAAAAATAAAGAAATTTATGAGGAAGCGTTCAAAAATTATGCAGAAACTGTTGCTGCTAATACTTTACAAAAAGATTATAAAGCTGCTCTAACTGATGCAAAATATGCTTACAACGGCACCTTTGATGCATTTATCGAAACTGACGGTAAAAATGTAATTAATGAAATTAATGATAAGATTACTACAACAAAAACTGAAGATGTCGATGAAACCGTTGACGTCGATGAAACCGATGACGAGGTAGATGACAATGATGAAGAGGGTGAAGAGGGTGAAGAGGGTGAAGTAGATGATCCACCTGTAACAAGAACATATTCACACCCTAACTATACACCTAAGGGTGATACCAGTGATGATTTATCCGGCGAAATGTCCGTTAGATTTAATGGGCTATCACTTAAGGAGTTATTAGCACAATCATCATCTGTGGGTATAGCTCTTACACCAACTGACAGTAGTAATTGTTATACCTCATTAGAAAAAGCTAAACAAGAAGCTATTAAAAAGATTGAAAAACTTATTAAAGAATTAAGAGAACAGCTTGAAGATGAAGGCTATGATGAAGTTATTATTAATGCTGCTTGTGAATTAACTCTTAAATACTATATGGCTGTAATTAATGCATTGGAAGATAAAACAACCGGAGATAGCACACAAGGGAACACAAGTTATCTAACAGCAATCAATATAGAATACACCGATCCTCAAACAGGTAGAACTATATCATACTCTACAGATGACGTACAATGGCAATATCAAGCAACTAAAAAATTAAAAGATATAAAAATTGTTGATGGTAGCAGTATGAAAGGTAATACCGACGGATTAAATAACTTGGATTATTCAGGTATTCGTCTGGAAGAAGCTACTCAAGAGGATGCTTACATTATAGGTGTAAATTCTAAAACATTCATAGCCAGATTCCATGACTTTATGCAATTGGCTGAAAATAGTTTAAGTGTTGCCGTTGCAACGACGACTAGTGCAACTGATACTGAAACAGGAATAAAAGATCCTGAACAATTAGCAAACTCTGATGTTAAATTAGATAATGGTACTACTCTTAAAGAATTATTAGCAAAAGATGCGCTACCTACTAAAAATATTGTTCTAAGTAGTTTTATTAAAGGCGTAGAAGAAGCTAAATCCCAAGCTAAATCTAGCATAACCAGAATTATTAAAAACTTAGGAACTGATTTAATAGAAGCTGGCTATAATGAAGGTATGATTAATTCTGCAGTTACATCAACAACTTCATTCTATACATCGTTAATATCACAAATGAAAGACCAACGTAAAGATAAAGGAAGTGGTAATCATGAAATAACTGCAACCACTACTATTACCAGAGCAGACGGTAGTGTAATAGTACTAACAACTGAAGATAAATTTAGACAAAAAACATACCAAAAAGAAGGTTCTGCAAATAATGAAAAAGATAGTACTGTATTAGCAACAACTTCCGGTAGCGGTTTAGCCCTAGGCGAAGCCTATAACGATGGTGGCACGGGTTCTGATAATAAATACCAAATAGTTGTTAACCCACAAGCATTATTGAAAAACTTCCAAAACTTCATGTCAATGTACTGGGTACAATAAAATCAAATCAATCTATCGACGGTTCGGCTTTCGCCGAACCGTTTTTTCTCCCACAACCATCAGGGGTAAAGGGGGGGGTAAATGTAAGGGGTGGTTGGTGAGAACTACTAGTTTGCCGTCATCTTCGGGGGCAAATGTAAGTGGTGGTTGGTAGCACCTACCGGTTTGCCGTCATCTTCAAAGCGAAGCTTTGGAGATCCAGCCGGTCGGTCATCCTCAAACCGTTAGGTTTGGGGATCCAGCCTATTGAATAAATAAATTAAAAACTGTCATCTTCGGAGGGGGGCAGATTGGACTTGTAGTTTTAACCGACCAGCTTGTCCGCTTGACGAAAAAGGTCGGAGATCCAGCTTATTAAAAACCCTCGGAATTTGTCTTAATTAGCTGGATTCCCAGCCTTCGGCTGAGAATGACGGGTGGTTTTTGGTTGGTGGCACCTACCGGTTTGCCGTCATCTTCAAAGCGAAGCTTTGGAGATCCAGCTTATTGAAAACCCTCGAAATTTGTCTTAATTAGCTGGATTCCCAGCCTTCGGCTGAGAATGACGGGTGGTTTTTGGTTGGTAGCACCTACCGGTTTGCCGTCATCTTCAAAGCGAAGCTTTGGAGATCCAGCCGATGTTAAAAAAGTATGAATAAAATACAGTCCTAATAATTCTTTAATTAGCTGGATTCCCAGCCTTCGGCTGAGAATGACGGGTGGTTTTTGGTTGGTGAGAACTACCAGTTTGCCGTCATCTTCAAAGCGAAGCTTTGGAGATCCAGCTTGTTGAAAACCCTCGGAATTTGTCTTAATTGGCTGGATTCCCAGCCTTCGGCTGAGAATGACAAATTAGCTGGTTTCCCGCACTGCCGTGCGAGAATGACGGGTTTTCTTGACATTACGACGACATACCCAACGTCATCTTCGACCGAAGGTCGGAGATCCAGCCGATATTAAAAAAGTATGAATAAAATACAGTCCTAATAATTCTTTAATTAGCTGGATTCCCAGCCTTCGGCTGAGAATGACAAATTAGCTGGTTTCCCGCACTTCGTGCGAGAATGACGAATTGGCTGGATCCTCAAAACTGACGTTTTGGAGATGACAATAAATATCTACTTAATACTTATCAGTAACCCAAATTAAATGATAACCAAATTGAGTTTTAACAGGATCAGAAACTTCACCAACATTACCGTTAAAAGCAGCAGTTTCAAAAGGTTTAACCATTTGTCCTTTCCCAAAACATCCCAATGCACCACCATTACGAGATGAAGGACAAGTTGAATTTATTCTTGCATAATATTTAAAATCTTCAAAAGTTTTTATCTGACTTCTTATTTTAATAGCATCCATCTCTGTCGGTACTAAAATATGATTTGCACATACTGTACTAAATTCATTTGCATTAGCAGATATTGAAGTTATTAAAGTCAATAATAAAACACCAAATAATTTTTTCATAAAATCCTCTCCTATTTAGCCCAATTATTACATATAAAATTTTTATCATCAAGCACTAAGAGAGCTATTTTATACAAAAAAAAAAACGGAATCCTTTACAGAACTCCGATGGTTTTTCGTTTCTTTTACTTTTTTACTCTACCCTTAGGTTTCTCCTCGCCTTTGAACGGTTGAACCGCTCTCCTTTTCTGTCTGAACCTCGTTCAGACTTTATCCCTGACTGATTTCTCAGTCAAAACAGAGTTTACTCTGCCTTTCCCCAATTTCCGCTAATCTAGTAGCGCCTCTAAGATTCTTGCATTTTTATCTGCAAGTCCGCTTTTTCTAACTTGACTTCTTGTGATGTAGGTTCTCAATGCTTCTCTAATCAATTCTGAACGAGATCTGCTTTCTAAATCTGCTACTTCATCAATTTTGCCTAAAAAATCTTCCGGCATTGAAATTAAAACTCTTGCCATGTTGTTACTCCTTATGTTTATTTATTTCTTTTTTGTTCCTTGTATATATATAAAGTATAGCAGGTTTTAAAAATTGCCTTTTTTAAGCAATTTTGCTTAACAATTCGTTACAATCGCTTTAAAAAAAGTCAAAACATCGTCTGTAAGGGCTTTTTAAGATTTTAATTAAATATCTGCCAATAATTTACAAATATCCTTACGATATGAAATTCCCTTAAAATTTATATTTTTAACTTCATCATAAACTTTAGTTCTTGAGCCGGCAAGAGTCCTTGCAAAAGCCGTTACTGTTAAAACAGGTCCGTTTTCAGCCTCGAACTCAAGATATTTATTCTTTTTAACACTAGAATAAAAAGATATTTTCAAATCCTCATCTAAATCTTCAAGTCCGTTAATTACGTTTTCTTTATTCTCTTTGTTTTTGCATTGCAAGACAAGAGTTGTTGCAGAAATATCTTTTATCGGAACAAATTCTATTTCATCGCTAAACGAACCTATTACACAAGATTCTAAAAGATTATACAAATCAAGTTCAAAAGTTTCTAAAATCGCATCGCAATCACAATCTTGGAAGAAGGGTTGAAGTCCCAAAACTTGGATATTATTATCATCAGTTAATATTGCATCAACACCTAAAATACCCACATACGGCGCACCGGTTTGTTCAAAATTTTCCAACATCGGATAAATTACATTATCCATAAGAAAATATTCGTTATCAATTGAAAGCTTATAATTCGGCACACAAGCACCCATGCCGGTAGTCAGTTGCCCGCCGTCTCCCTCCAGTGAATGTTTGTATGTAATAGAAGAACCTACAGGTAAGGCCTTATAACCGTCAGTAATTGCATAAAAAGTAAACGGTGTACCCCAAATATAATCTTCTATAATCACTTTTTGAGTTTTAGCTGCAAAAAAGCTGTCAACTATAGCCTTTGAAGATCCTGCAGTTGTAAATACAGTGGCGCTATTTGGTTCATTGATTTTTAAGACATACGGATTTTTTAGATTTTTTATGTAATCTACTACCATATTTTGTTTTTCAAAAATTCCAAATTTAGGTGTCGGAACTCTTAGTTTATAAAAAGTTTTTTTCATAAACGCTTTATCACAAAGAGTTTGCATTGCTTTTTGAGGCGGTGCAAAAATTTGCTGATTATTGTTTGAAAAAACTTCAACAATATCAGATTGCAAAGCTTTATAAGAAACAGGAACAGTTAAATCAATACTATTTTCCAAAACAAATTCCAGAAGTTCTGCCACAGAATCTTCTCTAATATCAAGACAAGTTGCAAACTCCTTTATAGTATCGCTACCCGGTGCAACAAAAATTTGATTATTTTCGGATAATTTTTTAGCTAACGCGTATTCTTTTGCAGAATTACCTATAATTAAAATTTTCTTCTTCATAGAAAAGATTATAACATAAATTTTCACTCTTATTCAGTTTTTTTGTTGTACAATTTGAATATAGAGAACACGTTGGAGATAAATTATGAAAACACAATTAGAAAACATTTATAATTCAGCGCTTGCTGAAATAGAAAAAGCTCAAACAATCAATGATATTGATGAAATTCGTTTAAAATATTTAAGCAGAAAAGGCGAATTTAATTCTATAAAAAAAGGTTTGAAAGATTTATCTGACGACGAAAAAAGAACTGTTGGCGCTTTTGCAAACCAAATAACAGAAGAGTTAGAATCTCAGCTTAAAACAAAACATGAAAAGTTTTATCAAGCAGAGATGAACGAAAAATTACAAAAAGACAGGATTGACATTACTCTCACCGGCAAATCAATTCCAATGGGAAAAGTTCATCCGCTAACTCAAACAACAAACGAAATAGTAACAATATTCCAAAATCTTGGATTTTCAGTTGTTGCACCAAACTTATCACCGGAAGTTGAAACTGAATACTACAACTTTGACATGCTAAATGTTCCTAAAGATCATCCGGCTAGAGATGTGCAAGATACTTTTTATGCAAACATCGCTGGTAATGTTGTTTTAAGAAGCCAAACATCAGGTGCACAAATTCATGTTATGGAAAACCAAAAACCGCCGATTAAAGTAATTGCACCGGGTAGAGTTTATAGAAACGAAAACGTTAATGCAAGAAAAAACAATTTCTTCCACCAAATTGAAGGTTTATATGTTGATAAAGATATTACTTTTGGCGACTTAAAAGGCGTTTTGAACGAATTTATCAGACTTTATTTTGGTTCAGCTCGTCCAACAAGATTTAGAAGCAGTTTCTTCCCATTTACGGAACCTTCTGCAGAAGTTGATGTTCAATGTATTATGTGTCAAGGTAAAGGTTGCAGAACTTGTAGCGGAACAGGTTGGTTAGAAGTTCTTGGCTGTGGCATGGTTGACGTTAATGTATTAAAAGGTGTAGGAATAGATCCTGATGTATATTCAGGGTTTGCCTTTGGTATGGGCGTTGAACGTCTTTCAATGCTTAAATACGCAATCGACGACATCAGATTATTCTTTAATAACGATAAAAGATTTTTAGATCAGTTTTAATTTATTCAAATAAAGCTTTTACAAAATCTTTAGGGTTAAATTGCTGTAAATCTTCTAATTTTTCACCAACTCCAACGAGTTTAACAGGAAGATTCATGTCTTTTGCAATAGCAAGAACAATCCCACCTTTTGCAGAGCCATCAAGTTTTGTAAGTGCTACAGCAGACAAATTTACACACTCTTTAAAAACTTTTGCTTGTTGTAGTCCGTTTTGACCGGTATTAGCATCTATAACCAAAATGCTTTCACGCAAACTTTCCGGTGCATTCTTATCAACCACGGTTTTAATTTTAGCCAACTCTTCCATTAGATTAAATTTATTTTGAAGCCTGCCTGCAGTATCTATTAATATTACATCATAGTTTTCATTTCGAGCCTTTTGAATTGCTTCGTAAACAACAGAAGCCGGATCCGCCTTATCACGTCTAACAATATCAGCTCCTGAACGTTTCGACCAAATATCAGCTTGTTCTTCTGCAGCAGCTCTAAATGTATCACCGGCAGCTATTAAAACTTTTTTACCTTTTTGTTTAAAGAAATAAGCAAGTTTCCCAATAAGAGTTGTCTTTCCTGCACCATTTACACCGGTTATAAAGTAAATATTTAGTTCGGAGTCTTTATAATTTATTTCACTTGAACCGGTTTTATCCAAGATTTGTAGAAATTCATTTTGTAAAAATTCTTTAACTTGTGATGGTTTAATTTTTGTTTGACCACGTAATTTATCAGTTAATTCTGCTGAATAATTCACACCCAAATCAGCCGATATCAATAAGTCCTCCATATCATCCAAAACAAAATCCGAAAATTCAGCCTCTTCCGAAACAGCGTCAACTACATTACCGACAAGAGATTGAGCGGTTTTTGATACAGTAGATTTTAATTTGTCGAAAAAATTAAACATAAATATACCTTTAATTTATTTTTACTAAATCATCCTTTATTATATTAAAAAAGTTTTCATCAATAGAATTTAAATCAATAATATCAACTTTATACGGAAAAACTGAATCATTAAACAAAGATTTTAATCGTAAAATTTTATTAATATCTATTTTTTCTTTTGTATTAATTGCAATATCTACATCAGAATATTTTTGAGAATTACCTTGTACACGAGAACCAAATATAAAGATTTCAGCATCTTCTACCACGCTAAAAACAGTATTTTTAATAAATTCGATATATTTTATTTCTAAATTAATATTATTCATTATTCTTCAAGTTATTAATTAAAAATATAATTTCTTCATGAAATTTTGGAACAACTGCAACAACTTTTTCCGCTATAACTTCATCATAAGTATGCGAAGTTAAATTTCTCATTTCTCTAAACTCTGTCCACAATTCAAGATTTGATTTTAAAAGATTTAATTGATTTGCAGTTCTAACCATCTCATTAAAAGACATTTGATTAATATCTTCAACAACAAAAGCACGCTCTATTAAATATTTACGTATAGTTTTAATTGCTATTGAATAAGTAAACTCAAAACGTTGAATTACTGAATCTCTAATTGCATCATCAGAAAAATCTTTTTCATAACGAATAAGAATTTCAGCAAGTTTTTTACTGGCTTTTTCCAGAGATGTAATATCAAAAGTCCCTTGTTTCATGTTTTATATTTACCTCTTACAATTTACCCCTAAGGATTTACCCCTAAAGATTTACCCCTAAAGTTTAACCCTTTAAACCGTTTTCAACAATAACTTTTGCTAAAATACCGTTTACAAAAGAAGACGAATCATCAGTTGAATATTTTTTTGCTAATTCAACAGCTTCATCGCAAACAACTTTGACTGGCGCATCTTTAACATAAAGAAGCTCAGTAATAGCAATTCTTAAAATATCTTTATCCATTTTTACTAGTCTGGAAATATCCCAACCGTTTGCATATTTCTGAATTTCACCGTCAACTTCTTTGGCATGAAGTTTGAACTGTTCCGCAATTTCAATTGTATAATTTTTAACTTCTGATTGGTTTTCAAGAGTTGTGAATTCTGCTATTTCAAGAGCAAGAATTGCTTTTTCAGCGATTTCCAGCATTGAATCAACCTTTGACATCATATCATCAGTCATTGGAATTTGAACAGGTTTATTCTTTGCACCCAAAGGTCTTGAAAGATTACTTTCGTGTTCAGCTTCATAATCATCTAAGAAAGATTTTATATCTATTAATGAACCTACCGTAAGCTTTAAGTCTTCTGAAGCAGAGTTAGAAAGAATTCTAACAGATTTTAACATAATATTTTCAAAATCATTACGAGAGTAATGAGTTATTTCTTTTTCAAACTGAGAAAAAAGTATAAGTGCTAATTCTCTTGAGGCGCGTCTTGCTTGCATAATTATCTCCTATATATATTTATAGGAATATAATATCACGAAAGAAGCTATTATGATAGTTCACTTTTTTTATCAATTTCTGATTGAATATTATTTGATTCTGAAACATAATTTAGCAAATTGTTTCCGGCAGTTACGGCTCTTTCACCGGCTTCTCTGGTTTCTGATTCGTCCCAACCACCAAAAATTTTTCGTACAACAGTTTTTGTTTTATCTTTTGTTTCAGAAAGAGGCTCACCAATCTCTATTGCCTTATTAGCATATATTTGAGCAGTTTGGACTTTTGATCTTGCATTTTGAGATTTATCTTTACTTTTTAAAACTTCTGACGATTTATCCGATATTTGCTCACCATAGTCAGAGTTCAAATTATTAATTTCGTCATATAAAGATTCGACCTCTGTTTCATTTTCCTCAAGTTCTTCATCTGTTAAATTTTTATCTTCCAATGTTGTATTTTTTTGTGCAATTTCTTCTTCACGCTCCTCGGTTTCAGCTTCCAATTCGGTTTCTAAATCCATAATTTCTTTTAAATAAGCTTCTATTTCAAACAAAAATTCGTACTGTTCATCTGTGATTTCAGAGTAAGTTGACCTCAATTCATCACATATTTGAGCCGCTGCTTTAGCTTTATTTACATTTTTATCCCCAAAGATATTACACATAGCCATTTTATTAATGTATTCATCAGCTGTAACTCTTGCAGTTACCTGCCAAACATCTGTACTCATTAAAAAACTATCCTTATCTTAATTTCAACTTGTGCTATACTTAAATAAAGAATTTAAAAATTTGCTAATTTCATTAATTTGATAAATGTTTACAATTATTAATATTCTTGGAGGTATATATGAACTCAAAAAAAAGAGCTATAATCTTGGTTATCGATTCAATGGGAATTGGTGCAATGCCTGATTGTGCAGAATTTGGTGATTCAGAGCTTTGCAACACACTTAGAAATGTTTGCAAATTTAACAGTGGTTTAAATGTTCCTAATTTAGAAAAATTAGGCTTAGGTAATATACAAGATTTTTGCGGAATTAAGAAAACACAATCGCCAAAAGCTCAACATGGTATCTTACAGGAAAAATCAAAAGGTAAAGATACTACAACCGGACACTGGGAAATAGCAGGTTTAGTAAGCGAGCAACCATTTGCCACATTTCCAAACGGATTTCCTAACGAGCTAATGGATAAATTTGTTAATGAAACAAAATGTGGCGGATACTTAGCTAATTGCCCTGCAAGTGGAACTGCTATAATAGAAAAATTACACCAAGAACACCATTTAACAAAATTTCCTATTATATATACTTCTGCTGATAGTGTATTCCAAATTGCAGTAGACACAGATATGATTTCTCTTGATACACTTTATGAGTGGTGCGAAATCGCCAGAAAAATACTTGATGAAGGAAATTACAATGTTGCCCGAGTTATAGCTCGACCATTCAAAATGATAGAAGGTAAACCGACCAGAATTTCTAAAGACAGAAGAGATTATTCTATGGCACCACCAAAAGATACAGTTTTAGACAACGTAAAAAATATAGGTGCAAAAGTTATCGGCATAGGTAAAATAGAAGATATATTTTCAAAAGCAGGAATTACACACGCTATACATACAGGCTCTAATAAAGAAGGCTTGGAACTTACTATAAAAGCTTTAAAAAATGAATTACCATTAGAAGAAATCAAATATTACGATGTTGATATAACAGACAATTCCAGAGAAATTATATTCACAAATCTGGTAGATACAGACATGCTTTTTGGGCATAGAAATGATGCCACCGGATATGGGAAAGCTATCGAAGAAATTGATGCCTATTTAGAAGAAATCTTACCTCTTATTTCAGAAGATGATTTGTTAATAATCACAGCTGACCACGGTTGTGATCCTACAGTTGAAGGCACCGACCACACAAGAGAATACGTACCTGTGCTTTACTATTCAAAAGGTATTGAGCCAAGAGATTTAGGAATGGTCATAGGATTTGATTCAATTGCAAACAGAGTTACTGAGTGGTTAGAATTATAGACAAAAACTTAACAAAATAATAAAAAAGCTCCAAGAACTTCGTTCTTGGAGCTTTAAAAATATATTCAAAATTTATTTTAATAAAGATAACTTTTCGCCCTGTACTGTTTCTTCATTTAACTTATAAGGATTTGTTGCGAATGAGTACTGACTACCTCTAAAAGCAACATTCTTAACTTTTTTAAGAATCATAACCCCGTTTTTAGCAGTCAATCCGTCAAGAGTTATTTTTCCGCCACCTTTTTTAACTATACCAATTCTATCGCCTATTTGTTTAACCACATATTCAGCTTTATCTCTTGAATTAGCATTAATAAATATAGTACCGATTGGTAACGCTAAACTTGAACCTAGCAATAAGTAATCAAGCTCTGATTTTGGCATTATAGGAATATATCTGTTATTAATATTCAATGTACTAATATTATTTTCTTCAAAGAATTTTCTACGCTTATCCATCGTATCAAGTCCGTATTTAGCAAAATAATCAACTCTGTTACGATGGTCAATACCTGCAGCATTAAATATTGAAATGGTTGCATTATTACCGTCTTCCATCATAAATGCTCTAGTAGAATCATTAGAAGTATCAACATATTGAGGTGTTCCCAAGTTCAAAGCTGATAAATCAGAATCATTTCTAAATCCCATAGCACTATTTAATGCCAACATTATATCACGTCTGTATTTTGCCATGTCGGAATTGCCTTCAAGCTTACCCCATTGAAGAGCATTTCTGTTTTGTAAGAAAATATTTTTTGCTTTTTCTTCATAACCTGTCATGCCAAGTTCATCACCGCCATACATTGCCGGCATACCAGGAAGTCCTGCCAGAAATGTCATTAGCATAGCTGCTTTTGTTACTGCTGGCTCTGTTACGGATTTATAAATTGTTGTTACAACTTTTTCTTTATTAGCAAATGTTTTGCCGGTATTGTGTTCAACCTGCTTAATTGCCATATTTAAAGCTGTTTCAATATCCCTTGCACCATAAGCATTTTTTCTTGTAGCATTATCAGCGGTTTCTGTTAAAGGCACTGTATTATTAGAATTCTTTTCTACAAAATCTCTGTTATATTTAACAACATAATCATTAGTTGCAGAATAAAAAGCATTTTTTACATCTGAATTCTTTGCAGATTCAGAATTTTGGAAGGCTTCTCTTAACAAACCTGCTAAACTCATTGAATATAAGCTGTATTGGTCATAGCCTTTAACGTTAGAAACATTATTTCTACCACTTTCTGAAATTTCATCAGATTTTGAAAGTAATTTTTCTGCTAGTTCTCTGTTTCTTTCACCAACTTCTTTTGGTTCTGTCCAATCAAACCCGCCATTAATTGTGTACTTTGCAACCAAATTATTATTGTTAACCAAAGTTATAACTTCATTGATTAATTTATTTTTTTCAGTATCAGTTAATCTTAAACCATGAGCTTCCGCAAGCTTTAAAATCTCTTTCAAAGCACCTTCTAAAGAAGTTAGCTCCAGTAAAGTCATTCTTTGAAGATTTATATTATTACCGTTACCCAAATAATTTCCGTTTGCCAAATCCCTAAAAGCTTGAACAAGAAGTTTAACATCTTCATCACTTGCAATTCCTTTCAAATCTTCATTAGCAGAATCAATAAGAAGTTTACTCATTGCAACCGCTTTTGTACTTATATTAGAGCGGAAATAATCCATATTATCCGCATTAAGTCGTAATTCCAGAGGAATTTCATTAACAGTTTTAGCACCTGATAAAACCTGCATAACTGCTAATCTGTGATCACGTCTTTCAGCAAAATTTTTAACTGAATTTTGTAAATTTGAGTGGAAAAGTCCCATATCAAGAGCTAAACCGTGTACCATTCTCGGTTTATCATGGTTACCCATAAATGAGAACAAATTTCTTATATATTCAGGGCTTCTGGTTTTCATTAAAGCATCAAGTCTGCCCATAAAATCATAATGATTATTAGGATTATAATCTCCTTTTTCAAAATCACCTGATACAGCTGTTAACAAATTAGTAAAGAAATAAGAATAACCGGCTTCTGAAGTTATACCTGTTTCATTATAGAATTTAACCATCGCATCAGGTTCACCGTTAAACATACTTCCAATATTAGTATGACCCTCATAAGGGCAAGCTTCCTTACCTAAATTATCTTTCATTAAAGCTTCAATATCAGTTATTTCAGCTACAATATACGAATTAGGATTTTCTTGTTTTACACCTTGAACAAATTTTGCCCAGAAATTTATAACATTGTTCCAAGTATCATCAAATGATGCTTCACCGTTTCTAACAGCATCCTGATCCATAACGTCTTTTGCTGCGTCTAACCTCCAATCAAGTCCTTTACCGGCTCTGTCTACAAGAGCTTCTGCTAATCTAAAGCTCATTGTATCAGTCCCTTGGAACCTTTTTTGTAGAGATTTTGCTACAAAATTAATATCATTAGAATTAAGCTTATTCAAACCTTTCTTCATTTTAGAATGAAGAACTTGAGCTTCTTCTTCCGGACTGTTAGCATTTATACCTAGAGATTTTAGAGTTGTATTTTCTCTTATTAAATCATAATCATAAGTTATTCTTCCGTCAGAAAGAACTTTTGTTTTAAAAGAATCACCACTCAAAGATTTTAATAAAGCATATTTAGCAATATCTTTACCAACTAATTCAATAATATATTCGCCATATTCAGTGTAATTACCTTCTGAATCCAACAATTTTTCATCAGAAAGTTTATCAAACTCTTGAATAACATTATCAGTAAACTGTTTTAAGTTTTCCGTAAACAGTTCATTTGTTTTATTATAATTTTTTGTGTAAGGTTCCACCAAATGCGGATTTTGAGTTTTATACAACTCGAAACGAGATTTTCCCAAAGTTTCCTCATTTGTAGCTCTGTTTGAAAAATATGAAGTTGATAAAACACCTACAGTATTTTCACCAAATTCTAAAGCGTCTAACGGTAAGCTCATCAATGCTTTTAATGTTACGGAATCCTTATCTTCAACTCCTTTCGGTTCTAACATATAGTAACCGTTTAAAATATTGTTTACTACATTATTATCAACAGTAGCTGTATTAGGTAATTTACCTTGTTCAATAAGCTTGTTTATCGCTTCTGCATTTTTAGCATTACCTATAGTTTTTGCAGTATATGCAGTTTGAACTTCTTTTACCATTTTTGTCCAGTATCTTCCGGTTTGAATAGTCAAATCCTGAACTTCAAATGCGCCTCTTTGTTGGAGTTTTTGTTTGTACTCTCTTTCAGTTCTATCAACTATAGACTGATTAAGTTTTTCATCATAACCTGAGATATGATAATTCATTTTAGCCATATCTGTATTTGCGTCCCAAGTTACGAACCCGCCTTCTGTTTTCTTGTCTATTTTAAAGTTAGAAAACTGTGCCAAAATTATAGTACCGTCAGCAGAATTTAGTTGAATATTTTGACCGGATTTTTGATTTAAACCCTTCATAACATTCAAACGTTCAATATATTCTTCCGGATTAACTTGGAAGATATAATTTATTAATGTGTCGTCGTGAGTTTTGAAATCCAATTCTTTACCGGAAGTTAAGCCTTCATATCTCTTAATTGCCTTATCATAATCACTAATTTGTCTTTCACTGGCTTGCTTTGCATCATAAATTTGGAACAAGGTTTCTTTGTTTGGATTATAATCCGGATTCTTTTTAATAGTAATTTTTCCATCTGTAGTTTGTTCAAAAATAACAGGTGGGTTTATAACTCTATGTCTTAGATTTTCTTTATTTTGCGGAACAACACCCAAACCTAAATTAGAATTTTTCAAATCACTCATTCTAAACCAATACTCAGTTTGAGGATTTTTGCTTCCCCATCTTGAAGCATATTGGAAATGTATACCTTCTAAACCCTCTGAAGTAAAAGTTCCGTCATAAACGTATTTAATACCGTTTGCATATAAATTTTCAAACAAACTTGCAATATTTTCAGTATTGCCCATTGATGGTGCAATTTGTAAATTGTTTTTATTCCAATATCCGTGAGATGATTTGTCATCACCATTGGCTATCGGCAAAGATACTAAAGAAGAATACCCGTTTTCTTTAAGATAAGGGATTTTATTAATCAAACCTGCAATGTTACCGCCAAAACGGTTTGAGAAATTTCTGATTTCGTTTTCAGCTTGTTTTTGATAATCTTCATCCACATATACTGCACCGGTATCAGCAGCATCAAAACCTCTAAACTTTGCACCGGGATTAAGGGAATCCGGTATAACAATGTATGCTGAACCACTTTGAAAAGGAGTTGTGCCTTTTCTGGTCATTAGATTGTATTTAAAATTTTCAATAGGTTCTTTAGGATTAACTCTAAAAACATGTTCGCCGTTTTCAGGTTTTAGTTGAACACCTGTATCCACTATTGTTCTTTTTACTTTTCCTGTATTCTTATCCTTGATGACATAATTATATGCAATATTTTCATTTTTATTTATAGTCGATAAGCTTTGTAAATTAACGTCAGCTCTACCTTCTACCATCTCTCTTACAAAAACCGGAGTTTCATTTATTTTGTAATTATATTTATCATTTGGAGTTATCTTAAAAATTTGAACTTCACAAGTCTCATTTTCGAAATCATAAGGACAAGTAAATTGAGTAATTGTTTCGCCTGTTTCATTTTTTATTGGTCTATAACCTTTAAAGTTTTGATTAGAGATACTATTAATTTTATTTACAAGCACGACCTAAACTCCTTCAATAATCATAAAAACGATAAATATTTTTTTTGCTATTTATTCCTAATTTTAAACAAATTTTTTACAAAATTTAATATTGTATATAATACACATAATTAGAAATTCGACAAGAATATAATAAAATAAAAACATTATGTAATCAAGCTATAAATTAATTTGAACATCAACGAAACAAACCAAACTTAGATAAATTTATGTAAAAAAAAGAACCTTATATTCTTATTACATTAAAGAAAACAAATCCTGTCATTGCGAAACCTTTTAGGTTGAAGCAATCTAGCTAGTAGTTTAAATCAATCAACTGAAATACATTTACCCCTGAAGCAATCCAGCCAATTCGTCATTCTCGCACAAAGTGCGGGAAACCAGCTAATTCGTCATTCTCAGCCGAAGGCTGGGAATCCAGCCAATTAAGACAAATTCCGAGGGTTTTCAATAAGCTGGATCTCCGGACTTCGTCCGAAGATGACAGTTTTTAATTTATTTATTCAATAAGCTGGATCTCCAAAGCTTTTTTCGTCAAGCGGACAAGCTGGTCGAGTAAAACTACAAGTCCAATCTGCCCCCCCCCGAAGATGACGGCAAACCGGTAGGTGCCACCAACCAAAAACCACCCGTCATTCTCAGCCGAAGGCTGGGAATCCAGCTAATTAAGACAAATTCCGAGGGTTTTCAATAAGCTGGATCTCCAAAGCTTTTTCGTCAAGCGGAGCAAGCTGGTCAAGTAAAACTACAAGCCCAATCTGCCCCCTCCGAAGATGACAGAAAGCTGGTAGGTACCACCAACCAAAAACCACCCGTCATTCTCAGCCGAAGGCTGGGAATCCAGCCAATTAAGACAAATTCTGAGGGTTTTCAATAAGCTGGATCTCCGACCTTTTTTCGTCAAGCGGAGCAAGCTGGTCGGTTAAAACTACAAGCCCAATCTGCCCCCTCCGAAGATGACAGAAAGCTGGTAGGTACCACCAACCAACCCTTACATTTACCCCCCGAAGATGACGAGGGGTAAATTAAATCAAATTAAAAAGCGAAACTACTAATCCAAGTAATTTCGCTTTTATTTAATTTAGATGTTGGCAGCGTGAGCGAGCTGAGGCTGAAGTGCTTTTGTTGGAAGGGCTATTAGCCCT
>SUTU01000010.1 GCA_015152525.1 Cyanobacteria bacterium SIG28 | reverse complement strand
TTCTGATTGAAGAAGTATTTCTTTTTCTTGAACTGTATAAGGTTTTCGTTTCATTTTGCCTCCTTATATATTTAAAACCCTAAAACCGACTTTTTTTTACTTTGTCTAGTTTTAGGGTTTCAGTTCAAATGAGCCTTTTTTTATTTATTTTTTTATTAAATATTTATCTCAATTCATTTGGCATAAGCCTTGTGTAATTATTTATATAATTATTAATAGGAAGCATAGTGTCAGTTCTGTCTGTCATCTCAGGAATACCGGCTGCCGCATTTTGTCTTGCTTCTATTCTTGCGTTATAATCGGTATTTTGTTTAAACTGATCAACTTTTAACTCTTCATAGCAAGCAAATCTTTCATCATTAGCTTCTAAAGACTTGCATCTGTCAAGAGCTTCTTCAAATTCAACCTTGCGTTTATACCAATAACTTGCGACAATATTAAGTTTACCGATTCTTTTAGGTTCTTTTACATCCACAAAAGGTGGCGGTGCAAAATCTTCCCATTCAGGAACGGTAACACCATAATCTGAAGCAAAAGATGTTAAAGGTAGTACCAGAACTAACGATAACAGAATTTTTTTCATAGACTTACCTCGCCTTACTTAAATTCTTTTCCTATTCTTTTATAATAATCTTCGATAAATCCTGTATTAAATTTACCGCTTATAAATACTTCATCCTCAACAATCTGTTGATGGAAAGGAATTGTAGTTTTAACACCAAGAATTACATATTCTTTTAATGCTTGATACATTCTGCGTCTTGCTTGGTTTCTTGTTTCACCCCAACAAATTAATTTTCCTATCATAGAATCATAATAAGGCGGGATTTTATATCCAGGGTAAGAGTGGGAATCAACTCTTACGCCAAAACCACCCGGTGCAACATATGCATCAATTGTTCCAGGACAAGGCATAAAACCGTTTTCAGAATCTTCAGCATTGATACGACATTCAATAGCATGACCTCTTAGTTTTATATCTTCTTGCTTATAACCAAGCTCTTTACCTGCAGCTACACGAATTTGTTCACGCACAATGTCAACTTGAGAAATCATTTCTGTTACACAATGTTCAACTTGAACACGGGTATTCATTTCCATAAAATACCATTTTCCGTCATGGTCAAGTAGAAATTCGCAAGTTCCCGCACCTTCATATTTAATGGCTTTTGCTGCTCTAACAGCTGCAGCACCCATTTCTTGCCTTGTTTTTTCATCAATTGCAGGCGATGGTGCTTCTTCTAAAAGTTTTTGATGACGTCTTTGAATAGAACAATCTCTTTCACCTAAGTGAATAACATTACCAAATGAATCACCTATAATTTGAACTTCAATATGACGAGGGTTTTCCAAGAATTTTTCTGCATAAACTCCCGGATTACCGAAGAATTTTTGTGCTTCTTGCTGACAAAGTGTCATATTTGTTTCCAATTCGTCATCATTTCTAACTATTCTCATACCTTTACCACCGCCACCTGCAGTAGCTTTAAGAATAATTGGATAACCTGCTTTATGTGCAAATTCTCTGGCTTCTTGAACTGTTTTCAAAATACCTGTGCCGGGTGTTACAGGTACATTATTTTCAATCATAGTTCTTCTTGCAGTTGCCTTATCACCCATTTTTCTCATAGACTCAGCTGAAGGACCTATAAATTTAATATTATGTTGTTCACAAATATCTACAAAATCAGCTCTTTCTGACATAAAGCCATAACCTGGGTGAATTGCATCACAACCGGTCATTATTGCTGTTGTTATAATAGCAGGAATATTTAAGTAACTTTCTGAACTCTGAGCCGGTCCTATACAAAATGCGTCTGTTGCAAGTCTGACATGCAAAGACTTTGCATCTGCTTGCGAATAAACCGCAACTGTAGGAATTCCCAATTCTCTACATGCTCTTATAACTCTAACTGCTATTTCACCTCTATTGGCTATTAAAACCTTTTTAAACATAATTTCCCCTCAAGAGTCGTTAAAGCTTTAAGGTGTTAAGTTTATTAACATAAAAAACCTAACGTCTTAATGCCCCAACGTCTTAACGTCTTTTATTCTACATACATCAATACTTGACCAAATTCTACAGGATCACCGTTTTTAACACAAATTTGTGTTACTTTTCCTGAATGTTCAGCCTTGATTTCGTTCATTAATTTCATTGCTTCTACGATACAAACAACATCGCCTTCAGAAATTGTTTTACCAATTTCAACAAACGGTGCAGCTTCAGGAGAAGGTGCAGCATAGAAAGTACCTACCATTGGAGAAGTAATAGCTTTTCCTTTTGGTGCTTCTTTTTCAACTTCTACAGTATGAACCGGTGTTACTGTTGTTGAACAAACAACAGGTGCAGGTGCTGCTACAGCAGGTGCAGAAACAAATTCCGGCAAATCTTTTCTTATAGTGATTGCCTGTTCACCGTCTTCTAAAGAAATTTCTGTCAAACCGTTATCAGCAATAATTTTAGCTAATTTTTCTATATAATCTGTTTCAAATTTCATTTGTATATCTCCTATAAAAGCAAGTAAAGTGAATAAAGCTAATACAGCGAGTAAAGTGTATTAAATTTTAAATTAACTTTACTCACAGCACTCACTATACTTACTATACTCACTTACCTATACTCTATCTAAGTATTCATTAGTTCTGGTATCAACTCTGATAACATCATCATTAGATACAAAGAACGGTACGTTAACAACAGCACCAGTTTCCAATGTAGCAGGTTTCGTACCGCCTTGAGCAGTATTACCCTTTTCTGCCGGTGGCGTATCAACAACTTTTAGCTCAACGTGAGCAGGAATATCAACACCGATAATTTTTGTATCATGCATTAATACTTGAACAACCATATCTTCTTTTAAATATTTTACACCTTCGCCAACTTGATCTTTTGTAAGTTGTAATTGTTCATAAGATTCCATATCCATCATAACGAATTCTTCACCGGCTTTATATAAGAATTGCATTTCTTTACGGTTAAGCATAGCTTTTGCAACTTTTTCACCAGCTCTGAAAGTTTTTTCTAAAACGTTACCTGTTTCAACGTTTTTAAGTTTTGTTCTAACAAAAGCTGCACCTTTACCGGGTTTTACGTGCAAAAATTCTACTACAGACCAAAGTCCGTTATCCAATTCAAGTGTTAATCCGTTTTTTAAATCGTTTACTGAAATCATAAATACTCCTTGTTAATTGTATATACTATCTGATTTAACTATGATATTACCACAAAAATTTTTATAGGGCAATCCCTTGTAAACCACAGTGTTATAAGGCTTTTTGCCGATTTAGCACCATTTTTAGTCCTTAAATTTTAGACAACTGAGGAATGTTATTATTCAAAGAAAAAGACTAATTTTTATTATTATGAAAAAAATTTATTATCTTTTATTAATAATTCTTGCTATTTTGTTTTTAATGTTTATTGCAGAAGTCGTTGACGGCAGAGAAAACAGCAGATATAAAGTTAGCACTTACGATAATTATTCATTTAATTCGGAAGCTCGTAACCTGCTTTTTGTTGTAGATTTTTCAAACAGTATGGGTGAATTTTTAGAACATAAGACTAAAGTTAGTCAGGTTAAATCAGTGTTGGATAAAATTCTTCCGCAAATTTCTATCGATACAAATGTTGGAATAAGAGTATACGGACACACTTGTAATATATTTGCCTTCAACGCTTGCAGAAGTTCGGAACTTTTAGTACCTTTAAACAAAAATAATTCGGGTAATATAATTAATTCTATTTCGAAATTGCGCCCACGAGGCATGACGCCGATTACTTATTCGCTAAAGCAAGCCGTAAAAAATGATTTGGTAAACTCGAAAGGAAATAAACATATTATTTTGTTAACCGACGGCGGCGAAAATTGCGACGAAAGCCCTTGCGATTACGCTATAGAATTAATGAAAGAGCGACGTGATATTAATATTGATGTAATAGCTTTTGACGTACAAGACTCAGAGGATTTGGACCAATTAAAATGTGTTGCAGATGTTACAAGCGGTAAATTTATTGAAGCTAACACAAATGCACAGTTAGTGCATTCTATGGAAAACCTGATTTTACCTCACAAACAAGTAGAAGCCATGCTTTTAAATACATATGATTAGTGCATTCACTTACTGACTTATTCCAATATTATCTTTTTAAGTTATAATTAAAACTATAATAAGGAGTATAAAAGACAATGAAAAACAAATTAATCACGTTTTGGGCTATTGTACTTATTGTTATTGCTTCAATAGTAACAATATTTGTTAAGCCTACAAAACTTGGGCTTGATTTAGTTGGTGGTTCAAGATTAGTTTTAGAAGCTCAGCCATTAAACAACGCACAAGTTACACCGGATATGATGTCCAGTCTACAATTTGCAATTGAAAACCGTGTAAATAAACTTGGGGTTTCTGAAACTGTTGTTCAGCGTTCAGGCGAAAAAAGATTGGTTGTAGAAATTCCTAATATTTCTGATTTAAACCAAGCTAAAGCCTATCTTGGTGAAACTGCAGAATTAGATTTCAGAAAACCTGTAATGTTACCAAACAATATGGAAGCTTGGGTTACAACAGGTTTAACAGGTAAAGATTTGACAAAAGCTAATTTAAGCACCAACTCTCAAAACGGACAGTGGGTTGTAGATTTAGAATTTAATGCTGAAGGCACAAAGAAATTTGCTGAATTAACAAGAAATATGGTTGGTCAACAAATGGCAATCTTCTTTAACGGCGAATTGCAATCAGCACCTGTTATCAGGGAACCTATTACCGGTGGAAGAGCTCAAATCTCCGGTGGAGAAAACGGTTTTGTTTATGAAGAAGCAAAAACAATGGTTGATTTGTTAAATGCAGGCGCTTTACCTGTACCTGCAAAAATCATTGAAGAAAATACAGTAGGTCCTACACTTGGTGCTGATAGTATTGCAAAATCTAAAATTGCAGGTGCATTAGGTTTAGGATTTGTAATGATATTTATGATTGTTTATTACAGAGTACCGGGTATAATTGCAAACATTGCACTTATGATATATGGTTTAATCCTTTTTGCATTGTTCAAAGCAATTCCTGTAACACTTACATTAGCGGGTATAGCCGGATTTATACTTTCAGTTGGTATGGCTGTTGATGCAAATATTCTTATTTTTGAAAGAACAAAAGAAGAGCTAAAAGCAGGAAGAACACTATTTACAGCAATAAACTCAGGTTTTGACAGAGCTTGGACAAGTATTTTTGACTCAAATATGACCACAATTATTACTTGTGCAATTTTATATTGCTTAGGTACAAGTATTGTTAAAGGTTTTGCTTTAACTTTGGCTATTGGGGTTATGGTTTCAATGTTTACTGCAATAAATGTTACTAAAAACTTTATGCACTTAATATTTGGTACAGGTAATTTAAAAAATCCTGCATTGTTTGGCTTAAGACCGGAAGAAATCGGCGAAGGTTACAATGTTGTAGAAACAAAACGTGAAAAAGCTAAATTCGGTATATTGGATTAGAAAGAAGGTAATAATGAAACTTAATATAGTAAAACATAAATTTATATATTTAGCGATTTCCGCAATACTATTATTACCGGGAATCATAGCGATGATTTATTCGATGTTTACATACGATACACATACACCTGTTAAAGTCGGTATTGACTACACAGGCGGTACAACATTGCAATACGGAATAAAAGAAGAAATTACTAATAATAAATTAACGGAAGTTCGTTCAAATTTAGAAGAAGCAGGAATAGAAAAACCTATTCTCCAAATAATTAACGTGAACTCAAAAGATACAACCGACTTAAAAGCAATTTTATCAATAAGAACTAAATTTATTGATGAAGAATCTGCTGATTTAGATAAAACTACAAACGTTATGAATAGTGTATTTCAACAACCGGAATTAGTTCAAGTAACTTCTGTTGGTCCGACTTTAGGTAAAGAATTATTCAAAAACTCAATGATTGCTTTATCTTTAGCTCTTTTAGGCATTGTTGCTTATTTAACATTCAGATTTCAATTTGATTATGCATTGGCAGCTATTTTAGGTTTGGTACACGATACGATTTTTGTTGTTGGTGTATTTTCTATTTTAGGCTTATTCTACGGTGTACAAATCGACGCATTGTTTGTAACGGCACTACTTACTGTTATCGGTTTTTCTGTTCACGATACAATCGTTACATTTGACCGTGTACGTGAAAATTTAAAATATTATTCTAAAAAAATGACATTTGGAGAAATTATGAATGCCAGTGTTAATCAAACTTTAACCAGAAGTATCAATACTTCCGTAACAACTTTAATAACACTTGCTGCTTTATATTTCTTTGGTGGCGTAACAACAAAAGATTTTGTACTGGCAATGATTTTGGGTATTGCAATCGGTACTTATTCAAGTATTTTCTTCTGTTCTTCACTTATTGAAATTTGGGAAGACAAGAAAATTTAAGATAGATAGTTAGTTGGAGAAAAGATGAGATTTATGGAAAGAAAAAGATTTAATACACCTGTATTTGGTGTGCAGTTTATTTTAGTAGCCATGGCATTGTATTTTGTATTAAGTTACATTGCCAGAGCTATATTTGGCGTATTTGATATTGAGCACGTTGGTGCAACCGAAATTCTAACTTATTTATTCTATGGATTTGGTGGTGGTATAATTTTCTGTTGCGCAAAAGACTATATGTCTGATGAGTCAAAAATCAAAACATATTCAGCAATAGTATTTTTATACATAATAATGATTTTCCGTGATATGGGAGCGCAAGGCTGGCTTACTACTCACGATACTGTAGTTACTAAAATAAGATTTTTTACAAGCCCTACAAATCCTTTATATGAAAAAATTATTGCCGGTGCGATAATGCTATTTATAGTTTTAGTATTTCTGTATGTTTTAATCAAAAATATTAAAACGTTAACTAAAGGGATTATAAATTTTGAACCGGTTTCTTGGACTTCGGTTACTATGTTCATCTGGATGATAATCACACAAATTGTTGACAGATTTCCGGCAGAATATTGTAAAGCAACCGGTGTAGAACTGGCAGAACCTATAAGATTTGCTATGAAAATTTTAGAAGAAGGCGGCGAGTCTTTATTACCACTATTAATAGCAATAGCTTTCTTACAATATAGAAATGCACTAAAAAACAAAGAAAATTAAGAAAAAAATACAATATCATAAAGGCGGTTAATTGAATTCAATTAACCGCCTTTATTTATATAAAATTTTTCAACTTTTTCCGTATCCTCATTTTGTAAACATTTGTTACAAAATTCATAAAATTACTAAAGTTATTAAAAAAAATGCCGTTACATATAACAAAAGAGAAGGATTATTATGACAAAACGAAACGGTATAATAATAAATGGTGAATGGTTAGGTAACAGAGTAGTTTTAAACGATTTGTTCAGAACTATATGTTTTATTTCACCTGTTATTATGCTTGAATTTACTAAAATTATAAATAAACTTTGTTATGGTCGAGATTTATTTACAATCCAAAATTTTGATTTTTCGGATAAAGATACAATACTTATTGAGTTTAGCAGTAAAAAAATCAACGGTAAGGCTTTTTTAACTTTTGAGATTATTGATAATGAATTAAGCTTAAAAACAGCTACTTACAAAGTAACTCCTTTTAACATCGAAGCAGAAATATTCGAGCAAATGGTTGTAAAAGCAAATTTGGCGTCTGCTAATTCATATATTAAAATCGATGAAAAAGAAGAAAAAAATTATAGAACTTTACCTACAAAAAATATTGTAAAAAGCTTCAAAAAATCGGAGTTTGAACCTACAAGCAAAAATTTGGCTGAAGAAAATATTGCTGAAAACGTTAGCAAAAACACCATTGAAGAAACTCACTCTGAAAATATAGAAAATAACACAGCTTCCAAATTAGACAATGTTTCAGAAATTGCAAATAACGTAAGTTTTGATGAACCACAAAATGTTACAGAAACTTTAACAAATAAACCTCAAGAAGAAAATCTAAACAACAGTGAAAAATTTGAAAATTCTGTTTCTGGAAAAAAAGAGGTAAAAACTCTTGAAGCACCAAAAGTTCAAAACAGTAATGAAACAATTGCAGAAAAAGAAGTTCTTCCTGAAAAAGAATTAAAACAAAATCTTAAAGAAAATAACACAGCAGAAAATACAAAACCGGAATTTGAATCTAATCAAACCAAAACCCAAGCGGGGGTAAATGAAGGGGTAAATCAAGGGGTAAACGAAGGGGTAAATCAAGGGGTAAATGAAGATGTTAACAAAGAAAAAAATGAGATAATAAATCAGGATGTTAACGAAGGTACAAATGAAAAAGTAAATTCGCAAATAAATGAAAAACAGGCTGAAAATATAGATACAATTTCGGAAGCTAAAACAGATGAAGTTTCTGCTACAGTTGAAGAAAACAATACTCAAGTTTTTGATACTATTCAAGAAACACAAGATGAAATTGTGGAAAAAATTACTGAAGATACCGAGTTAAATGAAACTTTAATCTCAGGCGAAGAAGACGAAGAAAAAGAAGAAATTAATAGCATTGATTTGTCAGACAATTTTGCAGAAAATGAAGATATTCAAAATGATTTTGAAAACATAGAAGAAAACGAAGATTCAGTTGACTCTATTTTAGACAAATTAAACGAAAAATTTTCTTCATTTAAAGAAACAGAAGAATATAAAGTGCCTGATATCGAAGAATTTGATGATAAAGAAGAAGAAGATACAATTGCAGAAGAATGTTTTATCGGCTTATATTGCGATGAAGAAGAATTTAAATCTGATATAGAGGCAGATGCTGAAGAATATTTTGTTGGTATGTATTGCTCAGAAGAAGATGAAACTCAAACTGAAGACAACATAGCTACAGAAGAAGAATCTGAACCTGAACCATACCTAGCTGAAATAGAAAATTTAAAACAAGAATTAAATAAACTAAAAGAAGCTTCAGAAATACCGTCATTTAAAGAAGAATTTTGGAATAGGCTTAAATCTGCACCCGTAACAGTAATTGAAAATGAAGATGCTGATTTTAAAATATTAAGTACAGAAGAATGCGTTAATGCAGCAATTTTGGATAGCGATACATTCTTGGCAGGTGAAAAAATCTACAGATGGGGCGAAACTCTTTATCTTGAAGACTAGAGTTTTGAGGAAATATCGATTTTAAAACATCCTATCCTTCACTATCAGACGGCAACATATTTTTTGGAATATATTCCTCAATTTCTTCTTGCGGAAGATTGATAGGTAATCTAAATCCGAATGTTGAACCTTCACCTTCTTTAGAGTGAACAAAAACTTGACCTTGATGATGTTTTTCGATTGTTACTTTAACCAAATGCAAGCCCAAACCAGTACCTTTAACTGTATGAGTTGCATTTTCGCATCTATAGAAACGGTCAAAAACTTTCTTCAAATCTTTTTCAGGAATACCTGCACCTTGATCTTCTACACTAACTTCCACGTATTCGCCATCACGAGAACGCTCAGCACGAATTTTTATACGTTTCCCATCAGGTGAATATTTGATTGCGTTTGAAACAATATTCATCAAGGCTCTTGAAATACTGTCAATATTCAAATAAATTTCAGGTAAATCAGGCTCACGCATAATGGAGATGGTGATATCGTGTTCTTTTGCAAGAACTTGAACTTGGTTAACACAATCTTCAACAATTTCCATAATATTTTGTTTAGATTTTTCCAATCTAACATTTTGAGCTTCATAACGTGAAAAATCAAGAATATCATTAACCATTCTATTCAATCTGATGATTTCTTGATTCATAACACCAATAAATTCCCTTTGAGTATTAAAATCAAAATCATTTCCAAAGTTATAAAGTGTATCAATATAACTTCTCAAAACAGTTACAGGCGTTCTTAGTTCGTGTGATACGTTTGATATAAAATGAGAACGCAACTGATCCATCTCAACTTCTTTAGTTACATCAATAAGAATAATTATGTAACCCACATAAGAATTTGAACGAGTAAACATTGGTGAAATCAAGCATTTTATAATACGCTTATCAATTTCAATGTTAAACGGAAGTGGATTTGTATCATCTTCCAATGGTGTATCTTTAAATAATGCAATCTTTTCAGAGAAACAAAATTCTCCGCTTGAATCACAGAACTGTTGGATTTGTGTACCAATAATATCTTCTTCTGATACTTCGAGCAATTTCTTTGCGTGGTTATTAACCATAATAACTTTATCATGGTTATCACAAACAACAACGCCGTTAACAATACTCATTAAAACTGATTCAAGTTTATTACGTTCAAAAGTTAAACTCTCAATTGTTTGTTCATTATAACGACTTAGCTTTTCGGACATGTCATTAAATGCGCCATACAATTCTTTAACCTCTTTATCAACATTTTTATCATCAATAAGATATCCAAACTCGCCTGATGAAATCTTTTTTACACCTTGATACAATTTTCTAAGCTCAGAAGTAATTATTGAAGAATTCATGTAAATAATTCCGACAATAACTAACCAAGCAAGTAAAAATACAAGCCCGATAGAATATTTTGTTGTTAAAGAAATATTATCAATAATAGTACCGCTCAAACCAACTGTTACGGAACCAACGTTTGTAGATTCTGATAAATTTTTTACCACCATTGGTGAGCTTACAGTAATTCTTGCTTTTTCTGCTTGTTCAGGATAATCGTCTTTGCTTGAATAAATAACTTTAGAATTATTATCTTTAAAAATAATAAATGCAATATCATCATTGCTTTTTAGTATAGAAACAGAATTTGAGCGCAATGTATCATATTTAGCTAATTGAGGAATTTCTTTTGTTAATTCAACACCCTCAATCGCCAAAGTTTTAGAAAGAACTTGACCAAAATTTTTGTACGCACTATTCATGTTTTTATCAATACTGTATAACGCAAAGCCTGCAGTACAAAAAATAAATGCAGTACTGACAGCCAAACCCGCAAGGATTAATCTTGACTGAGCTGTCATTCCTTTTTTAGCTTTCTTTTTTTTATTTAATTCAGCCTCAGGCGCCATTTTTTTTTAACTCTCCAGCGCAAATATTACCTACATTGAATTATAGCATGTAAAAATTTTACTAGCAAGAAAATGAAATACCTTTATTCTCTTGTAAGAGAAAGTAAAATTTCTTGCGGAATATAAGTATTCTTAACACCGGAATCCGTATTTGCCATAAAGAATTCCAATGCTTCACCCTTATTTATTCCAAGAAGTTCAAAAGGAATTGTAACATCTATAACATCATTGTAAACCATTTTTATTTCTTCCGGATTAGCCAATGTCCACATATTAGGATGTAAACAGCAAGTTAATCTTGCCGGATACAAAGTATCCTTAATAAGAGTCAAAGTAAGTTCGTGGTCAAATTTTTCTCTTAAAATAGGATATGGATTATCTGTTTTACTTATCAATCTGATATACGCACGATTTTTAATATCGCTAGCATTACGAGTATACAAATAGAATTGATTAATCCTGTCTATAAAACTTGTTTCACCGGAACCTTTATTTACATGTAATCTAAAATAAATATTTTTATCATCACACCCAAATAAAATTTTATCAACGTTTTTATTTTCCCTAAACACCGGACCGTCAAGTAAAGAGATACTGCCTGCATAATACCAATCGTCATAGCTTTCAACAAGTCCGTCCATTTTAGGTGTTATAGCTCTTGCAGGATGTTTAAAAGGCATTTCAACTTTCGTTATTAATGACTCATTCAAATACTCCGGATGTTCTAAACCTAAATTCAAGTACATGTTCTTTAATCGTTCACGAAACATGTAATCAAAAACAAAATCTTGCCCTGAATTATTCGGTTCACCATACCACCAAAACCAATCACTACCTTGTGCTATCAGCAATTCTCTATATGCGATTTTTATATTTGGATGATTTTTATTCTCTTTTACAAAATTATCAAAAGCATCTTTAGCGTCCTTTAAATATTGCCAAGCTTTGTTTTTCGTAAACTCACCTATCCAGTATTGGAATGTTTTATCAATCCAAGAACCTGAAAGAATTTTTGTTAATTCTTTTTTATGCTTGTCTTCTTGGATATAATCTGATATCAAAACTGTTTCTAAAGTATCATCATTTTCAAGAGAAGAATACAAATAACTTAAGAAATCATTTCCGTCATTTTGGTAATTTTCCCAACAGTTTTCACCATCAAGGGCTATAGTTAACAAGTGTGAATTATCCGGTGATACCAAAAGTTTACTTTGAATAACTTTAATCTTATCGTATAAATCACCGGCTGCCATTTTAGAATCAATACCCGCATACTCAAAATTTATCAAATTCGGAATTGATCTATCTCTAAAAATAACGTTTATAGGTTTTATTTTCGTTTCATATTCATAAACTTTCAACAAATGATAAGGGTCGTTAAGATTCCCCTTAAAATCTCTAACAAAATCAAAATCAATAGAATCAGCTAAGATACCTTCATCTGAAATTGTCCACTCTACACCCTCTTTAACTAAAAGCTCCATTGTTTTAGGACCAACACAAAGTTCCGGTGGCCAAATTCCCTTAGGACGAACACCCATAATTTCTTCTACTCTGTCTAAAGCAGATTTTACCTGCATTCTTGCATCATCAAGCATGCCTAAACTTTGCGGTAAACCTTCTGAAGTATTTACGGATTTTACAGAACTTTTTATATCAACCAAAATCGGTAAAATCGGATGATAATAAGGACTTGTGGTCATCTCAATTCTGCCTTCTGCAATATATTTTTTGTATGCAGGTATAATTTCTCGGATTATTTCACGCTGAATTTCAATAATCTCTACTCTATCATCTTGAGTATAATTATATTGTTTTTCCCATAACTCTTGAAGTCTTGGATATCGTTGATAATGCATCGGGTCAATCCAAACCAAATTAAATAATGCCATTAAATCAGAAATTTCACGAGAATCAAAGTCCTCTGTATTACAAACATCACGAGAAAAACGTTTTTGGTAAAGTGCCTTATAGTTTTCACTCTTAAACAGCATTGTCTCAAACTTCGGCGAAAAGAAATTGTTAAGGACAAAAGATTTTTCTTCCAAAGTCATATTTTCAACATCGCACAAAGTTAACTCGGAATGAATATCGTGCACGCCGTTTGCATAATCTATAACCGTGTCCATTAAAGCCGGAACCACGTTAAAATTCAGTTTTAATTTAGGAAATTTTTCCAAAAATAAAACCATATCCAAATAATCTTTAATAGCATGGAGCCTTGCCCAAGGCATTAAATAAGTGCCCTCAATCTCGTATACCGGTTGATGCATGTGCCAATAAATCGCTAATGATAACTTTTTCACACCTGACTCCACTTTTACATGAGTATACAAGATTTTTTAACTTTTCGCAAGATAATATTTTGAATGAAATTAATTTTTTCATGTTATTCTATGAAGGTATGGAAAATCAATTTACAAGAACAGAACAACTTATCGGTGAAAAAGCCCTAGAACAACTTAAACAAGCTCGTGTCGCAATATTTGGCTTGGGTGGTGTCGGAAGCTATACTGTAGAAGCTCTTTGTCGTGCAGGAATTGAAAATATCGACCTTATTGATAATGATAATATTAATATTACAAATATTAACAGACAAATATATGCACTACATTCGACACTTAATGAAGCAAAAGTTGATGTTGCTAAAAAAAGAGTTTTAGACATAAATCCAAACGCAAATGTTAAAACTCATAAACTATTTTTCTCAAAGGAAACCTCATCTCTAATCGATTTTACTCAATATGACTATGTTATTGACGCTATTGATACTGTATCTGCAAAAATCGAACTTGTTTTAAAATCAAAATCCGCTCAAGTACCGATTATTGCATCTATGGGAACCGGTAACAAACTTCATCCGGAATTATTTGAGATTACGGATATTTATAAAACTTCAGTTTGTCCGCTTGCTAAGGTGATGAGAACAGAATTAAAAAAACATAACATCAAAAATCTGAAAGTTCTTTATTCAAAAGAACTTCCAATAAAACAACAAGGACAAAGGATACCCGCAAGCATATCCTTTACACCTTCAATAGCAGGATTACTTATTGCAGGTGAAGTAATAAGAGATTTAATAAAATCGACTATTGAATAAAAGATTTTACTCTAGGAATCATGCAAGAAGCGCTTGCTGCACAGTCTTTTTGTATATATCTTGAAATTTTACCACCGTCACGGAACATCAAAACATACGGTAAGTTCGGATAGATATGGTACTTCATATTAAAAAACTTTGCGTCAGGTGATGCAATATCTAATTCAACATAATTAAATTTATCACCAAATTCCGCCTGTAAATTCCTAAATTCAGTCAAATAGGCCGAATAATTATCAGCCCAAGTTGCATACAATAGAGTCAACATCGGTTTTGATGTAGATTGAGCATAAGCTTCCTCAAAAGTTGCAGCAGAAGATTTAGTACAAATCCCTAATGCTAAAAACAAAACAAAAACTAAGCTAAAAATTTTTTTCATAAAATTTACTCCTAAAATTTAATGAAAACGGCGAATTTGCAAAGCAAATTCGCCGTTAAACACCTAAGAATTATTCCATGCTTTTTGTAATTAGATCCATTTCATCCAATGAAGCATAAACAGCATGACAGCCACAGTCAACATACAAGATTTGACCGGTTGTACCGGATGATAAATCTGATGCCAAATATAAACCTGCTCTACCTACATCTTCTAAAGCAACGTTTCTGCCTAAAGGAGCTTTAGCTGTTGCAGCTTTAAGCATTTTACCAAATCCTGCAATACCGCTTGCTGCAAGAGTTTTAACCGCACCTGCAGAAATACAGTTAACTCTGATACCTTTTTTACCTAAATCTGCTGCCAAATATCTCATTGAAGCTTCAAGAGCTGCTTTTGCAACACCCATAACATTGTAATTTGCAACAACATATTCAGAACCCAAATAAGTTAGAGCAAATACTGAAGCACCTTCATTCAAAATAGGCTCGGCATGTTTACAAATAGAAACTAAAGAATAAGCACTTACGCCCAATGCTGTATCCCAACCTGCTTTTGATGTATCAATAAATCTGCCCATCAAGTCTTCACGTGTTGCATAAGCTACTGCATGAACTACAAAATCCAACTTGCCATAAACTTTTTCACATTCTGCAAAAACAGCTGCAACTTCGTCTTCTTTTGTAACATCACAACTCATAATAACCTTTGCATCCATACCTTCCGCCAAAGGTCTTACACGTTTTTCCATTATTTCACCGGCATAAGTAAATGCTATATCAGCACCTTCTGCATGTAATTGTTGAGCAATAGCATAAGCTATACCATGAGTATTTGAAACTCCAAATATTATACCTTTTTTTCCGGACATTAATCCCATAATTAAAACTCCTCTTTACGCTGTATACAAGCACATATTATCAAAAAATGTTCAAAATTGCAAGAAAAGAGAACAAATTTTTTATAAAAAGCACAAACTGATATATCACAAAGTATATCACTTAAAAGTCAATAAAATCAGGCATTTCACCTTTTATTTGTAACGAATTGTAACAATTTTACCCAAATTGTTAAAGTTTTTGGAAATTATGCCGATATACATTATATATACTATGTGAGGTGTGTCATGTCGAATTTCACAGTTAACGGAGTTTATTCCTATACCAGTGCAAATATCTACTCTTATCTTGGCAGAGTTCCATCAAGCTCTCGCAAGCTAGAGGAAGCTTTTGATGAATTCAACATTACTCCAACCGGAAGCAAAGATGATTTAAAAAAATTAGACAAGGCAATGTATGCTGAGTATTCTGAACAGGTACAAAACCAAATTGAAAACCAGAAAGGAGAAAAAGTTGTACCTTGGGCAGGTTTGTGTGCACAAATCGGCGTTCAGGCAACAGGTGATTACGAAAAAGATTATGCTGCTTTTAACAATGCTATCAAATTACTAAGCCAAAGTGCTATTGACGGTCAAGCAATGGCATATTTTGCAGGACTTAGAAGTGAAGCATTAAGAGTGTTCGGTTCAGTTAATCAATCCAATAACGCTCAAGCACCTATTACCTTTGAAGTCTACCAAGCACAGTTCTTGTAATATGCAAGACACATATTTAATAGTATCTCCTTGTGGTATAATTCTACAAGGAGATATTTTTTATGAATATACTTATAACAGGAGCAACAAAAGGTATAGGCAAAGCTATTGCTGAATCTTTAGAAGGAAATATTTATGCTATTGCCCGTAATGAAAATTTATTAAAAGAACAGTATCAAAATTATTTTGTTGCGGATTTAGCAACAATAGACGGAATGGTAAATTTAGGTGAATTTATTGAAAACAACAAAATTGATGTTTTAATAAATAATGCGGGAGAATATATTTATGCACCGATTTTGGAAGGTTTTGATACCGAAAAAATAGAACATATAACAAGACTAAATCTAGAAGCGCCATTATATTTAATTTCGAAAGCTGTTTCACACATGAAGTCAAACAGGTTTGGCAGAATTATAAACATAGGTTCAATTAGTGGCGTAATGGGAGAGGCTAATGCAAGCTTATATTCAGCAACAAAAGCAGGTTTAATAGGTGCAACAAAAGCTTTAGCCTTAGAATTAGCTGAATACGGAATAACTGTTAACACAATAAATCCCGGTTGGGTAGATACGGATTTAGGTAATTCTTCGATTATTGAAAGTGAATTTTCAAAAGAAGAAATTTTAGACTGTATTCCGCAAAAAAGATTTGTTTCACCATCAGAAATTGCAGGAATGGTAAAATATTTAATTTCACCGGAAGCAAAAGGTGTTACCGGACAATCTATAAACCTATGTGCAGGATTAAGTGTTGGATATTAGAGGAGATAATTTATGTACACAAAAGCCGAATTATTAAAATTTTATAATATGGAACTAAATAGCCTATTAAAAGAGGCACAAAAATACTTAAAGAACGAATTCGAATTTTGTTCAATAATTAGCGCAAGAACAGGAAAATGTTCTCAAAATTGTCGTTATTGCGCACAGAGCTCACATTATAATACTGAAATAGAAACCCATCCGCTATTAGAAGTTCAAACTGTTGTAGATGCAGCTAAAGACAGTGTTAAAAATTCCGCAGACAGAGTTGCAATTGTTACATCCGGAAAAACACCTGATGAAAGTGATTTTGACAGAATGTTAGAAATGATAAAGGCTTTAAATGCCGAAGGGATTAAAAGTTGTGCAAGTATCGGAATTTTAAACGAAGAACAGGCTAAACTATTAGCACAAAACGGTTTAGTAAGATTTCATCATAATATAAATACTTGCAAATCTTATCATCCACAAATCTGTACTACACATACTTACGAAGATAGAATTAATACTGTAAAACTTGTTCAAAAATACGGTATAGAGTTATGCTGTGGTGTTATTATAGGAATGGGTGAAACCATTGAACAGAGAATAGAAATGGCAATGGAACTTGCTGAAATTAACCCTGAAAGTATTCCGGTTAATATCTTGACACCAATTCCGAATACGCCATTTGAAAGTTATATTGATAAAATTGACGAAGAAAATGTTTTAAGAACGCTTGCCGTATTCAAAATTGCTTGTCCAAATTCATCAATCAGGCTTGCGGGTGGCAAAAAATCCAGACTTTCATTGGAATCAATTGAAAAAGCTTTTAGCCATTGCGTTGATTCAACAATTGTCGGAAACTACTTAACCACAACAGGTTTTACACCTTCAGAAGACGTAAAACTTATACAAAAAGTCGGACGAAAAATTACAAACCTGCAATTAGTATAAACTATTTGTTTGTAGCCTTTTTAGTTAAAAAATTAATTGCTTCATTGGCCTTTTCACCCAATGATACAACTGGATGTTCTACCTTGCCATAGTATTCTTTACCTACATTTGTGCCGCAAGGTTCAAAGTATTCTTTACCGACATTTGCGCAAGGTTCAAATTTGTATTTCAACAATCTTGCAATTTTTTGATCCGCAAGTTTTTTGCTGGTAACTTTAGAAGTAAAAGTTGTAGACTCTGAATTTATTTTTAACATATTTTTCTCCTTATAACTAATCTAAACCACGAAAAAAATATTTTTGCTAACGCAATAAAAAAAAAGGTTGACTGCAATGTCAACCTCTTTTTTTTATCTTTACTAACTAACCTTCTACAGGCATTTCTTCAGATGAAGACTCATCTGTAGTTTCACTGGGATTTTCTTCTCCGGCTTTGCGTTCGAAAACAAGTTTTTCTTTACCTTCGCCTTCACTTTCATCAAGTTTAAGAAGAATTACATCACCGGGATTGTAAGCATTTGTCAAGATTTCTTCCGCCAATTGATCCTCAATCTTCTTTTGAATCAAGCGACGAAGAGGTCTTGCACCATAAGCTTCATTATATCCGTCTTTTGCGAGATAATCTTTAACTTCATCTGTAACTTCGATAGAAAGTTCACGTTCAGAAAGACGTTTAAACAAATCTTTCATCATCAAGTCAACGATTTCTCTTATTTCTTCTTTGCTCAAGTGAGAGAATACGATAATGTCATCAATACGGTTCAAGAACTCAGGTCTGAATGCCTTTTTCAATTCTTCATTAACTGTATCTTTAAGTTTTTCATATTTATCTTTCTTAGCATCATCAGCATTTGCAGAGAAACCAAGCTTGCTTCCTGTTGTAATCATACTAGCACCAACGTTAGATGTCATAATGATAACAGTATTCTTGAAGTTTACATGTCTGCCTTTAGCATCGGTTAAACGACCGTCATCAAGTATTTGTAACATTATGTTGAATACATCAGGGTGAGCTTTTTCAATTTCGTCAAACAAGATAACTGAATAAGGTTTTTTACGAACCAATTCAGACAAGTGTCCGCCGTCATCATAACCAACATAACCAGGAGGAGAACCAATAAGTTTCACAGTCGAATGTTTTTCCATAAATTCTGACATATCAACACGAATCATATTGTCTTCACTACCGAAAATAGCTTCAGCCAAAGCTTTTGCCAATTCAGTTTTACCAACACCGGTTGGACCTGAGAAAATAAAGCTACCAATTGGTCTGTTTGGTGATTTTAAACCAACTCTTGCACGTCTGATTGCTTTTGAAATTGCAACAACAGCCTCACTTTGACCAATAACTCTGTTGTGAAGAGTATCCTCAAGTTTTAGAAGTCTTTCAGATTCACCTTCTGTAAGTTTTGTTACAGGAACACCGGTCATTATTGCTATAACTTGTGCTACATCTTCTTCTGTTACAGTTGGTTTATTAGCATCATTTTCACGACGCCATTCTTCTGAAACTTCTCTAATTCTTTCCTTCATATTTGCTTCATCATCACGTAAAGCAGAAGCTCTTTCAAACTCTTGATTTCTAATAGCTTCTTCTTTTTCACGGATGATTTCTTTAAGTTCTCTATCAAGCTCTTTTCCTTCAGGACATAGAGTGCAAGATTTTAAACGAACTTTTGAACTTGCTTCATCTATTACGTCAATCGCTTTATCCGGTAAAAATCTGTCATTAACATATTTACTTGATAATTTAGTTGCCGCAACAATTGCATCATCAGAAATTATTAAATTATGGTGATCTTCATACTTAGATTTTAAACCTTTAATAATTTCAATGGTTTCATCAATTGAAGGTTCTTCAATAATTACAGGTTGAAATCTTCTTTCTAATGCAGAATCTTTTTCGATATATTTTCTGTATTCGTCAGAAGTTGTCGCACCTATAACTTGAATTTCACCTCTTGATAATGCAGGTTTTAAAATGTTAGCAGCATCGATTGCGCCTTCTGCAGCACCTGCGCCTATAAGAGTGTGCATTTCGTCAATAACAAGGATAACATTACCCGCTTGACGAATTTCATCCATAATCTTTTTAAGTCTTTCTTCAAATTCACCACGATATTTAGTACCTGCAATCAATAAGCCCATATCAAGCTGAATGATTTTTTTGTTTTCTAAAATATCAGGCACTTCGCTGTTAACTATTCTTATTGCTAAGCCTTCTGCAACAGCTGTTTTACCAACCCCGGGTTCACCGAGTAAAACCGGATTGTTTTTGGTTCTTCTGGCAAGAATTTGAATAACACGCTCAATTTCTTTTTCACGACCAACAACAAGGTCAAGTCTTAACTCAGAAGCCGCAAGTGTTAAATCTGTACCAAATTCATCCAAACTAGGTGTCTTAACTTTGCTTGCAGAAGAAGATGAACCGCCTGATGATGAACCGGAACCTGCACCTGCACCGGCTGTAGGTTTTGAATCACCAAGCATCTTAACAACATTGCTTCTGATTTTGTTTAAATCAACACCTAAATTTTCTAATACACGAGCAGCAACACCTTCGCCTTCTCGAATTAAACCAAGAAGTAAGTGTTCTGTGCCAATGTAATTATGACCTAACTGTCTTGCTTCATCCCAAGACAATTCTAAAACTCTTTTTGCACGTGGAGTAAATGGGATTTCCACAGCAACAAAGCCGGAGCCTCTGCCGATTATTTTCTCTACTTCAATTCTTGCATCTTTCAGATTAACACCCATAGATTTAAGAGTTTTTGCAGCAATACCGGTACCTTCTCCGATTAGCCCAAGCAAAACTTGTTCAGTTCCCACAAAATTGTGTCCCAAACGACGAGCTTCTTCTTGAGCAAGCATAATAACTTTGATTGCTTTTTCCGTAAAACGTTCGAACATTAATATAATTCCTCTTCTTAAATAAATATATTTATCTAAGTATATTCTACAAAAAATAGCACTAACTTTCAAGTAGTTTAAATGAAATATCATCCATATTGCACAGTTGTTTAAAACTTTTAATGTTACAAAACTTGCTTTAATTTTTAAATTGTATTAGAATTACAGTAATTTGAAAGATTTGAGGATATCTGAGAGATATGAAAAAAGCTTTACTAATTGCATCAGTCTTGTTTATAGCCGTTATTTCAACCGCTTGCATAAATAATATAGCAGTTCAAGAACTTAACAACAAAGCAGCTGAATACATGCAAAAAGGAGATTATGAATCCGCTGTTAATCGTTTGCAAGCAAGCATAGATTTAGACTCGTCAATTTATGAAACTTACTACAATTTAGGTATTGCAGCTACTAACGCAAAAAAATACGATATAGCAATTGATGCTTTACAAAAAGGTATTCAGATTAAATCAGATTATGCAAACTTCTATTACTCATTAGGTGTTGCTCAATACGAATACGCCGATGAATTAACAGATACAGAAGATGATAAAAAAGTTACGGAAGAAAACCAACAAAAAGCTGATAGTTTGAAAAAATCAGCAAGTGAAAATTTTGCAAAATACTTAGAATTAAATCCTCAAGCTGAAGACAAAGAAGCTGTTGAAGAGCTTATTAAAGACTGTACAGAATCAAATTCGGATAAGTAATATGTTTCAAGCACACTCACAAATTATTTGTACCATATTTGGTTTGCACATATACTTTTACGGAGTTATACTTGCAATTGCAATAATCATAGGAACATTTGTTTCTGAGCATATTTCAGCCACTTTTTTTAAGTATCCAAAAGATACCGTAATTGATTTAGCACCATATTTAGTAGTTTTTGGAATAATCGGTGCAAGATTATATTACTGTTTATTAAATTACGATTTTTATATGAGATTTCCGACAGAAATTCTCGCAATTCGTCATGGCGGAATTTCTATTCATGGTGCTATTCTTGGCGGTTTTATAGGTTTAATTATATATGCAAAACGTCATAAATTGTCTATTCTAAGACTCTGTGATGTAACATCAATAGGCTTAGTTTTGGCTCAAGCAATCGGACGGTGGGGAAATTTTTTCAACTCAGAAGCCTTTGGTTTACCTACTGACTTGCCTTGGAAATTGTATATAGCACCTCAGTACAGACCGATTCCGTATAATGACTATGAATTTTTTCATCCGACTTTTTTATATGAAAGCGTATTAAATTTATTGATTTTTATTGTTTTATTTTTAGTTATAAAATTCAATAAATCAAAAAAAGACGGAAACATTGCGCTTTTGTATTTAGTTTTATATTCATTAGCAAGAATTATTGTAGAAAATTTACGTATTGATAGCGTTATGTACATACACGGTATTCCGATTGCAATAATAGTATCTGTATGTATAATAATACTTGCACTGGCAATATTAATAATTAGAAATTTACCAAGAAAAGAAGTTTAGATATGAAAGCTGTATTATTTTACGGACCACAAGATATAAGATACGAAAATACAATGATAAAACCCTTAGATAAAGGTGAAATTCTTGTTAAGATTGAGGCGGCATTGACTTGCGGAACTGATGTAAAAACTTTCAGACGTGGTCATCCTGTTCTAATAAAAGATATTCCGTCAGGATTTGGGCACGAATTTGCAGGAATTGTTGAAAAAGTTTCAGAAGATGTTGATAACGTTAAAGTTGGCGACAGAGTTGTTTGTGCTAATTCTGCACCTTGTGGTGAATGTTTTTACTGCAAACGTGAAGAATACAATCTTTGCGAAAACTTAAATTTATTAAACGGTGCTTATGCAGAATATATTGTGGTACCGGCTAGAATTGTTAAGAAAAACACACTTATCATACCGAATAATTTATCATTTGAAAAAGCAGCTTTTTGTGAACCTTTGGCAAATGTTGTTCATGGAGTTGAAAGAACCGATATAAAACCTAATCAAACTGTTGGTGTAATTGGTATCGGTCCTATAGGTTTGATGTTTGCACGTGTCGCAAAACTTAAAGGTGCCAAAGTTATTGTTGCAGGTAGAAATCCTGAAAAACTAAGATTGGCAGAAGAATTTGCGCACGTTGATGAAATAGTGGATTTGAAAAAATATTCTAATCCGGAAAAAATATTCAAAGAATTTTCCGACGAAAGTAAAGGATTGGACGTTGCTATTGAATGTGTCGGACTTCCTGAGATTTGGGAACTTGTATTTTCAACAGTAAGACCTGGGGGGACTGTTCATTTCTTTGGTGGTTGCAAATCCGGTTCAAAAGTAAGTTTTGATACTACAAAAATGCATTATGGCGATATAAGATTAATGAGTGTTTTTCACCATACGCCAAAATATTTTAGACAAGCATTGGATTTGATAGCTTCCGGAAAAATTGAAGTTGAAAAACTTATCACTGATACATTACCTTTAGATAAAGTGCAATACGCAATGGAACAACATATTGCAGGTAAAGCTATTAAATATTTGATAAAACCATAAAAAATAATAGACCGGTAGTTCCAACCAACCAGCCAATTACATTTACCCCCGAAGCAATCCAGCTGGTAGGATAATTATTTGAGTTATGTTTTCTATCCCTGCTATTTTAACATTAGCTGGATTCCCAGCCTTCGGCTGAGAATGACAGGTTTTTAGGTCGGTCAAGACTAGAAACCTCATTTACCCCCGAAGATAACAGCAGATAGCGTGCAATTTATTGCACAAAATAAATAACAATCTTTCTGATAACATATTAAGTTTTGTAAACAATGTTATAAATTTAAGCAATTATTTATCTTGATATGTTTTGACTTTGTTGTGTAGTATTATGTAAAGGAAAAATCCTATGATTTCAGGAATAAATAGTAATAAAGTAATTGAAAAAATGAATTATGATAAAGTAGCTGAACATGCTGTCAATTTTTTAGACAAAGCAAGGAGTCCTGAATGGAATTACGAAACAGTTTATCCTGCAAAAGATTTTTATCAAGAAGGTATTAAACAACCATCTCAGGCACTTTTAATACTACAAGATGCTCAAAGAGAACAGGCTTTAATTGACTCAACTGCAGCAAAAGCTTTATACGACAGTGGTGAAAAAAACGCTTTAAAAAACTATTTTCATCTAAGAGTAAAAACCGGAGAAAACATGGTAAAGGCTGAAAAACATAGTATGGTAGAATCTTCCGTTACTGCTTTTCGTGAAAAATTAAAAGAATTATATCCAAGAAGTTGGGGTAAAAGACTTGCCGTAATTGAAACCGGCGCTGTTTCTTCACAACAAGGTGTTACTATTCCGACAATAAAAGGTTTTGGTAAATGGGCGTTGGGCATAATGGCTAAGAGATATACAAAACTGATGAAATAATAATATTTATTTCTTCATTCTCTGTTGGATTTTGAACATTGTTTCCATATCCATTTGTTGAATTTTGCGTTTATACTCAAGTTTTTTTAATTCTTTTTCGAATTTTTCTTCGTCTTTAGTTCTCTTTTCCTTTGCTTTTTCTCGTTTTTCTGCTAATTTAGCATCAAACTCGACTTCCGAAGCATCACGAACAGAGTCTTCTGCCAATCTATAACCGATAACTGATATCGGAACATCAGAACCTGATAAATCTTCAAGTTTCGAATTATTTCCTTCAACATCAATACTCCAAGTTCCTAAAAACTTTGGTGCTTCACCGGTATAAGCATAGGCACAAATTATAACTCTATCATCATTATTTGCATCAAATCCCATAGGATAAATATCCCAACGATTTTCGTCAAAATCAATACCTTCGGTTTCTGCCCAATAATTTACAATCGCCTCTCTTATTTGAGGAAGTTTTGTTGCCTTTTTTTGTTCAAAATCATAAACCCACAAATCTGTTTTCCAAATCCCGTCATGACGATGTCCAACTTTTTCTTTGACAATAAGTTTTTTATTATCAACAGAAAAATCTATTGGTGTTAAAGTCCTAAAAATAAAACGGGTATCCACATCTTTTTCAGTTGAAATCAAAGGCTCAAGTTCTTTTTGAATAATATTTGCCTTCATAACTTTATCTGTATCATTTAAACTTGGATCAAGTTTGATTAAAAATAAATCACAAGATGTGCAATCTGATTGCGCATAGTAATACACAGAAGGATAAACTAACATGGTTTTATCACCTGAAATTATACCTTGAGCATTTATTTGCCTGTCAAAATTCAGTTTTCTTGGCAAACTTAATTCAGGACTACCAATTGGGTCATTATATTTTACCAGCTTAAAAGTTTTTTGCGGAACATAAACCATATTAGAGTCTTTTGGAATATCAACACCTTTAACTTCTTCTTGAATATCTTTTTTGGTTTTAGCTCTTGATTTTGCCTCATATTCCTCAACAGTCATGTAGCCCGATTCCGGCATCTTACTTTTTTCGTATTTTTCGGTTTCTTCAAGTTTTGAAACTTCGTTCTGATAAATTGTTTCTGCCACAACCCTATCCTTTTTCTTAACAAAAGGATATTTCATTTGAGCAAAATGAATTTTTGCAGCCATAACAGCGCCGGCTAAAGTTTCAAACATTATACCAAACCTTCTTTCAAAGCTTTAACGGTAGCCTCTGTTCTTGTCGAAGCACAAAGTTTTTGCAAAATACTATGAACATGTGCTTTTGCAGTAGAACGTGTAATAACAAGTTTATCAGCAATTTCAGGATTAGATAAACCTTCCACTATTAAAGATAAAACGTCTAATTCTCTGTCAGTTAAACCATAACAGTTTTTATCCTTATTGGATAAAGTATCTGAAACCGCAAGCATAGCTGAAGGTTTATTCAAACTTGAAAATACTATTTTAGCAATTGCCGGATCAATCCAGCCAACACCTTCATTAACAGCTTTTATTGCTGAAATAGTTTGTTCAGGTGAAGCGCCCTTCATAATATAACCATCAGCACCGGCTTTAAAGGATTCAAATATATCGTGTTCACTATCACGTGAAGTAAAAATCAATATTTTGGTTTCAGGTAAAAAATCTTTAATCCTCTGAGTGGCTTCTATTCCGTCCATATTAGGCAAACCAATATCCATAAGGATTACATTAGGTGCAAATTCTCTTGCTTTTTTAATCCCCTCTAAACCGTCAGCAGCTTCCGCAACAAGACATATCTCATCAGCTTTGCTTAAAAGCATAGAAAGTCCCATTCTATATAATTCATGATCCTCAACCAAAAGCACATTTATCATATATTTGCTCCTACCGCTTTATCTGAAACTACATCCGTTAATATAAATGAAAATTCGCTACCTTTATTCAAACTACTTTCAAGCCAAATTTTTCCGCCATGTGATTCTACAATTTGTCTTGATAAATATAAACCTAAGCCTGTGCCTGCCGAACGTTTTTTACTTGTTCCTTGAGAAAACCTTTGAAACATATTCGGAATATCTTCTTGCGGAATTCCGCAACCTGTATCAGAAACTGAGAATATCAAGTCATTTGTCTGATTTTTGATTGTTACTACAACTTTCCCTTCTTCAGGTGTATAATTAATTGCATTTCCGCATAAATTACAAATTACTCGACGCAATTCACTTCTATCTGCATTAATTTGGACGTTCTTGTCTTCGCAAGTGATTTCAAAATTAATTTTCTTATTGGTAGCAAGCGGTTTTAACTCGTCATAAACTTGTTTAGTCAATTCATAGATATTAAAATCTGTTTTATTAAGAGTCAACTTCTCAGCATCATATTTGTAAACTTCCAACAAAGCATTAACAAGACCTAACAAGTCCTCATTACTTTTCTGCATTGTTGAAAGCAAAAGTTTCTGTTTGTCATCAAGCTCACCAACCGCACCTTCAAGGAAAAATTTAAGGGTTTGAATTGCTGCTAATAAAGGCGTTCTTAAATCATGAGTTAATGTTGCTATAAAATCATCTCTTAATCTATCAGCCTTTTTCTGTTCTGTAACATCACGTATAACTCCGACAAACCTTTTAAAATCATCTTCCGGATTAATTCTTGCAAAACTAATCTCAACCGGCGTTATATTATTACTCAACGGATTTTTTATATAAAAATCTCTCAAGAAAAGTTCGTTTTCTTCTACACGATACAACTCTTTTGAAATAAAACTTTTTTTGCTAAACAAAAACTCATCAATAGAAGTTTTAACAATTTTTTCATTAACCAGACCTATCAAATTTTCACATGCCGGATTAACCTGTTCTATAACACCATTTTGATCAAGAATTACAATTCCGTCAGCACAATAGTTAACAATGCCTGTCAATTTTGCATTAGTTTGTTTCAAATCATTTGTTCGTTCTTCAACAATTTGTTCAAGATTGTGAGAATATTTCTCTAATTCTTTTTTAGCAACTTCCAACTCAGATATTTTTTGTCTTAATTGAGATAACAAATAACTTCTTTCAATACCGTTTTTTATGTTAATGATTAAATCGTCATTATTCCAAGGTTTTTCAATATACCTGTACAAACCAATCTCATTGATTGCTCTAATTGCATTTTCTTTATCAGCATAACCTGTTAATAAAATTTTACTAACTTCAGGATGGATTTTTTTAACTTCAAGTAAAAATTCTAATCCATTCATTTCAGGCATTAAAAAATCAGATATGACCAAATCCGGCGTATTTTCTTTTATAAACTCTAAAGCTTCTAAAGGATTGTTAAAAAAATGTGCATCAGAAAATTCTTCAACTTTTAACAATGTGCTAAATGCAGAAGTTACTATTTTTTCATCATCGACTACAACAATCTTCCCCGTATTCATAATTTAATCTTAACCCAAATATTGCCAATAGACAAATTGTTAACTTTTTTTACCTACTTATTTTTTATGTGATATAATCAAGATGTTTTAGGATTAGATAGGAGGTTAAAATGGCTGCAAAATTATTGGCAAGTATTCAAAGAACAGATACAGAACAGTTACAGATTTCAGTTTCTGAATATAGAGGTAAAAGTTACTTCAATTTAAGAATTTTTTACACAACAGATGACGGTGCGACTTGGCTACCTACTAAAAAAGGCGTTACATTTGCACCTGATCAACTTGATATTTTAGCAGACGCAATAGAAGAAGCTAAAACATTGTTTATGGAAGAAGCAACTGAAGAATAATTAAAATGGATAATATTCAAGAAGAATTTATATCAACAGTTTCACACGAATTAAGAACCCCGCTGACAAGTATCAGGGGGTTCTCTCAAACTTTGTTGGCATCTTGGGATAAAATTGATGAAGACAACAAAAAGAAATTCGTAAAAATTATCGAAGAACAGTCTAATAGACTAATTAATCTTGTAGAAAATATTTTAACAGTTTCAAAGATTAATTCAGACAAACCTGTTTATAAAGCTGTTAATGTTAATACTTCAATAGAAAAAATTAAACAATTGCTAACTCTAAAATATAAAGATTGCAAAATAATAACAAATTTTAATAAAAATTTACCACCGGCAAAACTGGATGAAGAAAAGTTTCAACAAATTATCACAAACCTTATAGATAATGCCTGCAAATATTCCGACTCTAAAGGTGAAGTAATAGTTTCAACTTCTTTCGGTAATAATGAAAACGTTGAAATTAAGATTAAAGATTTTGGCGTTGGAATAAAAGAAGAAGATTTATCAAAAGTTTTCGACAAATTTGTACGCTTAGAAAATCATCTTACCAGTAAGACTCAAGGAAACGGTTTAGGATTATATATTACCAAAAATCTGGTTGAATCAATGAACGGTAAAATAAATGCCCAAAGTGATTTAGGGAAATGGACTGAATTTATACTCAATTTTCCGTTCTATACTCAAGAGGAGGCACTTAAATGCTCTCAACAATCTTGATTATTGATAAAAGAAAAGAACTTTCTACAAAATACAAAAAAAGTCTTGACGGTCAAGATATTTCAGTTGTCATAGCTAAAACACTTAAAGACGCTATGGTTTTATTACAAAATCTTGAGCCTGATATGATAATTGTTTCTGATAGTATTGAAGAAAGTTTGGGAAATTTTTGTCAAAAAATTCGTGCTTTGACTTACAATATAAGACCGGTAATTATAGCTTTATCAAAATCAGCTGATTTTAATGACAGAATTAAAGTATTAGAAAACGGTGCGGATGATTTTATTAGTGAACCGGTTAATATAGAAGAATTTAAGTCAAGAATAAAAGCTCACTTAAGACGAGATGTGGAATCCAATCTTGACAACAAAACCCTTTTGCCAAACTTAAAATTGGTAAGACGTGCGCTAAAAAGAACGCTAACTTCCGATAACTCAGCTGTTCTGTTTTTTAGTATTGAAAATTTAGAAAATTATAAAGCAGTTTATACGGAACTTGCAGCGGATAAAATTGTTCAAACATTCATTGCGATTGCAAAATCCGCACTTAATGAATTAGATTTTATCGGTCAATATGACGATACAAAATTTGTAATTATAACAAATAAATATAATGCTGAAAAACTGGCTAATTTTTTAACTTTTGCCTTTGATACCGTTGCACCAAAATTCTATTCTGCAACAGATGCAAAAAGAGGTTACATGCTTTTAAAAGGTGAAAAATATGCAGGAATGAGAGTTAATTTTGTATCGCTACTTGCAGGATGTATTATTGACGGTTTTGACCATATTCCGACAGTTGATATTTTGTTGGAAAAACTTTTTGCAATAAAATCTTTGGCAAAAATACCAAAAGGTTCAAATTATATAATAGAACGTGCGCAATTAACCACCGAAAATTCTGTGATAGAAAATTTTAATAATAGAAATGTGTACATAAAAGAAGACGATGATTCTTTAAGATATTTGATTAGAACAGCGTTGGAACTGCACGGATACGATGTTCAAGAAGAATTGAGAACAGATGAATGTATGCAACCTTCTATAATAATTTTTGATAGTAAAGAAAATTTATCCGAGCTGGAAATATTAAAAGAATTAAAAAAACAACCTAATTTTACTAACACAAAATTTATAGTAACAACAACCTTTCACAATAAATCAGAGGTACTGAATTCCGGTGCTGATTTGTATTTACCAAAACCATACGAGATTGCTGATTTGATAAAATGGGTTGAATATTTTTTAAGATAATAGTAAAATCTCTTTATGCTAAAAGTTTCTAGCCATAGTAATAGTACGTCGTTTAAAGCAATCCCAATATCACAATGGAGATGCGTTTCTGCTACAGAAAATAAACCCGCAAATATTGTAATTACACAATTAGAAAAAAGAGATGCGGAGTTTATTAATAATTTTAGATGTAATTGGTTAGTTCATCCTGAAAGCAAGGATAGTACAAGAAATTCAATAGTTGAAACTGCACTTGGAATAATAGAAGCTGCCTTATCTACTGACATGCAAGCTTTGGATAAGGTAAAAATGTTTTTTGCCTTGCATAACAAAAAACCTTGCGGAGTATTAATCGGAAATCTTCCTAAAAAAGATGCAAGCACCGGCGGAATTAATTACTCTTCACGACACAACTGTGCGAAAAAAGAAGGTGAAATAGATTGGTTGGCAACTTGGAAACCAAAAGGTGAAGAAGAAATAAAAGGAACCGGAAAGGCATTAGTAGGTGAATATTTCGGAAGCCTAAATCAAGATAGATTAAAAGACGTTTTTGTAAAATCAGAACTTCCGGAACTTTCTGTTGCACAAAGTTTTTATGAATCATTAGGTTTTGAAACTTTAGGTAAAAAAAGAACACGGTTAATAACAAATACCAGCAGGGAATATGTATTATCAAGTATTATTGATCCGGATGACAGAGTTATACCTATGATAATTACTGAAAGCAAAATCCAAAATTGTTTTAAAGAATTATCTCAAAAAATGTCAAGAAAAGAGTATTTACAAGTATCATTACCGACTGAAGATTTAATTAATATTGATTATTAACTGAATACTTGCAAAAAAAAGTTGATGTGGTATCTTAATTAAGTGAGGTTAACTACCGAGCACCAAACGAGCGTCTGTAGCTCAGCTGGATAGAGCATCTGCCTTCTAAGCAGAGGGTCCCGCGTTCGAATCGCGGCAGGCGTAAATTAAATAGGATAGGACAAAGTTCCTATCCTATTTAATTTTTGTGTGTCAGCGACGAGAAATAGCCAAGGACAAAGTCCTTACGTGTTCGAGCGCGAGTGAGCTGAGGCTGGAGCAGTTTTGCGAAGTATTGAAAATACTGAAGCAAAATGCGGAATTGCCGTTAAACGCGAACGAGCAAGACAATCGCGGCAGGCGTAAATAAAAAGAGGTCAATAAATTTGACCTCTTTTTATTTACGCCTTTGTTTAGATTAGTGCGCACAGGGCAAAGCCCTGCTGGCGTTCGACAAGCCGAGCAGAGGCACGACTGAACATAGTGAAGGCGAGACGAAATACGCGTCAGAAAATTTTGATTTGCATAAGTTGCATAGCAACTTGCATAAATCAGAATTTTCTGCAAGTATGAGCGGTGCCGTTTAGCGCGAGGCGCAGTGGTAAGAAGCAAAAATCCGTAGACACGTTTAATGCGAACAGGTCAAGACAATCCGGCAGGCGTAAATAAAAGAGGATGATTTAAAATCATCCTCTTTTATTTTGTTTATTTATTCCGTGCAATAAATTGCACGCTACAAACTAACTCCTTTCTGTATTGTTTTTATTATACTTGAGGCGTTAGTGTTGCGATTACTTCTTGAATCCAAACAAATAACTGTAAAATACTAATTTACCCCTTATAAGAAAGTCGATTGACTTTGTGTGGCAAATTTGCTACACTAATATTATGAAACAAATTGAATACTATACAACTGAAGATGGGAAATGCCCTTATGTTGATTGGTTAGAAAAACTCAGTCCAACTTTTCAAGTTAAAATATTAACAAGATTAGATAGACTAGCTGAAGGAAACAAGGGTGATTGGAAGCCTCTTCAAAATAGTCAATTATCAGAACTTAGATTTCATTTCGGTAGTGGTTATAGAATTTATTTTAAAGAACTTGAGGATGTAATAATTTTGATTCTTGCTGGTAGCGATAAATCTGACCAAACAAAAACAATTAAAAAAGCTAATAAATATTATGAAGAATATATAAATAGGAGTAACAAAGAATGAATATAAAACATGATGACTATATTAACCAAAGACTACAAGATATTGAATTTCAGCAATTATATTTAAAAGAAAGTATATTAGCTTATGTTGAAGACGGAGATTATAGTGCTTTTTATAGAGCATTAGAACAGGTTATTAAAGCAAGAACAACTGTTAAACAATTTGCTGAACAAATAGGAATGCACAGAGCCAATCTTGTTGATATTTTGCACTGCAAAACAAAAGCTCCAACATTGCTAACTATTTCGAAGATTTTAGACGGACTTGGGTATACACTAAGCTTGGATTTAAAAGTATCTTAAATAACATTCATAATTAACCAAGTTCGAAACTCGTCAACTCTGGCGTAAATAAAAGAGGATGATTTAAAATCATCCTCTTTTATTTTGTTTATTTATTCCGTGCAATAAATTACACGCTACAAGCTTCATACTAAATAAAAGAGCATAGGTATTTTCTTTTTTATTTTTGTTTATTTACTCACTATAACAATTTATGCTAAAATTTTTGTATGAAAATCCTATCTATTACATCGTCGCAACAAAATTTTAAAAGAGGAAATCTTCATCCGACAGATTTGGCTTATAAAAAATCTATCCAAAAAGGTTTGAAAGATACATTCAATTTGAGTTGCAAAATAGAAGATTTAGAATCAATTGCCGGACCGGTTGAAACAAGAGAAATAATTACAAAACTAAACCCATCTCAATATGTTCCAGGTGATAATTTTAGAGCTAATTTTCATATACACACCAGAGCTTCTGACGGAAAATTGACGCCAAAACTCTTTTTAGAGATGTGTAAAGCTTGGTCAGATAAAATGTTTTATAAAGGAAAATCCAAAGATGAACTCCCTCCTTTTAGTGCTGCAATTACAGACCACAATGAAATAAAAAGCGTTAAAGAAACCATAGCTTTAATAAGCCAAAAACCAAAAGAATATGAAAATTTTAGATTTGTTGCAGGTTGTGAATTTCTAATTGACGGCTACAAGAAACCTTATTCAGCATTTGAAGCTGTCGGCTTAGGGTTTAACCCTTTTGACAAAGCTCTTGAACCAATGACACACGGATTCAGTTCAAAAAATAATATTGATGATATACCAACAATACTTGCGTCCGGCGGAATTTTATCTTGGGCACATCCAATTTATTGTCCTGATAAATTAAATGAAGATTTTTTTAATTTCCTTAAAACAAATAAAATAGAAGCTGTCGAAGGGAATTACCAATATATCGACTGGGATATGGATTATGTGAATGAAGGTAAAAAACTTTTAGATCCTCTTATGGAAAAATTCGATATACTTAAAACCGGTGGGACAGATTCACATTCTTCAACAATTTTTGGACGTTAATAATAAAAATTTATGGTTGTTTATAGATATTTCCGTATTTGTCAAACATCTGAGTGCCAATAACATAAACTTCGTCGCCGTTTTCAAGTTTTTGAAGTGTTGGCATTGAGATATTGCCGTCTGACCTATTAGTATCAAATAAATAATTCTTGTACGACTTTCCTTCACGTTCAACAAAACCTTTTTCCAAAAAGTCATCAGAATTAGAGTTAATAAAAGCAAGTTCCATTGGTGAACCAAGAATATTATTGTATCCTGAAACACCGCTTATATATTTTGCTAAAATATCTCTGGCTTGCAAATCTTTAATCGAAGCTTCTTTATCAGAAACTTTCACACAAACTTCCTCGCCAAAAATAGCTGGACTAGCAAAAGTTTGTTTTTTTGCGTTTGTAAAATTAACATCAGATTGATAGTAATTTTTATCAACTTCCGAAGATATATTATTAACAGAAATCGCATTTAACCAAAATTTACAAGTCATTTTATACTCCTTTAACTCTTTTATATATAAAGTTAAATAACAATATAAAATTGCCTTTTTGTAAATTTATGTAAAAGAAATCCAAAATATATTAATAAGGTGCATCTAATAGACGCACCTTATTCTGTTCAGTTTATTTTTAATTAGACATAAACTATGCTCTGTCTTTAATTTCTTTCAAGATATTTTCAACAAATTCATCAACGTTAATTGTTCCTACTTGACCAACACCACGTTTACGAACTGCTACTGAATTTGCCTCGATTTCCTTATCACCGATTACACAAACATAAGGAATCTTCTTGTCTTGTAAAGATTCTCTAATTTTGTAATTCATTGATTCCGAACGGTCATCAAGTCTTACTCTTATACCTTCAGCACGCATTTTTTTGTAAACAGCTTCTGCAAAATCAATATGTTTTTCATTAGAAATCGGTACAATAGCAACTTGAGTCGGTGCCAACCAAGTTGGGAAAGCACCTGCATAATGTTCTGTTAAAATACCGTGGAACCTTTCCATAGAACCAAATACAACTCTGTGAAGCATTATAGGTGTTTTCATCGAGCCGTCTTTATCTTGGTATTTGATATCAAATCTTGCAGGCAAGTTGAAATCAAGTTGGATTGTAGCGCACTGCCAAGTTCTGCCTAAAGCGTCTTTAACTTTAAAATCGATTTTCGGTCCATAGAATGCGCCATCACCTTCGTTGATTTCGTAAACCATTCCACGTCTGTTCATAGCTTCTTTTAAACCGGCTTCTGCTTTATCCCAGTTTTCAAGCTCACCTACATAGCTTTCAGGACGAGTAGAAAGTTCAACTTCAAAATCCATTTTAAATATTGCCATTGTATCAGCAACAAAATCAATAATTTCATTGATTTCATCAACCAATTGTTCAGGTGTACAGAAAATGTGTGCATCGTCTTGAGTGAAACCTTGAACACGAGTTAAACCTGCCAAAGCACCTGATTTTTCTTTTCTGTAAACAGTACCTAATTCAGCCATTCTTAAAGGTAATGAACGGTATGAATATCTGTTTGCTTGATAAATCATGATATGGAATGGACAGTTCATCGGTTTAATTACGAATTGTTCATCAGAATCTTCGTCTTTCTGAACAAAGAACATATTGTCTTTGTAATGATCCATGTGTCCTGATATTTCCCATAACTTAGATTTAGCAATTTGTGGAGTATTAACAATAACATAACCACGTTTTCTATGTTCACTTCTCCAATAATTTTCGATTTCTTCTCTTACAATAGCAAGATTTGGGTGCCATAAAACTAAACCGCCACCAACTTCTTCACGAGTTGAGAATAAATCTAATTGAGTTCCGAGCTTTCTATGATCACGCTTTTCAGCTTCTTCCAAGAAAGTTAGATATGCTTGTAAATCTTCTTTATTCCAATAAGCAGTAGCATAAATCCTTTGAAGCATTTTGTTTTTTTCGTTACCACGCCAGTAAGCTCCTGCAACTTTCAGAAGCTTAATTGCATTACCTTTAATGTATGAAGTATTTGGAATATGAGGCCCTGCACAAAGGTCGTTGAATAAAACATTTCCGTCTTTATCCTTTGTTAAATAAAGAGTCGGATTGTCATTCCTGTGTTCTTCCAAAAGCTCCGCTTTGTAGATTTCGCCGTCAGCTTTAAATTCGGCAATTTTGGCATCAACATCTTCAACAAAATATTTTTCAAAAGTAAGATTTTGTTTAATGATGTTTTTCATCTCATCTTCGATTTTCACTAAATCTTCTTGAGTAAAAGCATAACCGTCTGTCAAATCGAAGTCATAATAAAAACCGCTGTCTGTAGCCGGTCCTATAGCTAACTTTGCTTGTGGGAATAGCTTTTGTACAGCTTGTGCCATGATGTGTGAGCAAGAGTGCCTAAGCACGCTCAAAGTTTCGTTGTCTTTTTCCATTTTTTTCTCTTTCTATCCTTTGGGGTGGGGCAAATAAAATGGTATAAAAACGATTTACTTCCATTTCTATTCAACTGATATTGAATACGTTTACCCAACCGGAGGCGGATCCCTCTAACTATTACATTTACATAATAACACAAATAGTAGTTATTATGACATTCAGATAGAGAAAAGTTTTTTGTGTGTAAGTCTTGATTTTTTTCTATTTACTTGCTAGTATGGTTTGGTACGAAGACAATTTCGTAGGGTTTTGACAAGTTAATATTTATGCCACGGGCCTGTGGCACTCTGCCTCAGGGGTAAATTGAGTTTTATATAATACATAGATCTACTCCGCTTGTTAGAAAAAAGCTGACTAAATGTCAGGTTTTGTGAGAGGAAAGGTAGCGCTGGTGCGAAGCACCCCGCTAGCGCAAGACACAGGCACAAAGCAAATGACAAGTTAATATTTATGCCACGGGCCTGTGGCACTCTGCCGATGAAAATCCGAACCGTTGAGGATTTTCAGAGAGGTAAGGTAGCGCTGGTGCGAAGCACCCCGCTAGCGCAAGACACAGGCACAAGGCAAATGACAAGTTAATATTTTTCGCCACGGGCCTGTGGCGCAGCGGTAGCGCAGAGGACTCATAATCCTTTGGTCGTGGGTTCGAATCCCTCCGGGCCCAAATTTTAAACAAAAAGACTTCCAATAACGGAAGTCTTTTGTTGTTTAAATCATCTATGAACTTTGACTGGGGATCGTCTTTGTATTTTGACACTCGGTTTGAGAAGAAAGAACAGGGGATTTGATAATTATTGTGGTGCAATAAATTGCACCCTACCTACTGTTATTTAACACTCAATTTGAGAATAAAGAATAGTAAACCTGATTAATTTAGATGCAATAAATTGCATCCTACATAGCTAGCTCCTTTCTTTAGCTATTTTAATAAATTTGAGGCGTTTGTGTTGCGATTACTTCTTGAATCCATTTTTTTATGCTATAATCAACCTGAAAATAAGAGATTCGCCATATGATAATAAAATATAATTCTATAAAATCAAATAGATTAGCTTGTATTGGGAGCATAATATTTTTTGGGACTCTCTCTTTAGTTACATTTTATAGCGAACGAATATACTTATTTTGGCTTTTTATTTTTATGACATTTGCAGGCTTTATGGCGACATTTATTTCTTTTTATAAAAATTCTTTTGATGTTTTAGATGTAAAAATTGATACGGAAAAAAGAATAGTCAGTTATAATGCTACCTCAAATAACGGTCAAGAATACAAAGATAAAATAATTCATTTTAGCCAAATAAAGTATGTAAATGTTGAACTTACAACAAGTAGAAGCGAAAGTGACTCTATCAAATTTTGGACTGACAATGATTTATCATTTTCTATACCTATTCAACATAACCAAATAAAAGAATTAGAAAAGTTTTTTGAAATTAATTACGTTATGTCAGAAGACTTAGAAACTAATTTTTCCCGAAAAACAAAAATTAAAAAATTATACAAATCCGGTTTATTAGGTAGCATGTTCTCTCCCAAAGGGTTTATATTTTCTTTAATCATTTTTATTCTATTTATGCTTAATCTTTTTATTATAATACCTTTAAGCAATTATCTTTTTAATATGGGAACAAGCAACAATATTATCTCTTTTGTTGTAGGTGTAGAATTAATTCTTTTTATGTGTGTAATGACTATATTATGGAAAATTTTTCGCTAAAATTTTAAACTTATATGACATTTTCCATCAACTAAGCTGGTAGAGTTGGTAGGGTGGGAAATGCTATAAACTTGTACCTTTGATATAATTTAAAATTCATTCCCACCAAAATTATTCAAAATCTAAATCTGCAATTTTGTTTTTATCCTCAAAATTACACCAATTTTCTTCATAAAAACCTAATTTAACAAATTTTTGAAATGTTGTATACTTATAATCTTTTGATGATTTAACTAAATTATGTTTAATCGGATTGTAATGTATATAATCTAAATGTCGATTAAAATCTTGTTCATTCCTTATTGTATGTTCCCAATACCTTCTTTGCCATACACATTTTTCGCCTTTTTTAATTTTACTTTCTGATAAACTTATTTTTTCTACCTTAATGTGTTTTGAAAAATAATACTTCATTGAATAGATAATTTTAGGATAATCACTTATACTATCAACTTTTATTATCATATGTAAATGGTCTAGTCTTTTTCGTCATTGCGAGGGCGTAAGTCCGAAGCAATCCAGTTCTTGCCGATTTTAAACAGTCGGAAGTTTACCAATCCAAACTGGACCAAAACGGTCTTTTGATGGACTTTGAATTTATTAAAACCGCCCCCTCACCCCACCCCTCTCCCTAAGGTGAGGGAGTTTTAGCAATGTCCCTAAAAAGTCCTATTTGGGAATTTTGATATCAAAAAGGTGCATTGCAATGCACCCTACCAACTAATAGTGAAATTAAAGAGAGTAAAATTGGTAAAATTTTTATTGATTTTTTAAAAGACAATTTTAATTACACTGAGAATTGTAAAAACTTCCCTACAATTGAAGAAATATACTCTTTTCTAGATTTTTTTATAAGCCAAGGTGAAAATTTAAATTCAAAATATCATATTAACAAATTAAAGGATATATGGCAGATTTTGACACAACTTATTTTTGGAGTTATAGAGTTAGATACCTATGATAAGAAAGCCTTTGAAATATATGATAAATTTTGGCAAGAATTATTTAATTTAAACCACAAAATTTCAATTATAACAACAAACTATGACTCTTGTTTTTTTGAATCCTTTGAAAGTTTATACATTCAAAATTGTTTACTTGATTATAATATTGATTTTGCAAATTATTATGATGATTATTCAAAAAGAATTAATCCATTCTATTGCTGGGACAAACCTAACGAAAATGAAAATTATTCGCAAATCATAAATGTATATAAATTACACGGAAGTATCGATTGGCTATATTGCAGTAATTGCAATAAAGTTTTATACACACCTTTTATTCACGCTAAATATAATTTAGATAATGGAATTCTTAAAGAACCAGAGTTCTTCGGTTTAAGTAAACAAGTCGCAAAGTGTCCATTAGACAACTGTAAATACGATGTACTCATTGTTCCACCCACTTATAATAAAAATTTTAAAAATAGTATACTAAAAGAACTTTATTTTAAAGCTTTATATGATTTAAGAAGTGCAAAAAACATAATTTTTATCGGGTATTCTTTCCCAGATGCAGACTATAATATAAAAGCCCTCTTTAATAGAGTTGATATGGAAAATAAAAATGTTGTAGTTATTGATAAAAAATTTGATAGAAACAAAAGAAGAAAATATAAATCAATTTGTAAAAATATTATATTTAAAGAAATTGCTTTTGAAAATTGTATCAACGAATTTAAAACATATGTTATATCTCAGTAAAATTTCAAAAATAAAAATACTATTTATATATTTACCCCTAGGTTTAGCCGGTAGGGTGCAATTTTTTGCACCAAAATATTTCTCAAACTTACTGTTCTTTCTTCTCAAACCGAAAGTTTAATTGCATTAACAAAATACACAAAAAAATACAAAAAAGGATTTCAGAAGTTTTCTGAAATCCTTTTAAAATCCGGAAACGGAGAGATTCGAACTCTCGGTGCAGGTTACCCCACACAACACCTTAGCAGGGTGCCGCCTTAAGCCGACTCGGCCACGTTTCCTTAGCGACATTATTTATAATAACACAAATATATTATTTTTCAAAATTTTATTTATTCTTAAAAAAATAGCTGATAAAATATCAGCTATTTTAATTACTCTCAGCCATTCTTACTTAACGTTCAAGTCCCGTTACTTCACAGCCTGTAGTTTCACCTGTACGCCTGTTTCGGCATTTACGGCTACAGCATTCGAAATCGCCATGGCTCGGCGTTTCTTTGCTCCTCTTAATATAAACTCAACTCCGCTAAATGTATTACTCGACGGGGTTAAAATTTTCTTCAACATATCCTGACTGTCCTTTCCAAAATCTATCTATCTGCCGTATTATATATATCGGCATTTTTTGAAAAAACTTTAGGATTTTATAACAAATGTTTACAAACTGTTACAAGTATACTGAAGTATTTTAAAACAGTACTATTTAGGCTTGTAGTCTTACCGACCAGCTTTTTTATTTGCCCTCAAAGATGACTGAAAGTTAGTAGTTTTCACCAACCAACCCCTACATTTACCCTCAAAGATGACCGGAAGTTAGTAGTTTTCACCAACCAACCCTTACATTTGCCCTCAATAATGACCGGAAGTTAGTAGTTTTCACTAACCAATCCTTACATTTACCCTCAATAATGACTGGAAGTTAGTAGTTTTCACCAACCAACCCTTACATTTGCCCTCAAAGATGACCGGAAGTTAGTAGTTTTCACCAACCAACCCTTACATTTACCCCTACCCCTACCCCTCTAGGCTTTTTTTATAAACTTCATTTTTATTATATTTGAATAATGTTGATAATATAATCGAGATATCCTTATCCTTATATCCTTTAGATTTAAGCTCTTTTATTCTAAATTCCATTTCAAAATCGTCTGTTTTTTTATCGGCATAAACCATACAAACAATTTCGCCTTTTATACCTGTTTCAAAATGCTTTATAACTTCTGAAATATTATTTACAACAACTTCTTCAAACAATTTTGATAATTCTCGTCCAAGTGCTATTTTAACTTCACCTCTAACCTTTTGAATAATTTTTAATGTTTTTAAAATTCGCTCGGGTGAATCATAGAAAACAAAATCACTTCCTGCATATTTCTTTGCAACTTCTGTTATCTGGTTTTCTGTTCTTGGTATAAATCCGATAAAGGTAAACTGCTCGCCATTTCTTGGGATTTCTGATAAAAATGTTGTTACAGCACAAGCTCCGGGTAATGATGTTATCGAATAACCGGCTTCTATTAATGCCGAAACAATAATCTCACCGGGATCACAGATCAAAGGTGTACCGGCATCAGAAACAAGTGCTATTTTTTTGCCTTCTGATAATTCTTTCAAGAAAAATTCTACTCGTTCACACTCATTGTATTTATGATAAGAAATACATTTTGTCTTAATTTCATAATGATTTAAGAGTTTTTGAGTAACACGAGTATCCTCACAAGCAATCAAATCAACGCTTTTAAGAATTTCTATTGCCCTAAGCGTTATATCCTGAATATTTCCAATCGGTGTTGGTACAATATAAAAATCAAATTCTCTAACCATGCAAATATTATTGCATAAAAACACTTTTTAAAATATCTGCTTTTCTTTATTTACTGTAAAAACGGATTTATATCACGAACTTTTTTATGCAAATCGTTATCAGCCTCTTCAATCGCTTTTTGAGCAATCCTTTCTTCATCTTCTAATTTTTCTTCAAATTTTGCTTGTTTAATTCTTTCTTCTTTATCTTTTTGGGCAATTCGTTTTTTTTCTTCCTCCTTCATCTGAATTGCAAGCATAATTTGTTCACCTAGTATTTTTTGACCTTTAGCACTCTCGTAATCAATTTCAGGGTTTATTTCCTTCTTTTTTTCTTTTTTCTTATCTTGTATTCTTTGCTGTTCTTGTTGGGTTACAGTTAAAAATTTATTAGTTACACAGTTTTCGTTTTTAGCTTCTTGAAGTTCAATTCTATGCAAAACCATTTTGTCATGGTATTTATTTCCACTGGGTTTAATACCATATTGTTCAAGCCTTTTTATAATTTGTTGGTATTCATAATCAATCGCAATACTTATACGAAAATGATTACTCGCCGGATTAATATTACCTGTCATGACACACACATCCTTTAGTCTTGGTAATAAATATATCGGCAAATTTTCTTGAAACTTTAATCTATTTTGAAAGATTGTTACAAATATTAATGATTTAATAATAAATAGAAAAAGCCGGTTTTTAAAAACCGGCTTTTTGCATGAAAATTTAAAATTATACTAATGCTTTTGATTTTTCAATACAGCTAATCAATGTTGATGCAACTGTTTTTTGTTCTTCTAATGTCAATTCAGGGAACATTGGAAGCGAAATAACAAGCTCAGTATTCTTTTCAGTATGAGGTAACATACCTTTAGTAAATCCAAGATGTGAATGAACTTTTTGCAAGTGTAAAGGTACAGGATAATAAAGCATTGCACCAATTCCTGCTTCTTGCAACATCTTGTGAATATTATCTCTGTTAGGAATTTTTACAGTATATTGGTGATAAACACAATATGTATCATCTAATTCTGATGGTGTAATAACATCAGCACAGCCTGCAAATAATTCGTTATAAGTTTTTGCATGATCACGTCTTGCAGAATTCCATTCGTCAATATAGTTTAATTTAATTCTCAATATAGCTGCTTGAATTTCATCAAGGCGAGAGTTTACACCGATTTCATCGTGATAATATCTAACTGCACCACCATGGTTTCTTAAAGCAATAATTCTATTTTTAAGATTTTCTGAGTTTACGGAGATTAAACCGCCATCACCCATACCACCTAAGTTTTTGGTTGGATAGAAGCTGAAACATCCGATATCACCGAATGTACCAACCATTTTACCTTTATATAATGCACCAATTGCTTGGCAACAATCTTCAATAACGTATAAGTTATGACGTTTTGCAATATCCATAATTGCATCCATATCACAAGGTTGACCATATAAATGAACAGGTATAATTGCTTTTGTACGAGGAGTAATTGCTGCTTCAATACTTGCCGGGTCAATATTAAATGTATCCGGATTAATATCTGCAAATACAGGATGAGCGCCAACGATACCAATTGCTTCTGTTGTTGCTACAAAAGTAAATGCTGTTGTAATAACTTCATCTCCAGCACCTATATCTAAAGCTCTAAGAGCTAGGTGTAGAGCGTCAGTACCTGAGTTTAGTGTTACTGTATAGTTACAACCTATGTATTTTGCAAGTTCTGTTTCTAACGCTTTACAATTTGGTCCTAAAATATAAGAGCCTGAGCGAAGAACTTCACAAACTGCTTTTTCAACTTCTGCACCAATTTTTGCGTATTGTCTTTTTGAATCTAAAATAGGTATCATCATATTTTTCCTCTCCTATAAAACTAACCACTATTCTGTATATCTCTAGTTTAGCATATTTTTTACAAGCCTTTATATATTCTTTACTTAGGCTTGTTTTGTTCGTTTTATAGCTTTTACAATAATGTTTCTTGCATTTATGGCTTCATCTTTTGTTAATTGAGGAATATTTTCCAGTTGATAATCCAATCCCAATTCTTTGTATTTACTCTTTGCCATATCGTGATATGGAAGAACATCCAACGCTTTAATATTTTTCAAACAAGCAAGAAATTCGCCTAATTGAGTTAAATATTCTTCTTTATAGGTTATTTCAGGAACAACAACATGCCTTATCCAAACAGGGATATTATTTTCCGATAAATATTGAGCAAATTCTAAAACATTTTTATTCGAATGCTTTGTAAGCTTTATATGCTCTTCATTATCAATATGTTTAATATCTAAAAGCACTAAATCAGTATATTTTAAAAGTTCGTCAATTTTATTAGTATTATTTTTGTCAAATAAAATTCCTGAAGTATCCAATGCAGTATGAATATTTTTTCCCTTAGCTTGTCTAAAAAGTTCTGTCAAAAAATCTATCTGCACAAGAGGTTCGCCACCTGTTACGGTAATTCCTCCTTTGCAAAACTCCTTAACGCCTTCATATTGTTCTAAAATTTCTTCAACAGAATATAGATTTTCAGAACTCAAATTCCAACTGTCAGGATTATGACAATACAAACATCGCATAGGACAGCCTTGGAAAAAGACTACAAAACGAATTCCGGGACCGTCAACAGTACCGCAAGTTTCTATAGAGTGTATCTTTCCTAAAACATTTGACATAGATACTAATTATTATAGCATATCTATTCTTTAAGAATCTTGTCATATTTATTGATCGTATGTTTATAAGTTGTATCTACTCTTTCTTCTTCAGGAATACTATCTTTTCGTATTGTATTGTAATAATCTCTAACTTCTCTGGAATACTTATCTTGCAAAACAGGGTTACCGTTATAATCAAATGCAGTTTCCTTAATATTACCATTATCATTAGTTATATCATTTTGGTAATCTCTTAAAATTAATGCTCCCAATCTAATATTAAAATCTGCATCTTTATTCTTAATTAAATAATTTAAAATATCTTTAGCCAATCTTTCTTTTTCTTTGTCATTAGTAGCTTTATCTGGGTCAAAACCTCTTGATTTTAAAAGCTCTTTCATTTCATGGCCATAAATTTGATCTTTATATTTTTCTTTGTAAACATAAATATTATTTTTATAATCAGCCTTTGTGCAACCCAAATAGTTTCTGATAGGTGCGCCTGTTACTTGCATATAACCTTTACCACTGTTGCCAGTTACTCTTTCACTCATTCCGTCAAACGTTGTTTCTTGATGAATAATAGCAACAATAAAATTAGGGTCAACGCCGTATTCATTACCAACTTCTATTACATATTTAATCAAATCATCAAATTGTTTAATTAATTTTTGTTCTTCTTGCGTACAACTTGCAGGATCTTTCGATTTAAGTGCACGAATATTTTTAAACTTATTACCATATGAGTTTTTTATAATATAATCTTCTATACCTGTTTGGGAATACTGATAACTTAAATTTAATTCTTTATAATTGTTTTTAAAATAACTTATTTTTTTTGTTGCAACTGTTACAACACCGCTTTCACTTTCTGTATAACTTGTCAAAGTGTCAGTTAATAACTTGCCATTTTCATCTTTAATTAACTCTGCTTCTGTTCTTTTACCATTAAAATTGATAATCTCTTTTTCATGAATATAACCGTTTTCTTCTGTTACAACTGTTTGACAAACATTTGAAGTCTTAGTTTTTATATCCTCTTTTGTTTTATTAATAAGACTTTTTAAAGCGCTTAAATCATCAATATTCTCATAATCGAACTCAATTCCAAATTCTTTAGCACAATCAGCTAAAGGTTTACAAATATATTTTTTTACATCATTAATATCAAGAAAAGCTTCTTGGTCAATGCCGTCAACCAAAGATTCATTTGTTTGCTTGTCATATTCATCAATAATATCCATAACATTATTTTTGTTAATTTTAGATAAAACTTTCTCTGTATTGCGGAACCAGCTAGCATCTTTTATTTGATTAACAATCGAGCTTGCCAAAAATTTTGTATTAGCACCGGTTACTTTTTCAATAAATTTTATTAAGACATTTCTGTTTGTTCCAAGTTTTGTCGCACCAACTTCTAGTTCTCCTCTTGTTAACAAACCTTCATAGCCATCATCTTGATTATCAAGACTTTGAAATACATTAAATATTTTTTCCAACTCTTTTTTATTTAATTTTTTATCACCATCATCAAACTGTGAAAATATACTTAGTAACTCTTTGTCGTTACCAAGTTGTAAATCTTCAAGATTAAGTTCTTCAGCCAGTTGTCTAAAATCTACTATCTTACCGTTAATAATCATATTTTCACCTTAATTTATATAACGGCAGTTTTGTGTAATAACTTTAATAAATTTTACAAAATTGTTACAAATATTAAAAAACAGGTGGTTCAATATCTTGAACCACCTGTTTAAAACTATATTAATTAAAATATTAATATCTGTAATGAGCAAACGCTTTGTTAGCTTCTGCCATTCTGTGAGTGTCTTCACGTTTTTTACATGCTGCACCGGTTCCGTTTGAAGCATCGATTAATTCGTTAGTAAGTTTTTCAACGAATGATTTTCCGCCTCTGTTTTTAGCAGCTGCAATTAACCAAGAAGAAGCAAGAGCAAAACCTCTATCAGGTTTAACATCAATAGGCACTTGGTAAGTTGAACCACCAATACGTCTAGCTTTTACTTCCAATAATGGAGTTGCATTTGTTAACGCTTTTTGGAAAATTTCCAAGCCATTTTCGTTTGTTCTTTCTTTAATTCTTTCAATTGTAGCGTAGAAAATTCTTTCTGCTAATGATTTTTTACCACGTCTCATAACACGGTTGATAAATTTAGATACGTCAACACTGTTATAAATAGGGTCAGCTACAGGAATTCTTCTTTCCGGTTTAGATCTTCTAGACATTATTTCTTACCTCCTTTAGCTCTCTTAGCACCATATTTAGAACGGCTTTGTGTTCTGTTAGCAACACCTGCTGTATCTAAAGTACCACGAACGATGTGATATCTTACACCCGGAAGGTCTTTTACCCTTCCGCCTCTGATTAGAACAACACTGTGTTCTTGTAAGTTGTGTCCGATACCAGGGATGTATGAAGTTACTTCAAATCCGTTAGTAAGTCTAACTCTGGCAACTTTTCTTAATGCTGAGTTTGGTTTTTTAGGGGTTGTTGTGTAAACCCTTGTACAAACACCGCGTCTTTGTGGACAATCCATAAGAGCCGGTGATTTGGTTTTGTCTGTTAGTTTTTTACGTTCAGAACGCACTAACTGGTTAATTGTAGGCATGTTTTTCTCCTTTTACCTATTTTATAGTTCTACTTCAGCCTAATTTAAAAAAATGATTAAATAATTAAGTAATCAAGTGATTAAAACTATTAAACAAATTTCAAACTTTCGGCTTTTGTGGCGATAAACAAGTCTTTGCTTCCATAAAAACTTTAAACTTGTAGTCCTTATTTCAGCTGGGACCTTTTATCCCACCCTCTGAGCCGTCAAATCCGGCAGAAATTTCGACTAGAGTAACCTAATAGTAGAATGAACATGATTCAATGTCAATCATGGTGCGGAATTTATTAAGTATTATAAACTCGATATAAGCATATTTTTAAATCTTTACATTTCTTAATAAAATGTTAGATTTTAGCAAATTTTTGTAGGATAATCAGTTTATATATATAGAAGGTCAACCTTAAATATATAAAAGATTAGTGGTGTATTATGAAAGTTTATTTGTCAACAAATGTAGCAAATAATCAGATTGCGGCGGAAACCGGAAGTAAGCCTGCGTTTCAAGCTAAGCCTAATGTGAATAAGCTTAATGAAGAAGTTGCCAAACACATGAAAAAACTTCCAAATGCTTTAATATATTTAGGCAAAAATGACGGCGAAATTATGAATACTTTAGTTACTGCAGGCGGAACAGCGGTTGTTGCGCCAATTTTTATTGCAGGAAATCCGTTCTCAAAAGAAACACCTGAAACCAAATGGTATTCTGCAATGCGTCAACCAATATCCGCAATTATTGCAGTTGCCGCTCAAATTAGTGTAAACAAGGCTTATAATAATTGGATAGCTAAAAAAGCCAGCACCGGCGGATTTGACAGAGCAGATTTACGTGCAATGCCTGATAAAGGTTATTTAAAACGCATTGTTAAACTTGAACACCCTGAATTTGATAAAGAGCAAATTAAAGCTGAAGTTGAAACTCGTCAAATCATTGCTGAAAAAAGAATGCTTGCAAAATTGCGTAACGAAATGAAAGGCAAAGATGTTACAATAGACAGTTTAGTAGACATTGATGCTTTAAATGATGCCAGAAAACAACTTGGCAAAGAATATCGAGCGACACATGAGGCTGAGTTCGTCGGAATGAAGGAACGTAAAGTCGAAAAACTTCTGAAGAAAAAAATCCAGCCTGAAGAGATTAGAAATCGAGCGATAAAAAATATTGAAAATGCTTTAGAGGTCGAGAGCAAAGCAAAATTTGAAATTAGAGAATTAGCTAAAAAATATACAAATATAGACGAGGCAATTGAATTTATTTCAGCAAAAGCAATCAACAATGATAAAGAGAAAGAGATTCAAAAAAGTATTTTAGATAAATTAGAAACAATGAAGCTTTATGAAGAATCCGAAAATCTTAAACCGTTTAGTTCTGTTAAAAACCTTGGAAAAACATACGATGAAATACTTCATAACGTAAAAGTTAAGAAATTATTGAGAGTAAATACTGCAAACGCCCAAAAAGTATTTAAGACATATAAAAATGAGCTGGGTATTTTGGTATCGTTAGCTACTTTGCCATTCTCTTGCGGATTATTAAACTGGGCATATCCGAGAGTTATGGAAAAAATTATGCCATCTATTACAAAATGGATTCATAGAAACGACCCTAAACCAATCCTTCAACCTATTGAACAAACTGTTTCCGACAAAACCGAGGTTGATGATATAGATGATTTGGAAGATTTAATGGAAGAATTGGGAGGATTAGACGATGACTAAGATTCCTGATTTTACAAACAAATTTTTAAACTCAGCAGCAGGTAAATGGCTTACTAACCCTAATGCTGCAGCCGGAACCGCTGTAGCAATTGCAACCGTTTCTAACTTAACAAAAGACGGCGTAAACTGTGCATATTACGTTACTCAATCCAGAAATAACAAACGAATCCCTGATGATCAAAGAGAATTCGTTGCAGGCTTAGACTTAGCAAACGGTATTTTGAATGTAAGCTTACAATCAATTGTAGGTATCGCTATTACAAAAGTTGTTAACAAAGTTTTTGATAACAAATTAGGTCCTAAATATTTCAATGAAAAAATTTATAAAGAAACCTACAAACAACTTTCAAACAAGATTAAGTATGAAGATTTTGTCAGCATGATGGAAAAGAATAAGGCTGCTGCTAAAAACGGTTTAAGTATCATTTCCGCACTTGTTGGTATGCAAGTTATTACAAAAAGGATTATCGTTCCGCTTATAGCAACACCGATGGCAACATTCTTCAAAAACAAATTCGAAGAATCAAATCAAAGAAAAGCAGAAGCGGAAAAGAAAATAAAAAATAGTAAAAACGATTAAATTATAACAAATAAAAAAGGCTATTCATAAATTTGAATAGCCTTTTTTGAATTTTTATTTTTATTAGAATGGTTTTGTTTGGTTTAATTTTGCTCTAAGTTCTCTAAATCTCGCAATATCTTCCTGAGTTTTAGGACTTTCTTTAAACAACGCTTGAGATGTTGGATGTACCATTAAAATACTATCCATATGAATTTCTAAAAACTCATATCTTCTTGGTGGTTGATTTGAATTTTTAGCATAAATCTCAACGTTTGTAACAGCCAAGAAACGTCTGTCATTATTATTCAACAACTCGGTTATTTGTCTGTTTGAAGAAACATTTTTTGATACATAAACCGTACCTTTAATATCACTATTTTCTGTTAAAATTATTACCTCAATAGGCATCATATCTTTGTTTGGCATTAATCTTCCTCTCTTAATAATATATAATTTTATACTATTTTTTCTTTTATGTCCAGCTATATAACAATTTTATCAATATCTTTTTTTAAAATCTCTAATTTTTCAATAGACTCTGCTTCAAAATATATCCTCAAAAGAGGCTCTGTACCGCTCGGACGAACAAGGATTTTTGTATTTTCACCAAGCATTAATTTCACACCGTCTTTTGTATCCATATCGGTTATCGAAAAATCTCCGATATTTTTTAAGTTTTTAAACAAGTTTAAAGTTTCTCTAATCTCATCAGACTCAGATTTTTTTATATCAATTCTGTCTGTATAGAATTTACATCCTGCAATTTCGTAAATTTCATCTTGAAGTTCTGATAATTTTTTATTAGAATTCGCCATTGCTTCGAGCACAAGCAAGTTAGCTATTAAACCGTCTTTTTCCGGAATATGACCCAAAATACTTAAACCACCTGATTCTTCACCACCTACAATAACTTGATTTAAACGCATGGCTTCACCGACATGCTTAAAACCTACGGCTGTTTCAATAACATTTACTCCAAGTTTTTTTGCAACATTATCTATTAACAAGCTGGAACCCACAGTTTTGACCACAGAACCTTCAAAGCCTTTTTCTTTTAGATATTTAAGCAAAATCGCAATAATTTCATTTGGTGAAACATATTCGCCATTTTCATTAATAATACCAAATCTATCTGCATCACCGTCATTAGCAAGCCCGATTGAATTGGGTTCTGCTTTAACTTTTTCAATTAATTCTTTTAAGTATTTTGGTTTCGGATCAGGCATACCACCACCAAAATTAGTATCGTGTTCCATATGAATTGAATTGTATTTTATTTCGTTATCATCCAAAATTCTGTCAAAATAGCCTATTGAAGCAGAATATAAACCGTCAAAAATTATATTTGATTTCAAGCCTTTTATTTTATCAAAATCTACTAAAGTTTTAAGATGCTCATAATAAGCCGGCATGAAGTTGATTTTTTCATATTTACCTTCTTTTCCAAAAGGGTACTCGCAATCTAAGTTTGCAACAATTTTATCAGTAATTTCGCTTGTTGCAGGACCGGCATAATCAGGAATAAACTTCATGCCTAAATATTCAGGCGGATTATGAGAAGCGGTAAACATAATTGCACAAGCATTTAGATGCTTTGCGTTAAAAGCTAAAATCGGCGTCGGAACAACTTTTTCTGATAATTTTACACTAAATCCTTTTTGATAAAGTAATTCAGCACACATTAGAGCAAATTCATCAGCTTTATTTCTTGGGTCATAGCCTACTAAAATTTCTTTTTGATAACCAAATGTTTCATAAACATATTTTCCGATAGCAAGAGTAACACGTTCAACGTTTTCTGCCGTAAAACCGTCATCAAGAATAGCTCTCCAACCGTCTGTTCCAAATTTAATCATATTTTTATTCCTCTCTGGAATAAATTTTAACACAAACATTATACTCAATCGGGTAATATTGTTGTAAATTCTTTACCGCTAAATTTATTCGTGTTATTATGTTTTCAATTGGAGAGGATATGTAATGATTAGTTTTTTATTAAAGTTAATGGGTGATCCAAACGAAAAAAAAGTTAAAAATATAATGGGAATCATAGACCATATAAATGCCTTAGAACCTGAATTTGAAAAGCTTACAGACGAACAATTAAGAGCAAAAACAGATGAGTTTAAACAGATTCTAGCAAAACGTCCCACTTCTGATAACCCAAAAGCTGATAAAATTTTAGAAAAGGAAGCGCTTGATAAAATTTTACCGGAAGCTTTTGCCACTGTTCGTGAAGCAGGTAAACGTGTACTTAACATGCGCCACTTTGATGTTCAATTAATCGGTGCGTATTTTCTTCATAACGGACATATTGCAGAAATGAGAACCGGTGAAGGTAAAACTCTTGTAGCAACATTATCCGCTTACTTAAACGCTTTAACAGGAAAAGGTGTTCATGTTGTAACTGTTAACGACTATCTTGCAAAACGTGATAGCGAATGGATGGGGCAAATATACAAATTTTTAGGATTAACAGTTGGTGTAATTCTTTCAAATCAGCACGATGCAGATGAATTTAACCGCAAACGTGCAGCATATGCTTGCGATATCACTTACGGTACTAATAACGAATTTGGGTTTGATTACTTAAGAGATAACATGGCATCTTCAAAAGAAGCATTAGTACAACGTCCGTTCAACTATGCAATTATTGACGAAGTTGACAGTATTTTGATTGATGAAGCCAGAACACCATTAATCATAAGCGGTAGGGTTGAAAAATCTGCTGATACATATACTTTGATGGCAAAAGTTGCACCACAACTCGAAAAACTTAAAGATTACGAAGTTGATGAAAAGAATAAAAATGTTATTTTAACCGAAGAAGGTATTGATAAGGCTCAAGAGATAATCGGATGCAAAGACTTGTTTGATATTAACACTCAACACGCACACGATTTATTGAATGCCTTAAAAGCAAAAGAATTATTTATACTTGATACGGATTATGTTGTTAAAGACGGCGAAATTGTTATTGTCGACGAATTTACAGGTCGACTCATGCCGGGCAGACGTTGGTCAGACGGACTCCACCAAGCTATTGAAGCTAAAGAAGGCGTGGAAATCCAAGACGAAACCCAAACTTTAGCAAGTATTACATTCCAAAACTTATTCAGATTATATCCGAAACTATCCGGCATGACAGGTACTGCAATGACAGAAGAAGCGGAGTTTGGTAAGATTTATAATTTGGAAGTTACTGCAATTCCTACTAATAAATCAGATATCAGATTAGACAACGCTGATGTAATTTATAAAACTGAGCGTGCTAAATATGATGCTGTTGTTAACGATATAATCGAACAGAACAAACTTGGCAGACCTGTTTTGGTTGGTACCGTAAGTATTGAAAAATCAGAATACATTTCTGCACTTCTCAAGAAAAAGGGTATAAAACATAACGTATTAAACGCAAAACAACACGAACGAGAGGCTTATATAATTGCTCAAGCAGGACGTGTCGGAGCAGTTACTATTGCTACAAATATGGCAGGTCGTGGTACCGATATTCTTTTAGGCGGTAATGCTGAATATCTTGCAAAAGAAGAATTAGAAAACAACAGGGTTACAGTAGAAAATCCTAATTACGAAGAACTTAAAGGTAAGGCGCTTGAAAGAGCCAGAAAAATAACAGAAGAAGAACACGCTAAAGTTGTTGAACTAGGCGGACTTCACGTAATCGGTACAGAACGCCACGAGTCAAGACGTATTGATAACCAACTCAGAGGTCGTGCTGCTCGTCAAGGCGACCCAGGTTCTACAAGGTTTTTCTTATCACTTGAAGATAATCTTATGAGAATTTTTGGTGGTGATAAAATTACAGCTCTTATGACTATGATGAACGTTGAAGAGGATATGGCTATCGAATCTTCTCTTATCACTCGTCAAATCCAATCTGCTCAGAAAAAAGTTGAAACTTACCACTTTGATATTCGTAAAAGCGTTCTTCAATACGATGATGTTATGAATATTCAGAGAGAAAAATTCTACGCTCAACGTAAAAAAGTTCTTGAAGGTAAGAATTTGAATGAAGATATCAAATACATGATTGATAAAGAAATTGATAGACTTCTTAAGAGTTATATAACTCCTGAAATGAATCCGGAAGAATACATTATTCAAGATTTAGAAACTCTTATTAAGGAATTACATTCAAATATTCCTCAATTATCTTATATTGGAATAGATGATATTAAAAGTTATAGATATTCAAGAATTTTTGATTCATTGAAAGAAGCTGCACAAAAAGCTTATAAAGACCACGAAGAAGAAATTATTAATTTTTATAATTCAATTATGGAACAATACGATCCGGATTCAAAAACTCAAGAATTATACTCTGATGATAACATTATGAGAAGTCTTGAAAGAGATATCCTTTTGCGTGTGGTTGATAATCAATGGATTGACCATTTACACAATATCGATATGCTTAAAGAAGGTATAGGACTTCGTGCATACGGTCAAAAAGACCCGTTAATTGAATATAAAAAAGAGGCTTACGATTTATTTAATAAAATGATGGCTGAAATTCAAAGTAATACGGTTAAATACATTTTTAGAGCAAAATTTGGCATTCAATTTGTTTCAGATGATGGCGTTGAAGTTATAGAAAACTAATTCTTGTTTAACTTCTACAAATTTTATTCGTTAACTTAAATAGTGTATAATCGTATTATGGGAAATAAATTTCAGATTTCATCAAAATATAAACCGGCGGGCGATCAACCAAAGGCTATAAAAGAGCTTGTTGACGGTGTTAATGCCGGTGAAGATACCCAAACACTACTTGGAATTACCGGTTCGGGTAAAACTTTTACGATTGCAAACGTAATTGAGCAGGTTCAAAAGCCCACATTGATAATTGCGCATAACAAAACCCTTGCAGCGCAACTTTATAACGAGTTTAAAGAACTTTTCCCAAACAATGCCGTGGAATATTTTATTTCATATTACGACTATTACCAACCGGAAGCATACATTCCACGCACTGATACATATATTGAAAAATCTGCAAGCATTAATGAAGAGATTGACCGATTAAGACATAATACTACACGAAGTTTATACGAAAGAAATGATGTAATAATCATTGCATCAGTCAGTTGTATTTACGGTTTAGGGTTACCGGAAAGCTATTTTAAAGGTACAATCCAACTAAAAGTCGGTATGGAACTGGAACGAGGCGAACTAATTAAACATCTCGTTATGACCCAATATACAAGAAATGATGTTGAATTAGAACGTTCTACTTTTAGAGCACGTGGCGACATATTAGAAATCATGCCGGCTTATGAAAAAATCATAACAAGAATTTATTTCTTTGGAGATGAAATTGAAAAAATTGTAAAAATTGATCATTTGACAGGCGAAATTATTGATGTGCCCGAATCTGTAATGATTTATCCGGCAGTTCACTATATTGCATATGACGAAAATGAAGAAGAAACTATTTCCTTGATTCGTCAAGAATTAGCAAACCGAGTAGTGGAGCTTGAAAACGATAATAAAATTCTTGAATCACAAAGACTTCAACAACGTGTAAAATATGATATTGAAATGATTAAAGAAATGGGCTACTGTTCAGGTATTGAAAACTATTCAAGAATTATTGAACGTCGTCCTGCAGGCAGTCCGCCGGCAACTTTATTAGACTATTTTCAAGGTGAATTTCTGACTGTTATTGATGAATCGCACGTAACTATTCCACAACTAAACGGAATGTATCATGGTGATGCATCGAGAAAAAAAACACTTATAGATTATGGGTTTAGATTGCCTTGTGCTAAGGATAACAGACCTTTAAAAAGCAAAGAATTTTTTGATAAAGTCGGTCAAAAGATTTATATTTCAGCAACTCCTGCAGAATTTGAACTTAAGACTTCTCAAAGACTTGTTGAACAAATTATTCGTCCGACAGGTTTGGTTGACCCTAAAATTCATATCAGACCTATTGAAACTCAAATTTCTGATTTAAAAGTGGAAATTGCAAAGCGTGCAGAAAAAAATGAACGAGTTTTAATAACAACTTTAACAAAAAGAATGGCTGAAGATTTGACGGATTATTTCTTACAAGACGGAATAAAAGTTCGGTATTTACACAGCGGTGTAAAATCTATTGAGAGAGTCGAAATCTTAAGGGATTTACGTCTGGGTGAATTTGACGTTCTTATCGGGGTTAACTTATTAAGAGAAGGTTTAGATATTCCTGAAGTTTCTTTAGTTGCAATTATGGATGCTGATAAAGAAGGTTTTTTACGCTCAGATACGAGCTTAATTCAAACTATCGGTCGTGCTGCACGTAATTCGTGCGGTGAAGTTATTATGTATGCTGATAAAATTACCGACTCTATGCAAAGAGCAATTGATGAAACTAACAGACGTCGAGAAATCCAACTTGAGCATAATAAAAAATACGGCATTATTCCTCAAACGATTAAAAAACCAATTGAAAATAATTTGCTATCACTTGTTGAAAGCTATAGAAACTTTGAAGATATTGTTGCAGAAGAAATGGTTGAACTCGGAATTGACAAAAAAGATTTGCCAAAACTTATTACAAAACTCGAAAAAGACATGCATAAGGCCGCTAAAGTTCTTGATTTTGAACGTGCTGCAGAAATTCGTGATCAACTAAAAAAACTTCGAGAAATGCTGAATGATTAAGTAAGATTATATTTTAAACTCGTGCTATCGCACTCAAACAGTAAAATTTCTTAACGCCAATTTCGAAAACAGCAAATACTCACTACAATAGGCTCGGTATGTGGGATGAACTTGTATGTCATTTATGCTGGTTAAAAGAATAAAAGATTGGATGAAATCCAAAAAGAAAAACAGCCTAACAAAGTGAGGATGTAGAAAACAATTGCGTCTTTTCTTCTTTTGAGGTGGGAATGAATTTTATATCATATTCAAATACCACATTTATTCACATTTCCCACCCTACGCTTCTTTGGCTCGCAAATAAAGAAGAAAAAAAGGACAAGTACAAAAAGATAAAAGTTATTAAATTGTACAATATTTTTCTGATAATAAAATGTTAAGTAAATATTATAAAATAACTTTACATTTTCCCCTTTTTTTGTTACGATTTTTAGGCGAAACATAAGTTTTTACAAGGAGATTAAGAATTGAAAACTAGATTAAAAACTCACAATTGCGGTGAATTAAATTTAAGCAATGTAAATGAAGAAGTTACACTATCCGGCTGGGTTTCAACTGTTAGAGATTTGGGCGGTATTTTGTTTATAGAATTACGTGATAGAAGCGGTTTTTTCCAAATCGTTGCTAACCCTCAAGTTAACCCTGAGGTTCACAAAGCTGTTGAAAAAGTTCGTTCAGAATACGTTATTACCGTAAAAGGTAAAGTTACAAGACGACCTGAAGAAACTTATAATGATAAATATCCAACAGGACAAGTTGAAATGTATCCAACTTCTGTAGAAATTCTTTCTGAATCAAAAGTTTTACCTTTCGTTTTAGGCGACGAATCTGTATCAGAAGATGTTCGTTTAAAATATCGTTATCTTGATATCAGAAACGAAAAAATGCTTCATAACCTAACTACAAGACATAATATTTGCCAAGCAGTTAGAAATTATTTGAACGGACAAGGTTTCTTGGAAGTTGAAACTCCAATTCTTATTAAAACAACTCCTGAAGGTGCAAGAGATTATTTAGTTCCTTCTCGTGTTCAAGAAGGTAAATTCTTTGCACTTCCTCAATCACCACAAATCTTCAAACAATTGTTGATGGTTGGCGGTATTGAAAGATATTATCAAATAGCAAAATGTTTCAGAGATGAGGATTTAAGAGCTGACAGACAACCTGAATTTACACAAATAGATATGGAATTATCTTTTGTTGAACAACAAGACGTAATTGAAACTGTTGAAGGATTGCTTGTAGACGCATTCAAAGCTGCAGGTGTTGAAATCAAACCACCGTTTATCCAAATGCCTTGGCAAGAAGCAATGGACAGATACGGTTCAGATAAGCCTGATACAAGATTTGGCTTAGAATTGTTTGATTTAGGCGATATCATCTTAGAATCAGAATTTGAAATTGTTAAGAAAACACTTCAAAACGGTGGTATTGTACGTGGTATCAGAATTCCTGGTGGCGCAAGTTACAGCAGAAAAGATATTGATGATATTACAAAACTTGCCGTTTCATTTGGCGCAAAAGCTTTGGCTAACATTATCTACAACGAAGACGGAACAGCTAAATCTCCTGTTCTTAAATTCGTTACTGAAGAACAAGCAAAAGCTATTCAAGATAGAGCGCAAGCAGTTGCCGGAGATATTATATTCTTTGTAGCTGATAAACCAAAAGCTGTTTATGACATTATGGGCAGATTAAGATTACACTTCGGTAAGTCATTGAACTTAATCGATGAAAATAAACACAATCTTCTTTGGGTTGTTGACTTCCCTATGTTTGAATATTCAGAAGAAGAAGGTAGATATATGGCAATGCACCATCCGTTCACTTCACCAAACTTGGAAGATGTTGATAAATTGGATAGTGGTGATTTAGGCAATATCAAATCAATTGCTTACGATATCGTTTACAACGGCACCGAATTAGGCGGTGGTTCTGTTAGAATTCACTCATCAGAAGTTCAAAAGAAAATTTTCAAAGCTTTAGGCTTAACTGAAGAAGAAGCTGTTGAAAAATTCGGATTTATGGTGAATGCTTTACAATACGGTACACCACCTCATGCCGGTTTAGCAATCGGTTTGGACAGATTAGTAGCACTATTATGCAGAACAGAATCAATTCGTGATGTAATTGCATTCCCTAAAAACGCAAGTGCTAAGTGCTTAATGTCAGATGCTCCGGGTGAAGCTTCATTACAACAGTTGAGAGAATTACACATCAAAAGCACTGTAAACAAAAATATATAAAAAGTGGTTAAATACTAAAAAGTCGGTTTTTACAAACCGACTTTTTAGTTTGAGTTGGTAAAACTTTTAACTAATGGCTTAAGCGCCCCAACTCATATTACTGATTGCATCATCTATAAATGATTGAACAGATTGCATTTCTGTTTGTATAACTTCAAGTTCAGTCGATAATTCGCTGATATGAATATCCAGTAAGTTTTCTTTTTCGTTAACTCTTGCTTTCTCTGCGTTATACCAAGCTGCTAATTCCTCGTTAGCTTCACCATCAGTGATGGTTTCAATATAACCTGCTTGAGTGTAAAATCTTAAGGAAGTATCTTCTTCATATTGACCGTTAGGTCCAACAGTAGCTAGTTGCAACGAACCGGATATAATTGCATCACTAATGTAATCTTCATTATTTTTTATTTGTTCGTTGTATTCAGTTGTCCAACCATTTGTAGCAGCAGCAGAAAAAATAGGAACATAAAAATCAATAATTTTTTGTATAGCTGAAGTAAAACTAACTTCCATAGTACTCGAACCGGTCGTTTCACCGGTCATAGTATTTTTTGTTTCACTGTTAATAGTTTTAGTTGCATCACCGCCGTTAATAACTTCACGGAACTGATCAGCACTAAATTGTATAAATAAAGAAGCAAGTATTTCCGGAATTTTGTCAGTTGAAAATGTGCCGCCACGACCATAAGCATCTGCAGATACACCTGTTGCAGATTCAATTGCACGAGCGTAATCAGAGCTAAGAACAGCCTGACCTTTATAATCAGTTAAAATCATTGAATTTTCTTGTTTTAGAGGAGCTGAACCATTAATAATAGCATCCGAATTACTACCATACCCCATTAAATAGCTATAATTAATAGATTTATATTGACCTTTACTATAATAAGCAAGCTCTTTTGCATTAAGCCTGCTTGAATATTCTTGAGAAAGCTGCGTCATCTCCCTCGCTAACGACAATTTTTGATTGTTAGCCAGAGAAATATCAAGTTCACAGTCGGCTTTGCGCTGTGTTAACATAAGAAAATGTACTTGTGCTGCTGCTAATCCCATTTTTCCTAGTCCTATTTGCTCCTTTATATTATTGTTATCGGCTTTTTTTAGAAAATCTTTAGTTTTTTTAAAAAAAATTTTACAAATCTTTACAAAAAAGTCAATTTTAGAGAGCTAATTGTTTTATACATGATAGAAGTGTGTATTTAAAGTATAGGAATGTGTTATTATGAACAATTTACAGCCAGTTGGTACAACTATTTCAGCACCTCAACCGGAAATTGTAAAAAAATTACCACAAAACAATATGCGAAGTGTTAATTTTAAAGCTGACAGAAACGATCAATTTGTAAGACGAGAAAACAGACGTCCGCCTGTTTATACTCAGCCGCCGATGTTTGATCCTCAAATACAAATGCAAAAAATGTTGGAAGAACAAAAAGCCAAACAAAAAAAGCAAGAGCGTTGGCAAAAAATCGGTTTAGGCGTATCTATTGGTGCAGGACTTGCAATTATTGCAACCTTAATCTTAAGTTTAACAGGTAAAGGTGATAAAACTTTATCAAATATGACTACTACAGCACTTAAATGGAAAGATTTAAAAGGCACCGATGCTGTAGCATCACTTAATTCTGATACAACTTCACCGGCATTAAAAGATTCATTAAATAAAATTATTTCTAAATCTAAATTGTCTGATGAGGCACGCAGTTGGACAGGTGTAAAAGATGGTGCGGAAATTATTTACTTATATGGTCATGGCGGTACAGGTAAATCTTATGCGGCAGAACAATTTGCTCAAGAAAAAGGTGCATTATTTGCTTGTATAAAATATCCTGATTTAGGTTCACCGTTTAAAGATGCGGCAAGTATGAAAATTACAGACTTCTTTGACAAAATTGTTGAAAAATCTGCTAAACATAAAGACAGAGATATCGTTGTTTGTATTGATGAAATAGACGCTGTACTAAGAAAAGTTAATGATAATGCTGCAAACGGTGCAGAAGAAGCTGCAAAAACAAGAGCTGCTGTGTTAACAGGTCTTGATAAAGTAAGAAAAGAATGTAAAAACGTTACAATTATTGCGACTTCAAACTATCACCCTAAAAACGGTATTGTTGACCCTATTGCATTAAGAAGATTTAATAATCACGTTGAAGTTCCATTACCTGATGAAAAACAAAACCTTGCATTAATGAAAATGTATTTAAAAGACATTGGTGCTATTGATCCGGATAAATTCTTCAAATCAAAAGATGTTATTAAATTTGCTGAAACACTTAAAAAAGAAGGTTATGCAAATGGTGAAATCGAATTGATTTGTAAAGAAGCTCAAAAAATATTCGGTGAAGTTATTGAAAAGAATAAAGTTAGTGATACTGATTTGAAAAAATATGCATTCCAAGTTAAATACTTAGAAGAAGCGAAGAAACTTAAAGGCTCACCTGCAAGTAAAACAAATAACTTAATGAATGCTGCTTAATAAGTATAAAATTTATCAACCACACTCTTATACTAAAAATGGTAGGCTTGTCTGTTAAAATGATAAGCCTACTTCATTTTTTACAATTCAAATAATACCAATTCCCACTAAATTTCCTCTTGCAATCTAAGCTTTAGCCAATAAAATAAAAGTGTAAACTTTACACTAGAGAAACGGAAAATATTATGGCAAAAAATATCAGAAATATAGCAATTATAGCACACGTTGACCACGGTAAAACGACTATGGTTGACTGTTTACTTAAACAAGCAGGTGCTTTTAGAGAAAACCAACAAATGCAAGAACGTGTTCTTGATAGTAACGATTTGGAACGTGAAAGAGGAATTACAATTCTTTCTAAAAACATCTCAATCGATTATAAAGGTGTAAAAATTAATGTTGTTGATACACCGGGACACGCTGATTTTGGTGGCGAAGTTGAACGTGTATTAGGCATGGTTGACGGCGCTTTACTTATCGTTGATGCTGCCGAAGGTCCTATGCCACAAACAAGATTTGTTTTATCAAAAGCTTTAGAATTAGGTATAAAAATTATTGTTGTATTAAATAAAATTGATAAACCTGCTGCTGACCCTGATAGCACATTAGATAAGGTTTTTGACTTATTTACAGAACTTACTGACAGAGAAGATTTAATAGATTTTCCTTATATGTATGCAAGCAGTTTGAACGGTTTTGCAATCAAAGAATTGGATGATGAAAGAAAAGATATGATTCCGCTTCTTGATTGTATTTTAGAAAATATTCAAGAACCGACGGGTGATTCTCAAAAACCGTTCCAATTCAGAGCAACAACACTTGATTATAATGAATATGTAGGAAGAATTGTTATTGGACGTATTGTTAACGGGGCAGTTAAATCACAAGATCAAGTTGCATGGATTAACGCAGATGGTGCCGTAAGCAGAGGTAAAATTAACAAATTATTCGGATTTAAAGATTTAGGACGTGTTGAGATTGACTCTGCAGAAGCTGGTGATATTGTAGGCATTGCGGGATTTTCTGATATTCAAATAGGTGAAACTCTTTGTGATACAAATAACATTGAAGCATTGCCTTTAATTAAAGTTGATGAGCCGACTTTGCAAATGAATTTTTCTGTTAATGACAGTCCTTTTGCCGGACAAGAAGGTAAATTTGTTACATCACGCCAGTTAAGAAAAAGACTTTACGATGAATTAGAAAAAAATGTTTCTTTAAGAGTTGAAGATACTGACTCCACTGATTGTTTCAAAGTTAGCGGTCGTGGTGAATTACACTTAGGGATTTTAATAGAAACTATGCGTCGAGAAGGATATGAGTTTCAGGTTTCAAAACCGGAAGTTATATTCAAAGGTGAAGGTGAAAATATTGAAGAACCTTATGAAAACTTGCTTATTGATGTTCCTGAAGAATATGCGGGCTCTTGCATAGACAGACTTTCAGGCAGAAAAGCTACAATGCAAGAAATGAACAACGCAAACGGCAGAACAAACATGAAGTTCTCTATACCTGCTCGTGGTTTGATTGGGTTCCGTTCAGAGTTTATTCGTATGACACGTGGTGAAGGTATTATGTATCATACTTTTGATGAATACAAACCTTATGCCGGCGATATTCCTAAACAAAGAAGCGGTTCAATCCTTGCTCACGAACAAGGTGAAGCAATTCCGTACGCATTAGCGCAATTTGAGGACAGAGGCGTTTTCTTTGTAACACCTAAAACCAAAGTTTACAGAGGAATGATTATCGGCGAAGGTAACAGACCTCAAGATATTGTGGTAAATATTTGTAAAACAAAAAAATTGACAAATATGAGAAGTGCAACAGCCGATGTTATGGTTACTTTACAAGCTCATAAAGAATTGTCATTAGAAGATTGTCTTGAATATATTGCAGAAGATGAACTTGTGGAAATTACACCTGAAAATATCAGAATGCGTAAACAAGATTTAGTTAAATTCAAGAGTATATAAATTGATATTTTATATATTTGATGAATCATAATTGTAAGTCGTATTGAAAGCAGGTATCAAACACGACAACATTTTTTTGCAAGAATAGATTTTTAATTTTATTTATAATATAATTAACAAAGAACCCAAAGGGGCAAATAAGGTTTGGCAGTTTGACAATCGAGCTTGTCCGCATGTTATAAAAGGGGTAAAATTAAGTGGGTTTCGGGAGATTAATATGTTAAATAATACTGTTGATTTTTTGCGTGAAATAATTCAAAAAGAATTGGGTGATTTTGAACCGGAAGTGGGAATTGTATTGGGTTCCGGCTTAGGCGAATTAGCTGACGAATTTTGTCAATTATCAATTCCGTATAGCGAAATCCCTAACTTTGAAGCTTCACAGGTTTCCGGACACAAAAGCCGTTTGGTTTTTGCGGAAATTAACGGTAAAAAAGTTGTAATGATGCAAGGTCGTTTTCACTATTATGAAGGGCATCCTATACAAAAAGTTGTTTTCCCTATAAAAGTTATGAAAAAATTGGGTGTTAAAACCGTAATTTTAACCAACGCTGCCGGTGGTGTAAATCCTGCTTTCAATCCTTCCGATTTAATGATAATTACTGATCATATTAACCATATGAATGTAAATCCGTTAATCGGACCGAATGACGAGTCTATGGGAAATCGTTTTCCTGATATGAGTGAAGTTTATTCACCAAAATTAGTAGAAATGGTTAAGAAAACAGCTTCAAAATTAGGTATCGACACTCAGGAAGGTGTTTATATGGCATTAACCGGACCTTCTTACGAAACACCTGCAGAAGTAAAAATGGCAAGAATTGTTGGTGCTGATGCTGTTGGAATGTCCACCGTACCGGAAGCGATTGTTGCTAAGTGGGCAGACATGGAGGTAATTGGAATTAGTTGTATTTGTAATTCTGCAGCAGGTGTTAGTACCGTTGCACTATCTCATAACGATGTTATTCATGCTGCTAATATTGCAAAAGAAAGATTTAAGACTTTAGTTAAAGAAGTTGTTAAAAACTTGTAATAGATGTTTTAGAATTGTTTTTAACCAATATCAGAAGAGGTAATTAATGTTATTAAATAGAATAGACGAAGTAAGAGCGGAAGTAAAAAAATGGAAAACCGAAGGGCTTAAAGTTGGTTTAGTTCCAACAATGGGTGCTTTACATGAAGGTCATTTAAGCCTTATAAAAAAAGCAAAAGCTGAATGCGATAAAGTTGTTGTTTCTGTTTTTGTAAACCCAATTCAATTTGGTCCATCTGAAGATTTTGATAAATATCCAAGAACATTAGATGCTGATACAAAATTATGCGACTCAGAAGGTGTGGACATTGTTTTTGCACCAACTCCGGCAGAAATGTATGGTACAAATTCAAATGAGAATGAAAATTCTAAACTTGAACGTTTATCAAACGACATTTTAACCTATGTTTGTCCTCCTTTTTTCTATGTAAACAAACTTTGCGGAAAATCTCGTGTAGGTCATTTTGACGGGGTTTGCACTGTAGTTATGAAATTATTTAATATTGTTCAACCGGACTTAGCATTTTTTGGACAAAAAGATGCACAACAAGTTATTATTATTAAAAAAATGGTTAAAGATTTGAATATTCCTATTCAAATTATTCAATGCCCGATTGTAAGGGAAAAATCCGGACTGGCATTAAGTTCCAGAAATAAATATTTATCAGAAGAAGGTAAAAAAGATGCTTTAGTTTTAAATCAGATTTTGAATAATATTAAAATGTGTTATAATAAAGGTATTACAAATGTAGAAGCTTTAAAAGAAACTGCTTATACATATTTAACAAACAAGCACGAGTTAGATTATCTTGAAATATTAGACAAAGATAGTCTGGAAGAGAAAAAAGAAGCAGATGAAAATTCTATCGCACTTATTGCTTGTAAAGTTGATGGTGTAAGACTTATAGATAATATTACCTTTGGAGGGTTTTAGATGCATAAATTGGCTTTAGAATTGTTTTCATATTTAAAAAATTTAATTTATTTTTTAAAAATATGTTCAGTATTTCTTTTTATGCTATTGGTTGTATATTGGATACAAAATGTTCTTTCTGCTGATTGGGGTTTTGTAAGTATTTTTTCATCAACTTTGAGTTCTATTGTTGATACGGCATCAATGATATCAAATGATAAAAAAGAATTTTTGGGTGCAGTTTTAGAATATAAATACATTTATGCACTTGTATTATGTGTATTAGCATACTACATTTTAAATTTTTTACAAATGGTTATTGAAAAAGCTGAAAATACATACTCCGGCGTAAGAGATTTTTGTATTAAAAGAGAAGAAGATTTATACAACAACTCTCTTAATGAACAAAATTTACTGGAACAAATTAAAATAAAAAAATACCAGATTTATGTTGCAGCACAAGCTAAAAAGGAAATCGATGAAATTAATATGGAAGAAGAAACTAAAGCAATTAATAAAAAAATAATTGCTGCAACATCAACAATTCCGGTACAATACCAAGACGGATTTTTATATAGCTTTAACGATTTTAATCATATTGACAGTGTTATAGCATGTTTAAGAGAAATATTGTTTACAAAAAGACGATTTAATTTAATTATTTGTGTTCAAATTTTCTCAAATAACAATGTTACAGAACAAGAACAATTAGATAAATTGATTAAGCTTAAAATGGAAAACAAAATAATTACCATGTCAGATACACAATACAGATATAGCTATAACAAAAACCAAAAATATAATTTATCACAATTGGGCGTTTTCCAAAGTGATAAAGGCACTTTTGAAGTTTTTGAATTTGTTGAATAATTAGAAAATACAGAGGAGTATAAAATAAAATGAGATACGATGCAGGCGAAGTAATTACAGCAATGGTAACACCTTTTAATGAAAAAAGGGAAGTTGATTATGAGAAAGTTGAATCGTTAGCATATTTGCTTGCAAATACAGGTTCTGATGCAGTTCTAGTTACAGGAACAACCGGCGAAGCGCCTACTCTTACTTACGATGAAGAAATTGAAATTTTATGTAGCGCAAAAAGAGCCGTAAACAAACAAGCTAAAGTTATTATGGGAACAGGCTCAAACTCTACTGAAACAGCTATAAGAACAGCAAAATTAGCAGAAAAAAATGACGCTGATGCAATTTTGTCTGTTGTACCTTATTACAACAAACCTTCACAAAGCGGAATGATTGAACATTTTTCTGCTGTAGCTGAATCTGTAAATATTCCTGTAATTTTATACAATATTCCTTCCAGAACAGGTGTTAACATGTCTGTAGATACAGTTAAAACACTTGCAAGAAAATATGAAAATATTGTTGCTTTAAAACAAAGTTTCGGCGATATGGACACAATAACAGAATTAAAATCTGCTTGTCCTTCTGATTTCACAATATATTCAGGAGATGACAGTTTGACATTACCTATGTTATCTCTTGGTGCTCACGGTGTAATTTCAGTTGCTTCTCATTTATTCGGTAAAGAAATTAAATCAATGATTAGAAATTTCAAAACCGGTGATGCAATGACTGCTAAAAATATGCATATGAAACTTTATCCAATTTTCAAAAAATTATTTATGGCACCAAACCCTGTACCGGTAAAAGCAGCTTTGGCATATAAAGGTTTAATCGAAGAATACGTTAGACGACCTTTAGTTGAACTGACAAAAGCAGAAAAAGCTGAATTAATCTTCACTTTAGATTCTATTTAATAATTTTAATATAAGTTATTTAAAAGAAGGTTTAAGCTATTAAACCTTCTTTTATCATTTGTTCTCTTATATCTTTTTTAGTTTGAAACTCTTTGTCATCACCTTTAAGCAATCTTTTTGCAAGCATAATTCCCGGTGTAACAACACCTAATGCAAAAATACAAGTTGCAATGTTTGTAATAATAGATTTTCTTTTAAGATTTTTAATTCCGTTAAAAAATTTATCACTTGTATCACCATTCTGAAGCGCTTTTTTATATTCTTTATAAAGTTGCTCAATCTTTTCATTTACACCCTTCACTTCATTTAGGTCGATAAATTTTCTCGTATCTATTTTATCAGTTACTTTTGATTTTTTAAACAAACCTTGAGGTTCTTTATACATACCGATTATGTCGGACTTTTTAGCAGTTTTTACAACTAAATTATCAGGATTTTTATGTAAAAATTCATACAACGCAACATCAGAAGTATTAGCCTTCTTAAATTCTTCCAAAGATTTTTCTACTTCATTATTTTCAAAAGCTTTTTGGAAATTCTTATCCTCAAGCACCCTCGCATCAAGGTTTATCGGTTTGCCTTTTTTTGCAGCTTTATTCTCTATTATTTCTTGGATTTTTCCACCTGCATAGTATAAAAAGAACAGCAATGACGCTTCTTTTATTGCATAACCAACCAACTCTTGCGTATTTCTTGAGTCAGCCAATCTTTCTGCAGTAATTGAACCATCTAAAATCCACATATTTTTAACCGGAGAAAATGCAAAACTTTCAACTACACTACCAAGCCCTTTAAAATTAGGGTTCTCCAAATTGTTGTTTTTAGCTTCTTTTTCTTTAGCTTGTTTTTCGTTATGTTCAGCTAATAAATTCTTTCTAATCTTATTTTCCGTATAATTTTGTTTCCAACGGGTTAAGCCAATATATGTGCCAATTGCTAAAGCTGTTGATGCCAAAAATTTTCCGGTAGCAGCTTTTTTAAACAATGATTCGTTTTTCATTATTTTTTCAATATTATTTTTAACCTCTTTGGTCGGCGCATATTCTTTTGCTTTTTCTAAAACAGTTTTGTCTTTTAAATTTCTTGCATCAAATTTAGAATCTAAGTCAATTGCTTTAAAAATGGTTTTATCATAACAATATTTATAAGCCGGAATAGAACAAAGCCAAACACCTTCTGTTCCGCCTTCATCGATTAATCTATCATACCCTTCTTCTTTACCTGTAACGTAAGATGCAACAGTCATACCTGCACTTGAGGCAGTATCCTTTATTGCAAGAGGCCAAAGAGAATTGGGATTTCCAAGAGTTGAAAATACTGTAGCTACATTTACCATAATCCTACAAACCCCATCTTAAATTCATTAATTTTTTAGAATATTTGTTTTTTATCATTTTCGACCTTCCTTTCAACTTAAATCATGTGAATATAAAAAATTGCCTTTTAATATTATTTTTGTTACAAAAATTTAATATTTTTACCGTTTTTCTATCAGCAAAACTAAACATATAAAAAAGAGGCTTCTCGCTGGAGAAGCCTCTTTAAAAACATCTATTTGAATCTAGCCAACCAGTTCAGTATTGTCAGATTCAGAAGCTTTCACCATAATAGCGTGTTCAACAGGATTTTCTTTTTTATAAGAACTATCTGCAACAACTTCATCGAATCCGAACTCATCTCGGGCTTTTTTCATTTGGGTTTCATCAACTAATTTTTTTGCTAATTCAGCAATTTCATAAACCAGTTTATATCTGTTTTCGCTGTTTTCGTTTAAGTCCCAAGCTACTTTTATTATTTGATCCATATTTAACCTCTTGATTAAGATATTAACAATTATTTACAATTGTATAACAAGCAATTTATTTTGTCTAGTAGTGATAACATGCAAAAAACCACCCGTTTGAAATCGGGTGGTTTTTAATTTGTTTATCTCTATGAATTTTGTAATCCACGTTTAAACTCTTCAGGACGGCTTGAACGAGCAAGCGCATCTTCAAGAGTGATTTTCTTCTTAATATACAAATCACGAAGTGCCATTTCTAATGTCTGCATACCGAAACCTGCGTTTGTTTGCATTGTTGAGTATATTTGAGCAGCTTTTGCTTCACGAATTAAGTTAGCAATAGCAGGAATAACTAACATACACTCTTGAGCCATTACACGACCGCTTTTTGTACCGTCAGCCTGTAACAAAGGTAACAATGTTTGTGAGAATACAGCTACCAAAGAGTTTGAAAGCTGAACCCTTACTTGTTGTTGTTGACCTTCAGGGAAAACGTCAATAATACGGTCAATGGTTTGTGATGCAGAAGATGTGTGTAATGTACCAAACACTAAGTGTCCGGTTTCTGCAGCTGTCAAAGCTAATCTGATTGTATCTAAATCCCTCATCTCACCAACAAGAATAATATCAGGGTCTTCACGAAGTGCAGACTTCAAAGCGTTTGCGAAACTTCTTGTATCTTGACCCAATTCTCTTTGGTGAATTATTGAACGTTTTGACGGGTGAATAAACTCGATAGGGTCCTCAATTGTCAAAATGTGTTCAGAACGAGTTTCGTTAATATAGTTAATCATTGCAGCCAAGGTTGTTGATTTACCTGAACCTGTAGGACCGGTAACCAATACCAAACCACGAGGTTTCTCAGCAATCTTTCTAACCGTTTCTGATAAACCTAATTCTTTAAATGAAGGAACTTTTGATGCAATAACACGGAATGCAGCCGCATAATTACCTCTGTCCTTATAAATGTTTACCCTAAATCTGCCTAAACCTTGAACACCATACGAAAAGTCCAATTCCCAATCTTGTTCTAATTTACGTCTTTGTTCCTTATTAAGCATAGGGATAAGAAGCAGTTCAACTTCTTCCGGTTTCAAAGCCGGCACATCCATTCTTTGAAGGCAACCGTCAATACGAACAACCGGCGGTAAACCAGCAGAGATGTGCAAATCTGAACCTCTTTGCTTTACAACTACTTCCAAGTATTTCTCAATAAGCATTATAAGCCCTCTTAAATTACATTATTTCACAATGAAATTATACCATAAATTTTCAATTTGTAAAGAAACTTAACATAAATTATTTTAGATATTCATTAATTGCTTTAGCAGCTTTTTTACCTGCACCCATAGCATTTATTGCGTTTGAAGCACCTACCGGCGCAACATCACCACCGGCAAAAATTGCAGGAATTGATGTTTCTCGTGTTTCTTCGTTAACTACAAAATAACCTCTTCTGTCGGTTTCAAAATTTATTCCGTCTTGTGAAGCTGATTTTTGAATAATAGGATTTGGACCTGTTCCAAGTGCAACTATTACAGTATCAACATCTAAATCAACATAAGTTCCTGTACCGACAGGGCTTCTTCTGCCGGACTCATCAGGTTCACCAAGTTCCATAACTTCGAATTTCATGCCGGCAACATATCCGTCTTTTTCCAAAATTTCGTAAGGTGCGTGCAAAAACTTAAATATTACACCTTCTTCTTTAGCATGTCTAATTTCTTCCAATCTTGCAGGTAATTCTTTTTCCGTACGTCTATACACAATATAAACTGCTTCAAAACCGACTCTCACAGCTGTTCTTGCTGCATCCATTGCAACATTACCGCCACCTATAACCGCAACAGACTTACCGATTTTTAGCGGTGTAGCAGTTTCTGCTTCATTAGCTTGCATAAGATTAACTCTGGTTAAAAACTCGTTTGCTGAAAATACACCATTTAAGTTTTCACCGGAAATATTCATCATTTTAGGCAAACCCGCACCGGAACAAATAAAGATTGCATCAAATCCATCTTCTTTTAGTTGTTTAAGAGTTATGGATTTTCCGACAATAACATTTTTTTCAAATTTTACACCCATTTCTTTAAGGTTATTCAATTCTCTGTCTAAGAATTTTCTTGGTAAACGAAATGGCGGAATACCATACCTTAAAACACCGCCAAATTTATGAAGCGCCTCAAATATAGTAACATCATGACCCGCTTTTCTTAAATCGGCAGCTGCAGTAATTCCTGCACATCCTGAGCCTATAACTGCAACTTTTTTTCCTGAAGGTGTAATTTCTGTCTTTTTAGCAGAGGTATTATCGCCAACATACCTTTCCAAAGCACCGATAGCTATTGGCTCACTTTTTATACCCAAAACACAATTACCTTCACATTGTCTTTCTTGAGGACAAACCCTACCACATACGGAAGGTAACATACTTGTTTCACGAATTATTTCACCTGCATCATCCAATCTGTCTTCTTTTAATGCTTGAATAAATTTTGGAATTTGAATTCCTACAGGACATCCTTGAACACAGCGAGGATTTTTACAATTCAAGCATCTTTGCGCTTCTTTTTTCACTTGTTCAGGAGTTAAATTTTCTTCAACTGCTTCAAAATTAGTTCTGCGTTGAAATCTGTCTTGTTCTTTTACTCTTTCTCTCATATAATTTAGCTCCTTTTTACTATGCTTTAACTGCTTGATTTTTAATAATTTCTAATAATTTATTTACCATTAATTCTTCGTATTTTTGAGCCGTTTCGCAATCTGTTGCCTCAAAACGAAGTGTAAACACAGGTTCTGTATTGCTTTGTCTTATTAGTGCAAAACCGCCTTTTTCAAATACTATTCTCATACCGTCAAGAGTAATAATATCCTTGATTTTATCTCCAAAGAAACTCGGATTTTTACATATTAGTTTATCAAATTCTTCAAGTGTTATTTTCTTCAAAGAATTCGGACAAGATAACCTTACTTCAGAAGAACAAAACATTTTTTCAAACGGTTCTAATAAATCAGAAATCTTAAACGAATTATCTTGTTTTTTCTTTTCAGCAAGAATTTCAATAATCCTACAACCTGCATAAACAGCATCATCAAAACCATAATATCTGTCTTTAAAGAATGTGTGTCCGCTCATTTCACCTGCAAGAACCGCACCAACTTCTTTCATTTTTGATTTTATGTAACCATGTCCGGTCTTACACATCACAGAAATTCCGCCAAGTTCATCAATTGTGTCATAAAGAACTTGCGAACATTTTACTTCTGAAACTATAAAAGGCTTAACTCCTTTTTCATTATATTTTTTTATAATATCTTGCGCATAAATTAACAATAATTTATCACCGGTCATTGAATTACCGTTAGAATCAATAACACCGATTCTATCGCTATCACCGTCAAAAGCTATACCCAAATCCGCATTATTATCAACAACGGCACGTTTAATATCAGCCAAAGTTTTTTCATCACTCGGATTAGGATGATGATGCGGAAATCTTCCATCAGGCATTGAGTAAAGTTCAATAACTTCACAACCTATTGCACGATATAGTTTTGGTGCTACAACCCCACCTGTTGCGTTTGCACTATCAACAACTATTTTTAAACCTTCACCAACTCTACCGAAAGTTTTTTTCATTTCTTCTATATAATCCGGAATAATATCGTATTCTTTATAAATTCCGCTAGGTGCTGAAGGCATATTCATTGTATAAGCTTCTTCCGTCAAAGCCTTTACTTCCTTGATTTGCTCTTCATTAAGAGAAGATTTTGCATAAGTCATTTTCATACCATTGTATTGACTTGGATTATGACTTGCCGTAATAATCATTGCACCCGTAACTTGAGCATAATTTGTTACTTGAGGCGGAAGTCCAACAACTTCTGAGTAATATCCGATAGGTGTTGGCGCCAAACCAAGATCAACAACATTTGCACCGGTTGAAAGAATACCTTTAACAAGAGAATCAGAAAGTGCCGGTGAATGCAATCTCGCATCACGGCAAACTGTAATCCAAATCTCTTTATTTTCTTTCTTTGTTTGATTTGATAAATATTTTACAAAACCTCTGCCTGTATAATAAAATAATTCTTCTGTAATATCTTCACCATAAATCCCACGTATATCATTTTTGCCAAAAGCTGATAAATCCAACATTTTATTCTCCCTATAATTAATAATATTTTGTTTAAAAATATAATGTAAATAACGCTTGCACTACAAGTTTCAACCTTAGTATAATGATACCATGAAAAATAATTGTAAAAACAGTTCATGGGGAATATTTTTTGTTCTTCCTGCAATAATTGGAACCTTTATTTTTATAATAATTCCTATATTCTGTTCATTTGGTTTAAGCTTTACCGATTGGGATTTATTGAACGACATAAAATTTATTGGTTTAGAAAATTATAGAGCTGTTTTAACAGAACCTGTTTTTTTACAGATTTTAGCTAACACAATTATATATGCAATTTCTGTTACATTATTTGCAGTTATAATTCCGTTAATAATTGCAAGTATCATAAACACAAAACTCAAAGGCAGCGAATGGTTTAAAACTGTTTATTTCATTCCGTTTATAACTCCGGCAGTTGTAATTGCAATTGTTTGGTCTTGGATTTTCGACCCAAATATCGGGTTAATAAATGAATTATTCAAGATAAATTTAGACTGGTTGTTTGATACCAAACTAGCCATGCCGGTTCTTATTTTTATTTCGGTATGGAAACTTATCGGATATAATATCGTTTTATTTCTGACAGGATTTACTAATATTCCGGAAAACCTGTACGACTCTGCTAAAATTGACGGCGCAAACACAAGTCAAACTTTTTGGAATATTACACTACCTCTTTTAAAACCAACAACGTATTTTGTAACACTTGTTACAGCTATCTCATCTTTTCAAGTTTTTGACTTAATATACGTAATGACGGAAGGCGGTCCGAAAGACTGCACAAATGTAATTGTTTATTCTATTTATAAATACGCATTTGAATATTTTGATATCGGTAAATCTTGCGCATTAGCCTATATTTTGTTTATTATAATTTTTATATTAGCAATGTTACAAAAAATCTGCGAAAAACAAAAATATAGTTAATTCTATTTCTTTTTATCACCACAGTTTATAAGAAATTTACCAAGTCCTTGCTCATAAGACTGAGTACCGTCTTTAGCGGTTATAATATTTTCTCGCATCAAATTCACAACACTTTCTAGCGGTTGACCTTGCTTTAAAAGCGTAAAACCATCATCCATTAATTCAAAGTTAATATGACATCCGTCAGCAGGTTTACTTAATTTAGATGCAAAAATTACATTTACAATTTCTTCTGTAGAAAAACCCTCTTCCTGACGTTTTGCATTTTCTTCTCTTAAAATTTGGTTTTTATTTAAAACGTAAACCCATTCTTCAAAAAATATTTTATTCGGATAAAATTTGTTATCCCTTTTGGTATACAATTTTACTTCTTCAATGTCTGTATCCAAACTATAAGAGGTGTCATCAGCAATTTCCGGTTCCAAATAATCATAATCAGAATGGTAATCACACATGTTTCTAACAAAAACATCGCCTTTTTGTTTAGCAAGTTCTTTCTCTCTCAAAAAAACATCCATAACAGTCTGCTTTGCATTTCTAACTCTTGAAGCTACCGGACTTGAAGTCTTTATAACACCATCTATTTTCTTTACATTCATTTCTAATACACATCCCTTTTAAACTGGAACTTAAGTATATTTAAAACACCCGTAAATGTCAATAAATCAGGTTGTTTAAGTTTTTTTAATCAAACCTTACAAGCCACCGTACATTTTTGAAAAAGGTTCTTTAGCCTCAGCAGGTAGATACATTTTATTTGGATTTACATATGGTGAAAGAAACGGATATTGCTTAAATCCAAGTTTTTTATAAAACACATCCTTCGATTCGTTTTTAGAAATTAATTCTATATTACCGTTAAGTCCACATTCATCACTACGACGCTGAGCAATTTGCATAAGTCTAACACCAACCTGCTTGTATTCATCCAAACCGTCAACATAATACGGCGTACCTTTACGTGAAAAATTTCTTAGCTCATCGACAAAAATATGGCTTGAATCTTGCAAGTTTCCATAATCATCATAAGACATATATTTTCTGGGTTTAAACTCAATTTGACCTATAACTCTGTCTAAACCATCCTTTAATTTATATATTTCAGACAAATCACTTGCGTGTTTAAAAACATTTAAAAAAGCCTCCTCATTATTAGCTTTTAAAACTTTTACTTTCCCTATAAAACCGTTAGGCATCATACCTAAATTATAATGAGTAATCGTTTCAATGGATTTGCCACCTTTAAACATCGGTTCTGCTAAAGTTATTGGTTGGTTATTATAACAATATAAATTAAACGAATTTTGAACTTTCATATTAAAAACAAAACGTGTTAAAAAAATTTTTGCCATTTTTACATTAAGAAATGTAACAAATGCTTTAATAAAAGTTTTTCACACTCGAAAAATTTGAAAAATAGTTTATAATGTTAGTGGTAAGTACATACAGGTAGAGCAAAATGTATATATCATCGGTGGACGATTCCTTCTGGGATTTCCGTCTGACACTAACATCACCTTTTTTAACTAAAAGGGTTACCATAAACGCTCACACGGATTTAGACGAACCGTGTGATACTTCTGCTACCTTATCTAAATATAACTTACCGGGAGTGGAATATACTTCAACCAGAAAATTACAAGTAGATGCGCCTTATGTAGGTATTATCGATTGTTCTTCAAAATCTTCTGCTAGTCTTGTTGAAAGTATGATTGTACAAGGTTATTCTGCTGAACAAGCTATTGATACTCAAAAAGCCATAAGAGCATATGGACTTAATGCTTTAAATGCAAACGGAATTAGCACTCTTAGCACAAACGCTTACGAAGCATAGTTTTTTTTAAGAAGGAATATCTGTAATTAAGTTTTTTGCTATGCAATTTGTTACTTTTGTAACAAAAAGTAAATTTTTTGTTCATTTACTAGCAAAAAAAGATTATTACACGTTTTAGAACAAATGGATGGTTGATTAAATGGAATATATGATATAATTGAATAAAATAAGCGAGGTAATGCATGAGTGAAATTAATGGTCATCAAATAGGTTTAAATCATACAACCTTTAACGGAGTTCAAAGACAAAATTCAGACGGTGAAACTGTAGCTAATACAGAACAAGCGCCTCAATTAAAAGATTTTTCTAATTCAAAAGCAGAAGCACTAGGTCGTTCAATGCTTTTGAAGGATGCTGATAATATTAACAATGACCTTAAAGCATTAATGGAAAATCCTCAAATTGCAGAAAATTCAGATGAAATGTTTGAACTTGCATTTAAAGCCGCACAAGATGCAGGAGCAGAAAATCCATATGAAGAAGCTGCTAGTGCTTCTACAACATCTGTTTAATTATACAAAAATTTAGAGAGAGAGCTGGGATTATGAATGAAAATAATAAACCGGTTGTACATTTGATATCAAAACCGGAAAATATGCTTAAAACAATTTATACTGCATGCAGAACTTGTTACAGTGCTGATACACCTTATGAAATTTACAACAGTACTGATGATAAAGAAAAAATGTTAAAACTGATTGAAAGGGTTATTTCTTCAGGTCATTATTCTACAATTGAGCATATACAAATAACATTTGCTATTTCTAACGTTTCAAGAGCTTGTACTCACCAATTGGTAAGACATCGTCATATGTCTTTTTCACAAAAATCTCAAAGATATGTTAAAGAAAAAGGGCAATTTGATTATTTAATTCCTCCAACAATTGCAAGAAACGAAGAATTAAAAGCAAAATTTGAAAGTTTTATGGGTGAAATTTCCAAACTATATTGTGAATTTACAGAAGCCGGCATTCCTGCGGAAGATGCAAGAGCTGTTTTACCTAATGCCGCTTCCACTTCAATTGTAGCGAGCTTAAACTTAAGAGAATTAATACATATTGCCAACCTTAGACTGTGCACACGTGCGCAATACGAAATAAGATGTATGGTAAAAGCTATGTGCGAAGAATTAGTTGCACAAGAACCTTGGTTAAAACCTTATTTGGTGCCAAAATGCGAACGCTTAGGTTATTGTGATGAGGATAAATCTTGTGGCAGAATGCCTGTTAGAGCATAGGATTTTTTAAATGAGAAAACTTGGAATAAGCCTTATATTAATCTTTTTGGGTCTTGTTGCGTTTCATTTTATCATTTCACCAACAAAAGACGAATTTAAAGAAAACGACGTATATGATGAAATAATTAGTCGAGGAAAAATCAGAGTTGGAATTAATACAGATTCAAAACCGTTTGGATTCATAAATGAAAAAGGATTAGTAGACGGTTACGATGCCGATTTAGCAAAATATATTGCACAATATATTGTGCGAAGTCGAGACAGAATAGAATTTGTACCGGTTACACCGTCAAATCGCTTAATAAAAGTTTCTACAGGAAAAGTTGATATAGTTATATCAACAGTAACAATCACACCTCAAAGAGAAGAAATTGTGGATTTCTCAATCCCATATGACTCTGCAGGTTTAGCCATTTTAGTTAAATCAAATAGCGCCATTAAATCACTGACTGATTTATCAGGTCAAACAGTCGGTGTTGTTTTTGGCACTACAGCAGAAAAAAACATGAAAAATCTTGTACCGACTGCTAATTTAAGAGGTTTTAGAACTTATAACGCCGCATACAAGGCTTTAAAAAATAATCATATTGATGCCATAACTTCTGATGATACAATTTTAAGCCGTTACACAGTGGATGATAAATCTGTTAAATTATTACCTAAACGTTATTCAAACGAACCTTACGGAATAGCATTCAAAAAGGGTTATTCTACAGCTAAATTAAAAGAAAATATTGATTTTGCAGTCAGAGATTTACAGCAAAAAAACGTTATAACAAGATTACGCAAAAAATGGGAAATCCGAACTTTATAGATTTCATCTATAACATTTGACTACGTTTTTCTTCCAATTGTTTTTTTATACAGATTTGAGAAATATAATCTCTGTCAGCTTCTGAAATCTTGATATAATTTAAAGATAATTTATACCCTTCAGAATATTTTTCGTAACGCACAAATCTAACTTTTGCTTGAACTTTTCTGTTATTGATTGTGATTACAATATTTGCAGAATCAAACTCTTGAGGCAATGTATGCAAAAACAAGCTTACGCCGTTTGCAGAAATATCCAGTGTTTTAACTTCATAATACTTTGTTTCATAATTAAAAACAGGTGAGTAAACGCAATCATAACTCGCTGTAATTCTAAAATATTCTCTTTTTTGAACATGTTCAACATACTGCGGAATTTCAAGATTAAAAAATACATACGGTTCTTCTTGAATAACCTTTTTTAATACGGTTTTTCCTTTATAAATTCCGTCAGCACAAATAACTTCCAAAACAATTTCTTGAGGTGTTGAAATCTCAAGAATTTCTTCTGTTTTTGCAGATAATCGAAGTTCAGAAGCCTCAATTCTATTCAAAGATGCTCGAAACGAACCAAGTTTGCCACTTTGGTCTTTATAAGTAAATTTTACGTATTTAACTTCTTCCGGTTTAAAATTGAATTTCATAATATAAAGCCTATTCTAATTTTAACATATAAACTCACACTATACAATAAGCTGTATTTTTAAGTTATTATATAAAAAAAGGGAGTCGTATAATGAAAGGTATAATATTTGATTTTAACGGAACACTTTATTGGGATTCACAATTGCACTATGATGCTTGGCGAGAATTCTCAAAAATTATACGAGGATATGAATTTACTGACACCGAAATGCGTGATAAAATGTTTGGTCATACAAACGAAGATATTATCGAGTATGCAATCGGCAAAAAACCATCTAAAGAAATGGTTGAAAAATACGCTCAAGAAAAAGAATCATTATATAGAAAACGTTGTTTATTAAACCCTGAAACATTCAAACTTGCACCAGGAGCAGTAGAATTTTTGGATTATTTAAAAGAAAATAATATTCCTCGCACAATTGCCACAATGTCTGAGTGGGACAATGTAGAATTTTATATAAAAGAATTTCAGCTTGAACGCTGGTTCGATTTGGATAAAATCGTTTACTCAGACGGCACTATTGCCGGAAAACCTGCTCCGGATATATTTTTAATTGCTGCAGATAAAATTAAATTAAAACCGTCAGAGTGCGTTGTTATTGAAGATGCTTTAGCCGGAATAAAATCGGCAGAAAGTGCCGGTATCGGGAAAATTATTGCAATAGCTTCTCTTGAACCGGTTGAATTTTATAAACAGTTTAGTTGTGTCGAAAAGATTATTAAAAACTTTTATGAATTTGATAGAACTATTTTTGATGTAAAAACAAAGGTTACTTTATGAAAAAATTCTTGTTATTTTTAATAAGTATTTATCAAAAAATATCCGGCTTAACACCGCCAAGATGTCGATTTTATCCGACTTGTTCTGAATACACAAAGCAAGCAATTATTAAATACGGCATTTTTAAAGGTGGTTTTTTGGGAATAAAGAGGATTTGCAAATGTCATCCGCTAAACGAAGGTGGCTATGATCCTGTTCCTTAATACAAAATTAAACGACCGAGTTTAAAAACTCGGTCGTTTTAATATTCTTACAATTTTTACTGTACAGCTTCTAAACAATCTTCGCAAATACCGTCAGCATTGAGTTTTCTGTACTTCCAACAACGACAGCATTTTTCACCTTCAGCTTTAGTTACCCAAACAGTAATATCATCTTCAGTATATTCATTCAGCAACTCAGAAGGTGCAGAATTTTCAATATATGCTTGAGAAACAATAAAGATGTCTGCTAAATCTTTACCTACTGATTTTAAAAGTTCAGCTTCATTAGATTTTACATAAACTGCAACTTCCAGAGAACTTCCAACTTTCTTTTCTGCTCTTAAAGGTTCTATGGCACGAGTTACAACTTCTCTGGTTTTTAAGATTTTTGCAAAATCTTCTTCTACTTGAGGATTGTTCCATTTTTCATTAACTTCAACCCAATCAGCAAGTAGTATGCTTTCCAAACCACCACGTTGACATTCAGGTGTATTTTGCCAGATATCCTCTGCTTGGTGAGGCATTACAGGTGTAAGTACTCTTACAAGAGCCTGTAAGTTTTCGTATAAAACTGTTTGACAAGCACGTCTTGAAAGTGATTTTTTGCCAGCTGTATAAAGTCTGTCTTTAACGATATCAAGATAGAATGAACTTAAGTCATTAGCAGCAAAGTTTTGAAGCGCTTGGAAATATTTGTAAAATTCGTAATTTTCAAACGATTCAGTAATCTCTGAAATTACTTTATTCAACTTATGCAAAGCAAATTTATCAATTGCTTTTAAATCATCATAAGCTACATAATCAACTGCAGGGTCGAAATCAAAAATGTTACCAAGTAAAAATCTTGCTGTATTTCTGGTTTTCTTAAAGATTTCTGCTAATTGTTTAATTATATTATCACCAATTTTGGTATCGTTTCTGTAATCAACAGATGCTGCCCAAAGTCTTAAAATATCAGCACCGTAAACATTTATAACTTCTTGTGGAGTTACAACGTTACCTATTGATTTTGACATCTTTTTACCTTCACCGTCCATTACAAAACCGTGAGTTAAAACAGATTTATAAGGTGCTTTATTTTGAGTTGCAATAGAAGTTAATAAAGAAGATTGGAACCAACCTCTGTGTTGATCAGAACCTTCTAAATACATATCAACAGGTGTATGACCCAACTCTTCTGCACGTTTTTCTACAACAGCTCTCCAAGTTATACCTGAATCGAACCAAACGTCCATAATATCAGATTCTTTAGTTATATGAACACTTCCGCATTTAGGACATTTGAAGCCTTGAGGAAGAAGTTCTGCTGTTGTACGTTTAACCCAAGCATCAGAGGATTCTGCTTCAAAGATTTTTGCAACATTTTCAATAGTTTCATCTGTAACAATTGATTCACCGCAATCTTCACAATAGAACACTGGAATAGGCACACCCCAAGCTCTTTGTCTTGAGATACACCAATCTGTTCTGCTTGCAACCATGTTAGAAATTCTTGATTCACCGCTTGCAGGAATCCATTTAATTTCTTTAATTGCATTTAAAGTTTCTTCTCTGAATTTATCTACTTTAACAAACCATTGAGGTGTTGCTCTATAAATTACAGGATTTTTACATCTCCAGCAATGAGGATAACTGTGTTGAATATCTTGTTTAGCAAGTAACGCACCGCAATTTTCAAGTTTTTCTATAACAATTGAATTGCCTTTATAATATGGAACACCAACTAAGTCAGGGTCCTTAACCGCATCTGTCCAAACACCTTTAGAATCAAGCGGTGAAAATACTTCAATATTATATCTGCATCCAACTTCATAATCCTCAAGCCCGTGCCCGGGTGCTGTGTGAACCGAACCGGTACCGGCATCAAGTGTTACGTGTTCACCCAATATAATTGGTGATTTTCTATCAACAAGCGGATGTTTTGTATTCAAAAGCTCTAAATCTTGACCTGTGCAAGAGCCGATTACTTTGATATCAGATTCTTCCCAACTTACATCAGATAAGAAGTTAGCCAACAAACCTTGAGCTATTACGTATACATCTCCTTTATAATCAAAGAAAGTATATTCAAATCTTGGGTGCATACTAATTGCCATATTTGAAGGAATTGTCCAAGGAGTAGTTGTCCAAATTACTGCGTAAACATTTTTGCCTTGAGTATTAATAAATTTATTAATTTTTTCAACAGACTCTTGTTCAAACTTAAATCTTACATAAATTGAAGTTGAAGTATGGTCAGCGTATTCAACTTCTGCTTCTGCAAGCGCTGTTTCACAAGAAGCACACCAGTAAACCGGTTTAAGTCCTTTTTCAACATACCCTTTTTTAAACATTTCACCAAATACTCTGATTTGCTCTGCTTCAAATTCAGGATTAATTGTCAAATAAGGGTTTTCCCAATTTCCCCAAACTCCAAGACGTCTAAATTCTGTTTCTTGACCTTTTAAGTTTTTATGTGCAAATTCTCTGCATTTTGCTCTTAATTCTGCTTGAGTTATTGCGTTACGACCGCCTTTGATATTTTTAACAACAGCGTTTTCAATAGGCAAACCGTGTGCGTCATAACCCGGAACATAAGGTGCATAATAACCTCTCATGGATTTATAACGAATAAGGATATCTTTTAGAATTTTGTTCAAAGCGTGTCCGATATGTATTTTATCAGAGCTTAAATATGGTGGTCCATCGTGAAGAATAAAGCTTTTTGCCTTATCACGTTGTGCCAAATTCTTTTCATATACATTTACCTCTTCCCAAAACTTTTGTGTTTCAGGTTCTTTTTTTGTAGCATTTGCTCTCATTTCAAGAGTCGTTTGCGGTAAATTTAAGGTATCCTTGTATTCCATGTTACTTCCTCGTATTATATAATTTTCCCTTTTTTACCTTTAATAATTAACACAAACAAAGTTAGTTGAAAAGTATTAAAAACCAATATAAGATTGTAGACCAGACATAGCCTGACAATAAAGTTAATTCAAGCAATGCTTGACCTGCAATCTTAATCAAACTGTCATTCTCAAACCGTTAGGTTTGGGAATCCAGCCAATTGAACAGTCCCGAAATTTTTCAATAAGCTGGATCTCCGACCTTCGGTCGAAGATGACAGCAAACTGGTAGTTTGTAGGTCAGGCATAGCCTGACAATAAAGTTAATTCAAACAATGCTTGACCTACAATCTTAATTAAACTGTCATTCTCAAACCGTTAGGTTTGGGAATCCAGCCAATTGAGCAGTCCCGAAATTTTTCAATAAGCTGGATCTCCGACCTTCGGTCGAAGATGACAGCAAGCTGGTAGTTTGTAAGTCAGGCATAACCTGACAATAAAGTTAATTCAAACAATGCTTGACCTACAATCTTAATTAAACTGTCATTCTCAAACCGTTAGGTTTGGGAATCCAGCCAATTGAGCAGTCCCGAAATTTTTCAATAAGCTGGATCTCCGACCTTCGGTCGAAGATGACAGCAAGCTGGTAGTTTGTAAGTCAGGCTATGCCTGACAATAAAGTTAATTCAAGCAATGCTTGACCTACAATCTTAATAAATTACCGCATGCAATTCTTTTGTTTTTTCATCCTGCACTGTCAATCTTAATTGAGGTTTACTACCAATAGGAACAAGTGTCAATACTTGTGTTGATTCACCATGATTTAATTCGTTTAATTGTATCATATTTGAATACGCAAGACTTTCCGATTGAGTTTTCTTTTTGTTTTTATTAGAAACAATAGCAACAACAGGCGTCGCAATCAATCCGACAACCCACCCGATACCAAAGGTAAATAATCCGACAGGACCTGCAATAATCCAAGTGCGTGCCATGGCAGAAGGTTCATTATTCATAGTATTTGTATATGCAATATTACCGTCATAACCATTAACAATTTGTGCATTAACAATATTTATTTTTGATTTAGTTTTTGATTGATTAAGTAATGTATATTCATATCCTTGATAATATTTAGCTAATTGAGTTGTTAAAGGAACATTTAAAACAGTTACATTTAAATCCTTGCTATCAAATGCAAAACAAGGCGCTGATAGAATTATAAATGACAATAACAAACATAAAATCTTTTTCATAATAATCTTCTCCTTTTAATTCCTTTATTATTATACACACTTATAAAAATAAGTGCAAATATGACGTATATAAATATTTGCCAAATACACTTATTATTTTATATATGAGGTACAATATGTTTAAAATTGAAAAACCAGAGTATATAAATAAAACTTTTAGATTGCAATTAGAACTTGTTGAAAAAATGCAAAAACTTGCACAAGAGAAGGGAATTTCACTTAATAAGCTGGTTGTTCAGTGCTGTGAATATGCCTTGAAAAATTTGGAATAAAATGTTTTGCTAATCTATTAAATACTGAAATCATCCTGAAAACTAACATCACTGTTAGTTTTGCTTAAAGTATTAACTTTAATATTTTTCATTTTCAAGAAACTATTCATTTTATTATAATCAAAAACGTTTTCCCAACGAGCAATTACTACTGTTGCTACACAGTTTCCGATAAGATTTACAGTCGTTCTGCCCATATCTAAAATTTGGTCAATTCCCAAAAGAATTGCCACACCTAAAATCGGATAGTTAAAACTCGTCAAAGTTCCTGCCAAAACAATCAAAGATGCTCTCGGCACACCGGCAACACCTTTTGAAGTCAACATCAATGCAAACATTATGACAAACTGTTGTTCAATAGTTAAATTTATTCCTACAAGTTGGGTAGAAAACAATACCGCCATTGCAAGATACAATGTTGAACCGTCTAAATTAAAAGTATATCCGGTTGGCATAACAAAACCTACTATTGACTTTGGAACACCAAAATTTTCCATTATAGACATTGCTTTTGGCAAAGCCGCTTCAGAACTTGCAGTTGTAAAAGTTAATAAAGCCGGCTCTTGAATAGCTTTGATTAATCCTCTAAAAGATATTTTTACAATCTTGCAAGCAATTAATAATACTGCAATTACAAAAACAATTAATGCAGTATAAAGAGCAAAAATTATTTTACCGTAATTCATTAGAATATCAATTCCATTGGTACCTACAGTATAAGCAATTGCGCCAAAAATACCAATTGGTGCAAACATCATTACATATTCAGTAAACTTGAACATTATTTTTGATACTGCATTCAATAAATCCAAAACAGGCTGAGCCTTTTTACCTACCGCACAAATTGCAAGTGCAAAGAATATTGAAAATACAACTATTTGCAATAAATTACCTTCTGACATAGCTTGAACAATACTTGTCGGGAAAAGTCCTAAAAGCATTTCACCAAACGAACTATGCGAAGTTGATGCCGTCATATTATTAACAATATCACCCAAGGCAATATTACGAGAAACAACATCAACCATTCCTTCTCCGGGTTTAAAAATATTTGCAAACCCTAAACCTATAATTAAAGCAAAAGTTGTAACAACTTCAAAATAAACAAGTGTTTTAACACCTAATCTGCCCAAACTCTTTACATCAGCATGACCGGCTATTCCAACTACCAATGTTGCAAACAATAATGGCGCTATAATCATTTTAACCATTCTCAAAAAGATTTCTGCCAGAACATGTGTTTTTACGGCGAAATCCGGAAATGCCCAACCTACAAAAATTCCAAGTATTAAAGCAATAAAAATAGCCAATGTTAAGCGTGAATTTCTCAAATTACTTCCCTTTATCCTTTGCTATAGTTGATTATACACTAAAAATTCTAATAATTAAAATTAATCTTTCACAGTTGCCCAAAAAGTCATATTATCCGTATCATAATCAATGATATCAATAACCCTGAAATTCGGCGCATTTGATGTTGAAATATGCAATATTCCGTTTACTTTTTGTTCATTATTAACATTAAAATGTCCTGCAACCAAAGCTTTTATATTCGAATAATTATCTAAAAGTTTCAAATATTCATCAGCTTTATATGTATAATAAGATTCTTTTTTTGCAGGTGCAACTACCGGAAAATGCTGGAATATAATAACTTTTTTATCTTTATACAAGTCCAATTGCTCTTCTAACCAAGTCATCACATTTGCTTTATAATATCCCATTGAGCTTGGTATAACTTCTTTTGAGCCGTCAACAACAATAAAAATTATTCCGTTTTTTTCAAATACATAATTAGGTGATGTTATTTTTTTATAAAATTTGTTTTTCTTTTGCAAAACTTGCATATATTCAGATTTGCTGAGATGTTTCTGTTTGTTAACATCTTTATTACCCAAAACAACATAGTAAGGCGAATTTAATTTTTTTGCTGTCTTTAAAAATTTCTCTAAATAATCCTTGCTCGGTTTTGAAATGTTGTTTCCGCTAAACACTACAAAATCAACTTTTTTTAATTTATTAATATTTGCTATTGTTTTATCCGCAATTTCTTGATTTTCCGGAGAATATAAAAAATTATCTATCTGCACTATTCGCATATCTTTCGCTTGTACAGATAACGATGTTAAAAATAAACCCAAAATAATTAATATTTTTTTCATATTCTCTCCTGTTTTAAGATGATTTTAGCATAAAATAAGGGTTTTAGCACTAGATATTTTTCTAAAATAGTTTATAATAACAATGCAATGTATAATTTTCGAGGCAAAGATATGTCTTTCGATTTCAACAGCAACAATATCAATCAAATCAAAGCACAAGGCGCTTACAAGGACGGCAGTGGCATGGGCGGTGGCGGAATGTATATGCGCCAAGGAAAAAAACGCAAAGATCAACCGGATGAAGATATGTTTGAATACAAAGAGGAAGAAAATGAGTCAGAAATAAATTTTGGCGAATTAGACGACAAGGATATCCCAAAAGATACCCTTGTTAATAAATTTGTTAATTGGTTCAGAATAAAAAAAGACTAAAAATTGTTTTATAACTCTTATTTTTTATCACCGGACTTTCGGATTTTATCCCAAAATTCAGTGCATTTAGTTTTGATTTTCAAACACCATTCTTCACATTTTTTCGAAAACGGCTCAACCTTCTTTAATAAATCTTTAAATTTACCGTCATTCAACTTATCAATAGCGTTAGTTTTGTGAGCGTAAGCCATACCTACTACTATAAGTGCAGCCGCACCTAAAAGCCCCAGAGAGATACCTAACGCTTTATTACCTTTTTCATTATCTCGACCACGAAAATTAACACTATCACAATTTGTATTTCCGGCAGGACAATTTGGCACCGGTGTTTCTTGTCGAACCGATGTTATATAAGCAGGAGAACCGGTTGATTCGCCGCCACCGGCACGAAACGTTATTGGGCTTACTACAGACATAAAACCTCCTATGGGGGATTGTACACACTTCTAATACATGTAAAACGGATTTTTCAAAAAAATTGCTAATATGTAAAGAAATATTAAGGTGAGTTTTTTTACGTTCAAAAATATTTTTACAGGTTTTTAATTACTATGAAAATCTCGAAAAATATTAGTACTGATAACAACATATCCTTTAATGCGGGTTTAACAAAACAAACTCGTAAAAATATTGCACAAATTGATGTTAAAACAATTGAAGAGCAATTTGCACAACATAATATTCAAGCTGATTTCAAAAATTCAAAACCAATTGCCGGCTGTGTAGTGCTAGCGTCAAATTTAATAACGGAAGCCAAAGAAAAATACAATTTTTTGTCCGGATTTTTACCACAATATATTAGAACATATAAACCGGAAGAATTATCGTTTAAAGAACAAAATTTAGCAGATTTTTGCATAATCAAAAGTAATAAAGTTATGAAAGACGAAGCACCGTATCCTGCAACTTCAACTTTTTATAGAAAAGGGTGGTTTACATCTTCAGTTAGGATAATAGATTTTTTAATGGAATTATCTCATTTTAAAAAAAGATCCAGTTCAAATCACTTTTTACACGATTATCTGCATGAATTAATTCATGCAATGCATGTTGATGCTATTTATAAAAAATATGGATTTGAGGAAGATAATGATTATGCAAAAGAATTGTATCCAAATAAAAATCCAAGTGGTTATAAACATGTAGTAGAAATGGGTGAATATAATTTTTCAAAAGAAGAAATGAAACAAATTATTCCTGTTTTTGGGAAATATGCAACCACAAATAAATTAGAACTTTTTGCCGAAGTCATGACTAAAATGTTTGTTGACAGTATTGATAAAAACACAATGACTCTAAAAAGTAATCCTTTAGAACAACTAAAGAATTACAACGTATTTATAAGAAAATTTATGCAACAACAACTTAAACACTTCTAAACTCTAAAAACAGAAAGATTATTTACCATTCCTTCTTTTGAGAAATTACTGTTCGGCCTTGGTCTTAATACTCTTCTTTCTCTATTATTTTGCAAAGCATCTATGCTCGCTTTTTGATAATTTGCTGCTGCTGAATTTCTCAACACCGGCGCAATAAAAGCTGTAGATAATATCGCACCGCCGGTTGTTGCATAAGCCGATACTGAATCAGAAAAAATTTCAAAATTATGAAGCGCTTCTCTATGTTTTTCAAGGTTTTGAGCCTTAGATGCAGATGAGAAGAAACTATCATTAGATTCAAGGCTTTTGATATTATTTCTAATAGCTTTACCTATATCGAAATTAATATCTCCTCGTTTTTTATCAAGTTTGGTTTCCTGCAAATATTTACCCAAATCTTTTGAAAGAATTTTACCGGTTTTAACCATTTTTGAAGCACCTCTCTGTATAGGTTTTGTTATCAAAAACATAGATAAAACATTAATCAAACCTTCGGTCAGTTCTTGAGGTGCCATAAAAGTTTTTTGAGAAGTCGTGTATTTGTCATTAAATAGAATTGCACCTGTTTGAGCCAAAGACGACAACAAAGTTCCGGTAATACTTGTTGCAAGTATCATTCCACCTGAACTATCACCAAAATGTTTATAAATTTTCTCAGCAATATATTTTGCAAATTTTTCCAAAGGCTTAGGCATAAATACCCTCCTCTGAAGAATTAGCTAACCCTGTTTCTTTCAACCAAAAATTTGAAACCTTAGTTGTCAAAGGTGCGTCTAATAAAAAATTTGTAAATAACATTACACCGAGAGCAGTTACTGTAGACATTGCATTTTTATGCAATTTAAGTTTTGCATTTCTTAATTCTTTAGATTTCTCTTGGAGAATAGAGTTCGGAGTTAAAAGTGTTGAACCCTCTTTTTCCGAGCCATGCACATATTTATCAACAAGATTATAGCAAGCACCACGAACAGCGAACCCAACTGTAGTACAAACTGCTATTTTTGAAGTTGTTCTTATTGCAGATGCTGTTGCAGTATCTCTATCAACTTTAGGATTAAAATAATCCATAAACGGCTGAGATGATATTGCTGCAACACCCAAAGCCAATCTGTTATAATGAGGACTTGCTAACATTGAACCGACTTTATTAAATTGAGCAACATTATTAACGTCTTTCTGTGGTATAGATTTAAAAAATTTATCATACCAAGATGACTGAAAATTAATACCGTTATTTACAGATAAATCGGTTCTCAAAATGTGCCTTTCTTTAATTCAGCTTATGTTAATTAAGATATATAACGACGACTTGTGCATGATAATCATACAACATTGCCTAAAGATTTACAAGAAAAAAAACGAGAAAACTTATAACCTGCTCTCTCGTTTTTTTTATTTTTTATTTTTTTGAATAACTAATTTTTCTTCTTGTCTTTCGGGTCAGTAAACAATGCCGCCGTTGAACCGCCTAATGCACCAACCAACGCACCAACAGCACCGCCAAACAAGGTTCCTACAATAGGAACACAAGAACCTATAGCTGCGCCGGTTGCTGCTCCACCTGCCATTCCGCCAAGTACACATTTTGTAGTGTGCGAATCAGCATTAATATTTGGATCCCACCAGCCGTCTTTCAATTTTAAAGCTTTATTTGCACCTGTTTTTAATTCTGCACGGTTGATTTTTGTTTTCGGTAAAGCCGATTTACTTTTGCTTAAAACAATCCTTGATGACACCGGATTAATGACTGTCATAACTATATACTCCTAGGTTAATACACATGCAGAAGATAGCATAAAAAAAGTTTATTTTCAATACATATTGTATTGAGCAGTGAACACCCTCTTGCTTTTTTTTAAATATGTATTATAATATACATGTTCGGTTATATAACCGTTTGTTTTTATTGGATCTCATTATTTATTTTATTATTTGATGACAGGATTATTTAAAGTTAGTGAAAATTTTTAATTGTGGTTAAGAGGCTTTTATTATGTATGTAAACAAGTGCATTAAATGTGGTGCTGAATTTGAAACAAAGAACCCCAAAAGAGTGATATGTCCAAACTGTTTGTACGCTGACAAGGGAGAAACTCAAGAAGAAAAACCTATGCAAAGTTATAGTTCTTATAACTATGCAACAGAACAACGTCCTCGCAATAACGACAGACAACAAGGCGGTTACAGAAATAACAACTACAATCGAGATGGTCAAAGAGATTACAACAGAGATCGTAATCAAGGCGGATACCAAAGACGTGATAACAACAACCGTGGCGGATATCAACAAAGACGCCCTGACGGTCAAAGAGATAACAGAAACGGCGGTTTCAGAAATAATTATGCAAGTGGCGGAAGAAATAACGGAAACTTCCAAAGAAGACCTAATCCAAACAAAAGACCTAAACCACAAAAACAAGCTAAGCCACTTTTAATAAGTAAGGAGCAATTAGAACAAATTGAAGCAATCTATAAAGCGATGCTTCCACTTCCAAATCCGGATGTACACGAAGTAATTGGTGCAACTTTAGGTATTGAACCACAAAAAGTTTTTTTCGGTATCAATTTGGTAAGACAAAAACTAATGTTGCCTAAATTGCCATTCCCTAAACGCAAATTGGCAATTTCACCGGATCAATTACTTGCAATAAAGAGTTTATACGAACCTCTTTTACCGCTTCCACCTATCGGTTGCCATAAAATTATTGCAGCTCAATTAAAAATGGATGAATGGAGAGTTCACGTAGGTATAAAATTAGTTCGTTCACAGCTTGGTTTAGATCGTTGGAATGAAGACAGAAAAGATAAACCGGCTGACTATATGGTTGTTAAACACGCAAAACAAAGTGAACCAAAGCCTATTGAAGTTCCGGCAGAAACAGCGCCTACCGAAGCAGTACAAGCTGTGGCAACGACAGAAGATACTGCTGCAGAAGCTGTAGTTCAAGAAAAACCGAAACGCGGTAGAAAACCTAAGAAAAAAGAAGATGAAGAATAATTTTGTTTCAGTAGGTAAAATTCTTAATTTTCATGGCGTTAAAGGCGAAGCTAAATTAGGATATTCAAAAAATAGAGAAGATTTTTTGAATAAGCTTGAACGTGTTTTTATTCAAATAGATAACGAATATAAAGAATTTGAAGTAGAAAACCTAAGATTTACTCCCAAATGCGCTATTATAAAATTCAAAAATATAGATTCCTTAAACGACATACTGCAATATAAAGGTTGCTTGGTTTTCGTTCAAAAATCAGAAGTCAGAGAACATCTTGAAGAAGATGAGTTCTTAATTGACGAATTAGTCGGACTAAACGTCTATGACGGTGAGGAGCGTGTCGGTTCAGTTGTAGGTGTTTCTAATAACGGCGCAAGTGATTTATTATCCGTAAAAACGAATTCTAAAAATATATGTTTAGTACCATTTGTAAAAGCTATTGTTTTATCTGTTGATATAAAAACAAAACGAATACAAATAAACAATATCGAAGGACTTTTGTCATGAAATTCGATGTTTTAACTTTGTTTCCGGACTTAATCCAATCACACATGGATTTTAGTATTATGAAACGGGCTTCTGAAGACAAAATAATAGAAGTAAATACCATTAATCCTCGTGATTATAGCTTAGATAAACACAAAAAAGTTGACGATACTCCATATGGTGGCGGTGCCGGCATGGTTCTTGCACCACAACCTTATGTCGATGCCTATGAAAACATAGAAAAAACAGAAAATAGTATTACAATAATGATGACTCCGCAAGGTGAACCCTTTTGCGATAAAATTTCAAACGAATTGGCAAAATTTGACCAAATTATAATTCTTTGCGGACATTATGAAGGTTATGACGAACGTATCAGAGAAATCATTAAACCTCGTGAAATATCAATCGGAGATTTTGTATTAACAGGTGGTGAATTACCTGCATTATGTCTGATTGACAGCGTTTCAAGAAAAATCGAAGGAACTTTAGGTAAAATTGAATCCGCACACGACGACAGCTTTGCAGATGGATTATTAGAATACCCGCAATATACAAAACCCAGAGAATACAGAGGATTGAAAGTTCCTGACGTATTGTTAAACGGCAACCACAAATTAATTGAAGAATTTCGTTTCCAACAAAAAATCGAACGCACAAAAAACAAACGTCCGGATTTATACGAAATTTGGAAACAAAATAACCTTTAACCTATATAATGCTATTTTAAAAATTTTATCAGTTGGACAAAAGAAAACAGGTCGGACGAACCTTCCTGTTAAGATTTTACACTAGCCGAAATATAAATAGCAATTTAATTATACACTAAATTTTTTGAAATTACAAATAATTATATAATAATTTATTCAGTACTTATCCCGCAAAAACACCTTAATCCTCTGTTTTTATGCGCTTTAAAGATGATTTTTCATACAATGCCTAATATTAAATTATGTAACAAATATATAAATTTTATATTAATTTTGTCAATTTTCTTAACATAATTGTTTTTATTAATATAAGAGGATAAGCATAATGAATTACAATCTTAATACATTTGTAAGTAATAGCGAAGCAGAAGCTTTAAAAGAGATGATTTTTAAGCGTGCCAGAGAACGTGCCGAAGCTATGAATAAGGATATTAATACAAATTATACGGATTCTGTTCAAAACGACGTTATGGAAATTGCAAGAAATTCATTTACATCAGCAAAAAACCCATTCTCTTTGGCAATGCCTAAAACTGAAGAGGTTAAACAAAGCGCACCTGTTAACAATGATGGGGCTATAGGATTTTCACCAAGAAAAGTTGATGTTAACAAATCAAGAGTAGAACAACATAACAAGATTTCGACTCAAAATATACAAAATCAGGCTTTAGAAGAAAATATGAATAGTGCAAGAAACGAATTTTCTAAGACTTCCGGTTTTATGGGTGCTTTAGAATTTTTAAACTCACAAGCTTCAATTTCATTAATAAAAGTTCGTGCTAAGAATTTTGAAGCCATTGCATAAATTGTCTTGCTTATAAAATAACCGCTTTTCAGAAATTATAATTTAATTATGTTATAATTTAGTTATTCTGGAGGGTAATTATGTTTAGCACAGAGATTAATTATGAAGTTGTAACTTTTTCTGTAGGTGATACAAAGGCAGGCACTAAAATGGGTAAATTACAGTTGAAAAACCCTGAATCAGGTGAACTATTAAACTGTATATTATGGGAAGAAGCCTTAAACAGAATGGATTCTAAACTATTTAGATGCGGGAACCTTTTAAGAATTGTTTCAGCCAGTTTTAATGAAAAATTTAATAACTGCTTAGTTAATGCTCTTGAATTAATAAAAGAAGCTAAAACCGGCTTAGAGCCTTTTGAACAGGAAAAAACCTATCAAGATTTAGTAGATTATATCAACAAAATTAATGATGCTAAGCTTAAAGATTTTGTGTTAAATATTTACGAAGAAAATAAAGAAAAAATCCTTATAGCTCCGGGCGCTAAATTAATGCATCACAATTATATCGGCGGTTTAATGGTTCATACTTTAGAGTGTTTACAATACGCAGATGCGGTAATTAGTACTTCATTCCAAAGACTTAATAAAGACGAAATTTATGCAGGATGTTTATTACACGACATCGGTAAAATTTTTGAATACAAAATTGACACAGAATCCGGCTTGATTGATTACGAAGAAGATTTTCGCAAAGACTGGATCACTCATTCACAGTATGGATTTTCAATATGTATGACTGCAGGATTTAAGAAAATCGCACGAATGATAGCTGCACACCACGCAAGAGCAGATTGGGGTGCAATAATAGATTTAAACGAAAAAGACTTAGAACCTATTATTTATTTAATTCACCATATTGATGATTTGTCCGCAAAATTTGGTAAAACAAACGTTAGTATGCTTGGTTAAAAACTATTGAAAAATAAGCATTTTATACAATTTTTATAACATTCTGTAACAATTTTTTAAGTTTATTTGCAAAATCGTCTTTAAATAGTATAATTTTGAATGAATAGTGTATTACACAATAAATAAGAGGAAAAAAACATGAGTACATTAGAAAAAGTAAAAAAAGTTGTTGTAGATCAATTAAGCTGTGATGAAGCTTTGGTTACTCCAGAAGCTAGCTTCACTGCTGATTTGGGTGCAGACTCTTTGGATACAGTTGAATTAGTTATGGCTTTCGAAGAAGAATTCGGTTGCGAAATTCCTGATGAAGAAGCTGAAAAAATTCAAACAGTTCAAGATGCAGTTAACTACATCGAATCACACTCATAATTAGAGTAACTATGTTTATTTAATAAGAGGGTGGAAGATGTATATCTTTTTCACCCTCTTATTTATTAGAAAAGGTTGTCATCCCAAATTTGTTTCAGGGTCTTACAAAAGCCCATTTTGAAACTGAAAGAGCAATTAATCACCCTTGGCAAGATTTTGAAACAAATTCAGGTTGACATGTGAAAAAGAGGATATAATTTATGACAAAAAGAAGAGTAGTAATTACAGGTATGGGAGCTGTTACACCTTGTGGTATTGGTGTAAATAAATTTTGGAATTCTCTATTAGAAGGCAAAAGTGGCATTTCTACAATTGAACAAATGCCATTAGAAGGTCATACTGTAACAATTGCCGGTGAAATTAAAAACGAAGATTTCAATCCGGAAGATTATATGGATTCTAAAACTGCAAAAAGAATGGATAGATTTACTCATTTTGCTATGGTAGCTGCTGATGAAGCTATTGCTGATTCAGGTATTGATGAGGCAAATATAGATCCTTATAGAATTGGTGTTATTGTTTCATCTGCAGCAGGCGGATTTAAAACAACTGAAAAAAGCCACACAGCTATGATAGAAAAAGGACCTACTAAATGTTCACCTTTTACTGTTCCAATGCTTATTGTAGATATGGCATCAGGTCATATTTCAATCAAACACGGTTACAAAGGTGTTAACAAGGTTGTTGTTTCTGCTTGTGCTACAGGTTCTCACTCAATTGGTGATGCTTTTAGAACAATTCAATATGGAGATGCTGACGTTATGGTAGCAGGCGGTTGTGAAGCTACAATTACAACTCTTGGTATTGGTGCGTTTACTGCTGCAAGAACTCTTTCTAAGAGAAACGACGAACCTACAAAAGCTTCAAGACCGTACGACAAAGACAGAGATGGTTTTGTAATGGGTGAAGGCGCAGGCGTTCTTGTTCTTGAAGAATACGAACACGCTAAAAAACGTGGCGCTAAAATTTATGCAGAAATCGTTGGCTATGGTCAAACTGCTGATGCGCATGATATGGTTGCTCCTGATCCGGAAGGTAAAGGCGCTTTAAAATCAATGGAATTAGCGCTTGCTGATGCAGAATTAAAACCTTCTGACATCGATTATGTTAACCCACACGGAACAAGTACCGGTTTAGGCGATATTGCTGAATCTCAAGCTATTGCAAAATTATTCGGCGATAAAGAACAAAACCCTAACTTAGCAGTAAGTTCAACTAAATCTATGCACGGTCATATGCTTGGCGCAACCGGTGCTGTTGAAGCTATTGTTTGTGTAAAAACAATTACTGATAACAAAGTTGCTCCTACAATCAATCTTGATAACCAAGATGAACACGTTGCTAATTTAGACTATGTTCCACATAAAGCTATAAATAAAGAAGTTCGTGCAGCATTATCAAATTCATTTGGATTTGGTGGTCATAACGCAACTTTAGTATTTAAAGAAATTTAATTAATGCAAAATAATAAACAAAAATGCGGGCTTTTCAAGCCCGCATTTTTGTTTTAAACCGTTAAGTTGTTAGCATTGAAGTGTACCCATAAAAGTGGACAAAAGAAATTCGGTGAAACCGAACCCACAAAAACGGCTGAACGAAGCGAAGACGTAAAAAACAATTGCGTCTTTTCTTCTTTTTTTAGTACTTTTTTTCTTCTTTGGCTCGCAAATAAAGAAGAAAAAAAATACATATTTTTTAACAAATAGCTGGATTCCCAAACCTTACGGTTTGAGAATGACAATCTAGCTGGATTGCTTCAACCTAAAAGATTTCACAATCACAGGATTTGTTTATTTATCAGATACTTTTTACAAAAAAATGTATATAAATACATATCATACTACATTCTATTTTAAAATTATATAGCTTTTTTGATTTTTAAATCTCTTTCTTCTAAATTTATTTCCAGCAAATCAGTTTCAGGATTGATATCTAAGAGTTCTAAAATTGGTAAAGGTAAATTCAACCCATAACC
>SUTU01000020.1 GCA_015152525.1 Cyanobacteria bacterium SIG28 | reverse complement strand
AGCCGAAGGCTGGGGATCCAGCTTATTGAATGATTATTTATATTATATTTTATCCATGCGTTTTTTAACAAATAGCTGGATTCCCGTGCTTACGCACGAGAATGACAATCCGACTGGATTGCTTCAAACTAAAAAGGTTTCGCAATGACAGGATTTGTTTTTTTGAAGATATTTTAACTAGCCGGTACCTCACATTTACGTGCGGGAATGACAGGTTACTAATTAGCACAATCCGCTGTAAAATAAAAAAGCCTGCTTAATAAAGCAGACTTTTTCACAATTTAAAATTTTTGCAATTAAAAATTATTCTTCTTCATTAATTTCTTCATCGCCTTCTTCTTCATCTTCTTCTTTTTTGATGATTTCAATAACATTTTTTGCCATTTCTTTAGCAATAATGCTTCTTGTAGAATCAGGACAATTTTGTAAAAGACTTATTGCAGTTCTTAAAGTTGCATCAATATCATACCAACGACCTTTTTTAGTGTTTTCCAAAACATCTTCCGTTGCAGAAACAATGTCTTCAACAGATTCATATTCTGAGTTTGATATATTATGCTCTGTAATAATTTTAATTAAATTAAGCGCAATTTTAATCTGTGTTTCATCATCAGTTTCTTCAAGAGTTTTCATAGCTGAAGACAACACAGGATCTTTGTCATACCACCTTCTGGCATTTGTTGTAAATTCTTCCTTCATAAACCCTCCTAGAAAAGTTCACCTCTAAGACAAAACCATTATACAATATTTCTCATATTTTGTAAAAGAAAAATGTTCATAAAAAACAAAAAACCCCTAAAGTTATGTAACTTTAGAGGTTTTTGCCTTATTACAAATTTAGCATGCTTGTTGATACATTAGTCTTTTTCTCAAAACCAAAGGAATTGGCTTGTTTTCTTTTTTATCTTCAACAAATTGATCTATATTATTTTCTAAATTTCTGATTAATCTATCTTGACAACGACTGGTTTGAAATTTTAGAGCATGATGTTCTTCTTCATATATTTTTCTGAATGATTCAATCAATTCACTATATTCTGCTTTAACTGCATTTTGGCGAACTTCTTGTGTAATTTGCATAGCAATTTCATTTACATCATAAGTATTTTGAATAATCATAACATTACTCTCCGTTATCTCTGTTTAACTTTAGTCATCTTACACCTATATAAAGTTTTAAAAAAATCCAAATTTCACTAAGTAATCAATTCTTTACAAAACTTAATATTTGTATTACCTTTTAACCATAGTGGTATGTTAAGATTGAGAAAACAGGAGAAATATAATGTTTTTTAAGAAAAAAACAACTAACATGGAAAAAGAAATTATTGAGCAAACTACAATAATACCATATATTTTGATGAAGTATATTAATCCGCAAACCGGCGAAATTAAGTTTGATTTACCACAAAACATAAATAAAATAGTTATTGTAGCCAGTGGTTCATCTTATCATTGTGCAAGATTTGCTGTAGATTTTTTAGAAAAATTTTCTAAAATAGAAACTCGTGCAATATACTCAAGTGAATTTTTAATAAAAAATATTATACCTAAAGACGAAAATACGTTATATATTTTCATAACTCAATCCGGCGAAACCAGTGATACACTAAAATGTCTTGAAAGGGTAAAAGCAGAAACTAATTTACCGGTTTTGTGTATTACAAACCAAGAAAATTCAACCATTTGGAACTTAAGTGATTATAAAATAGCATGTTATGCAGGTAAAGAAAACGGGATTGCCGCTACAAAATCGTTTACATCACAAATGTTGTGCTTAATTTTAATTGCTTTGAAACTTATTGAAAATACTCAAGAAGAAAATGTTGTTAAACAATATAAAGACTCGCTTTTCCTTCTCCCTGTAATTATTGAAAAAGCAATTGCAAAAAGAAAAGAAGTTAAAAAACTTGCACAATATATTAGCCGGCAAGGTTCTATAATCATTACTGCTGATGGAATTTCGTATTCATTGGCCAAAGAAGGTGCTTTAAAAATTAAAGAAACTTCTTATAAAAACGTTAGTGCTGCTATTTTGGGTGAATTTATGCACGGACACGTCGCTGTATTAAACAACAAATCAACTTTAATCTATATTTCAGTTGATAAAATTTCTGAACGTTCAATAAATAATCTTAATAAAATAAAAAAAGATTACAAACCAACTATAGTAATTTTAGGTGAATGTAATGCACAGCTTAAACCTGATTGGCACATCGACATTGATTGCGAAAACGAAATTCAAAAATTATTCGCAAATGTTATATTATTGCAACTAATTGCATTAGAAACCGCTCTCAAACTTAAACGCAATGTCGATAATCCCAGAGGTTTGCATAAAGTTGTAACTGAAAACTCTATTTAAATATTTAAAGAATTATCTAGCCATTTGCAGCTTTATCTTTATAACGAGCTCTACGTGCATTAATTGCATAACAAGTACTTTGTAATTTTTGAGATAGTGCAAACATATTTCTTTGAATCATAGCAACATCGTTCATTGCTTCAAGCATTTTTTCAGGATCAACCATTGATTCCATAGCTTCATGATTATCAACTTTTTCATCTGCATACTTTTTAACAAGTAATTTGTCAATGTAATCTCTAGCCCCAACTGCCATAATAAACTCCTTTTGAAGTGTCCCTTATATAACTAAAAACATTTTTTTCAAAAAAATTGCCTTTTTTTTAAAACAATGTTACAAATGTTAAAAAAAGATATTCCTATAAAATTTTGGATATAATATTTTTATAAGATTGGGAGTTTGTTTTGACTGATAAAAAATTTATTATGAATGCTGATGATTTTGGCATGACAAGTGCTATAAACAAAGCTGTTTTAGAAGCATATGATAGCGAACTTCTTAAAAGCGCCAGTCTTGTAGCCAACGGAATAAATTTTGATGATGCTATTAATAATATTTTGCCTAAATGCCCAGAATTAGGTGTCGGAATTCATCTTAATGTAACGGATGGTCAATCTTTGTGTGATGATGTAGACAAACTAACTGACAATAATTTTAAATTCAAAAACTCTTATTTAAGTCTTTTAATCAAAGCTTATAACCCTAAAGACAAAGAATTTATGGAACAATTAGAAAGAGAATTTCGCTGTCAGATAGAAAAAATTATGTTCAAAACAAAAGTTTCACATATAGATTCTCACAGGCATATTCATTCTATTCCGAAAATTTTTGAACTTGTTTGTAAATTAGCTAAAGAATACGGAATAAATCAAGTTAGAACACATTATGAAAAACTTTATATAGTACCTGCTGTTTATAAACATTTTGCATTCAAATATTTAAAAAACATTATAAAAACATTCATATTTGGAACTTTTACTATTTTTAACGAAGCTACAATTCATAAATACGGTCTAAAAACAAATGACTATATTATAGGACTTATTTACGATTCAATGATGGATGCTCTTGCTGTATCATACGGAACTATGGCAATCAAAAATTCTAAAGTAACTACAGAAGTTGTTTTACATCCATGCAGATACGATGACGGAACAATTGACTGCAGATTTGATGAATATTTGATTACAAAAAATAAAAAACTAAAAGTCAAAATAGAAAATTTGGGTTATGAGATAACAAATTATGTTGAAAAGAAATCTTAGTATAGCATTTATTATAATTCTTTTTATTTTATCATCAGTTTTCTTTTCAAAAAAGGACAACTTTGACATTGTCAAAGAAGTTAGAACTCCCAATCATATAATTTTTCGTAACTCAGAAATAAAATTTACTGATTATGATTGCTTTGATACAACTTTTACTAAACATAATTACGATTTGGCAAAAAAGTTAAATATTACTGAAACAGATGCTTTTTTGCTTGGTAATATCGGTAAATATTGGACAGAAAGTTTTATGAAAGGCAGAGTAGTACGCATAAATAAAACGTCAGATTTAACCTACACTCAATATAGCTATTTGAAAAAATTTTTACATTCAGGTTTTTGTATTAAAAACTCAAAACCATATAATCAAGACTCATTTAACAAAAGGCTTAAAGATATACAAAACGGAAAATATAGAATTTTGGATTTAGAAACAAATATCGTTTATGAACCGGAAAATCCAGAAATTCGTTCTCTTAAAAATTTTTTAGTCATAAAAAAAAGACATTTACCAAAACACGTCAAAGAAAATAAAAAAAATAAATCTATAACTAAAACAACGAAAAACACTTATGAAACCAATAAAATTAAACTTATTCTCACAGATTTTACAACAGTTTTAAAACCTAACAGAAGTTGCAAAACTAATATTTGCAAAGAATTAGTAAATAATATTAATGAAACAAATTCAAGTATTGATATAGCAATTTATGGATATTCAAAAATTCCTGCGATAGAAAATGCTTTAAAATCAGCTATTAACAGAGGTGTTAAAATTAGATTAGTCTATGATATAAACTCTAACGGTCAAAATATTTATCCTGATACTGAAATTTTAACTAAATTAATTCCTAATAATATTAACGATGAAAAATCTATTGATGCACAATATATTATGCACAATAAATTTTACATTTTTGATAATAAAAAAGTTTTAACAGGCTCTGCAAACCTTTCTCACACAGATATGTCAGGATTTAATTCTAATAGTTTTCTAGTTCTTGACTCAACAGATATTGCAAAAATATACAAAAATGAATTTGAACAAATGTATAACGGAAAATTCCATACAGAAAAACATACGACAAGCAAAAATAAAAAAATTAAATTAAACCAAATTGATATAGAAATTTTATTTTCTCCACAAGATAGAACCATAAAAAACGCTATCCTGCCTTTGATTAATAAAGCTGAAAAATATATTTATATTCCGGCATTTGTTTTGACTGAAAAACAAATTACAGAATCACTTATTCAAGCAAAAAAAAGAGGAGTTGATGTAAAAATTATTATCGATGCCCTTAATGCTTCTTCTAAATATACAAAACATAACGAGTTGAGAAATAACGAAATAGAAGTTAAAACAGAAAATTATGCAGGCAAGATGCACTCAAAATCAATAATTATTGATGACAAATACACAATTGTCGGTTCAATGAATTTTTCTGCAAGCGGTGAATACAGAAACGATGAAAATACAGTTATTCTGCATAATTCCGAAATAACAAAATTCTATAAAGAATTTTTTGAATACCAATGGAACAAAATTGATAATAAATGGTTAAAATACAATGTTCGTGCCGAAAGTTTAGACTCAATAGGTTCTTGCTATGACGGAATAGATAATAATTACGACGATTTGACAGACTCAGAAGATAAAAACTGCAAGACAAAAATTGAACAAAAATTCTAAAAGATATTCACTTAAATTTTCGTTACAAATAGTAGAAATAAAAATTTTTATTAATTACAATATCTAATGTACTGGATGTTTAAAGAGGGGAAATTTTTTAATGAACGCTAATTCCGAAAAAATACTTTTACCTAATGACGTTAGAAAACTTTTAAATATTGATAATAGAGAGATAGTTGAACTTTGTAAAAAGACTTCTGTTAGTCCAAGAAAAGACAGCAAGGGTCAAATTTATTTTTCAGTGGATGAAGTTAGAAGATTAAAAAATGCAAAATCTTCCATTATTGCAGAAATGAATGAAAAAAAATCAGCTCTTTCCGTGGTTTCAAAACCAAGTTCACAAATGGTTGTAAATAACCTTCTTGAAACATTAAATAAAATGGAAAACAACATTACAGAATCAATGACAAAAATTATTGATGAAAAATTAGAAGGTATGGATGATGTTGTTTTAGAACTCGTTAGATGTAAAACTGAAAACGAAAATCTAAAAAATAAGGTTAATGAACTAAACAAAGAAAACTTTAAACTTAAAAATATTCTTAATAGTTTCAAACCTTTGATGTGTGGTTTCTACGTAAAAAAAGAAGAAGAAAATATATTATTATAGACAAATGTTTTATCAAGCAAAGAGTGTTTAATAAAACATTAAAGGGGAGTTGAAATGGCAAAAGATGAAACAATTGTATCTCCGTCAGAGGAGAGAACAAAAGCTCTTAAGCTTGCTATTGATAAAATAGAAAAAGATTTTGGTAAAGGCGCTATAATGAAATTAGGTGATAAACCTTCTGTTAGCGTTGAAACAATACCTACAGGAGCTTTGGCTCTTGACGTTGCATTAGGTGTTGGCGGTATTCCGAGAGGAAGAATTATAGAAGTATACGGACCTGAATCTTCCGGTAAAACAACATTGGCTCAACACATTGTTGCTGAATGTCAGAAAAAAGGCGGAATTGCAGCATTCGTTGATGCAGAACACGCACTTGACCCTGAATATGCAAAAAATTTAGGCGTAAATATTAATGAATTATTAATCTCACAACCTGATACAGGTGAACAAGCTCTTGATATTACAGAAGAACTTGTTCGTTCTGGCGCTGTTGATATTATTGTAGTTGACTCAGTTGCAGCTCTTGTTCCTAAAGCCGAAATCGAAGGCTCTATGGAAGACCAACAAATGGGCTTGCAAGCAAGATTAATGTCAAAAGCTTTAAGAAAATTAACAGGTATTATCGGTAAAACAAATACAACCGTTATTTTTATAAACCAATTAAGACAAAAAATCGGTGTTATGTACGGTAATCCTGAAACTACAACCGGTGGTAATGCTCTTAAATACTATGCTTCAGTTCGTATGGAAATCAAACGTGTTGAAGGACTTAAAGGTGATGGTGAAGATGTTGGTAACCATGTAAGAGTTAGAATTCTTAAAAACAAAGTTGCTCCACCTTTCAGAACTGCTGAATTTGATATTATGTTCGGTAAAGGTATTTGCAAAATCGGTAATATTTTAGATGTAGCTGTTGATTTGGATATAGTTAAAAAAGCCGGTTCTTGGTTTAGTTTTAATGATGACAAATTAGGTCAGGGACGTGATAAATCTAAAGAATTTTTAGCTTCTAATCCTGAAATACTTAACACAATAGAAACATTGGTTAGGGAAAGATTAGCTAACAGCTAATAGATTTATGAAAAACAAAAAATCGAGTAATATTTATATATTACCCGATTTTTTTTATTTTTGCTCAACAAAATTTAACAATTTGAAAGATTCTCATATATAGGTTATTATTTATATTGGATGATTGTGCGTGGGGAGAAAAAAACACACTCGTCTTGTAGATAAAATTACAGATTTGGAAGAAGGTTAAAAAAGGCAATAAAACCAATTAGTAGGTAAAACTACAAGTTTGGAAGAAAGTTGAAAAAAGTAAATGGAAAATAATTATTTTGCACTATTAGCTAATGATGTAAAGAAACTTTGGAACGGTTTAGACGACGGTCAAAAACTTGGGATGTTGGGTTTAATAGTTGTTACTATTATCGCCGCAACATTTTTCTTATCCAAAGCTATGGAACCTGATTGGGTTGTTTTATATTCAGATTTGAATGAAGTAAACGCTTTAACAATTGTAGAAAATATGAAAAAAAACGGTTATCAGTATAAACTTTCCGAGGATAAGAAAAGTATCCTTGTACCTTCTGCAATAAGAGATGATATGCGTGTTTTTGTTGCTGAAAACGATTTAATAAAAACAACAGATAACGGATTTGAACTTTTAGATGAAATGCAACTTGGTTCAACCGATTTTAAAAATAAATTAACAAAACAAAGAATTTTTCAAGGAGAAATAACAAGAGCAATACAAAAAATCCAAGGTATTAAGTTTGCAAAAGTACAACTTGCAGAACCTGAGCGCTCAATTTTTGAAGACAATGATGAAAAACCGACTGCATCTGTTATGCTTGTTTTAGAACCGGGTTATAAATTAAAAACTTCACAAGTTAAAGCTATTAAAAATTTAGTAGCTTATTCCGTTCCGAGAATGACACCTGAACAAGTTTTTATAACTGACCAAAACGGTAATGTTTTATCAGATGAAACTTCCAAAAACTCAACAGATATGGAAAGTTTTAAAACTAATTTAGAAAAACATACAGCTAAAAAAGTTTCAGATGTTTTAGAAAAAATTGTAGGAAAAGGTAATGTTTCTGTACAAGTTAACGCTGATATTGATTTTAATTCAGCAAAATCAACTATAGAAAGTTATATTCCTAACAACGAAAAAGGTGAAGGTGTTTTAGTAAGTTCTCAAACCGAAGTAGAAAGTTATGAAAACCCTAATTTAGTACCAAATTCAACAGCTGTAAATCAAAGAAATTTGAATTATTCAAAACAAAAAACAGCATTAAATTATAATGTTACAAAAGAAGTAAAACAAGTTATATATGCACCAGGAACAATAAAAAGAATGTCAATTGCCGTTGCAGTAAATAAAATTTTGACTGCTGATGAAAAGAATGAAATTAAAGAACTTGTACTTTCTGCATCAGGTGCTGATTATTCAAGAGGTGATATAATTTCTATTTCAGGATTACAATTTGAAGGTGTTGTAGTTGATAAAAAAGTTAATGAAGAATTAGCAAAACAATATGAAAAAGAACAGATGATTTATACAATAACATCTTCTGTAGTACCTCTTATTGTAATTCTTATTTTAGGACTCTTCGCATTAATAGTATTAAAGAGTTTTGTATCAAAAATACCTACACCTAAAAAATCTGAAAAGAAATTAATAGAAGATATAATGCCAAGAGTTGTTGAAGAAGAAGAGGTACAAGAAGTTGCACCAAGAATAGAATTTAATAAAAAAGAACTTCAATCTCAAAAAGAACAAAATATAACAGAATTAAATGAAGCAATAATGACATCTCCGGAAGAAGCTGCCAAATTATTGACATCATTTATCAGAGAATAAAGGAGGATAGTGAACAAAGGACCAAGTAACCAAGATTAAAATAAAAATCTATTCACGGTTCACAATTCACGATTATAAAATGGGTATAGAAGACGTAAAAAAAGCCAAAGAAGAAGAGAAAAAGACGTTTAAGCGACCAAGTCAAAAGGTTGCAGCACTTTTAATTGCTTTAGGACCAAACACAGCTTCAGAAATTTTAAAAAATATAAAAGATGAAGATTTATTAGAACAAATAACATTAGATATCGCTAATTTAGGTAAAGTTCCTGATGAAGATTTAAACGATGTATTGAACGAATTTAGAAGCGTTTTCCAAGCAAAAAACTTCATTACACAAGGTGGTATAAGTTATGCTAAACAACTTTTAATCCAAACATACGGTGAAGCAGAAGCTTCTCAAATGTTGGAAAAAGTAAATTCAATGGTTAATACAAACCCATTCTATTTCTTAAACGAAGCAGACCCATCACAATTGGCTAACACATTTGCTTCAGAAAACCCACAACTTTTAGCTCTGATTTTAGCGTATTTAAGACCTGAATTAGCAGCACAAGTTTTAGCATTTTTACCTGCAGATGTTCAAGCTGTAGTATCAATGCGAATAGCAGACATGACACCTACAAACCCTGAAATACTTTCAACAATAGAAGATATTGTACAAAGAAAATTCTCAGCACTTTTAGTACAAGATTTCACAAACGCAGGTGGTGTAGAATCGTTAGCTAATATTCTTAACTGTTGTGATAGAGGTACAGAAAAGAATATTATGGAATGGCTTGATATTGAAAACCAAAAAATGGCTCAAGAAGTTCGTGATCTCATGTTCGTATTTGAAGATATTATTATCCTTGACGACAGAAGTATTCAAAGATTACTTAGAGAAGTTGATACTAAACAACTTGCTCTTGCACTTAAAGGTACAAAAGAAGAAATTAAAGAAAAAATCTTTAAAAACATGTCAGAAAGAGCAAGACAAATGCTTACAGATGATATGGAATATCTTGGACCTGTACGTGCTAAAGAAGTTCAAGAAGCTCAAACAGCAATTGTTAATGCTATCAGAAATCTTGAAGCTACAGGCGAAATTACTATTACACGTGCTAGTGTTGAGGACGAATTAATTGAGTAGTAACAGAATTAAAAGTAATAAAATCCAAATGGGAAATAATTACGTTCTGCCTATTGAGCAGTCTAATGTTACTATGCAACAGGCAAAAGTTAAACAAATTATAGAAGAAACCGATATAAAAGTTCAACAAATAATAGAAGATGCTGAAAATAAATCAGGCTCAATAGTTAAAACCGCTAATTCAGAAGCAGAAAAAATCATAGCAGAAGCCCGAAAAAAAGCTGAACAAGAATACGAAAGTATAAAACAAAAAGCTTATGAAGAAGGTTTCACAAAAGGTGAACAAGACGGACTGGAAAAATTCAAAAATGATTCTATTGAAGCTCTAAAATCTTTAGATGTGTTAGTATCAAGTTCTTTTGAGTCTAAAAAAAATATAATAGACTCAGCTACAATCGATATTGTGGAACTTGTTGCAGCTATAGCAGATAAAGTTTGTCATGTAAAATTTGATGCTAAAACTTTATATAGAATAACTCTAGACGCAATAAAAAAACTTAACGATAAAGAAACTGTAACAATAATTGTTAATCCTATTTTGGTTAAAAATATAAACGCTTTTGTTCCAAATTTCAAAGAAGAATTTCCAAAACTTCAATCAATAAAAATTATAGAAGATGAATCAGTATCTCCTGATGGAGTAATTATTGAAACATTAAATACAAGATTAGATTCAAGAGTATCCGCACAAATAGCTGAAATAGCTCAGAAAATGCTTACAGGTGCTAATGATGAGTTGGAATAAAGAAAAATATCTTGAAATAATTAATAAAACAAAAACAATAAAAGAAATTGGTAAAATTACAGAGGTTATAGGATTAACAATAGAATCTGACGGTCCAAAATCTTCTGTAGGCGATTTGTGTTATATTTATAACGAATTAAATGAAAAACCTTTTCTTGCAGAAGTTGTTGGATTTAAAAAAGATAAAATTTTATTAATGCCACTTGCTTCACCTGACGGTATAAAACCCGGTGCGTTAGTTATTAACAGCGGCGGTGCTATGAAAATTGGTGTAGGTAACCAACTTATCGGAAGAGTTTTAGACGGGCTTGGTAATCCTATTGATACTTTAGGCGGAATAAGATTTTCTGAATATAAATCTACACAAGCAAATGCAATAAACCCTTTGAAAAGAAAACGTATAACAGAACCTTTATCACTTGGTATAAAAGCTGTTGATGCTTTTACAACGGTTGGTAAAGGTCAGAGAATGGGAATTTTTGCGGGTTCAGGTGTTGGTAAAAGTACAACATTGGGTATGATGGCAAAAAATACTTCTGCTGATTTAAACGTAATAGCGCTTATAGGAGAGCGTGGAAGAGAAGTTAAAGAGTTTATTGAAGAAATTCTTGGACACGAAGGAATGAAACGTTCTATCGTTATTGCAGCAACCTCTGAGCAACCTTCTTTGGTTAAGATTAAAGCAGCATTTGTTGCAACAACAATTGCTGAATATTTTAGAGATAAAGGTATGAATGTTTTATTCATGTTAGATTCAATAACTCGTATTGCAATGGCTCAAAGAGAAGTAGGTTTAGCAATAGGTGAACCACCTGCAACAAGAGGTTATACACCTTCAGTATTTGCTCTTATGCCAAAGATTATGGAAAGAGCAGGAACTAACGAAATTGGTACAATAACAGGACTTTATACAGTCCTTGTAGAAGGTGATGATTTTAATGAACCTATCTCAGATACTTCACGTAGTATTCTGGACGGACACATTGTTTTATCAAGAGAATTAGCTCAAAAAAACCATTATCCTGCTGTTGATGTTTTACAATCATTAAGTAGGGTTATGGGTGATGTAACAACAAACGAACATAGAAAAGTTGCCGGAACTTTAAGAAATTTATTAGCAATACATGCTAAAAACGAAGATTTGATAAATATAGGAGCTTATGTAACCGGTTCTGATCCTTTATGTGATAAAGCAATATCTATGATGGATAATATAAACGAGTTTTTAAAACAAACAACATCTGACAAAATAGATTTTGAAAAAACAATGAATGATTTAACAGAATTAGGTAAACTTGCAGGAATAAATTAAATAGTTAAATAGTTTTTTCTAAAAAATAAAAATCTTTTCTATATTATATTAATAATTAATTAAATATATATATATAAAATAATCATCATAATAATAAGCTCCAATTATTTGTAGATAACTATCTAAAACTATTGTTATTACTGGATTTTACATGTTCAAAGATATGTAGATAAAATGTAGAAAAAATATAAGTTATGAACATTTATCTACAATGATTATTATAAAAATATAAAAATTAAAAAAATAATGTAGAAACATGTTCATAACTACAAAGTTATCTACATACTTATGAACATGTTTATCTACAAAAATCTACTCTAAAAAGACTACTTGACATGGATAACTCAAATATGGTATAAAGTAGGTGGGGTAAATGTATATTTTTGAGTCTTGCACATTCTGCAAGACTTTCCTTTTTATATAATGATTTAACCTCTTGACGTTGTATAATAGGCTGGATTACAATTATTTAATATGGATAATTATTCTGAGAATTTTCAAACTGCATCGCATAATAAAGAAGAACTGGATTCTATGTTTTTGAAGGATTCAGAAGATATTGATGAAGTAATTTTTGAAAATAGAGATTTAGTATATGATTTAAAAATGTATTTTCGATTATTTAGGAAAAAGTTTTCATCTTTAGTAAGAGAAAAAATGCATAAAAATTTTACTAATATTATTTATTTAACTCTTGATTGTCCACCTTTCACGCAAAATTCTTTAAGAGAAGATTCTCCTATTGATTATATTAACGAGTTAAGAAAGCAATATCCTCAAAATGATATCAGAGTTTTAATTCCTATAATAGGATTAGGTGAAGAATTTAGACAAAATAAAAAAATTGGTATTAATATAAATGGTGTAAATAAATATTTAGAAAAAACTTCAATAAATTTTGATTATTTTTCACAAAACAGAATTTATAATGCAACAGTTTATGCCTACCCTAAAACAAATTCTAATATACAGGTTTATGGTATTTATAGTCCTGCATTTTCATATTGTAATAATATTTATGAATTATCAAAAATTCATTATTTAGCTCCGTTTATAAAATCTTGCAGAATAGCTATTAAAAAGTTTGCCAAAGAAGGTTTTGCACCTGATATTGTTCATGTTGAAAATATACCGTTTTTCTTAGGTGGAGAATTTGAAAATAATTTTTCTTATCCTATAAAAGTTTTGCAATCAATTAAAGATTTTGTGCAAGCTGATAATTCAAAAATTGAATCTTTTTGGGGCGCAATTAATCTTGCTGATAAAAAATCAATGAAAAAAATTTGTAAGGATAATGTAATAAAAAAATGTGTAAATGATTTATTTAATCTTCATAATGAAAAACAAAATTTTAATATGAAAGAATATTTAAAATTTGTTTATAAGAATTATTACGGTCTTAGAAGATATATTGATAAAGGTGATGATATTGAAGAGAATGTTATTTTTAACAAATTAAATACGAGAATACTTCAATTATTTCCGCAAATGGCACAAAGTGATGCTATGTATTTTAATCCGATAATGTATTCTATAAAAAAATGTGATTATTGGACAACTTTTTCAAAAACATATTATAAAAATATTTATGAGTCTGAGAATTTATCAAGAAAAATGTTTCAACTTATAGAGAAAACTAAAACAAAAAGTTCTTATGTATCTTATGGTGCAAATCTTGATAAATATAAACTTGAAGGAACCAGAATGGTTTATCAAGAGTTTAATTCTGACAATTTTAGAGAATTACGAGGAAAAAATAAAACAGCTATATTAAAAGAATTAAGTTTGGATAGAATTAAAACAAATTTTATTGATCCGACTTTGTTTAGAAGTGAAAATATAAAAATATTAGGTTCATTGGATAATTTTTATGAATCACCTTTATTTTTTGTAAATCCTTCGCCTGAAATTTTTGCAAATGGTATAGATATAATTTTAAATTCTGTTTTAAAACTTTTTGAATTGCATAAAAATATTCAAATTATAATTTGTATTAATGGCGGACTTAATATAAGTTATGTAAAAAATTGGATTGGTTTTTTATTGGAAAACAGTTATTTTAAAGGAAGATGGGTTTTTATTGATGGTGAAATTAATCCTGCTAAATTTTATGCTGCAGCAGATATGACTTTAATACCGAGAAGATGTAATTCTACTTCTATTGAACATTTTATTGCAATGCATTACGGATGTGTGCCAATAACTTCCAGATGCGGTGTTTTAAACGATACAATTCCTGATATTTTTGATGATATGACAAATGGTTGCGGATTAAAGACAAAAGTAGGAAACTTTAAGGAAGATGATGATGTGGAAGTTTTTCTTATTCCTTTAATGAAAGCTTTAAATTTATATCAAAATAATCCTTCAAGTTGGAATTTGTTGATAAAAAATTGTCTAAATTATAATTCTAATTGGACATTCAAAACATTGGAAAAATATAATAAAATTTATCAAGATTTATTATAAAATTGTTTTTATTTTATCAAAAACCTCTTCAACACTTAGTGCTTCCATACATGGTGTATAAGTTTCGCCTTCGTTGAGGTATTTACATTTCTTTTTCCAACAATATTTACAATCATGGTTTGAAGAAATATAAAAACTGTTTTTACCATAAGGTTTAATTTTTTCAGGTGATGTTGAACCAAGAATAGTTAGTATTTTTTTATCGTATGCAGAAGCTATATGAACCGGTCCTGTATCACCGCTTATCATTAAGTTTGCGTGTGAAATAAGTGTTGCAGAATCAACTAAATTAAACTCACCGCTACAAATTACTACATTATCTTGTAATAAAGTTTCGTGTATTTTTCTTTCAGATTTATCTCCGCATACAAAAATAGTTCCGCCATAAGTTTGTATTAATTTTTCACAAAGTTTATTCCATTTATCAATATTCCAAATTCTGCCTTGACGATTTTTGTCTGAATAACCTCCCGGTGTTATAACAAAATAAGGACGAGGATAGTTTTTAATAAAATTAATTATTTTTGTTTTGTAATCTCTGTTAGTATCCATATAGAGTCTTTCAGGAAGCTCTAAATCTTTAATACAACTTTTAGCTGTTAAAAAATAATCTTCGACCCAAGATTTATTAAAATTTTTCTTGTGTACAACTTTTTTAGGTAATGCAAGGTATGAAAATAAAATATTTCTTATAGCGTGCGTAAGATTAAATATAATGTCATAATGATTATTATAAATTAATTTAATCATTTCCATTGAATATTTAAAAGATTTTCGTCTGGCTCTATCCCAAATAATAAAGTCATCTATATGCGGATGATTTTGAACAAGATTAGCAATATCTATACTTGTCATATAGTGAACTTTCCAGTCAGGATGTTTTTGCTTTATGGCAGTAGCAATTATTGATGTATGTATAACATCACCGATTGCACCTAATTTTATAATTAAAATCTTTTTTCCAGCCACTTAAAAATCCTATTTAACCCAATATTTGTCAAGCCATTTAGTAGGTTTAACATATCTTAAACCACCTTTTCCGCAATAACCTTCATAAGCTTGTGTAGGTGTCGGTCTGCCGTGGAAAACGATAATTTTTGCATCAACAGGGTCTTTTGGTTCCTTAAAGAAATTTAAAGGAAACGGTTGTAAACAGTTTCTTTTGAAACTAACACACCAAGAAGAGTCCCAATATTTTAGAATACCTTTTTTGTGCATAGCATATGATAAATAAGCTTGCTCGTTTTTGTATTGTTCTCTGATATTGTTACCAAGTTCATAAAAATCAGTTAATACATCCGGATATTTACCAACTTCAAATCTGAAAACGGAAGAATTACCAATGATATCGTTAGGGAAATCCCAATCTTTAACAATTAAAAAATCACCTTCAGCTTCGAAAAATGGTGTTAAATCTTGACGAATAACAATATCTAAATCAAGAAATAAAGCAGTACCTTTTAGGTCAGCCAAATTTTCGTTAAATAAAGAGAGTTTTCTCCAACCTTTATCACCGATAGCAGTATTATCGTTGTATTCCGGTAAATCTCTAACTTCAATTCCTTCTAATAAACCTTCTGAGTTGTCTGTAAAACAAACAAAACGGTGAGGGATTTTGAGATTTTTTTCAACCATTTGATATAAACGATTAACATAATCTGCTCCGAATTTTGTACCCCATTTAATACAAATCACATTCTTATCCATACTAAACCCCTCTTTCTAAGCATTTTAGCCTTTTCTTGATTATAACATAAGAATTTTATTAGTAAAAACAATGTTACAAAAACTAAAAAATTCTGTATATGCAGGTATTAATTGATAATTAAATATCTTGAAAAGGTACATAATTAGGATTACATATAGAAGTTATTCCATATGGACCATTGTTAAAAACAACTTGTTTTTCAAACTTGTTAGTTTTTGGATTTAGCATATATTTAATTTGCCAATTATCTTGTTTTAATTTACATATACTAACTTCTATATCATTATTTTCATTAACGGATCTATTCACATAATGTGTAGGTTTTTTTTCAATACCTGTTAATATCATATCAAATAAACCGCTGGAATTATTTTCTATTTTAATTTTATTTCTATGAGCAAATTCACTGTGTGGAATTTCTTTATCATAAATAAAAATAGTGTAATTAGACTCAAATAATTCTACATCTTTTGGCTTTTTAAAAGTATTAATATCAAATTTTGGTATATAGTAATAATATATGCCTTGATTTGGATATGCGGCCAATAATTTTTGTTGCGTATTGGCAAATGCACACCAATATATTGATAAAAAGCAAATAAATAATAAAAAAATTTTTTTCATGTATTCCTGTTGAAAAATTTGTAATATTCTTTATTGTAAATCTATGAAAAAATTTTTCAAGTCTTTAGGTTATTAAGTTATTAAGATTTTAAGTTTGTTTTAATTCTTTAAACCTCTTGTGTTTAAGTGTTTTTTATAATAAAATATTCTGTGTTAAAAATGTAATTAAGGGGTATTATATATGAGATTTGTTGCAGGAAAAGACGATTTATTAAATGGTATTAGAATTGTTGAAAGAGCAACAGTTGTAAAAGGTTTACAACCTGTTTTAGCAAATGTTTTGATAGAAACAATCGGAACTAATCAAATTAAATTAACTGCAACGGATTTTGATTTCTCAATTACAACAATGATTGACGCAAATGTGGAAGAAGAAGGCAGATTTACACTTCCTGCAAAAAAACTTGGTGATATAATTTCAAGATTACAAGAAGATTTAGTAAAACTTGAATTAAACGATTCAATTGCAACAATAACTTGTAAAAAATCAAAATTTGATTTTATTGGTATTTCTGCAAGTGAATTTCCTAAAGTTGAAGAAAATATTTCAGAAGAAGATTCAATAGAGATTGAAACAAAACCTTTTACAAAAGCTATTCGCCACGTAGTTTCAGCAGCTGCAGGTTATGAAACAAACAACTTACTTTCAGGTGTTGTATGCGAAGTTAATAAAAATATACTTGAAATGGCTGCAACTGACGGCAACAGATTAGCAAGAGTCAGAGAAGTTGTAAAAAACAATTCAGCTGATAGTGAAAAAGTTTTTGAAATGTTAATTTCATCAAAAGTTTTATCTGAATTATCAAAAATATCTCTTTTATCAGAATCTGAAAATATAAAAATTAGTAAAGAAGCTAAAAAAATTGTTATAACAATTGATAAAACAAAAATCATAACAAAACTTATGCAGGGTCAATTCCCTAAGTATAACCAATTAATTCCGCAATCTTTTCCAAAAGAAGCGAAAATTAATAAATCAGCTTTAGTTTCAGCTTTGGAAAGAGTTGCAATTATGATTAGTGAAAAAAACAGTATTGTTAAATTTGAATTTGGCGATGACATGTTAAAATTGTCAGGTGATTCTCCGGAAGCCGGAAATTCACAAGACGTTATTGATATTAAATATACAGGCGAGCCAATAACAATTGCTTTTAACTACAAATTTGTTTTAGAATTTTTGAAAATAGTTGAGTCTGAAGATATTATGGTACAGTTAAATACACCGCTTTCAGCAACCGTATTAGCACCGGTTTCTGATGAAGATTATATCTATTTAGTTATGCCTGTTCAGCTTAGAGGGTAGTAAATTATATGAATAAATTGTACTAAAAACTGTTTTTAGTTTGTTTGAGAAGAGGTTGTAAAAATGCAAGGAAAAGCTTTTAAATTTGGAGATAATATTTCTACTGACCATATAGCACCGGGTAGATTATTTCATTTGCGTTCTGATTTGCAGGAATTCGCAAAACATGTTTTGGAAGATGCTGATGAAAATTTTGCTAAACAAATGCAAAAAGGTGATTTTGTCGTAGCCGGTAGTAATTTTGGTTTGGGTTCTTCTCGTGAACACGCACCGCAAATTATTAAAATAGCCGGAGTTGGTGCAGTATTAGCTAAATCCTTTGCAAGAATTTTTTACAGAAATGCAATAAATATCGGACTTTTAGCTATTGAATGTGATACAGACGGTATTGATGCTGGTGATGAATTAGATTTGGATATAAAATCAGGTGTGTTAAAAAATTTAACTAAAGGCACTACAACAATGATAGAACCTTTACCTGATGTAATGATTCAACTTTTACAAGACGGTGGTTTAATAGAACATATTAAAAAGAATGGCGATTTAGTTTTAGGTTAATTCTGTTTTTATCTAAGATAATTTTGATTTAAGCATTCTTGCTGCTGAGTGAAGAATATCGACACTTGTTGAAAAAGGCGGTGCGTAAGTTAAATCAACGTCTAATAGGTTTTCTACCGTTATTCTTTTTGATAAACCTATTGAAACCGTATTAACTTTTTTATCGGCATCACCGCATCCGATAGCTTGTGCACCGAGTATCCTGTGTGAACGTCTGTCTGCAATAAGTTTTAAGGTGATATTTTCAACTTCCGGCATATAACCGGCTTTGTCTTTTTTGGTAACTATTACAGAAACAGTATCATAACCGAGTTTTTGAGCATTTTTTTCACTTAAACCACTCATAGAAATATTCAAATTAAAATATCTTGTAACAGCAGAACCAAGTATTCCTTCAAAATCTTCTGAACCACCGCACAAATTAACAGCTGCTGTACGCCCTTCTTTGTTTGCTGTTGAACCCAACGGAATCCAAACGGGAGTATTTGAGATTATATTTATTTTTTCAGCACAATCACCACAAGCGTAAATATCCGCAACATTAGTTTGCATTCTGCTGTTAACTTTTATTGCGCCGGTTACTCCAATAGCTATACCTGCATCTTTTGCAATATCTACAACCGGATTTACACCTGTTGAAATAACGACCATTTCAGTTTCAAATCCTGAACCTTTAGCTGTCAAAATACCTTTAACGTAATCTTCACCTATGAATTCATCTACAACGTCATCAGTTATTATTTTAACCAAGTTTTGACTATTTTCTAATATGTAATTTTGAATAAGTAGTGAGATATCTTCATCAAATACAGAAAGAATGAAAGGATTTTTTTCAACCAGAGTTACATTTTTACCATTTTTAACAAAAGCTTCTAAGAGTTCTATACTAATATAACCACCACCGATTAAAGTTATATTATTAACTTCTCTCATAGTGTTCCTTATTGCAATTCCGTCTTCAAGTGTTTTGAGGGTAAAAATATTTTTGAGTCTGATTTCAGGAAAATCGCTTAATCTTGGTGTTGAGCCTGTTGCGATAACAAGTTTATCATAATTAACAAAACTAATTTCATTTGTTTTTAAATCTTTTACTATAATTTTTTTATCTATAGGTAAGATTTTTGTAACCCGATTAAGAGTGTGAATATGAATATTTGTTTTTTCAAATTCTTCAACTGAGCGCACGATAAGTTTTTGCCAATCTTCAAAATTACCTTCAATATAATAAGGTAGACCGCAAGCTGAGTAAGATACGTGAGTATCTTGTGTATAAATATCAATTTCTGAGTCAGGTAAAATTCTTCTTGATTTGGCTGCAGCTTTTGCACCTGCTGCAACACCGCCTATAATAACTATTTTCATATTAAGATTTTTGATTAGTTGATTGTTTATTTCAATTAGACAAATGTGGGAAAAATTAGTTATTGTTTTTTATTGTCAGTAATACTCTTGAAGTGTTACCTTAAAAGTTAAAGATGAACTGTATCCTAAAAAGTTTTCATTATACAGACAAGTTAATTAGCTATCAGATTATAAATTATTTTTTATACCAAGGTTTAAAAGATTTGATAGAATTTGTTAAGTTATCAAAATTACCGTCAAAATTAATACACCTATCATCAATGTATACCCATGCTAATTCTTTATTACTTGTAATATCATCAAATAAATTATCAATATCGTTTTCAATAAGCCATTTAGTAGCAAGAATTTTATTTCTTGTCGTAAAAAGTTTTAAATCAAACTCAATAGCGAGTTTTTCTAAAAATTCCTTAGCTCCCAGTT
>SUTU01000009.1:95710-108846 GCA_015152525.1 Cyanobacteria bacterium SIG28 | reverse complement strand
AAAATCTTTTTCAAGGTTCTTTTTTCTGTATAAACGCTAGGTTTATATTTCGGCTCCGAGTGGTTTCAAGTCTTATCAACGACCAACGTTGGCACCCTGTGTAAATACCGTTTTCTTTACGCACTAAGCAAGCGCGTTATTTCATGATAAATCAAATAAAAATATTTTGCAAGTGTTTTTTTTACAATTTTTATCAAATCTTAAATTCTTGTAATTAAATTACATTTATTACATCCAAATTTTTAAATTCAAATATCTTTTTAGTGTTATTTTTAAGTTTATTTTCAGCAAGCAAAGTACCTACAACTGCCTCTAATTGTGCAACTGGCATCATATTTGACGGCAATTCTTCAAACCCGAATTCATTCTTTAATGTTGCTTGCAGAAATTTGCAATCAGCAGAAGAGCGTTCTTTAAAGTTTGAATATAAATTCATTTTTTGTCTTGTCAAATAAATTTCATATCTAAATACTTCTGCGCCATTTTCTTTCAAACTTAGCAATAAATCTGAGCCTCGTGTAGAAAACCTTTGCATCCAGTTGTCAGAGTTTATAAAATTCCCATGTGAATGTATCATTTGATATGGTTTTGATAGAACTCGCCATTTGCCTTCAAGCATGGTATTATCCCAAGGCAAAGAAACACATATTATCGAATTTTTGAGCGAAGGGTAATTCTCAAAAAACAAATTTACATCATTCATGGAGAATAATTTATCTACATAAATCAGTTTTCCGGAAGCCATTTCTCTGACTGCCACACCGCTTTCAACAGACGATGTCGGACCAAGCGATAAACCTACGGCATGAGTTATCATAGCCCGAAATCCTCATCTTCCGGTATCTTTGAGTCTAATTTTATTACACGTTTTTCAAGATCTTTTATGGAACTATTATTTTTATTATCAATTTCCATATATAATTCCATGTTTTTCTTAGTTAATCTTTCACGCTTTTGTTGTGCAATACGTTTTTTATTCTCTTCTAATAATTTTCTTGCCGCTAAAGAGATTGAGCCATCTTCTACAGTTCTGATAATTTCTGCACGACGAGCTTGAATTTGATTTTGCTGTTCTTTTGTCAACGATAAAGTTGCATCGTTTCTTGTGCCATAGTGGCTTTTATAGCGATTTTTTAATATAAGTATTTCAACTCTTCTGTTTGCCGGATCCTTTGAAGAAATCGCATTTTCTACCGGACGAGTATCAGCATAGCCAACAGCAGAGAATAGGGATGGTGAAAAGCTAAATCGTTCAATTAAATATCTGACAACCGAACATGCTCTGGCACCGGAGAGTTCCCAATTTGAAGGATATTTTGTACTACTCATCCTATCGCTGTCCGTATGTCCTTCAACTATCATATTATGTAAAACAAATTTTTTACAAATTAAAACCCCGACTTTATCTAAAAGTTTTTTTGCACTTCCGTCTAAATAAGCTGAAGCCGGTGCAAACAAGTATGTATTATCAAAAGTTAACAGCAAACCTCTTTCTGTAATTTTCGATTTAATCCCTTGAAGTTCACCCAGTTCTGTAAGTTCTCTTATTTCAGCGTCAATTTCTCTAAAAGAATCATCTTCATATTTTGGACTTATATATTCAAGCATTAAAGACGGAATAAAAGAGTTTGCTTGTTGTTGATCAAATATCGAATCGTTAGCATCCATTATTGATTGTTGACCATCTAAAAGAGTATTTTGGCTAAAAGCATGCTTTAAAGATTCTTCCAACTTAGCAAAATCAGTTGCATCAACTTGCGCCAACGCATACAGTACAACAAATGTTGCAAATAACAATGTTATAAAGTCTGCATAGGACACCAGCCATCTTTCAAGGTTTTCGTGTTCCGGATGCTTATGTTTTTTAGCCATTAGCTTTTTCTTCCTTATCTTCTTCCAAAATAAATGAACGAAGTTTTCTTTCAACAAGCACAGGGCTCTCACCGGCTTGAATAGAAAGTACACCCTCTAAAATTATATTCTTATATAGAAATACATTTTGATATATAAATTTAATACGAGTACTTAAAGGAATCATAAGTAAGTTTGCCGCAAACAAACCATAAATTGTTGCAACAAACGCTACCGCAATCCCTGCTCCTAATTTTGAAGGGTCAGAAAGGTTTTGCATAACCTGTATTAAGCCCATTACTGCACCGATAATACCTAAAGTCGGTGAATATCCGCCAAAAGATTCGAAAACTTTTGACGCATTATTAACATATTGTTCATGTTGTTCAATCTGATTTTCCATCATTTCACGCACCAAAGTCGGGTCAGTACCATCGGCAACTGCTCCCAAACCTAAAGTCAAAAGTTTATCAGAAGCATTATTAGCTTCTTTTTCCAAAGCTATAATCCCTTCTTTTCTGGCTTTAGTTGCGAATCCGCCAATCTCTGTGATTAAAGCATTAAAATCGGTTTTAGGTGGGAAAAACACATCTTTTAGCATCAAAACTGCAGATTTTAAAGTTGCAACAGGGAAACTTAATATAACAGCACCCATTGTACCACCAATTACGATAAAGAAAGCTGTAATTTGAAGCAACTGTGCAATGTTACCACCTTCCATAGCTTGTCCTATCAGAATCATTGTAATTCCGAAAAACATGCCTATAATAGCAAATATATCCATAACTATCTCCGATTTTATACTACTATTCCTCTAACATTTAACTATAATTCTAAAGGTTTGAAATCCTTTAAACACAGTATGTTTAACAAAATCAGATATGGTTAAAATTTCCGTTTAAAACTTCAATAGCCTTTTTTTCAGCCTTATCAGCTCTTCGCAACGCAGATTCTAAGCCTGAATTGTCAAATGTTTTTGTAAATTGACTCGCTATTTGGGACGGAATATACTTGGATATATTAGCCTCTTGAGGTTTTCCAAGTACATTATCTTGAGATGGAAGATATGAGTAATTATCATTATTATTCTTTATTTTTTTAGAGGCAATAACACCTGAATTTTGCGAAGGAATATAAGAATAATTGTCTACAGGTTGTTTCATTTTATAAATTTGATTTTGAGCAATATTCTGTTGCATATTACTCTTAACTGGTTGAATTTGAGAATATAACGGTTCACCTTTAGGTTTCTCAAACGACTTGTTATCTACTTTCTGTACAGCTTCCGGTGGCAAAACTACAACTTCAGGTTCTGCATTTTTATCAGCACTTGTCTGTTCAAATGTTTCTAATTCTTCTGTAGGTTCTGCCGATTTAACTTGTTGCTCTTGATTAGTAATTTCTTTTTCTAAATCTTCTTTTATAACTTGTTCATTTTTTTGAACAATATTATTTTCTACAGAACTTTCAATATTTTCATCTGTTTTAGAAATTTTTTGTTCTTCTTGTTTTTGCATTAAAGTTTCAAGTTCTTGATTACTTTGAATATCTTGAGAGCTTTTAACATCTTTAAATGTTTTAACTTCTTGATTAGGCGTTTTTGCAATAATCTGTTCTTTTGTTGGTGTTTTAGGCGATTTAGACTCAATATCAGCAGCCATTGCAGACATAATTTTTTGTTGCTCAGTTAAATCAACTCTGTCATTTACTTTGGCTATCTTATTTTTTTGTGCGTCTAACATTCTTTGTTGCAAATCTTTCTTTGTAAACAATTTTTGCTCTTTTTTACCTTCAGTTCGAGCTTCTGCTGCTTCAGCATTATATGATTTTCCAAATACTAAACTTACACCTTTTAAAATTACTTCTTCAATCTTTCCTTGCAATACAAAGAATGCTATTGCTCTTAACGGCACATTAATAAAGTTTTTAGTATTATAACCTAAACTTCTTATTGAATTTGCAATCATATTTTTGTTTTTAAATGGTTTAATTTGTTCCAAATCACAAGTTAAAATACTTGTAACTTTTCTTACAGCTTTTGTTAATAAGTTTTGATCTTTTACTTTTTTCAAGCTCTTAAGTTTACTTTCAAGAATAGCTCTTTCAGCATTATACTCAGCCACATTCTTAAACGCATTCGGATTTGCAACCTTTTCACCATTTTCATTAATATTGCTCAAAACAGTTTTTGCGTTAAATTCATTAATTAATCTTCTGTATTCTTTAACTTGATCTTCACTCATGCCGGAATATTTAACACCCGCTACAGAATAAATCGCTCTTGCTGCCATAGGCATTGCTATCATCCATAATCCCATACCTAATGTATCACCAACAGCAGTACCGACTTTTCGATCCTTATCAGCTTTTTTGGTATTTAAAATCGTATTAACCAAGTGTGGTGCAATAAAGATTAAAATCCCAATTTTACCGCCACCAAAAGTTAAACATCTATGCAATCTTTGAGTTGCCGTCGACAAGAACCTACCTGTAGCAGTTTTTGCACCACCTGAAATACTATGCAATCTGTTATAAACCTGATCACAACTTACTTGTCTTACAAACGGTTGAATCGGACCTAATTGTTTAAAATAGCCTGCCGCAACTTTAATCTTACCTCGCCCTTTTTCTACAGCCTTAAATACTTCATCAGTATGCTGACAAGCCTCGTCTTTTATAATTTTTTGCAATTGTTCAGAAGTTAAACCCATTTCTTTGATAATTTCGTTCTTTGTCATTTGACGAGCATTATCACCAAGGTTTAAAATCTTTCTAACTTCTGCATCACTTCTTCCCAATCTCTTTAACAAGACAGTGTGAGTAGCGTCCTCTTTGGAAATCTTTGAAATACTATCCACACCAAAGAATTTTTTCAGCATTTCTTTATCTGCTTTATCAGGTTTTACCATTTGAAATTCAATTGGTCTGCTGTCATTTAACCTTAAGTTTTCAACGATAATCGAAAACTCTTCCTTTACAACCCTTTGATCAATCGGTAAAATTTCATGTTTTGCCATCTTCATTTCAGGTAAACAAGGGGTTGTCTTAATAGCACGACCCATTTGAGTATTACTAACAGCTTTATCAATTGTTGATCCTGTTTTTTTAATAAATTTTAAAATGGATTGCGATACATCATTTTGAACAATTGCGGATTGTTCAAACTTATCTCCCGCTTTTGCAATCTTACCAAGCCAACTTTTTTCGTATTGTCCGCCAAAATTTTCTGCAACTTTATCAGCACCCCAACAAGCACCTAAAAAAGTTCCGCCAAACAGTAACGGATGTTCAATTATCGGTTCTGCCATCATGTAAATCATTGAACCGATAATTGTATCTTTAAAGGCTTTTTTAGAACTCTTATTTTCAGGGTCATATGAATATATTTCAGGAATTCTTACAGCTTGCGCCGGTCGATTTTGTAACGGCAAAGAACCGGTCGGATTGTAATAACCGGCTTGTTGTTGCATATATAATTTATTGTTGTCAACTTGAGTCACTAATCGTACCTACACATATGTACCTAAATATAATAAGTTTAGTTAGTAAGAAAAATTGCCTTATTTATTGTAAAATTTTGTAAATTTTTATTTCTCAAAAATTTTACGAGTGCTATCATAAAATAACTATCCCATCAACAAGGAGTGTATCTTGAGAATAAGTTCTATACAGGCTGTTAGCAACAGCTATTTTATCGACAATAAGTACAAAAAAAATAAAAACAATAATTCTGTTAATTATACAAATAATACTATTTTGCCAGATAATTATGGTTCATCATTGGTTAATTTCAAATCCCAATTAAAAAACAAAGTTTTGAAAGCACCTTTGTACGACAAATTAGCATACGCTTTTGATAAAATGACTACCACAGATCTTCTGATTGCATCAAATAATAAGCAAAAAGCACTGGAACAATTACAAAAAAATATCGAAGCAGTTGAAACACCGATAAAAAGAATTTTACATATTGAAGATAAAAATTTAGACGAAGTTTTATGCTATATTCAACCAAATGATGATGTTATCAGCAAAAGATTTGTCAACATCAATGATTCTGTAATCAAATATAGCAAATTCGTGTTTACGAACAAAGCCGACACAGTTATCGACATTGAACCTAGAGAAGCTAAAAATTTATATTTCGGAAATGAATTACATACAAGCATTGGGATAATACCGTTATTACTGGTTCCGGAAACGTTACCTACAGAAGACTTTGACAAATACTCAGAAGAACTTATAACAGAAATTGATTATACCGAACAGTTCACCGAAATGGCAAAAAACTATAACAAAAAATTGTTTGCAGAAGAACAAACCAAAACTCAAAATAATGGTAAAAACTTCACAACATTCAAAGATATTGGCGGGCAAGACGAAATTCTTGAATTTTTAGAAGATAATATCGTTTTACCTTTACAACACCCCGATGTATTTGAGGATTATATGAATTGCACCGGTTTAATTCTACACGGCAAACCCGGAACAGGTAAAACATACATCGCTAATGCTATAATAAATGAAGCAGGTGTATCATCATATGTTTTATCACCGGGACAGCTTGCTGATAAATACGTCGGCGGTTCTGAAAAACTTTGTAAAGAAATGTTTGAAAAAGCTATCGCAACCCAACCAAGTATTATTTATATTGATGAAATAGATGCACTCGGAAAATCACGTGGACGAGATGTGCATGGCGACAAGCTTTTAAACGAATTTCTTATTTACTCAGGTCAATTAAACCAAAACAACGACAATGTTATCATAATCGGTTCTACAAACAGATTGCAAGACGTTGACCCTGCTGTATTACGTTCAGGAAGATTGGATTTGCAATTAGAAATTAAACCGCCAACTCTTGATGGCATCAAACAAATTCTTGATATTAAACTAAAAGGCAAACCTATTGATGAAGATGTAAATATGGATTTAGTCGCTAAAAAAATGTTTGCTAAGAACATGACCGGCGCAGATATTAACAGAATAATAAGAGATTCTCACAGAAATGCATTAAAACGCACCGGAATACTACAAAGTATGAAAGAAAAAAGATATTCACCTGCAATGATGGAATACTTTACTATAAATCAAGAAGATTTTGAAAAAAGCATCGAAGCTTTTAATCCGGACAATAACGCTCGAAAACCTATTGGTTTTGGTAAAGTTTAGATGAATAAAAACAGTTAGTAAATTTTTTGTAACAAATCAATTTTGTCATGAGCTTTTTTTGATAATTTACTATACAATATTCATGATAATTAAGGATTAATCATGATGGAAACATTTGAACTTACTAATTATAATTTTTATTCAAGCAGACTTGATATGGAGCTTATTACAACGATTGTAGACTCCTTAAAAGAGATTCTGGAAGAAGATAAAAAAGAAGAACAGCCTTTATTTTTGAAAGTTGCAGATAATTTTATAATGAATATTGCAAGAAAAGTTGTTCAAGAAAAGAAAAAAACTTTTCTTATAGGAATTACCGGTGAAAGTGCTTCAGGAAAAACAGTTTTTGTAGATAACACTATTGAAGCTGTTGTAAGAGAAAAAAAAGAAGGTATTTATACAGTAATCCGCCAAGATGATTATTACAAAGATACTTCAAAAGAGCTTCAAGCTGCAGGAAGCTATGATGCTTTATTCAAAACAGGATTTAGTTTCGATACACCGGATGTTATTGATTTAAACTTAATGAAAGAACATTTGCTTGCTCTAAAAAATCTTGAAACAGTTGTTTCACCACGCTATGATTTTGTAACTTGTGTTTCTAGTCCGGATGGTGATGTTAAAACACCTGCCAAGGTTGTCTTGACTGAAGGTTTATATGTTTTAAACAAAGAAGTCCGAGATATTATGGATGTAAAAGTTTATGTATTTACACCACTTGAAGTTATAAAAGAACGTTGGTATAAAAGGGCCGTTTCAAGAGGTAAAACAGGCGAAGCTGCTGATTTACAGTTCAAAAATGTTAACGAAACCGCACAACAATATATAAGACCTAATTATCAAATAGCCGATTGTATAATTAACGGTATGGTGGATAAAGAGTATATTAAAGTCATTACAGATAAAATTCTAAAAAAACTTGCCAGTATTTGTAATGGATAATTTTTCACAGAGGAGATTTTCAAATGTTTGAATTAAAAGCTCAAATGTACTTTGCAGCTGCACATCATTTATTGAACTATGAAGGAGAGTGCGAAAACCAACATGGACATAATTGGCTTGTAGAAGCTTACGTTCAAGGTGATATTTTAGACAAAAGTAACATACTTATTGATTATAAAGTTCTTAAACGTGAACTAAAATCGGTTTTAGATTTACTTGATCACAAAGATATTAATGAATTACCTTATTTTGCCGGTCAAAGCCCAAGTAGCGAAATTATTTCAAAATTTATATATGAACAAATAAAAAAAAGAATTCCATTAATCAGCAAAATCTCTGTTTGGGAAACTCCAACAAGTTGCGCCAGCTATTTTGAAAAAGGATAAAACAAATGTATCTTTGTCAAACAATATTAATGGGAATAATCCAAGGATTAAGCGAATTTTTACCGATTTCAAGTTCAGCACATCTTGTTTTGAGCTCAAATTTTTACAAAATTTTTAATAATATTGAAATCGCAACAGAGTCTAATCAAGAAATTTTCCTTGATATTATGTTACACTTGGGAACCCTAATCGCTGTTCTAATTTTTTTCAGAAAAGAAATCGGACAAATAATCAAAGCGATGTCAGAAGGATTTAAAACAAAAAAATATAGCGAGCCGGATTGCAAAACCGGTATTTATATAATTCTCGGAACAGTAATTACTGTCATTGTAGCCGCACCGCTCCATAATATTGCTGCAAAATTGGTTTTCATGCCGGCGATTGTAGGCTTATTGTTAATCTTTACAGGTTTTTTATTATTTTTCAGCGAATATTATTCTAAAAAGTATACAGATAAAAAATCTGTAACTTTAAAAAGTTCTATTCTAATGGCAATCGCTCAAGGATTAGCATCTATTCCCGGACTTTCACGCTCAGGTTTAACAATTGCAACAGGTTTGCTTTCAGGTAACGACAGAACTACTGCTGCTAAGTATTCATTCTTACTTTCAATCCCAATCATACTTGGCGCTTCCATGTTTTATCCGTTTTTAAAAATAAATTTAAGCGAAATTTTAACATTTGATTGGATTGCTATTCTAACCGGAACAATAGTTTCCGCATTAGTTGGTTACTTATGTATAAAATACTTTATAAAATTTGTATCAAAATTTTCATTAAGTGTTTTTGGATATTATTGCATAGCAGTTGGTTTAATAACTTTTATATTTTTTACATACTATGCCTAAATTTGGCATAACAAATTAAGTTGGGAGAGAGAATATGGAATTAAATAAATACATTGAACACACTTTATTAAAACAAGATGCCAGCAGAGCAGATTTAATAAAATTATTAGATGAAGCTAAAGAAAATAACTTTTTAGGTGTTTGCGTTAATCCTATAAATGTTAAATTCTCAAAACAATATCTAAAAGATACCGATATAAAAGTGGTTACGGTTATCGGTTTTCCTTTAGGTCAAACCACTTGCGAATCAAAAGTTCTTGAAACAATTGATGCGGTTAAAAATGGTGCTGACGAACTCGACATGGTTTTAAATATAGGTAAACTAAAAGATGGCGAATTTGACTATATTGTAGATGAGATTTCTAAAATTAAAACCGCTTGTCAAGGCAGAAATTTAAAAGTAATTCTTGAAACAGATTTATTAAATTCTGATGAAATAAAAACCGCTTGCAAATTTTGTATAAAAGCCGGTGCAGACTTTGTTAAAACATCAACCGGATTTGTTAAAAACGGTGTTGGTGCAAGAGTCGAAGATGTTAAACTTATGTATGAAACAGTAAAAAATGCAGGATTACAAGTCAAAGCTTCCGGCGGTGTCAGAGATAAAGAAACAGCATTAAAAATGATTGAAGCAGGAGCTACCAGAATTGGCACAAGCTCAGGTGTACAAATTTGTTCTTAGGTAAGGTTTATGACAAAAAAAATATTTATTACAGGCACCGGAACTGACGTCGGTAAAACCTATGTGTCAGCTCTTATAATAAAAAAAATGAGAGAAGCAGGATATGATTGCGGCTATTTCAAACCCGTTCTAAGTGGTGTTTTTGAAATGGGAGGACACTTAGTAGATAGCGATGCCAACTATGTTACAAAACTTGCAGAACTTGATATTTTGCCTGACGAGTGCGTATCTTATTGGTGGAAAGAAGCTGTTTCACCGCATTTGGCTGCAAAACGTAAAAACCAAGAAATTGATATTGATAAAATAAAATATGATTATAACAGGTTAGTAAAAAGATACGAATACTTGCTAATAGAAGGAGCAGGCGGAATAACTTGTCCTTTAATAATAAATAACGAAGAAAAATATCTACTAAAAGACTTAATTTGGGAATTGGGTTTAAGTATTATTATCGTTGCAGATGCAGGTTTAGGAACACTAAACTCAACACTTCTAACAGTGGAATATGCTCGTGAAAACGGAATTGAGATAGAAGGAATTATTCTAAACAATTACGAAGCTGATAATTTCATGCACTGGGATAATTTAGAACAAATAGAAAACTTAACCGGAATAAACGTTGTCGCAACAGTAGCACCTAATGCCGGCGATATAATGTTATTGGAAGGCTTATTTAACGAATAGAGTTTGCGAGCCAAAGAAGAAAAAAAGGACATGGATTATCATTAAATACTAAAAGTTTATAATTAGCTGGATTCCCAAACCTAAAGGTTTGAGAATGACGTTGTTTTTTGGTCAGTCAAGCCTACCGGCTTTCACGTCATCTTTGGGAGTAAAGGTATTTTGGTTGGTTAGAGCTACCGGCTGGACGTGAGTGGCACGGTGGAATAGAGGGTTATCCGCGACTTTTTATCGGCACAAAAAAGTGCCCGGTAAACTGAATATACAAATACATCAAATTATTTACCCAAGCAGATAATTTTATTTTTTTTAAAATTTAATTAGAATTCTATGGTAGACTATAAAAGAGGAGCGTTTTATGAACAAAAACATTTTAGTTATTCTAATTATTTTCTTACTACCTGTTGCTTTATACTGGGGATTGACCAGAGATAAAAGCTTTACAACTCTACCCGGTATTGCATATAACGGCGCTGAAATAATCAAATTTTCTTCACCTATGTGTTATGAATGCCAAGAATTAGAGAAAATTTTTGAAGAAGTTTACCCGAACTTTTCAAACGAAGTTGCCCTAAAAAAGGTCGATGTTACACAAAAAGATAAAGCTACAAAACAAATGATTAAACAATATGAAGTAAAACTTGTACCTACTTGTATTTTTAAGAACAAAAACGGTCAAGAAATACGCAAAACAGAAGGTTTAATCCAGCCAAAAATTTTAGAAAACTATATTGAGGAACTAATTAATGGATAATTTTGCAGAAATATTTTCCACCGGTGGCGCTTGGTATGTAATGCTAATTATATCTTTTTTAGGCGGTATCTTGGCATCAATCTCACCTTGTTCTTTAGCAATGCTACCTCTTATAATCGGATACGTCGGCGGTTATTCTAAGGAAACACCTTACAGAACATTTTTACAATTATGTTGTTTTATACTGGGAACAGCCATAGTTTTCACTATAATAGGAACAATTTGCGCTATCACAGGAAATGTTTTTGCCAACGCAATGGGCGGTTACTTCACTCTGATAGTTGCATCTTTATTACTTGTTATGGGATTAAAACTATTAGAGATATTGGACTTTGAAACCCCTACAATAATAAAATCCATGCCGGTTAATTCAACAAATTCGATATTTTTATACCCAATTTTACTTGGTATAACATTTGCATTAGCCGGCACGCCTTGCTCAACGCCAATTCTTGCAGGAATTATGGCATTCGCCGCTATTGGTAAAAATACTTTGTTGGCAATTTTAATGCTGTTTTTATTCGCATTAGGTCAAGGAGTTATTTTAATACTTGCAGGATTATTCACATCAGGACTAAAAAACCTTAAATCACTATCAAAATTCACTGACGGCTTAATCAGATTTAGCGGTTTATTATTAGTCTTGGTTGCATTATTCTTGTATTGGAAAGTATTTTCGCCGTTATTTTAAAATCTCATTTTGAATGATATTTGCGGCAAAGCGAATAAAGTCTTCACAAGGGCGCTCTTTATAATACTGCTCAGTTCTTTTTGAAGGTACAGGTGAATCAGCACCGTCTGATAAACCTAATAATTCACGACAAATTATCGAACCAAATTCTGTCTTAAACTTTTCAGCAAGATTTTGAATAAGCTCATAATGTTTTGCTTTAACTTCATCATCATTAGGAGAAGTATATCCGCACTTTAATCCGGCAATAGCGAACATTGAAGATACGGCACCACAAACTTCACGAAGTCTACCCATTCCGCCTCCAAATGAAGAGGATAGTTTTAAAGCCGTTTCGTCATCAAAACCAAAATCATTCGCAAAAGCTAAAAACACTGATTGCGCACAATTATATCCTTGTTTAAAATATTCTACAGCTTTTTGTGAATAATCGGTCATAAATTTATTTTACTTCAAAAATGAACAATTGAAAAATTTTTTCGTTATAAATATGTAGAAGGTCTTGAAAAGACGAAGTATAGGAGAATAATTATGTCAGATGAAAACAGAATTGAAACAAGAAAAGAAACTTGCGAATGTTTCTGCAGATCAGAATGGTTTAAAAAATTTGTAACAAAAACTTTAGCTGTTTTTGTAGGTGTGTTTTCTGCATTAAGCTTATTTGCCGCACTAAACAAACCACCGGTTCCGCCATGCCCTTGCGCATACAAAATGATGCGTCCGCCAATGGCATACCATCATCATTTCAACAAGTTCGATAAAGGACCGAGAGGTGATTTTCACAAAAAAATGGAGAAAAGAAAATTTGACAGATTTGAAACCAAAGATTTTGAAGGAAAACCGACAGTAAGAGTAAACGTTGAAAATAAAGATTAACTTATAGAAAAATGGTAAGTAGCGATAGACAGCAGGTTTTATGTAAAATCTGCTGTCTTAACTTTTAGACTTGATATTTAAAAATGTTTGTGTAACAATAGTTCTTGTGAAAATTGAATAGTTCGCAAGACTTATGGCAAGGTAGCTCCCTGAGTGAACGAAAGTGAACGATTTACTGAAATCGTGAGAGCGGCGCTCGAAGCAACTGAGCCGATGACAATTAAATAACGTAAAAGACTTATGGCAAGGTAGC
>SUTU01000009.1:84724-95700 GCA_015152525.1 Cyanobacteria bacterium SIG28 | reverse complement strand
AAGACTTATGGCAAGGTAGCTCCCTGAGTGAACGAAAGTGAACGATTTACTGAAATCGTGAGAGCGGCGCTCGAAGCAACTGAGCCGATGACAATTAAATAACGTAAAAGACTTATGGCAAGGTAGCTCCCTGAGTGAACGAAAGTGAACGATTTACTGAAATCGTGAGAGCGGCGCTCGAAGCAACTGAGCCGATGACAATTAAATAACGTAAAAGACTTATGGCAAGGTAGCTCCCTGAGTGAACGAGAGTGAACGGTTTACTGAAATCGTGAGAGCGGCGCTCGAAGCAACTGAGCCGATGACAATTAAATAACGTAAAAGACTTATGGCAAGGTAGCTCAGTTGGTGAGAGCGCACGGCTCATACCCGTGAGGTCGAGAGTTCGAATCTCTCCCTTGCTATTTTTTATTGCTTACTCACGGGTTATTCGCTATGCGCTAGGCTTTCAGCCTAAATCGCAAAATGTTCAAGTTTTCACATTTTGCTCTTTGAGCGCACGGCTCCCTCTCAGCAAAACAATACTTAATTGTTTTGCTTCGGCACAGTCCGTGAGATTGTATTTTATTATATTTTTTTGTCCAGTTTGGTCGGAAGTATTTTTGCTGTCATTCTGAGGACAAAGTCCGAAGAATCGCCATTTATTGCGACTCTTCGCTATGCTCAGAGTGACGAAATAAGTCGGAAGTTTGTGGTTTTAAACTGGACAAAAACGGTCTTTTGATGGACTCAAAATTCTAAAATGTCACCCCGTACTTGATACGGGGTCGCATTAACTAGCCCTTGCGATTGCGGGTCAAGCCCGCAATGACGGGATTTCATCTCTTTGGAGAGGGGACTTGCGCCAAGTCCGTATAAAGTCACTTTTGAGAATTTTGAAGCTGGTTAACAAGTTGTAACGCACGAAAAGGATAAATTATAAAGGTGCATTGCAATGCACCCTACATAACTAACCCTCCCCCGTAGGGAGGGGACTTGAGCTAAGTCCTTAAAAGTCCAATTTGGGAATTTTGAAATTAAAAAGGTGCGCATAAACGCACCCCACATAACTTTCAGTTTTATATAATTTTATTTCTTTATAAAATATTTCGTTAAATCAAGAGAGTCTTTACTAATTTTATTTAAAGAATCTTTTACTATAACTGTCGCTTTTTCTTCTATAGGTTTGTCAATAGACCTTTTTTGTAACTTATTTCCAGCTATTAATATTAATGATAATAAGAAGATAGCTCCTAGATATACAGTCTTAAGCAGTTTTTTGATTTGTGTAACTTTTTCCCCGTTATTACATTCATAAATTAAAGCATCTTCATTAAGTGGCTGTTCTTTAGTAAGAGTTGCTAAATAATAATATTTTTTTTGGGCATTAAAATCAAAACTTTCATATAAATCCAAAGAATTCTCTTTATTTCTCCCTTTTTCTAGATAATAATCTTTGCCAACGTTCTTTTCTATATATTCTAGATAAGAACGTCCTTTTTTATCTTTTGAATACGGTTTATTAAAAATTGTTTCTGTTGTTTTAAAAATTTCTTTTTGTTCATCAGTTAATTTATTTTTTGAATTTTCGTGGAGATACAAGCCATTAAAGTTTGTTTGATTCTGATTTACTAAATTTATTTTCATACCATAACCCTCAATAATATACTTTATTATATCAAAAAATTTAATAAAGTAAATCCTAACACACCCAAAATAATCAATCTCACTGTTCTTTCTTCTCAGACCAAGTGTAAAAAAACATTTTCACATTTTGCTCTTTGAGCGCACGGCTCCCTCTCAGCAAAACAATACTTAATTGTTTTGCTTCGGCACAGTCCGTGAGATTGTATTTTATTATATTTTTTTGTCCAGTTTGGTCGGAAGTATTTTTCGTCATTGCGAGGGCGAAAGCCCGAAGCAATCTAGCTCGTGCCGATTTTAATTGGTCGGAAGTTTAGAAATCCAAACTGGACGAAAACGGTCTTTTTATATTTTATTGTCCGTTTTGATCGGAAGTCTTTTCCGTCATTGCGAGGGCGAAAGCCCGAAGCAATCCAGCTCTTGCCGATTTTAAATGGTCGGAAGTTTACCAATCCAAACTGGACGAAAACGGACTTTTGATGGACTTTGTTTTCCATTTTTATATACCCCTCACCCGAGCTTCGCCCACCCTCTCCCACAAGGGGCGAGGGTAATAAAAGTCCGATTTGGAAATTTTGAAATTAAAAAGGTGCGTCAAAACGACGCACCCTACAACTTAATCCCACAAAAGGTCAAAAATAGGTAATTTGAGAATTAGTGAACAAAATTTAAACCTTGTTTTAATTTTTCGGTAAGTTCGTTAATATCTTGAGTATATCTCGCATAATCATTCAATAATTCAAATACATAGATAATATCTATAGCCGAAACTTTGTCATGTATCAAATTTGCATATATTTTTTTCAAATCTATTGTGGATATAAACATTGGTATTAAGTCATTAACAAGTGTTGGGTCTTGAGAACGAACAAGTTCCAGCAATTTTAAAATATCAGTTTTAGTAACAACTTGATGTACATATTCAAAACATATCATTTCTACATCTTCAAGTAACTTGTCTGCACAACTAGAATATTTAACTATATCCTCAATAGAATTATCTATGTTCATATCAAGATATCCTGTATGTACGAGTTTATGCCTTATATATATTTGATAGGCATTAGGTTCAAGTTTTATAGAATCTAAAAAACGAATTTCAGGAATAATATATCCGTATTGGTCTGTTATTCTTTCACGTAATTCTTTAATTTTTGGACACATCATATTATTCCAGTATGTTTCAAATATTGGAAGTAAATCTTGTCCAATCCAAACAGATAAAATGTCAACACCTAATCTTTCATAGCATTTATTAGGATGATTCCATTCTTCCTGTTCTTGTTCTTCATTATTGTTTTTATCTTCATTTTCCATATTTTCTTCCTCGTTATATTCATAATTTCTGCAATAATTACAGCCACAATCACAATTATGTTTTTCTTCATAATCATTATGTGAGTATTTTATATTATATAATTCCGGATTAACAGAATACATGTCTTGATACTTTTCTACTAATAATTTGTCTAGATAATCCTTACTTCCTATTTTTGTCCTTCCTGTATCCATTAATTATTCCTTATTATTTACCACTGCCCCAAACCCTATTTTTGTCGGCTTAGTTCTATCCATAAGCAAGTCTATTGCGTCATAAATTTTCTGTTTGTCTGCTTCATTATCTTTGCAATATTGCATAAAATATTGTTCTAATTCTGCAAATCGTTTTGTTAAATCTTTGTGCTCCAAAACAAATTATCTTAATTGAACAAACGCTCTAACTATTTGAACATTAATATCTATTGCACGCTCACTATTTAAAATACTTGCGAGCATTGTTACCCCGTGTTCTGTAAATACATATGCATTTGAAGAACTGTGCTTTAAATTTTTTAACCGGTCACAATTTGTGACCAGTTCTTTTTGTTCTTCATCAGTTAACTGAAACATAAAATCAGTCGGAAATCTTTTCAAATTCCTTTTTACAGCCTGATTCAGTTTCTTTGTTTCAACTTCATATAAATCTGCCAAATCACGGTCAACCATGACTTTTTGACCTCTAATTTCAAATATTAAATTTGTTATAATTGTTAAATCGTTTACCATAACTTCTTAAATCTTATATTTAATACGTCAATTATACAAAATTTAATGCCTTAAAACAAGTATTTATGCATATTAAAATTTCCCAGAGTTCAAATTCCACATTGTCAAATTCTGTGTTCATTCTTCTCAAAACGACTGTTATTTTACACTTTTGATGGACTAAAAATTCTTAAATTTTGCTCGTCGTCCTCGAGCTTTTTTCAACAAACTTACTAGTTATAAGTTATTACATCCTTAATTATATTTACCCCCGAGGGGATCTAGCTTATTGATAGCTTAAATCGGCTGGATTCCCGAACCTTCGGTTCGAGAATGACAAAATAAGCCAAGTCCGTAATAGTTACTTTTGGGAATTTTGAAGGAATAAAAAATAAAGTCGGCTTTGTAAAGCCGACCTATTTACTAATATCTCTTTTTTACACTCCAAGTTTTGTCATTAATTCTTGAAGATTTTCTAATGTTTCAAATGAAAAATCTTTAAATTTTTTTCTAAATACCGCTACATCAAACGGAGTTATTGCGTGTTGGGTTACTTCATAATTCAATGATGATATTTTATTATTTCCTGTATCTCTAACAATGCCAAATTGCTTTGGTCTTTTGTTCATAAACAAAGCTACATCATCTTTACCTGTAAATACATACAATAAACTTTTATCATAAAAAGCTTTTATTGGTTCTTTGTTTACTTTTTTATGCATTGAAACAATATCTCTTTCAAACATTTGAACATGTGTAGAAGATGCGGGAAGTTTATAACGAGAATTAAAACTGGTATGGTTATTTTGTGATAATTGATGAACTTTCATAATACACACTCCTTATATTTAGATGATTGGTATGGCTAATTATAAATAAAAATACATTAAATTACAATATACGAATCATCAAACTCACTGTTCTTTCTTCTCAAACAAAGTATTAAAATAGGATTAACACACAAAAGCATTTTTAATCTGCTTGAATGATGTAAATAAACCATTTTATTACTACAATAAATTTATGAAACAAAGTTGGAAACCGCAAGTTAGAAGTTTTTGGATCAACAAATTACCGTTTTGGATTGTTACATTCTTGATTTGTAGCTGTATTGTTTTTTCATTATATTCAAAATCTCGAACTTTTGAAGCCGGATTTATTACAATTATCTACATTGCTTTTGCCTTGGCAAATTTATATAAATTACATTTGTGGAATGCCAAAGGTTATGAAAAAATTACGATTGATTCTGCTCAAAAAGTACTAATTTTTGATGACCAATTAATTCTACCTTTTCGTCAAATAAATTCAATAGAATATAATGTTACTGATAATCCCGTTAGAACGATTTGGATGCGCTCAAATATTTTTGATAACGGGAGAATAAATTTAATCAATACAAATGCTGTTTTACATATATATGTTAACAACGGATTTGATATCGATTTTGTAATTCATAATAAATTTGCTGCCGGTCAAATACTAAAAACACTAAAACGATGCGGGTTTTCCATACGTTTGGAAAATGAAAGAACTTTTAACTGGATGTTTTTCTTCCACGCTTTATTAATTATTATTACTTTTTTATTATATATATATTACAAATTAAAAATGTAAAACACATATTGTATTTTTAAGGAAACGTTATATCAATATTCAAAGGTGTTGTTTGGTTTAAACATTTTCTTAAATGGTTTGTAACATTACGAACTGTGTATTCATTACGAGTAGTTATACCAAAAAAATTGATTTCAGAACGATCGTTTAATCTTGCACCAACAAAATATCTAATCCTTTTTCTAAGAGATAGGTTTCTTCTGCGTATAGAAGAATCATACATCGTACCAATTTCAAAATCTTCAATTTCATCCCAATTAACATCAATAGTATTCCGAAGTTTCCCAAAAGTATTTAATTGCTCAATCTTGCATTCATTTTCATTACAAACAAAATGTGCTCTTCTTATAGCGAAAAAGAATGAGTAAATAAAACAAAGTACAACAAAAATAATTAAAAAATATTTGATATTATTATCTTGCATAAACTCTCTCATAAAAATTTGTACTACTCATGTTGATTGTATCATAATAGCTAAAATAAATATAATGCAACATTATTATACTCATATATTAACAAATATTAAATTCAAAACCATTGATATTAAAGCAACACAGCATTTTTTTATTTCCTTTATACAAAATTAAGCAATTTTTTACAGTAGATTTTATATATAAAGAAAATACAAACTTACAACTATTTCTCTTGATTTTTACAAAACCAATACAAATCAAGAGAAATAGCTATTCATTGCAACAAATTAACAAGTATAAGTATCGTACTTATATTACTTTTTCTTATCAAAAAGTATTGTTCAAAAACTTTTTAATGAGTATTCTTATACAGACATAAACGAGCTGTACTGTTGTTGCATTTGCGCAATCAACAAGTCCATAGAAGCAAATTTAGCTTCTAATCTTGCTCTGTATTTTTCAACAGCCTTGCTTTGTTTAATAATTTTTTCATCCAATCTGGAGATTTGTTTTTGAACGCTCTTTTCTGCTGATGTAAAGTAGCCGCCTTCTAATGCACCTTCAATAAGTTCTTCAACTTCAATTAAGATACCTCTATGGCCATCGCCACCCATCAACAATTCTTTTAGAGCTTCCGGCTCAGCATCATATGCCTTAATGAATGCATCTCTATCAAATTGTAAACTTACAATAGCATCGTGAGTGGTTGAAATATTACCCAAAGACGCTGCTGCTGTACTAATACCGATTTGTGATAAGTTTTTATAAATTGAAGATCCCATAATAGAGCTTGTCATTAAGTTCTTCAATTCATTACGGATCATTCTTAATGTTGATTCTTGATGTAATTGTCCGCCAACTTGTAAAGTTTCATCAACATTTTTCATCAATTCATTATAAGCATCAACAATACTTGAAACAGCATTTGCAACGGTTTCTTTATCTTTTTCAACTTCCAGAGTTACTTTTTCACCTTCAGTAATACCTTTAAGATTTATGGTTAAACCTTTAAGTCTTGATACATCAGAACCGATTGTGTTTGAAGTTGAAGAATAGTAAGTTCCGTTAATCGAAAATCTTGCATTATCACCAACATCTTGTGCTGATGAATCCATTCTTGAGATTTTTAAATCACCATTAGCTTCATCATCCCATTCACAATTTGTTAAACCTAGTATGTCTGTGAAGTTAGAAGCTTTTTTGTTACCAGCAGGATCACTTAAGAATCCGGCTTGAATATTAATATAAGTTGAACCGGTTGAACGAGATTTAATAACCAGTTTACCATCAATACTATCCCAATATGCAGTCGCACCGGATGCTTCACTTGCATTAATTTGTGATATTAAATCTTTTAGCGTTGTTTCTGATGTTATTTCAAATTCCGCATCACCGACTATAAATGAACCTTCAGTAACATTACCGGCTCTAAATATACCGGATTCCATAACTCTTGAATCGCTATGAACACTAAAGAGTTCTCTGATACTTTTTACAGTTCCGCTTCCGTCATTAACAATACCGGTAATCATAGCAAAGTTACCCTTATCGGTTGAAGCACCAACATCGACTTTTACATCAGCTTTATCAGAATAGAACGTCAAGAAACCTTCATCAAATTTAACTTTGACATCATCACCAAACTCTGTACTTATAGCAGCTTGTAAATCATCAAATGTGTCATCAGCTTCGATATTAATAAGTGCAAGTTCACCATTTCTGTATACAGATAGAGTACCGTCAATAATATTTAGAGCTCTCATTTTTGTGCCCATATTTGCATAATGAGCAGCAGATTGTGTAATTTGTTCAACTATAGTAACTGTTTGTTCAACATCTTGAGTTGCACTTGTTGAAACGTAACCGCCAATATCATCATTGTATACTAGTCCGATTGTTTCTAATAAATCTGAAGTACCTTCATTTTTAATTGTCATAAGAAGATAAGCACTTTCAATAACTACTTTTCCGTCAGCCATATGAGCTTTTAGTCCTAAAGCGTTGAATTTATTTATCAAAGTTCCAAATGTATCATCGGAATAGATATGAATAATCGAATCTTTACCGTCAATATTTAGAATTAAGGTTCCTTCTGCTTGTTTATCATTTGCAACATCATCATAGTAGCTTAATAATGTAGCTTCTGTTGCATCAGGTGTAGAAGTAACTTCATAAGAAATTTCTTCATAGCCTTCATATTTATACATGTTTTCAACAGGGTTGAATAATCCAACCACATTTGAACCGTTTTCTTTAGATGTGATATAAGATTCACCGCTACCTAATATTTTTAATATACCGCTATCAGTATCCTGATCGAGAACAAGGCTGACATCTAATCCAAAGCTTCTCAAAGAATCTATTAAAGAACCTACAGTTTCATCAGAAGAAATCATTGCAGTATATTTTACACCGTTACTGTATATGTAGTATTCACCTGCAGTAACAAAGTTCACACCGTCAACAAGAATTTCTGAAAGCTTAGTTTCTCTGTCGATAGCAATATCTTCAACTCTTGTTCTGGTAATTTCTAGAGTTTCTCCGGAATAAGAATTTGTATTAATCCAGTTATTCAAATCAACACCAAGAATATCAAGAATATTAGAAGCAGTACCTGTTGCGCCTACATAAGCTTGAAGTTTACTATCGCCGGTATTTCTGATAATAACTTGACCCTCATCATTAATAACAGTTTCAAAACCGTACAAAGATAATTCGTCGATAAATGTTCCTACAGTATCTTCAGCTGTAATTTCAATATCAGTTTGAACACCGTCTTTAATAACTGTAATATATCCGGCTACAAAATCATCACCTTCATTTATCTTAGCAAGTTTTGTATCTCTTGAAATAGCTTCGATTACAGGAATAGGTCTTGTCAGATTATTTGATTCATAAATATTAACGAATTCCCAAGAAGTTTCGAATAAAGCGTCTACAACATTTGAGTTAGCTGTTGCATAAGCTGAAGTTTCTAAATAAGTGTCATTATATGCACCAACTGAAATTTCACCATTTTCGGAAATATCAGTAATAAGTCCATAACCTGCCATTGTTGCACGGAAATCATCAACAGTAGTATCATCGGTGATTTCTTCTGTATATCTTACACCGTTTTGATATACATAGTAAGAACCTTCTGTTATACCTAAACTATTACCTGAAGAGTCTTGTAAATCAACCATTCTGGTTGAACCGGTTAATTTTTCATCTTCTTCAACTGTATAGAACAAGTTTTCACTGGTTGAATCATATCTTGTATTCCAAGTATTGCCATTAACCACGAATTTATCTAAGATATTTGAAGCACCTGAAGATATACCTTGAGTAGTCATATAACTGTCATTGTTTCCGTCAAAATATAATCTTCCGGTTTCAGAAAGTCCCATTGTAATTCCGTATTGAGATAATCTTGTAGCAAGAGTATAAAGCGTTTCATCTGTATTTATAGCAAACGCATATCTTGTACCGTCTTGATAAATATAAATATTACCGTCTGTGATATTCAAGTCATTACCGTTTTCGTCAGTCAATTCTGAGATAACATCATCCATAGTAATAACTCTATTTCTGATAACATCAGTATCTGTCAGATAAGTACTTTCTTGAGAAATACCTACAGTCCAGTCAGTAAGTCCCATAACATCAAGAATATTTGAACCGCCTGCGATTTCTTTTAAGTAACTTTCACCAATACCGACTACATTCAATTGACCTTTTTCATCAATAAATGATTCAAATCCGTATTGACCTAATAGAGTTCTGAAATCGCCTACAGTACCAGTACCATCAATTGCAACTGTATAGCTGGTACCGTGTTGAACAATTTCGATATTTCCGCTGGTTATACCAAATTCTGATAATTTAGTATGATCTTCCATAGTTACAACTATTTTTTGACGTAAATTAGTAGTTGTATTATAAGTTACGTCTTCGCCATAAACTTTAGAATAAGAACCCATTAAGAATTCTGCTAAATTACCGGTTAAATCAAAATCATCTAACAAATAACTATCAACACAGAATCTTCCGGCACTATCAATAGTTGCATTGATACCGAACTCTTTTAACTTGTCAATCACATTATGTAATGTCGAACCTTCCGTAAAGGTTAAGGTTACAGTATCATTACCCGCATCAGAAGTATACTCAAGAACCATAGAGTAATCCGTTCCGATTCCATTACCATCGCTATGGATTAAATCACCTAATGCGGTTGTTCCGCTAGCCTCAACCGTAATTGTGTGATGTAAAGTATCAGATGATCTGTTGACAGTAACCGTTTGATATTTTTCAACAACATTTGACAAATTCAACTTACTCAAAATGTTAGAACCGCCACCTACAGATTGTAAATAAAGGTTACCAACACCGGTAATAGTTACAATACCGTTAGTATCAACTGTTCCGATTAAACCGAATTCAGCTATTTGAGAGAAGAATTCATCTACAGTCATACTTGCATCAACATTAATAGTTGTAAAATGTCCGTTTGTTTGGTGAACAGCCAATTGACCGCCAACCAAGCCGTCTATCATACTTAATACCGTATCACCTTTTATCAACAAATCGTCGTGATACATATCAATTAAATTCGATTCATCATTTGCATAATCAGTAACTTCTTTGGTGTCAAATGCAAGCTTCAATGCCGTAATAATATCACCGCTTATAGAAGATATTCTTACGTCATCAGAACCTTTAAGAGTCAACTTGCCATCAGTAATTTCACCAAAAATACCAAACGCTGCAAGAGCTGTTAATAAATCATTAATAGATTGATTTGCAGTAGCATTGATTGAGAATTCTTTACCTTGATAAGTACCGGTTATAGTTCCGCCTGTACAGCTCAAATCTTCAAATGTTGTTTCCATACCCATCGTAATGGTAATAGTTCTGTCTTGAACATCAGAATCTGCATAATCATAGTAGGTATTTGTATAAGTTTCCCAAGTTTCGCCATCACCGACAGATAAACCTAATTTTTCCAAACCGCTTATTGCCGTTATATAACTATGATCAGCACCTTTTAAAGTTATTATACCGTTAGAAATATAAGCATGAATATCGTAAGCCGCTAATTGACTTATCAAATCATCAAATTTGTTATCACTACCTACTGATACAGTAAATTCTTCACCATAGAACATACCTGTAATTGTACCGCCATTAACACCTAACTGTTCTAAGGTTGCGTGTTCGGTCATGGTGGTAGTAATAGTTCTTTCATGAGTGTCATTTTCTGTTGTTTGATGATAAGTTTGAACTGTTGTTGTGGTCCATGAATCTTTTAAGCCT
>SUTU01000009.1:77275-84714 GCA_015152525.1 Cyanobacteria bacterium SIG28 | reverse complement strand
AACACCTAACTGTTCTAAGGTTGCGTGTTCGGTCATGGTGGTAGTAATAGTTCTTTCATGAGTGTCATTTTCTGTTGTTTGATGATAAGTTTGAACTGTTGTTGTGGTCCATGAATCTTTTAAGCCTAATTTACTCAAGCCACTTACACCGGTTACATAAGCACCTTCAACACCCATTAATGTCATTTGACCGCCAGAAATGGTTGCGTGGATTCCATAAACAGCTAACTGGGTTATCAAATCATCAAAGGTATTATTTGAGCCTACAGAAACACTGAATGCTTCGCCCATATAAATACCGCTAATTGTACCACCGACAACACCTAACTGTTCTAAGGTTGCGTGTTCGGTCATGGTGGTAGTAATAGTTCTTTCATGAGTGTCATTTTCTGTTGTTTGATGATAAGTTTGAACTGTTGTTGTGGTCCATGAATCTTTTAAGCCTAATTTACTCAAGCCACTTACACCGGTTACATAAGCACCTTCAACACCCATTAATGTCATTTGACCGCCAGAAATGGTTGCGTGGATTCCATAAACAGCTAACTGGGTTATCAAATCATCAAAGGTATTATTTGAGCCTACAGAAACACTGAATGCTTCGCCCATATAAATACCGCTAATTGTACCACCGACAACACCTAACTGTTCTAAGGTTGCGTGTTCGGTCATGGTGGTAGTAATAGTTCTTTCATGAGTGTCATTTTCTGTTGTTTGATGGTAAGTTTGAACTGTTGTTGTGGTCCATGAATCTTTTAAGCCTAATTTATCTAAGCCACTTACACCGGTTACATAAGCACCATCAACACCCATTAATGTCATTTGACCGCCGGAAATTGTTGCGTGAATTCCATAAACAGCTAACTGGGTTATCAAATCATCAAACGTATTATTTGAGCCTACAGAAACACTGAATGCTTCGCCCATATAAATACCGCTAATTGTACCACCGCCAACACCTAACTGTTCTAAGGTTGCGTGTTCGGTCATGGTGGTAGTAATAGTTCTATTGTGTCCTTTACCGTTATTTGCGCATTGATATGTTTGTTGTTGGCTTGTTGAATAATAAGTTCCACCTTCTGTCGAAATACCGATACCACTGATTCCGACACTTGTGATATAAGAACCTTCTGCGCCTGATAATGACAATGAACCGCCGGAAATTGAGCCGGAAATACCGTATGCAGCTAATTGATTTAACAAATCGCCAAGTGTATTATCACCACCTACAGATGCTGTATGAGATTTTCCGTTATAGAATACACTTATAGAGCCGCCGCTACTACCCAGTTCACTGAACTTCGTATCAAGATTCATCACATAAGAATGAGCATAAGTTTTTTGAGAACCGCTACCCGTTGTTGCAGTGTAAATCGTTTCGGTTGATGTTGTGTAAACATCAGTAGCTGCCATAATACCGCTAATAGATGTAATGAATCCGTGTTTAGAACCGGTTAGAGTAACTTTACCGCCTGAAATTGTACCCGAAATACCATAACCTGCTAAAGCGGCGAACAAATCACCGATAGTATTGTCAGCACCAAGTGCAACCGTGTATTGATTACCGTTGTACCAAACAGTAGCAGAAGTAGCACCACCGACATCACCGAGTTTGGTATCAGTTGTTGCTGTGATTGTTGTACTGTAAGTTTGTTGAGAACCACTACCGGTTGTTGCGGTGTAAATCGTTTCGGTTGATGTTGTATAAACATTTTCAGCACTAACCGCACCGCTTATAGAGGTTATGAAGCAATTTTTTGTACCGACTAAAGTAATTTTACCGCCGGAAATTGAACAAGAAATACCATAACCGGCTAATACATCGAACAAATCGCCGATTGTGTTATCAGCACCCAGATTGAATGTATATGAATTACCGTTACACCATACGGTACCGCTTGTTGCACCGCCGGCATTGGATAACTTGGTATCAGTTGTTGCTGTGATTGTTGTACTGTAAGTTTGTTGAGAACCACTACCGGTTGTTGCGGTGTAAATCGTTTCGGTTGATGTTGTATAAACATTTTCAGCACTAACCGCACCGCTTATAGAGGTTATGAAGCAATTTTTTGTACCGACTAAAGTAATTTTACCGCCGGAAATTGAACAAGAAATACCATAACCGGCTAATACATCGAACAAATCGCCGATTGTGTTATCAGCACCCAGATTGAATGTATATGAATTACCGTTACACCATACGGTACCGCTTGTTGCACCGCCGGCATTGGATAACTTGGTATCAGTTGTTGCTGTGATTGTTGTACTGTAAGTTTGTTGAGAACCACTACCGGTTGTTGCGGTGTAAATCGTTTCGGTTGATGTTGTATAAACATTAGTAGCACTCATAAAACCGCTAACGGATGTTAGGTAACAATCTTCAGTACCAATAAGTGTAATTTGACCGCCGGAGATTGAACCGGAAATACCGTAACCTGCTAATGCGTCGAAGAAATCACCGATTATATTATCAGCACCACAAGAAACAGTAAAATCTTTACCGTTACACTTACCTGTTGCAGACACTGCCTTATCGCCGGTCAAACTACCAAGCTTGGTTTCGGTAGTTGCACTAATAGTCGTATCATGTCCGAGCGCACCCGATGCACCGTTTTGTTGAAGCGTATGAGTAGTTGTGTCATAGTGGTTACCGCTCATAGATATACCACTAATACCCCAACTCGTTATGTAGGAGTTTTTCGTACCTTGTACCGTCAGTTGACCGCCACTCAGACTGGCCGATATACCGGCGCCGGCGAGTGCGGCTATGAGGTCGCCGACGGTGTTGGCGCCTCCCATGCTTATTGAATATTCCGCCCCGTCGTGATATATACCGACAGAACCACCGCCACCGCATTGCGATAGTCTGGACGACTCTGCCATAGTGGTTGTCGTTGTGGTCGTTTTTATAGTAAACGTCGTTGTTTCAAACTGACACGTACTTATAATAGTGTACGTGACGGCTTTTGTAGTTGTCATTTCAACCGTGTAAGAGTGCAGTATTGTATGCTTAACTTCTTGCGTTTCTGTACGCTCGATTACATGCGAGTAGAATATCGTATGCGTTACCGGCGCTGTGCTCGTATTTTCAACCGTGTAAGAGTGCAATATTGTATGCTTAACTTCTTGCGTTTCCGTTCGTTCGATAACATGCGAGTAGTATATCGTATGCGTTACCGGCGCCGTGGTCGTTTTTTCGACCGTCGTCGAGTAATAAATCGTTTGATGATTAACTACCGTTTCCGTTCGTTCGATTTGCTTACTATACGTTATAACTTGATCACGAGGAACATAACTTACAACATCACCGACAGTGAATGTGTCTTGAACCGTTATGGTAATAGGTGCAGTTGAAGTAGCCTCAAGTGTATACGTGTGAGTCTGAACATCAACAATTGTATGGACTTCCATAACAGAATAAACTAATTCTTGAGTAACAGAATTGCTTGCTGTTGCTGTTGTGTCGGTTTCGGCAATTGCTCTTGCATATAAGGTTACAGATGTAGCACTACCACCATCAAATACATTATTATTTGTATAAATGGTATCATATACAGCTTCACCTTTATTCGAATTTTTAGGGAAATTTAATGCCGCTGCAAAAGGCTCATTGACTATAAAATACTTTCCACCAGTTGCGCCAACATAAAATTCACCATACCCATCCCAACCAAACTCTATATTATTAGGACCGAAATAGACTCCAATCTCACCTGTTGCAGTTGCTGCCCAAGTTGACAGTAGTGTACCATCACTGTTATAAAAAGAGATATAACAATCGTCAATATCTACACCCGTAACATCACAAAACTTTTGCCACGTATCACCATGGGTCAAACTAACTAATTGTGTTTGTACTGTTTCCACAACTGTTGTCATTTCGACTTCAGCCGTTGTATAAACTGTTTTGGTAGTGGTAATAGTAACTGTTGTGGTAGCTGTTGCCGATTCTGTAATAGTTTGTTTCAGAGTAAAAGTTTCATTAGAAATTGTTGCATAAGTATCAATCAGACCGGAATTAGTATACTCAATTACCACAGCATCACCGGTAGAGCGAACAATTCGAACAGAAGTATATTGCCCAGCATCACTCCCTGTAAACGTCAATTCACCGGTATCTGAATCATAGCTAAAGGTTCCATAATAGGAGCCTCCACTATTATGTTCAAACTCACTTATGGCAGCACTTATATTCATACCAGTAGAAAGGGAGTCACTATAAACTAGGTTACCGCTATAATCATAAAAATAACACGAATAGCCCCGACAAGCCGGATCAGACGGGGCTGTCATTACAGCCATTGTTGTAGGTGTATATACAGTTCTTGTAATAGTCGCTGTTGTTGTTCTTGTAACCTGTGTAGTAAACGTTACTGTTGTCGATTCAACTTGTTCTGTTGTTAATGTTACGGTTGTTCTGGTTACAGTTTCTGTCAAATAAGACACAGGCTCATTTGAGTAAATACCTCCCGACGGTGAATCATAACTGTCAAACTCAGTCATATTAGTTTCATAGAAACCAAGAGCATTAGCAAGTGAACCGGTCATAGTTCTGTCATTTTGACCAATACCACGAAATACTATCCGCCCATCAACAATTTCATAACTACCGGCAACACTAGCATTTACAACATATTCTGCAATCTCGTCTAATGTTGAATCACTGTCAAATTGATTAGACGAGATATTAGTTCCGTCTTCATTTATCTGCAGATAATAATCCGTTATACCCAACTCGCCCAGCGTGGATTCGCCGGTCGCAAGTATTCGCGTCGAAGTCTGGACGGTACCTTCAAGAGTCGAGTCAACCGTAGTTGTTATCGTAGAAGTTTTAGGCACCGCTACCGTATTAACCGTCGTTACCGTCGTCGTAAAGGTCAGTACCGTTTCACCTATCGTTACATCGTCAACAGTGAACGTATCTGTTACTGTTATCGTTCGTGTCGTCAGCACCATTTCCGTAACATGTATTGTCTGAGTGAACGCTATCGTATCAGTTTTAAGCACAGGTTCGGTTGTAGTAATAACCTGAGAAACTATTATCTCTTGCGAGCCGACCGTCGGTGTGGTTACGGTTATGGTTTGAGAATAGTATATCGTATCCGTCTTAATTACCGGATCCGTTGTCGTTATTACTTGGGAGACTATTATCTCTTGAGAGCCAATAGTAGGAGTAGTTACGGTTATGGTTTGAGAATAGAATATCGTATCAGTCTTGATAACCGGATCCGTTGTTGTTATTACTTGAGAAACTATTATCTCTTGAGAACCGATCACCGGCTCGGTGATTGTTATAACACCGGTTGTATAAACTGTTTGAAGTGTTGTTGGGAAAGTTGTTTCATAAGTTGTAGTTTCGTATTCAACTTTTCCGCTTGTTACTGATGAACCGGCTGTAGTTGTATATGTCTTTTTCGTATCAGTGCCTATATTCATCTCGGCTACTGCACCACCGGTAGCATAATTGCCATCTGCTGATGATAATGATACAACACCGCCACTAATTGTACCTGAAATGCCGTAACCAGCCAAACCTGACAATACATCGCCAATCGTAGAATTGCCTGATGTAGCGAATGAACCTATCACTTCATAAGAAGCCGAAGCTTCATTATAACCATAAATAGTTGTTGTACCGCCACTAAAGCCTAATTCACTCAATTTTGTCGTATGGTCAGCTACATATGTATAATAAGCTTGCAAAGTTCCGCTTGTTGCCGTACTACCGGTAGTGGTTGTAATAACAGTGTTTGTTGTACCCATATCAGCACCCAAACCTGCTACCGCACCACCTTTAGCAAAGTTACCGTTAGTTGAATTCAACGTCAAAACACCGTTATGGAATTCTGCTTCAATTCCATGAGCTGCCAATTGTTGACACAAATCACCAATAGTAGTTGCCGATACACTCGCTATTGATGTTGTTGGATTTGCTGTATTATAAATTGTTACATTACCGCTTACGCCCAATGTCGCTAAAGTCGTATCCTCGGTAGCTGTACGGGTTTCGTTATAAGTAATTGTTCCGCTTGTTGCCGTACTACCGGTAGTGGTTGTAATAACAGTGTTTGTTGTACCCATATTAGCACCCAAAGCTGCTACCGCACCACCGGTAGCAAAGTTGCCGTTAGTTGAGTTCAAAGTCAAAATACCGTTATGGAATTCTGCCTCAATTCCATGAGCTGCCAATTGTTGACACAAATCACCAATAGTAGTTGCTGATACACTCGCTATTGATGTTGTTGGATTTGCTGTATTATAAATTGTTACAGTACCGCTTACGCCCAACGTCGCTAGAGTTGTATCCTCGGTAGCTGTACGGGTTTCGTTATAAGTAATTGTTCCGCTTGTTGCCGTACTACCGGTAGTGGTTGTAATAACAGTGTTTGTTGTACCCATATCAGCACCCAAACCTGCTACAGCACCGCCTTTAGCAAAGTTGCCGTTAGTTGAGTTCAAGGTCAAAACACCGTTATGGAATTCTGCCTCAATTCCATGAGCTGCCAATTGTTGACACAAATCACCAATAGTAGTTGCTGATACACTCGCTATTGATGTTGTTGGATTTGCTGTATTATAAATTGTTACAGTACCGCTTACGCCCAACGTCGCTAGAGTTGTATCCTCGGTAGCTGTCTTAGTTACAACATGGGACAAAGTAGCGCTTGTACAAGTACTACCGGTAGTTGTAGTAATAACGGTGCTTGTTGTACCCATATCAGCACCCAAAGCTGTTACCGCACCACCTTTAGCAAAGTTGCCGTTAGTTGAATTCAAGGTCAAAATACCGTTATGGAATTCTGCCTCAATGCCATGAGCTGCCAATTGTTGACACAAACCACCAATAGTAGTTGCCGATACACTCGCTATTGAAGTTGTTGGATTTGCTGTATTATAAATTGTTACAGTAGTATCGGTTATTCCTAAAGTTGCAAAAGTGGTTTCCTCTGTAGCAGTCTGAGTTATAGAATAATTAACTACTGAACCTGTATGCGAAACAGCAGTCGTCGTTATAATTATGGATTTATTCGAAGTTGAGAAGCCCAACTGTTCGGCACCAGCACCTTCTACATAGTTACCGTTATTTGATGAAAAGCTTATTACACCGCCGGAAATACTACCTGCCATATCGTGGCTCGCCAAGAAGTCCATCAAATCGCCAAAAGTGGTACCCGTAAACGTACCTAAAACTGTGCCTAGTTCGTTTTTAGCTTGGATTGCACCGGTTATACCAAAATCGGATAATTTTGACTCGGTAGTTGCTTGTTGAACAGAAGCTTGGGTTACAATTGAGCCGGTTTGACTTACGGCGGTCGTCGTTACGATTACGGATTTGTTTTCATAACCAAAGCCTAATTGTTCGGCACCAGCACCGTCGATATAGTTTCCGTTATTTGAACTCAAGGTCAATACACCACCGGACATACTGCCTGCAATAT
>SUTU01000009.1:0-77265 GCA_015152525.1 Cyanobacteria bacterium SIG28 | reverse complement strand
GTCGTCGTTACGATTACGGATTTGTTTTCATAACCAAAGCCTAATTGTTCGGCACCAGCACCGTCGATATAGTTTCCGTTATTTGAACTCAAGGTCAATACACCACCGGACATACTGCCTGCAATATCGTGGCTTGCCAAGAAGTTCATCAAATCTTCGAAGGTGGTACCGGTAAATGTGCCGACTACTGTACCTAATTCGTTCTTAACTTGGATTGCACCGGTTATACCAAAATCGGATAATTTTGACTCGGTAGTTGCTTGTTGGACAGAAGCTTGGGTTACAATTGAGCCGGTTTGACTTACGGCTGTCGTCGTTACGATTACGGATTTGTTTTCATAACCAAAGCCTAATTGTTCGGCACCAGCACCGTCGATATAGTTTCCGTTATTTGAACTCAAGGTCAATACACCACCGGACATACTGCCTGCAATATCGTGGCTTGCCAAGAAGTTCATCAAATCTTCGAAGGTGGTACCGGTAAATGTGCCGACTACTGTACCTAATTCGTTCTTAACTTGGATTGCACCGGTTATACCAAAATCGGATAATTTTGACTCGGTAGTTGCTTGTTGAACAGAAGCTTGGGTTACGAGTTGACCGGATTGGGTTACGGCAATAGTTGAAGTTACAACTTCATATGTTTTTACAATGCCCAACGCCTCAATTAAGCTACCGCTTATATCAATATCTTTAGTAGAATCAAGAGTAACAACCCCGTCTTTTATCGAACCGTATACATCATAACCTTTCAACGCCTTAAATAAATCATAGAACGTCATGTCATCCGTTACTGTAATCGAACCAATACTTGTTCCGTCAGGTTCTGTTAGATTTACCACACCACCTGAAGGTATGAAATCTTTGATTATAGAATCTTCGTTTGCATATTCTATCTCTGTATATGTTATTACACCGGTAGAATGTGCTCCCGTAGTAACCGTATAAACAGTCGTTACAACGCCAATACCCAATGATACCATTGGGGCACCGGTCGCATAAGCACCATTATTAGCTTCGAGTACTATAACACCGTCGTTTAATTTCGCAGTTATTCCGTAACTTGCTAACGACGTGAACAACGAACCAAATGTAGTTTGTTCTGTAATTACAAACGAACCTAACTCACCGTTAGAATCTGATATTGTAATTATTCCATCACCGATATCAACAAAATCACTTACTAAAGCATCTTCTGTTGCCACAAGAGTATCAGTATAAGTTACACTGATTGTAGAACCGGTTGTTGTATTAATAACCTCTGTTACAGTTTGATTTCCTATACCTAAATGATCCGCTAAAGCACCGGTTATGTATTTACCTTCCGCAGATCTCATCACTATTACACCATCGGCTATTGCAGCATCAATGTTATAAGTGTCTTTCAATAATGTGAAGAAATCATCTAACGATGCATCTTTACCTAACGTTTCAGTAGCAATTTCATTCCCTAACCTATCATGAACAACAAATGCAATATCCGCATTTACCCCTAAATCAGAAAGTTGTGTTTCTTTAGTAGCATAAACTGCTTCTTTTCTGTATAACAAATCACCCGTTGCAGATACTGAAGAAGTATTTGTGAAATTTGTAACGCCCAAAGCATCTGCTACATTACCGGTTAAAATACCCCCATTTACAAGCAATTGACCGGTAGAATCCAACATTGCAGTCGCACCTGCCGCATTAAGTTTGTCAATTAATTGGTTAATAGTAGTATCACCATTCACACTTACGGCATTACTATTGAAAAATAAAGTATAACCACCATTGCCGGCAGATACCATATCATTATTTCCCAAAGTATCTATAATATTTGCCAGCGTCGTTTCTTCAGTAACCGAAGTTACTATTGTATACGTCATAATCGAGCCAAGAACATACGAACTCTTATTCGTTGTTTCTAAGCCCATTGTCTCTTCTAAAGTAGCGTTTTTAATATAACCGTTATCAATACTTAAAATACCGTCAACTAAAGTTGCAGAAACACCACAAGTCGAATGGCTGTTTATAAAGTTGACTAAATCCCCAATTTTCGTAGCTGCTGCCACAGTTGTTTGCGCAACCAAAGTTCCGTCTGCATCATATAATTTAACAGTTCTATCTGCTGCAGACATAGAATCTAAAATTCCGTAATCAGATAACGGTGTTGTTGATGTAGCGTCAATTGTAATAGTTGTCTTAGCACAAATCACCGAAGAAGTTACATACTTACCACTTACGGTCGTTTGCATGCCCAAGATTTCATGCAATCTTGATGTGCCAGTATTTTTAATAGTAGCGTTTTCTATTGTTAATCTCTGAGTATCTTGATCCCAGCTTGAAGCAATTCCAACATCTGATAATGCATCCATCAAACCTTGAATTGTCATACCCTTAGTAACATTGATTACACGTTCTTCCCCTCTAACTTCAAAAATTGCAGTTCCCGCTGCAGGTAAACTTAGATTTCCCAAAGTAGTTGTTAAAGTAGCTTGTACAGTATTAATTACCGAATGAGTTAATGCTCGAGTTCTGTTATATGCAGAAGCCACTGTTATTTGATCCGTTGCAATAACTTCATCACCATATAAACACTGTATTAAGTTTGTACCTTTTTGATAACGAGCTTCAGGTTCTGTAATAGAATGATTGTTTATTAATTCCTCTATATCAGTTTCACTTAGCGTTGTAAACCTACCGCCAGTAATCTCCAATATTCCGGTGTCTGAATAGAACTTAGTCTTAATACCTAAGTTTCCTAAATCAGTCATAAAATCGCCAAGTGTTTGACCGGAATAAATCTTTTCATAGTACAAAGTACCTTCAGGAGTTTCAATCTGTAAATAACCTTCAGATACCTTCAAATCATCCACCAACTTGGTTTCTAAAGTAACGAGTTCAGGAATAGTTACAGTTTCTGTTAAAGCATTACCCGTAACCATTGCAGTATAAGGTTCTTCCTCTAATCCCAAAGTTTGATGAATACTTAATTCTTCACCATCTACAGTTGTAGCTTTAAATGTACCGCCAATAGTACCACCGCTGATTTCAAGTGTTCCATCACTGTTTAATTCAGCTTGCAAACCGGCATTAGTCATTGCAACTAATAAATCGTTTATTGATGTTGAATCATCAACCGTTACATAAGTGGTTTCATCATTCGAATTGGTGATAGAAACAACTCCGTTATTAATAGTTAATCCTTCCCACAAATCCTTAATCTTAGTAGCAGAAGTAGCAGTAGTTGTAGTTGTTATAATTGTTTCATGTGTTAAATTGTTGGTTACTTGAGATTTTGAATATACATCTATATCAAAACCTAAAACACTTTGTATATTAGTGCCGTCAATATCGTCAATAACAGCATCAGTAATAGATAAAATACCGGTTAATTCATCATATTCAATATCAATACTTTTTGCTGCTAATTTAGCAACAAATGAACGAATAGTTTCATCTTCCTCTAAATAAATATCGTAAATCTCACCGTTAGCATTAACTTGAATATTTCCGGCACTAAAAACAACAGACGGATCACCGGTGTCAATCTCAGATAGCTTTGTATCGCTTTCCGCTACTTCATATACAGTTTCAACCTTTTCTGTTGTTAGTGTATTACTTTCATAACCCTCATTAACTCCCTCTAAATGTAGCACTTTAGAAAGATTTGTATGTCCGTCATCAATATCATCTGTATCGATATTCATGTTGAACGTAGCTGTTACAGCATCATAAGTAGCTTCTACACCAATTTCACGCAATTTTTCTATAAAAGAAGATATTGTGTCATCACCGGTAATACTTAATCCCTTTTCAACCCCGTCAATATTAATTTTAATATCACCAATCTCAATATAGGTCATAGTGCCATCATCATTCACCACACCTAATTCAGTTAATTTAGAATCTACAGTAGCAATAGTAGTTTGAGTATAAGTAGTTACATAAGAATATGTACTGTTGGCTTTTGTTTCAGTAGCAAGTTTATCGACAAATATATCATAAGTAGACTCTTCTGCCTCCCAAGTAGCAGAAGCTGTTATTATATCTAAATTACTTGATGTAGCGAGGTTTTGAGCAAAAATATCGGCATTAACATTCCCAAATTTGGCATCAGTTACTTTTTCAACTAAAGAACGAAATGAGTTGAAAAAAGATTTAATATTAGCTAAAGTTTCCCTTGATAATAAAACATTTTCTTTTTCTTCTTGTAGCTCAGCAACTTTCGCTTGTTTCAATGCCACAAGCGATTCAACCCATGAAGAAGTATCTAAACCGGACGCTAGCCCGCTAAATGATATAGTCACAATGTCATCCTGCTATTGCTACTTTTAGAGTAAAAATGTACACCCCAGCCTTAGGGTTTTAACTATCCTTGGTTAATTGGTATATTTATTTTTTTTGCCGGGAAATATTACATCGCTACTTTATATATATATTATAGCATATGTTTATAAATTTTCAAGACATTGTTTATTTTTTTGCAACAATATAAAATTATCATTCAGTTGAAGAATTTTTTCTCCCCTCAAAAAGAAAACTTGACAAGTTAAACATTATCTACAGCTATAAATCCCGCCATTAAACAAAAAAGAGTCCTAACGGACTCTTTTTTGTTATTATTCGGTGTAATAAATTGCACCCTTGCTTACAAAACTGTTTATTTTTGAGTTGATCTAAGATACATATCTAATGCTGCATCCCAAGCCGCAAAAGGATCATTTGGATATTTTTCGTGTGCTATACGAAATGCTTCTGTTCTCTCAAAATTTCTAGCTTTTTCTGCAATTCCTTCAAAATCATGATTAGTTTTTTTACAAAATTCATCACAACGTTGTGGATTTAGCTTGACCTTATTGAAAGAATTCTTATTCTTTACAAGACCACTTTTCAATGTTCTTGCAATTTCTTGAGATGAACGCGGTGCTTTTCCGTTCAATTTTGCCACAACATCTGCTAATAAATAACTCATACAAATACATCCTTTCTAATTAAATTTCTACACTAGTTTTCACATACATATAAAGTTTCTTAAAAAAAGAGAATTGCCCCGCCCCACCACATCATATCATATCGTATCGAGCATTATACCTGAGTTTTAGCCTTAAAAAATTCATATTTACAAAACTTAATATTTATGTTTAGATTGACTTTGTGTACTGCACGCAGTACAATATAAGTATGAATAATTACGAAATTGGATATCTAATTTTACCAAACGGCAAGGCTCCAATTATTGAATGGTTAAATTCTTTAGACAGTATTACAAGAAAACGTATTAACCAAAGAATACTTAGAATTGAAGATGGTAATTTCGGTGATTGTAAAAAGCTTTCAGAAGATATTTCAGAATTACGTTTTGCTTTTGGTAAAGGATATAGAGTTTATTATACCGAAGAAAATAATAAAATAATTCTATTAATAAACGGTGGTGATAAATCCAAGCAATCCAAAGATATAGAAAAAGCACAAGAACTTTTAGAACAATGGAGAATTAAAAAATGACTAAATCAAAATCTTTCAACGAATATATTTTAAACGATTTAAAGACAGATGAAGATATTAAAGAATGGATTAATATCGGATTTCAAGAGTTTTTACAAGATAATGACTTAAACGCTTTTGTAAAAGCTTTAGAATATGCAGTAAGAGCAAAAGATTCTATTTTAGGTATTTCTAAAAAGACAGGAATTTCCAGAAGTAATCTTTATGCAATTTTTAATGGTGAACAACAACCTCAATTATCTACAGCTTTAAAAATAATTAAAGAACTTGGATACACCGTTCAAGTTGCTTAGGTTTATTATTTCGGGAAAATTTGTTTGCAAATCTTTGAGCTAAAAACTTGAAGTTGAAAACATCAACCTCGGCATTAAAAAAGAGTCCTAACGGACTCTTTTTTGTTTAATGGCGGTGCAATAAATTGCACCCTACAGAGTTCCCTAAGAAATTGATAAATTTTGTGCATATAAACGGTACCCTGCTCGTTCTATTTAATATGCAGAATTGTTTAAAAGTATTCTTTGTTAAGCGTAATAACAATAGTAGTTAAAGACCTTGTTTACAGATTCTTTGCATAAGATAATTTATCGTTTGGTCGTTATCACTAATACCTTTTTGTAATTTTTGCATCTCTTTTGATAACCTGTCAAAAGCACTATAACCATGAAACCTATTGCCAATGTCTCTTGTTTTATTCTTGCTTTCAAAAAACCAATTTTCATCCTTACAATTCTCATTAACTTCCATAAAAGGAGCAAATATCTCTTTCCAAAAAATAGGATTAAAATAATCTTGGTAAATAGAAATCCAAGTATCGTCTTCAAATCTACCATCAATATTGTGTAATGGCTTATATAAGTATTCAACCTCTTTTTTAAAAAATTGAGCTTCATAAAGTACTGATGATGAAATACTTACAACTTTTCTTATTTGTTCTGACATAAGCATATGATATGTAGGAATATCTGTAATTTTTTTTATGTACAGTGTATCTTCTATATAATTTTCTATTTCTTTGTTTTGTGTAACATAAGGGTGCGCTAAATAATATATTTTCGAATAATCTTTAGAAAGTTCTTCCATTCTTTTCTTGAAGTGTAGTATATTTAAAAATATACCATCTCTATCTGTAGATTTATCTTGCAGGGTTTGTCCAACAAATAATACCGAATTTTTTTTCAAGATTTTTAACTTTTGCCAAACTTCATCGTTTTTTGTCCATTGCGTATAATATTTCGCATAAAAATCAAACTTATATTTTGGTACTTTATATTTTTGTAAAACATCAAAAATGCTTTGACGATTTGTATTCAACATAAAAAATGTGTCGTCAAAAAGTTTCCAACTATGAAACCAAAAACTTATATATGGAATATCTAGCTTTGTAAAAATATCTCTAATTTCTTTACCCAACTCCACACCAATGATAAGAGTATCTTTATCTAAAAAGCTCTGTAAATAGTCAAAAGAAGCTTGTTTTAACTTTGAAACATCATAGTTATAATAAATTTTGGGTATATTTATAATTCCGCTTAATGCAAAAAACTTTTCTCTAGAAAAAAATTCGTTCTGTTTATTTTTAATGTTATTTATGTCAACTACTTGTTTATTTGTAACATATTCTATAATCGGAGTAAGCATATCAATACACCAATAATGATGAATTCCATCAATTGGTGAATGGTACAAAAAATCAGAGGTAAATATAATTTTTGATATCGTCATTATCTAATATCCTTCTACTTCGTAACTTTGCCTCTTTACAGCACATTATATATGAATATATATCTTATTGCAACATTATAAAGTAGTAGTTGTGGTCGTGTTCGACAATTGCCATTGAACACGACAAGTATATTAAAAAAGCCATGTTGGATGAACCAGTCCTACACGACCTACTTGCTTAAGTCGCTGTTCGTCATTAAAAAGAGTCCGTTAGGACTCTTTTTTGTTATTTATTTGATGTTGTCAGGCACTGCCTGACCTTGCTTAGCAATTTTTAACAAAAGCTGTAAACATTTTCTTAAGTGTTGCTTCAGGAATAAACTCTACTTTATTTTTACCAAATAAGTTAAGAATCAATGTCTCACCCTTATTTAAAATCTTATTTTTTAAACATGCCAAATTAGATCCAATACCTTTTTTTGAAACACACTCTGGTCGAGTTCCTCTTAAAAAAGCAGAATCAAAATAATCAGTAGAGAGTTGGAACTTCCTTTGCGAAGAGCAATAGGGTATAGTTTCTCGTTGATATTGAGCAAAACCGGAGTCAAAGTTCTCTTCGAGTAACCTTTGGCAATAACCTCTTTTTCTTAATTTTTCTTGCATAATCTCCTTACGCTTTTTTATTTCATCCACAGATAAGGGAAAAGGATTAAGTTTCATTATAACATCATTAGGTCTTCCCATAACAAAATCTCCTTTCTATTAACCTAAACATTTACCTTACATATTTATAAAGTTTTTCAAAAAAAGAGAATTGCCCCGCCCCACCACATCATACCACATCATATCTGGCATTATACCTGAGTTTCAGCCTTAAAAAAATCATATTTACAAAACTTAATATTTACTTTTCGGATTGACTTTTTGTAGTGAATACACTACAATATAATTATGAAACAAGTTAAATTTTACGAATTAGAAAATGGAAAAGAGCCTGTTAAAGAATGGCTCTTAAAACTTGATTCATCAACTCGTGTGAAAATCATCAAACGATTAGAAAGAATATACGATGATAATTTTGGTGATTATAAACAAATTGCACCCAATTTATACGAGTTAAGATTCTTTTTCGGCAAAGGTTACCGTATTTATTACACAATCAAAAATGATGTTGTAGTAATTTTATTACAGGCAGGTGATAAATCTGACCAGCAAAAGGATATAGCTATCGCAAAAAGTTATTTGAATAATATAAAGGAAACAGAAAATGACTGAATTAAATGATTTTATAATAGAACAATTAAAAGATGAAGAATTTCAAAAAGAATATATGAATGAAAGCCTTAATGAATACATAAATGATGGCGATTTTAATGCGTTCTTTCGCTCACTAGAATTAGTTATCAAATCAAGAGATAGTATTTCAGGATTTTGTGAAAAGGCTGGAATTGATAGAGCTATGTTGTATCAGATATTCAATGGTGAAAGAGTGCCGAGAGTCGATACGCTAGCTAAAATTCTTAAAACATTGGGCTTAACTCTAAAAGTTGCTTAATTTTTTTATCACGCTCCAAAAAAACAAGAATTAAAACAGTTTACATCCGATTTACGGTTCAATTGCAATTTTGATACAATCATCTTTTTTTGTCTGAAAAATATTATAAGCTTCTATTATATTTTCGAGTTTAAAAGTATGCGTAACCAAAAAATCCGTATTAATTTTTCCTTCTGCAATCCATTCAATTAATTCTTTTGAATGTATCGCATCAATTCCACCTGTTTTGAAAGTTAAATTTTTACCATACATTTTGGGTAACGGTAAAATAATATCTTCTTCATACAAAGCTACAACACCCACAATCGCATTAGCTCTGGCTATTTTATAGCTCATTTCAAAAGTTGCTTTTGTTCCGCCTGCTTCAATAACTTTATCTGCACCACGACCACCGGTCAAAGCTTTAACTTCTTTTTCAATATCACATTTTTTAGGGTTCAAAAAATGATTTGCAATGCCTTGTTCTTTTGCAATACTTAATCGTGTTTCATCAATGTCTATCGCTATAATTTCTTTTGCACCCATAACTTTGGCACACATCATACAACACATTCCAACAGGTCCTGAACCAATCACTGCAATAATATCATCAGCTTCAATTTCACACATTTCCGCACCGAAATAACCTGTCGCCAAAACATCACCCACAAACAAAGCGTTCAAATCACTTACATTTTCCGGAAGTTTATCCAAAGCATTTTCAGCATAAGGAACTCTCACGTATTCTGTTTGGCAACCATCAATTCTGCAACCGATTTCCCAGCCACCTTTTTCACAATTATTTATAAACCCTCGTTTACAAAAGAAACATTCACCGCAAAATGTTTCACAATTTGCACTAACTCTATCACCGACTTTTAGAGTTTTAACTTCAGAGCCAACTTCAACTACTTTCCCAACATATTCATGTCCTAACACAATATCATTATTTGCTCTTGGAACTTGCCCATGAATAATATGTAAATCACTTGTACAAATCGAGGAAAGAGTTACTTGTAGAATCACGTCCTTCGGATCAATAATTTCAGGCTTTTTCCTCTCAACCAATTTATAATTATTTTCATAATCTGTATTATACACAAGTGCTTTCATAATCTCTCCTTTTTGATTAATTTTAGCATGAAATTAAAGTCTGCTTAATATATCTTCACAAACAAGGCAATTTTTTCAAACAATAGAACTTAATATACATGTGTAGTTATAATTAAAGGTGCAATTATGGTGAATATGTTTTCAATGGGAATGATGGGCGGAATGTCCCCAATGGGAATGATGGGTTCCGGGAATGTTCATCAACAAATGAAAATGAAATACGGTGTCGGTCCGGATTTACGTGAAAGACCTGTATTAGCCACTTATCCTATGGAAATTCTTCCGCCTGCACCACCGCCTAAAAAAGGATTTTTAGGTAAAATTATACAAAAACTTTATGGATAATTAGGCTCAAATTTTACCTGTTCATGTTATCATGTCGAATATAGGTAAAATAGGAGTTTTAAAATGGCTAAAGATTGCAGTTTTGATGTTGTTTCTGAGTTCGACAAACAAGAACTTGTGAACGCTATTGATCAAGTTAAGAGAGATTTAACTTCTCGTTTTGATTTAAAAAATTCTAATTCAACAATAGATTTAGAAGCTGATAAATCGATTACAATTACTACAAATGATGATATGAAACTTAGAAATATTTACGATATTCTTCAATCAAAACTTGTAAAAAGAGGATTAAGCATTAAAATTTTAGATGCTCAACCTGTTGAAAATGCTCTTGGCGGAAATGTCAGACAAATCTATAATTTAAGAAAAGGTTTAACCCAAGAATTAGCAAAGAAAATTGTTGCTGATATAAAAGATTCAAAACTAAAAGTTCAAGCATCAATCCAAGGTGAACAAGTTAGAGTTTCCGGCAAATCTAAAGACGATTTGCAAGATGTAATTAAATTATTACGTTCTAATGAAGATAAATACGATTATCCTCTACAATTTACAAACTATAGATAGGCGCAAACTTTATGTCAAATATAGAAAACACAATTGACAGAATTCAAGAACTTCTTGAAAATGCAGAAACAGAACAACAACTTCGTGAAGAACTAAATAATTTTCACGAAGCGGATCTTGCGGGTATTTTTCAGTTACTAAAACCGGAAGAACGTCTGGCGTGTTTTCTAAAACTTAACGAAGAAAAAGCCGCCGATGTAATCGAATATTTACCAGCACAATTGCAAGTAGAAATTCTCGGTGATATTGATGAAACACTTGCTTCCAGACTTATCTCAAAACTTCCGCACGACGATGCGGCTGACGTTTTGGGTGATATGGAAGAAGATGAAACAGAAGTTTATTTAGAAAAATTACCGGAAAAGTTTTCTTCAGAAATCAGAGAATTATTAACCTATAACGAAGATACTGCCGGTGGTATAATGAACCCTCTTGTACTTACCGTAGCACATAGTATGAGCGTTAAGGATGCATTAGATACAATTCGAATTAAAGCTGAAAAAGACAACATGGAACTTTATTATGTTTATGTTGTAGACAAACAAGAGCATCTGCTTGGTGTTGTGTCCCTAAGAACACTTCTTACAACTCCAGCTCATTTATCTATTTCGGAAATAATGTGGCGAGATATTGTTAAAGTTCACGTTGATGATTATCAAGGTCATATCGCTGATATTTTTATGAAGTACCAGTTTAACGCTTTACCAGTAGTTGACCAATACAACCGTTTAAAAGGGATAGTTACTTGGGACGACGTTCAGGACATTGTTGAAGAAGAAACTACTGACGAGATTTTGACATCTTCCGGTATCGTTACTGATTTAGGCGACGAAGACGATGACATTTTGACAGGTAGCTTAGCTAATTCAATAAAAGCTCGTATACCTTGGCTATTTATCACTTTAATCGGTGAATTTATAGCCGTATCTGTTACTAATAAATATGATCATACATTTACAGCATTGCCGGTTATTGCTGCATTTATGCCACTTTTAGCGGGTTTGGGCGGGAATATCGGCACACAAAGTATTACATTGATGGTTCGTGGTATGTCAACCGGTCAAGTTACCTTAAGCTCAGGCTGGCACCATATTTGGAAAGAAACTTTTACCGGAATAAGTATCGGTTTTATATTCGGTATATTAGTAATGCTGGTTACTTGGGGTTGGCAACACAATGTTCAATTAGGTTTAATTGTAGGTATTGCAATGGCATTAAATATGACTATAGCAACCATGATAGGCACTTGCACACCATTAATACTTAAGAAAATGAAAATCGATCCGGCTGTTGCATCAGGTCCGGTAATTGCTACTACAATTGACGTTGTAGGGTTGGCTGTTTATTTAACATTAGTAACTTGGTATTTAATATCAGTTTAATTTAATTCAAACTTGTTTACTCCATTTATGATAAAATCTTTTTATGAGATATTTTGTTTTAAAATCAATGGGATGCAAATCAAATCAGTTTGAGGGACAAATTGTTGTCCAAAAACTTGTTGAAGCAGGGTTTGAAGAAGTTAAAAAACTTGAGGAAGCAGATTTTTATATTCTTAACTCTTGTTCCGTTACTCATAAAAGTGATAATGAAGCAATGTATTTGCTTCGACACGCAAAAAAACTCGGGTTAAAAACAATTCTAACCGGATGTATTGCTCAAATCGAAAAAGAAGAACTTTTAAAAGAGCCTTTTATTGATATTGTTTACGGCAACGAAGATAAATTTGATATTGTTGAACATTTAAAAAACGAAACAAATTATATTGTTCGAGATTTAATGAACTCCGATCAATTTTGCAAAGTTACATTAAACGATACCACAAAAACAAGAATTAGCCTTAAAATCCAAGACGGATGCGATAATCGTTGTGCTTATTGCATAATCCCGTACGGCAGAGGTAAATCCAGAAGCGCTGATAGTGATTTTATAATACATGAAATAAATAAATACGTACAACAAGGCTATAAAGAAGTTATTTTTACAGGTATTCATATCGGGTTATGGGGAAAAGATTTTGACAGAGATTTGCTATCTCTTTTAAAAGATGTTGAAGAAAATACTTCAATTCCACGTTACCGTTTAGGCTCTTTAAACCCTCTTGAAATAACATCTGAAATGCTTGATTTTTTACAAAACAGTGAAAAATTCTGTCCGCATTTTCATTTATCATTACAATCAGCTTGTAATCCAACCCTAAAACGAATGAATAGACACTATACAGTTGAATATTATCTGGAGCAAATTGAAGATATTGTATCAAGATTTAAAAATCCTTTTTTGGGAAGCGATATTATTGCAGGATTTGTTGGTGAAACAGATAAAGATTTTGAAACTACAGTTGAAAACCTTAGAAAATCAAAACTATCTCAAATCCATACATTCCCTTATTCCATCAGAAAAGGTACAATAGCAGAAAAATTGGAAGGACATTTACCAGATGAAATCAAAGAACAAAGAGCTAATATTATAAAACAAATTTCTGCAGAAAAGTTTGATGAATTTCTAAAATCAAATATCGGCTCAACTCAAGAAGTCTTAATCGAAAAAAGACTCGATAAAAAAACAGGGTTGTTTAAAGGTGTTACCAGAAATTATATTAATGTACTTATAAAAAAAGAAAACGATGTCGATTTTAACACACTAAAAAATATAACTTTAAAAGAAATTCAAGGAAATAAGTTTATATATTAATATTGTAGTCGTTGTCTGCATAGTATAAGTCAACATAATAAAATAAAAGCTGGTCGGGTTAATAAACCCGACCAGCTTTTGAATTTATAATTAATAAATTATATTCCGCAAGCACAAACGCCGTCTTTGCAACAATATCCAAGAGCTTCTTGAGCTTCAGACATTCTTACTTTGATACGTCCGTCTACTGCAATACCTTCACCTGTTTTTTCAGAAATCAACAATGGGTTAATATCTAACTCATCGATAAATTTGAAGTCATTCACAAGTTGAGATAATCTCAATAATGTTTCTTCAATTTGTTCCATTTGTGCAGGTTTAGTACCTCTTGCACCTTCAAGCAATTTGTATGCTTTAACTGATTTAATCATCTCTTTAGCATCGATATCAGTTAAAGGAGCGATTCTGAATGTTACATCTTTCATAACTTCGATGAATACACCGCCTAAACCGAACATCATCATCGGACCGTATTGAGGATCAGTTGCAATACCGCAAACCATTTCTCTGTTACCTTTAACCATTTCTTGGATAATAACACCTTCAAGCCCGTCAATTAAACCTCTTTCAGTTAATTTAGCGATTAAGTCTTGATATTCAGCTCTTAATTGTGCTTCAGATTGAATATTAACTCTTACACCACCAACGTCAGTTTTGTGAGAAGTTGTTTTTGAAGTCATCTTCATAACAACCGGATAATCAATTGAGTTAGCGATTGCAACAGCTTCATCTTCAGTTGTAGCAAAACCTGATTTACAAACTCTAATACCATAAGCATCTAATACATCAATAGATTCACGAGTTGTTAACTGATCTCTACCTTCATTAATAGATTGAGTGATGATAGATTTAGCTTTATCATAATCTACATTGTAAGTAGGGATTGTGCCTTCAGGTCTTTCAATCCATTTTCTTTGTTGATCTAATCTCAAGAAACCTTCAGCTGCTTCTTCAGCATACATAAAGAATGGCATGTTAACATCCATTTCAGAAATTGTAGTGAAGAAGTTTGATGTAGTCATGAATACACCAATAATAGGTTTTTGAGGATTTTTAGCCTTGATTTCCATTAATGCTTTTGCAACATCAATATCTTTCAAACCTAAGAATGGTAAGTAAATTACCATAATCATATCAACGTTTTCATCAGCTATAACTGTTTCTAAAGTTTGTGTATAGTGTTCAATCGGTGCTGATGCAATCATATCGATAGGATTTTTAACTGAAGCTGCTGCAGGCAAGAAACTTCTTAACTTAGCTTTAGTTTCTTCAGTAATAGGCGCCATTTGCATACCGTTTTCACAAATAGCATCAGTTGCCATGATACCAGGACCACCTGAGTTAGTGATAATTGCTACTCTGTTTCCTTTTGGAATAGGGCAGTTAGCAAATACTTTAGCTGTTGAGAACAAGTTTTTCAAAGAGTATTCTCTTATAACACCTGATTGCGCTAGTAATGCGTTAGCTGCTTTATCAGCACCGGCTAGAGAACCTGTGTGTGAAGAAGCTGCACTTGCACCAGCTGCAGAACGACCAGCTTTTAATGCTAAAATAGGTTTTTTCTTAGAAATTCTTGTTGCTAATTTTCTAAAGTTTGACGGATTAGCAATTGATTCCATGTAAAGTAGAATTTGGTCAACGTCTTCTTCGTTTTCCCAATATTCCATAGCTGTTTCAGCGTTAACATCAGCTTGGTTACCAATTGAAATAAATTGAGAGAAACCAAGGTTTAGGTCTTTAAGGATATTAAGAATACCGCCACCTAAAGCACCTGATTGAGAAACGAATGCAATGTGTCCTCTTTCAGGTAATGTTTCAGCAAAACATCCGTCTAGTCTGATTTCAGGGTGAGTGTTAACAACACCTAAACAGTTAGGACCAACACATCTCATACCGTATTCTTGAACTTTTGCAAGAAGTTGTTTTTCAGCTTCTGCACCTTCTTTACCGGTTTCTTTGAAACCAGCTGTAATAACAACAAGTCCGCCAACACCTTTTTGATGACATTGGTCAATTGTATCAAGAACGAATTTTTGATTAACAACGATAATTGCTAAATCAACTTCGCCTGGAACTTCCAAAATTGAAGTATATGCTTGTAATCCTTCGATAACTCCGCCTTTTGGGTTAACCGGATAAATGTTACCGTTGAATTTGTACTCTTGTAATCTTTTCATAATGTCGGAACCAATAGTGTGTTCTTTGGTTGATGCACCAATAACAGCAACTGATTTCGGCTTCATAATTTTGTCTAAATTAGTCATAATAGCCTCTTTCCTTTCTTTACAATTATGTTAACCGCAATAATATAAGTAAATTGTACCACAAATAGTTAAAAGAAGTAACTAAAACTTTTTATTTTTCACATTTACAAAGATTTTTTACCAAGTTATCATTAAAATATGAAATACGATTTTAAATTAGCAGAAAAAAGTTTAGAAAAAGAATTTGACAGAATAAACGACATAAGAGATTTTAACCAAAGAAAAGTCTTGGAAGCGTTTTTTGATAACAAAGTTGCACCGGAACATTTCTATACGGTTTCCGGCTATGGTCATGATGATTTGGGCAGAGAAGTTTTAGATAAAACTTTTGCTCAAGTTTTTAGAGCAGAAAAAGCATTGGTGAGAATTCATTTTGCATCAGGAACACACACTCTGGCATGTGCTTTATTTGGCAATTTAAGAGCAGGCGATAAATTGATATCGGTTGCTGGAACTCCATATGATACCATGTTGGAAGTTATAGGAACTGCCGGTGATGAAGAAACTAAGCGTGCTTCTCTAATAGGAAACGGTGTTTTATACGACGAAGTCCCATTATTAAACGGTACAGATATTGACTTTAATGCTCTTGAAGAAATGATTGACAAAGCAACCACAATGGTTTTAATACAACGTTCAAAAGGTTATTCAACAAGAAAATCTTTATCAATTGAAACTATTGAAAAAATTTGTAAAACCGTTAAATCTAAAAACCCTCAATGTATTTGTTTTGTCGATAATTGCTATGGCGAATTCGTTGATACAAAAGAACCGTTAGAAGTCGGTGCCGATTTAATGGCAGGTTCACTAATAAAAAATGCAGGTGGCGGAATTGTTGAAGCCGGTGGCTATATTGCAGGTAAAGAATTGTACGTTGAACGTTCTGCAAACCGTTTGACAGCTCCTGGAGTCGGAAGCGAAGGCGGTGCAATGTTTAACCAACATCGTCTAATTTTTCAAGGCTTATTTATGGCGCCTTCAATTGTTTCAGAAGCTGTTAAAGGTGCAGTTTTAGCCGCAAAAGTTTTTGAAGATATCGGGTTTGATACATATCCTAAGTACCATGAAAAAAGGACAGACATTATCCAAAATATTATTTTTGGAAATCCCGAACACTTAGAACAATTTTGTAGAACAATTCAAAGTTTATCACCTGTAAACGGATATGTTACACCTATTCCGGAAAATATTCCGGGATATGAGGACAAAGTTATAATGGCAGGCGGGACATTTATTGAAGGTTCAACAATAGAACTCTCTGCTGATGGACCGATGAGAGAACCGTACGTTGCATATATGCAAGGCGGACTTAATTATGCGCATGTGAAAATTTGTCTTGAAAAAATGGTTAAAAATTTATAACCAACTATTTTGGTAAGAAAATCCTAAGGCAATGGAATTTGCTCAAGAAGTAATTAACAATACTGATACATTGGCTTCTAAATACTTCTTAGCAGATATGAACGGAATTTTTGGATGCAAAGAAGCTGCAGAACATTTAGACGCTATAAAGCCTTTAATAAAACCTTTTGCCGAATCAACTCTTAAAGGCGGATATTTAGGCACTTTTGAAAAAGAAGCGAATTTCGTGGGACTTATAAAAGGAATTTTAACCCCGCAAGCAAAACCAGAAAAGATAAGACTTATCCCAAAACTTGTTGAAGCTACAGATGCTGCACCAGACAAAATAAATTGTAAAATTGTTCTAAATAAATTTGCAATGAGTGATACACCAATAGAACAAGTGAAAGAAAATATCGAAATCCTACCAGCAATATTGAAAAATTCTGAAAACATCGATAAAGAAATCGATGTAGTAGATTTTGTTAACAAAAATGTTAATTTGAAATAGAATTAATCATATATTTATTAGTTAATAATATAAATAGTAAGAGTTTGTAAAAAATAATTTTTTACAAACTCTTTTAATATTAGTTTATTATATTTTATTGAAAACATACAGTAGTAGATGGGTTCGATGAAAATTATCGAACCCATAATACGGCTTTCTCAAACTCTTTTCATAGCCCTAAGTTCTGATTCTAATTCATTGAGTTCTTGTATTGCTTTTTCTAGCATATAATTAGAATCTTTCCAGTATCTTTCTGCTTCCTCAACTTGAGTTCTTAAATTAGAAATTTTAGGTTCCAATTTTTTTATAGCATCTTTTTTATGCATAATACCACCTAATGCATTACTCATATCATATGACGATGGTCCACATTGCATAACTAGATTATCTTCCCGATAACTTGTATAACCAGAACCGTAAAATTCCTGGGTATCCTCTTTTAACCCAGCTTGTAACTTCTTGTGTTTAGATTCTAAGTCACGTAAATTAGCTTTTAATTTCTTGTATTCTTCATACGCATAATCTTTTTGTCCAGTTAAGCGTTTAACTTCATTAACTTGCTCTTTATAAGCTTTTTCTATTTGCAAATATTCTTTTCTCATTTGTTCGGATTTAGTACAAACAGCCTGGCTTTCAGCCAATTTTCCTCCCCGTTGCTTTTTAGTTTTTTTTGAAATTCCAAAAAAGTTTCTAATTCTACTCATAAAACCTGTTTTTTTGGCTTTTTCAGTTGTTGATAAAGCTACGTCATCAACAACTTCTTTTGCAATGTCGTTATGTGAAGCATATCTAGAAGTAGCTGTTGTTCTATTAATAGTTCCATCAGCTAAATAATTGACAATTTTCGTTGGTTGAATAAACTCTTGGGCAATTTTAACGTTATCCATTTTTCGAACACCTTTCTATATTTTTCTTACATGTAATTAAAAAATTTCGAGAAAAAGGAATTGCCCCGCCCCACCACATCATATCATATCATATCATATAGCAGATTTTACAAGGGTTTCAGCCTATTGTAAAGTTTTTTATTTTTGCTTAACATTTGATAATATTTGTTTACATTTGCATTAAGGCGGATTAAAGAGGACGGGGCGGAGAAATGGAAAATGATAAATTGTTATAATGTCATCTTCAGCCGAAGGCTGGAGATCCAGCCGATGTTAAAAAAGTATGAATAAAATACAGTCCTAATAATTCTTTAATTAGCTAGATTCCCAGCCTTCGGCTGAGAATGACGAATTAGCTGGTTTCCCGCACTTCGTGCGAGAATGACGGGTGGTTTTTGGTTGGTGTTTTCTACCGGCTTACCTCGTCATCTTCAAAGCGAAGCTTTGGAGATCCAGCTTATTGAAAAACTTGGAATTTGTCTTAATTAGCTGGATTCCCAAACCTAACGGTTTGAGAATGACAATACTTGTTGTCATCTTCGGGGGTAAAATTTTGGTTGGTTAGTGAAAACTACAGGCTCACCCGTCATTCTCGCACGAAGTGCGGGAATCCAGCTAATGTTAGTTTTCGTCAGCTTAGTAAAGCTGACCTATAAATATTATTTTATAACTAAACTTCTTGTCATCTTCAGCCGAAGGCTGGAGTCCAGCTTATTGAAAATTTCGGTAGTTGGTCAATTAGCTGGATACCCAAAGTTTTTTCATCATGCGGAGTCGCCGGACTGTCAAGCCACCAAATTGTATTTACCCCCCTTTTTCACCATGCGGAGTCGCCGAACTGTCAAGCCACCAAACTTCATTTACCCCCTTTTTCATCATGCGGAGTCGCCGGACTGCCAAGCCACCAAACTTCATTTACCCCCTTTTTCACCATGCGGAGTCGCCGGACTGTCAAGCCACCAAATTGTATTTACCCCTAATAATTATATTCAGGGATTTCAAAAATACTGTTATCAGCGTCTTTTTCAACAAATTTCAAATAATGTTCCAGAGCAACTTCTTTAGAATTTTCATAAAATTCTTGAGAAATAAGCTCTCTATGTAGTTCAGTTCTATCACCTGAATAATTACCTAAAACCCTTGAAAACTCACTTATTGAAGCCAAATTTTCACCACCGGAATACGCTTTTGTTTTTGCATCAGTGCCGGAAGGTCTAATTTCGACAAATTTATCAGTAAATTTCAAATAAGTTCCATCGCCTACAAACTTGATATCAACAAGATTTTCAAATGACAATTCCGCAAAAGCATTGTGAAGTACTTTTTTAACAGAACTAATATTCGCTTTTCCTTCTTTTATTGCAATTGCCAAAGATAAGAAGAACAAATCATTTTTTGTTCGTTGTTTTTCACCCTCAACCTTTGCTAATTTTAATTTTTCGATATCAGGTTCGGATTCATTGTAATATGAAATATCTTCTCTCACATCAAACTTTGCTACAATATTATTTTCATCAAAAATCTCTTCTAAATATTCAGAAAGAGTTTTATTATTTTCTTCTAATTGAGCTGCCAAAGCTGATGCAACAATAATAGCTTCTGTCGCACTTTTTTCTCTCATAGCAATTGCTTTTCTGCCGGATAAAGATTCAATTAAATCTTCTGAACCCATTATCATTCCACCGGATTCTTCACCACCAAAAATGAGTCGTGGTTGTACACCAAGATTAATTTCGTTACCGAAAACATCATCAACTTTTACTTCCGCTTGAGGATTTTCTCTAAGTTGAAGTTCAACTTTTTTCATTATATTAGCAATTTCTTTAAATCCTACCGGAACATTAACAACTTTTATACCTTGAGCTTTTGCCCATTCATCCCAACTCAAAGCCGAAGCAGTTGTTTTAATCATAAATCTAGGATGCTTTTTGAATTTTCCTTGCAATTTTAATTGTTTTGCTCGGAAATTCATTAACATCAAAAACGCTTGGTTTGCAGTATAAACTGTTAAAACACGTTCTTCATCCAATTTAATATAAGATATTCCGTAATCATCAAACATTGAAATACTGCCGGATTTTTCAATCTGGCAAACTGTTAACCTGTCATGATCAGGATCTGTTATTAATACTATTGTACCTAAAGGCATATCAGCAAGAACTTTTTCATAATGCAATGATTCTATTACAGGGAAGAAATTCTCACCATTTGGACGTTTAGCCAAAACGGTTGCATCCACTGAATAATCATAGAAAACTTTATTTCCTTTAGGATCTGTATCATATTTTCCGATTGAATGGAAAAATGGGTCTTCTTTAACATTATTCCACACATATTTATCTGCAATTTCAAGTTTTTCTAAAACCCTTGAAAGTGTATTATAGGCACATCCGCCAACACTTTCAATAAACAACTTGTTATTCATCCGTTTTACATTTTCCAAATTTTCAGCAACACCGGATTTTAAATACTCTACATATAAATCAACACCGTCATTAAGTTTTGACATTATAGATTCATCAATCAATGAATCATTTTTTGCAGAGATTTTAATATCGTAAAAACCTTCTTTTTCTGTGATATCAAAAATTTCTTGAATTTTGTTTACAAACTCTAAAGACTCTTCAGGTAAATACTGACTGCCTTGAGAGTTCAAGTCTTTTGTTGCTGTTTTTACAGAAATACCGTGACTGGAAGTTATATATTCACCTCCTACCAAATCCAGCTTAAATGCTAAAAACGAAGCAAGCCATATAGGAATGGTTCTTCTACCAACAGGAGTTAAAGTTTTAATACCTTGTGCAGCCTGAATTCTTGCAATCGCATCCAAATATAATTCTGAATTATAACGCACTTCGCAACCTACAAGTTTACGAATATCTTTACCTTCATATTTTTCTCGTGCAACAAGTGCTTTTGCTAATGTTGCCAAAACAATTCCAACCAAATTTATCGGAAATCTTGTATCCTGAGGATAAATTATATTTTGAGGTCCTCTAATTCCGGCTGTTGAAACCTTTGCTTCTTTTGAATAACCGGCAAACCAATCCAATAAATTCAAACCTTCAGGATTTTGTTCAGCATCATACGGGTAAAGATGTTCTCGTTTTAGGCTGAAAGTAAATTCATTTTCATTATCAAAATTTAATAAATTAGCATTTTTAATATAATCAGGTGTTTTTTCTATTACGTTATTAAATAATTCTCTTTCAAGTTCGCAACTTGGTTCTCTCATTGTCATTTTCTTCTCCTTGTTTATTTTAATTATACCACAACATAGAAGTTTACAGCAGAAAATAAGACTTCTTTGAATAACAAAATACTAAATTTTAAAACATATTAAATTATATATTTTGATGTGTTTGTATTAATATTTATTTTTGTTTGTTTTATGCATGTACTTTTTTTCTTCTTTATTTGCGAGCCAAAGAAGAAAAAAAGTACCAAAAAAAGAAGAAAAGACGCAATTGTTTTCTACGTCTTCGCTTTGCTCAGCCGTTTTTTTAATTCGGTTTTACCGAAATTTTTTGTCTACTTTTATGGGTACACTTCAAGAATAAAATTCAAAACTCAAAACTCAAAACACATCAAAATATATATTTATGTGAGTCGTGTAGGGTAAAAATCGCGATAAACATTGAATTATATAATGATTAACCCTACATTCCCGCCAAAATTAAATCCCACCTGGATAAAGGTGGGATTTTTTGATTTATCTTATTCTTCTTCAAGACTTAAAACTGCCATAAATGCTTCTTGTGGAACCTCTACACGTCCTACAGCTTTCATACGTTTTTTACCACGTTTTTGTTTTTCCAATAATTTACGTTTACGAGAAATATCACCACCATAACATTTATCCAAAACACTTTTTCTAAGAGCTTTTATGTTTGTTCTGGCTATAACTCTTCCGCCAATTGCAGCTTGAATAGGTACTTCAAACATCTGCCTTGGAATTATAGTTTTTAGTTTTTCTGTCAATTTTTGACCGATATAATATGCGTTATCCTCATGGCAAATTACGGACAACGCATCAACAACTTCTCCGGCTAACATTACATCAAGTTTAATAAGTTTTGAACGTTTATAATCTTCAAACTCATAATCCATACTTGCATAGCCTTTTGTTCTTGATTTTAATTGATCATAAAAGTCTGTAATAACTTCACTCAAAGGAATATGGTAAATTAAATCTACACGAACTTTATCCAAGTAATTCATATTAATGAAAATACCACGTTTAGTTTGACATAAATCCATTAACGTACCGACATACTCATTTGGTGCAATAATCGAAACTCTTACGTATGGTTCTTCAATAAATTCTCTATATTGCGCTCCAGGAAGATTGGCAGGGTTATCAATCTCAACAACTTCGCCATTTGTTTTATGAACTTTATAAATAACAGAAGGTGCTGTTGTTACAATTGATAAATCGTATTCTCTTTCCAACCTTTCTTGAGCAATTTCCATATGTAACATACCCAAGAAACCGCAACGGAAACCAAACCCCAATGCTGAAGATGTTTCAGGTTCAAAAGTAATAGAGCTATCGGAAAGTTTTAGTTTTTCCAAGGCTTCTTTTAATTCATGATAATCCTCATTATCAACCGGATACAAGCCTGAAAATACCATTGGTAAAGCTTCTTTATAACCAGGAAGCGGTTCATTAGACGGGTTTTCAACATTCGTAACCGTATCACCTACAAAACGAGTAATTTCCTTTATTGAACCTGCAAAATAACCTACATCACCACAAACAAGCTCATTAACCTGAACTCTATTCGGTGTTAAATACCCAAGTTCAACAACATCGTATTCTTTGCCGGATGCCATAAATTTAACTTTATCACCAAGTTTCATTTTTCCATCCATAATTTTAAAGAAACAAAGAGTTCCTAAATACGGATCATAAGCACTGTCAAAAACCAATGCTCTAAGAGGTTTTTCGATCGTATCAACAGGTGGTGGCACAAACTCTACAATCGCTTCTAACACATCCGGAATACCTAAACCGGTTTTTGCAGAAACAGGAATAGCCATAGAAGTATCAATACCTAAAATTTCTTCAATCTCGGCTTTAACTCTTTCTACATCAGCAGATGGCAAATCTATTTTATTAATAACAGGAATGATTTCCAAATTTTGCTCAATTGCCATATAAACATTCGCCAATGTTTGAGCCTCAACACCTTGAGTTGCGTCAACAATTAAAAGAGCTCCTTCACAAGCTGCTAGAGAACGAGAAACTTCATAAGAAAAGTCAACGTGCCCCGGTGTATCAATAAGATTAAATATATAATCTTCACCGTTCTTTGCTTTGTAATTCATCCTAGCTGCATTTAATTTAATTGTAATCCCACGTTCACGCTCAATATCCATTGTATCTAATAATTGTGCTTGCATATCACGTTCAGCAATAGTGCCGGTTGCTTCCAGAAGTCTGTCTGCAAGGGTAGATTTTCCGTGGTCAATATGCGCTATAATACAAAAGTTTCTTACATTATCTCTATTCATTTTTTATTCTGTTACCTTTTCTGTTTCATTTTTTTCTGTTTCATCTTTATCAAACAAGTGTTTAACCTTATATTTTAAAGATTTTTTATATGCTTCATCCTCAGCTATAAGTTCTTCAATTGTGGTTGCTGTACTACCTTCTAACTGTTCCGGAAGAGAGTTTACATAGTCAACAGCATTTTGATATTCTGTTTGACCTGCAAGCCACTTAAATGATTTTACCAAAGTCAAAGGTTTTGCAACATCCCCTCTTACAACAATCTGGAATTTTGTTGCAGCATTATCTACATAAGAATTTGCAAAACTAGGTAAAGCTTCCAGTTCTTCTTCAGGAACCATTTCACAAAATATAGAAAACGCCTTTGCTGTAACAATATTCAAGCTGGCAGCATTACTTAATAAGTTTGCCGGATTGATAGCACCGATTGGTCCTAAAAGATTTGAAACTAAAGAAGCCATTCTTGCACGAACTTTCATATCAGCGTAATTTCTCAACAAATCAAAATCACCAAAAATATGTAAACTCAAAATATCACCTAAAGAAGTAATCGGAACTAAATGACAAATACCGTCTTCAAAAGTAATCTTACCTTTTAATTCTGAAAAATGGGTTGTATCTATTGTTAACAAACCACTTATAATTCCGCCTAATGCTGTTTGGAAAAATTGTGATTCTCTGATATTTTCTGCAATAATCAAATTTTCTAATTTTGCAAACGGACCAAAAGTTCCGTCAACAACTTTAAAATCTACATCCCCTTTCAAACTTGCCATTTGCTCTTCATAAGTTGCACCTTTTAAGGAGATATCTGTTGTAAACTCAGCAGTACCTGATAAAGTATCCTTCATGCCGGCAGCATCTTTAAGAGCTTTTTCAACATCAACATTTTTTCCTTTGAGTTTGATATTCATAAGTGATGTAATAAGGTTCATCGAAATATCACCATTAACAAAACCATCAAATACATTTGTTCTTAAATTATTAAGGTAGAAAATATTTTTTGATAAAGAAATCTTTGATAAAGTATTTCTTACATCAATATTACCTGTAATAATTCTTGCTAAGTTTATAGAGCCTTTTTGAATAACTACCGGAATATCAGCAGGTGCCGTATTAGCAGGCGCAGTTGTATTAGCGGCAGGAACATATTTCATCGCTTTATCAACGACAACCAACATTTTATCAACATTCATATATCTTGATACAACATCAAGGTTTAATATATTAAACACAGATGACGGTAATAAACTAAAGATAGATTTAGCTTGAATATCAGAAACGTTAAGTATCAAATCTGCAATTTCAAAATGACCTTCATGACCGGCAAACCTTATTTGAGCGTTCCTCATATCAAGAAGTAATTCCGGAATTGTAAGATTTTTAACTTCAAATTTACCACGCATTCTAGGCGCAGCAGTTTCGCCGAAAATAAAAGCTCTGCCGTCAACTGTAAATTTAGACTCTGGGAAAACATAAATCTTACCGTTTAAAGCTTTCGGCTGTGTTATTTTTATCAAATTAATTCTATTACCTTCAATTGTACCGTCAATACCAAGAACTTCATCAAATACAATTGTTTCACGACCTTTTTCATCAACAATAATATCTCTTGTGTAAAAACCTGTATTTTTTATTTTTGTTCTGCCGTTTTTGAAATCGATTACAGATTGCAAAGAAATATTTTTACCTTGCAATTCATCAAAATCAATCGGTGTTATAAAATTAGATTTATCACAAAGAGCCTGAGCAAAAAGAGTTTGTTTTTTAGCATCACCGTCTAAAGTAATTTTTACAGGTATAGAACCTTGTGAATGAATAAACGGTTTAAACTCTTTCCCGATAAATTTAATCATATCCTCAGTTGTAACATCACCTTGCGCATCAAAATTAACAGATTTTAACTTTGTGTAATCAATCACTTGTCCTGAATATGTTATTTCTGATTTATCATTAATTTTTAATTTATTTTCTTTAATTACTAAATTTTTATTTGCGACTTCGGACTCAAACAACGGTGAAAACACAACAGATTTAGTTTTAGGAAGTGAAATTCCAAAACCTTCATTTTTTAGGGTACCTTTTAAATCTTTTTTATCAAGTAAAAGCTCTCCAAAGAATTTGTTATCCTGTACAACAAAATTTCCTGCTCTATCAGCTAAATACAAATTTTCTAAACCGGCTTTTACTGTCGCAATTGCATTTTTTAATTTTCCGTTAAGCCCTATTTCTAAAGATGCATCACCTGATTTGAAATTGTATGAATTGCGAACATCTTTTGGTGCAAAAGCGTTAAATAAAATAGGTAACGGAATTTTATCAGCCTTAATTGTAATATCTGCAACAGATTTTTCATTAATTCTGCCATCAATTAAAACAGGAGAATTATTTACATACAAGCTTGAATTTTTAATATCAAGAATATTATTATCCAATATCAAGTTGATATTAGCGTTTGCTAAAACTTTTCCGATATTTTTAACACTAATCCCACCATTTTTAACTAAAACTGAACCACTTGAACGAAGTTTTTTGAAATTAGTTTTAATTTGGCAATCCGCAATCAAACCGCCTGAAACAGTAACTCTATCCAATTCATTATAAATAGCTAAAGAATCTAAGAAAGCTTTTCCAAGAATTAACATATCGTTAAATTTGATTTCAGCTGTTTTAATTATCATATCCATTTTAGGATGTTTTCCGTAATTTAGTTTTCCTAACAATGAAATATTTTGTTCTTTTGCAGGATAAATATTTGTATCTAATTCAATATTTTGACCAAAAGTTTTTGCTCTAAAATACGAAGATGGCAAAGTTAAATGAGAAACTTTCATTGTTATATCTTCAACATTGAAATAACCGAAAGAATTTATCCCTGTTCTGGAATTTCTGATTCTCAATTTTGTATCTAAATTAGCTTTTAAATCATAATTTCTATACATTGTAACAGGATTAACGAACGGTATATCAATTCTTTCCGCAGGATCATCTTCTTCATCCAAAGCCGGTGCCGCAGGCGGAAGGAATGTGTTTATATCAACATTCGCTGTTATATTTTTATTTTCATCACTAAATAATTCTGTATAAGTTTTAACCTTTACAACTTTTCCGTTAAAATATCCGGCATTAAGTCGTTCACCCGTAATATTTAAGTAGTGTTTTGATTTTAAATCATTAACAAGAACTTTATAATTATTTAAAACTACATTCGGAACTTTAACCTTTATCCAAGCAGGATTAAACCAAATCTTTTGTTCAGGTTCATTCGAAGCCTGTTCTAATTTTTGTTCTTTTCCTTTATTTAAAAATTCTTCTATTAACTGTACAACTTTAAACTGTTCATCATTTATAATTTCAAGATTTACAAAAGGAGAATTTAATTCTAAGCACGAAATTTTTACAGTCAACAAGGCTAAACTTGGAAGTGCAATACGAGTCTTAACACTATCTGCTGAAAATAAAACAGACTCATCCGGAAGCTTAACGCTAATATTATCAGCCTTTAAACCGGCTCCTAAAAGTGGAGTTGTTAAAATTTTTGCATTATCAAAATCTATTGATAAATTCGCCGTTTCTTTTGCTATTTTTTGTATTTCAGGTTTATATTTGTTAACATCAACCACATTTGGTAAAACAAATAAAAAGCTTAAATAAGTTAAAATAATAATCCCTAAAACGCTAAATCCAAAAATTTTCCAGTTCTTATTCATTAATCTTCCCCTTTTTGTTTTTATTTTAACATAAAACTGTATTTTTTTTGTTTTGTAGTATAATTTCTTATATATACAGTTTTTTAGGAGAGAAAAATGCAAGAAGTTTTAGAAAGAAAATCAATAAAAAATATAGATTTCAACTGTGATTTAGCGCAAGCATACGGCGTTTATAAAAATAACGTGGAATACGAACTTTTAGATTATGTTAGTTCTGTTAATGTTTCTTGCGGATTTCATGCCGGCGATCCTAATACTATAAAAGAAGCTCTTTTAAAAGCAAAAGAAAAAAATGTTGTTATAGGTGCACACATAGGATTTAACGATATTCAAGGCTTTGGTTATAGACCTGTTGAACTAAAAGAGGATGAATTAGAAGCTATAGTGGTTTATCAAGTCGGTGCGTTAATGTCTTTTGCAAAAGCATACGGCGTAAGTATTGAACACGTTAGACCTCATGGTGCTATGTACAAAATGGCAGGTGAAGATTTTACATTCTCATGTGCTATAGCTCGTGCAATTAAAAAATGTTCCCAATGGTTGGTTTATTATGCACCTGTTGGTGATATTACGGCAAAAGTTGCTGATTACATTCAAATACCTGTTGCTCAAGAATTATTTTTAGAAAAAACTTATAATCCTGATTTAACTATTGATTATTCAAAGGATGATAACACAAATAATTATGATTTAATTAAGAGATTACAACACTTAATTCATACTTCTCAAATAAAAAATAATTTGAGCGGTATGAGTTTTGCAGATGTTGATACTATTCATTTTTCAAACAAATACAAAAATTCAATGGAATTGATACAACAAGCAAGAAACACAATTGTACCGACTCCTGTGAATTTTAACAATGCTAAAATTTCTGGTTGGGTGGATTAATTATGATTAATAAGATTAAAAATAACGTAAAAGTTACAAGAGATGTTGGTTGGTTAATTCCCGGACTAAATATTAAAAGATGGCTTTTTTTAATATTTTTAGGTTCGGTTTTTATAATTTTAGGATTTTTAATACTACTTGATATAAGACCAATTTACCAAACAATGGAACTTATAAGAAAAGCTGCACTCATATTACCGACTGAAATTCTTGCTGTAGTGGTAATAATTATTGGTGCATTAATCTTTTTTAACGGTTGGAAAAAAACAACCTTATCCATAATGGATATGGACAATTCAAAAAGCGGAAGTTCTCTTTTAGAAAAACTCTATAGAAGAAGCAAACTTAATAAAGGTGCTAAGATAGTTGCCATTGGTGGTGGAACAGGGCTTTCAATGTTGCTTAGAGGAATAAAAAAATACACGAATAACATTACTGCGGTTGTTACCGTTGGTGATGATGGCGGAAGCTCCGGCAGATTACGTGAAGATATGGGAATTTTGCCACCGGGTGATATAAGAAACTGTATTGCGGCTTTAGCTGATGACGATGATTTAATTACTGAATTATTCCAATACCGTTTCAAAAAAGGTGAAGGTTTGGAAGGACACAGCTTCGGAAACCTTTTCTTAACCGCACTTTGCGCAATTACAGGAAATATGGTTAAAGCTGTTAAAGAATCTTCTAATGTATTAAATATTCGTGGTGTAGTACTTCCTGCAACATTAGATGATATGAAACTTGCTGCTGAGTTTGAAGACGGAACAATCGTAAGAGGCGAATCTAATATTCCGGAAGTACACAAACAAGTAAAAAGGCTATTCACAGAGCCTGCCAATTGTACAGCTTTACCGGAAGTTATTGATGCGATTTTACACGCTGATTTAATAATATTAGGTCCAGGAAGTTTATACACAAGCGTAATTCCAAACCTTTTAGTTGACGGTATTGTTGAAGCAATTATGCAATCAACTGCAAAAAAGATTTATGTTTGCAATATTATGACACAACCCGGTGAAACTGATAATTATTCAGTAGCAAGCCACATAAATGCTCTTATTTCACATGCAAAGGGTAGAAAAATTATTGATGCAGTTTTAATAAACAACAGCTTGCCGAATAATATTTCAGAAGGCTATGCAAAAACAGGTTCTTATCCTGTAAGATTAGACATGGAAAACATTGCGCCAATGGATATTACTGTTGTTTCACAAAAACTTCTTCAAGAAAACAAACAAGGCCTGGTAAGACATTCTTCTAATCGAGTGGCGAGAGCTGTTTATTATTGGTATAAAAAAACTTTAAAGAAATAACGTGGTAATCGGAAGTTAAATTATGAAAAAAACAGTAAATACTTTTCAAAAACTAAAAGATAATCAAGAAAAAATCGTAATGCTGACCGCATATGATTATTCTACCGCTCAAGTACTTGACGAAGCTGAAATCGACGGAATTTTAGTCGGTGATTCTCTGGCAATGGTCGCTTTAGGGTATGAAAACACTTATGATATAACAGTCGATGAAATGGCTATTTTTATCAAAGCTGTCGCGCGTGGTGCTAAAAATTCATTCATAATAGCTGATATGCCATATATGAGTTATAACGTTTCAATAGAACAAGGGCTTGAAAACGCAAGTAAAATGATTAAAGCCGGTGCTAATGCGATTAAAATTGAAGGTTGCAACGAATACCTTATTAAATTTATACAACGCTGTATTGAATGCGGAATTCCGGTTCTAGGACACTTAGGGTTGACTCCTCAACTACTCAATACAATAGGCGGATATAAGGTTCAGGGAAAAACTGCAAAAAACATTGATATGATTTATCAAAATGCTAAAAAACTTGAAGAAGCCGGTGCTTTTGCAATTGTTTTAGAGTTGATGCCTTCTGAAAGTGCTGAATACATAACTGCAAACCTAACAATTCCGACAATCGGAATCGGTGCAGGTGCCGGATGTGATGGTCAAATTGTTGTTACTGATGATATTATGGGAAAATTTACTGATTTTGCACCAAAATTCGTTAAGAAATATACAAACCTTCACGATATAGTTTTAGAGAGTGTAAAAAAATATTCACAAGAAGTTAAAGATGGTGAGTTTCCTTCCCAAAAAGAATCTTTTGAATTAACAGAAGAAGAAAAATGTAAATTAGAAAAGAAACAAAATATATTATGAGATTGGATAAATTTTTAAAAGTTTCAAGATTGATAAAACGTCGAACTGTTGCTAATACGGTTTCGGAAATGGGGCGAGTGCTTGTTAACGGAAATCCGGCAAAACCTGCAAAACAATTAAAAGTCGGTGATATTATCGAAATCGAATATGCTAATCGTATTGAAAAAGTGGAAATTCTTGTTATTCCTACAGGAAATGTTAGCATACAAGAATCCGCTAATTTGTACAAAATATTAGAATAAATAAGGGAAAATATAATGCACGATTTTTTGGTTAATATAAATAATTGGTTTCAGGCAATGGGTGTACAAGGTTTGGCGCTCAATTCTTGCATAGAAAGTTTCTTTATACTTCCGCCACCGGATTTTTTACTTATCGCAATGGATTTAGCTAAACCTGAAAAAGCTATGTTTTACGCTTTTATTTGTACATTGGCTTCGGCTATAGGTGGTGCAATAGGGTATGCTATAGGCTATTGGGGCGGACGTCCGGCTTTTAAGTTTATGTTCAAAAAGCACATTGACAAATTAGATAAAGTGGAAGAAATGTATAAAGAATATGGTTCCTTTGCAGTGTTTTTCTCTGCTTTTACACCGGTACCTTATAAAATTTTTACAATAGGAAGCGGTATTCTTAAATTAAATTTTTGGAAATTTTTTAGCGTTAGTTTATTAGGACGTGGATCTAGATTTTTTCTGGTAAGTTTAGTTTTAATGTTTTTTGGCGAAGCCGTTAAAAACCATTTAGAATTAATTATTCTAATCGTTTCCATATTAATATTAATATTCTGTATCATCGTTTATAAAAAAAGTAAAAAATTAGTGAAAAAAGGGGATAAAAATGGCTGTAATTAATGAAAAATTTACCATTAATACAAAAGGAAACAACGACATTATAGATATTACCAAACAAGTTCAAAACTGTGTATACCAACACGCACTCAAAGACGCACTTGTTTGTATTTCTATTCAAGGAAGCACTTCTGCTATTACAACAATTGAATACGAAGATGGCTTAGTTAAAGATTTAAAAGAAGCTTTAGAAAGAATTGCACCAATGAACAGTGATTATCATCATGATGAAATTTGGCATGACGGAAACGGTTATGCACATATTAGAGCTGCTCTGGTTGGAAGTTCTGTGAACATTGCGCTTGTAGACGGATTATTAAACCTCGGAACTTGGCAACAAATTGTACTTGTGGATTTCGATAACAAACCTCGTTCAAGAAATATTACGGTACAACTAATTTATTAAAAAAGAGCGGAAATTTTCAAGAATTGAAAATTTCCGCTTCTTTCTATATTTAATTTAATCTGGCATTTTTTGGAACTACCGTTACTCCGCCTTCAGAAACATAGAACCCTCTGGCAATATCATCCTCTCGATTTACACCTATATAAGTATACGGTGGAATATCTACGTTTTTATCAATAATTGCTTTTCTTATTTCAGAATATCTGCCAACATTAACGTTTTCCATTAATATACTGTCTGAAACTTGTGAGTAACTGTTTATTCTAACTTTTGGCGATAAAATACAACGAGATATAGTACCACCGGATACTATACAACCCTCTGAAACCATTGAGTTTGTTGCCATACCGACACGATCACCTTCTTGCCAAATAAATTTAGCCGGTGGATAGTTGTAGTTAAATGTTCTTAGAGGCCAGTCTTTTGAATAAAGATTTAATTCCGGTTCATATTTTAATAAATCCATATTAGCTTGCCAATATGCATCAATACAACCAACATCACGCCAATAACCTTTCTCTTTTGGTGTCATACCCGAAAACTCGTTTTCGGCAAAATTATAAACATAAACTCTTTTACCTTGTTCTAAAAGCATTGGTATAACATTTTTTCCAAAATCATGATTAGAGTCTTCAATCTTAGCATCTTCTTCTAAAGCATTTATTAAGATGTCTTTATTGAAAATATAATTTCCCATAGATGCAAGACACATTTTCGGATTGTTAGGAATTGTTTTTGGTGGGGTTTGAGGTTTTTCAACAAAACCTGTTAATTTCCAATTTTCATCAACTTCAATTATTCCAAATTCGTGTGCTTCTTCAATAGGAATTGGAATTGCAGAGATTGTCAAATCAGCTTTTTGAACTTTATGGAATTTTAGCATATGCCAAACGTCCATCTTATAGATATGATCACCCCCAAAAACACAAACATAGCGTGGATCTTCATCATTTATATGGAACAAGTTTTGATAAACTGCATCAGCAGTACCTTTATACCAACTTCCGCCGGTTCGCATTTGTGCCGGAACCAAATCCACATATTGATTTAAAAACGGAGACAAGGTCCAACCTCTTGTTATATGTTTGTTTAAAGAGTCAGATTTATATTGAGTTAGTACTTTGATTTTATAGAAACCGGAGTTTATAAAATTATTAAGAACAAAATCTATAATTCTGTATCTACCACCAAAAGGCACAGCTGGTTTTGCTCTTTCCAAAGTTAGCGGAAATAAACGCTTTCCTATTCCACCTGCAAGTATCATAACCAAAGCATCATCTACAGACATAATAACCCTCCTAAATCCACTCTTATTCTAACAAATTTTTTCAAAATTTGCACTACCTTTTTTAATATTTTATTGAAGCTTTTCGGTGGAAACATAAAAAGTGTATGATGCGTATAAATGCGTCGTAATAAATTATTCTCTGTTAGCATCGAGCGAAGTGTTGAAATTCAGAGCAATTAATAGAAAATGTAGGGTGGAAAATGTTTTAAGTTAGTAGTTTAAAAATAATTTAACGCACATTCCCACCATTAAATTTTTGGTGGGAATGAATATTTAATCATTATATAATCCAAAGTTTGTCGCATTTCCCACCCTACATAACTACATAACTTTGAACCAAACGTTTGAAGTTGAATGTATCAACCTCAGCATTAAAAAAGAGTCCTAACGGACTCTTTTTTTGTTTATTTTTGGTGCAATAAATTGCACCCTACCAACTAATTATTATAATCTCTTAGCAATCGTTGATAATTTTCTGCAGAACCTTTTCCTTTAATATAGTCAATAGCTGCTTCTATTTCCTCTGAAGTTGCTTTTCTTGCGGGATAATGTGCAAATGCAGGTTGTAAATAACTGCCGTCTTCTTGTCGAATGAAAGATTGTTGGTGGCCTAATGATACACTATCTTCTGTTTTACCCATCACAGTATCTACATATCTACTATAAGATCCCCTTTCATTGTTTACTTGTCTTCTTTTTAAATGCCATTCTCCATTACTATGAAGCCGATAACCTTTTCTAACAACACCATTTGCATTTTGGGTATTTGAGTATGCTGTTTGCGATGCTACAAAATATTCCTTACCATTAGATAATTTAATTGGATCACCAGCTCGAACTTTTCCTTTCTTATACAATTCTACCAATTTTGGAATTTCTAAATCATTACATTTGCCTAAACTAATTCTTGGTGCCATAACAACCTCTTTTCTACTAAATTTGTTCTACATATTGATTTAAAAACATAAAGCAAAAAATAATTGCACCTCACCCATCCATCATATCATATCATATAGCAGATTTTACAAGGGTTTCAGCCTATTGTAAAGATTTTTATTTTTGCTTAACATTTGCAATATTTGTTTACATTCTTAAGAAAAATGTACCTCACACAACCAGCACACAACTACTCAAAAGAAAAAAGACGACCGGTTAAAGTCGTCTTTTTCCAAACTGATATCAGTGTTATAAATTATTCAACAATTTTATCTACAACACCAGCACCAACTGTTCTACCACCTTCACGGATAGCGAATCTCATACCTTCTTCGATAGCTACAGGGTTGATTAATTCAACTTCCATAACAACGTTATCACCAGGCATTACCATTTCGCCTTCGAATTTGATTGAACCGGTAACGTCAGTTGTTCTGATATAGAATTGTGGTCTGTAACCAGGGAAGAATGGAGTATGACGTCCACCTTCGTCTTTTGTTAGAACGTAAACGTTAGCAGTGAATTTTGTGTGAGGTTTGATTGAACCAGGTTTACATAAAACTTGACCACGTTGGATTTCAGTTTTATCAACACCTCTTAATAATAAACCTACGTTATCACCAGCTTGACCTTGATCAAGTTGTTTTCTGAACATTTCAACACCGGTAACTGTAGTTTTTCTAGTTTCGCCTAAACCAACTAATTCAACTTCTTCACCAACTTTAACAGTACCACGTTCTACTCTACCGGTAGCAACTGTACCACGACCTGTGATTGAGAACACGTCTTCAACAGGTAATAAGAATGCTTTATCCAATTCTCTAACAGGTTCTGGGAAGTATGTATCTAATGCATCCATTAATTCCCAAATTTTATCAACCCATTTATCAGCACCACGTGCAATTGTGCTGTTAGCTTGAACTGCTTCTAAAGCTTTTAAAGCTGAACCGTGGATGAATGGAATATTGTCGCCATCGAATTCGTAAGAAGAAAGAAGTTCTCTAACTTCCATTTCAACTAATTCTAACAATTCTTCGTCATCAACCATATCACATTTGTTCAAGAATACAACTAGGTTAGGAACACCAACTTGTCTTGCAAGTAGGATGTGTTCACGAGTTTGAGGCATTGCACCGTCAGTTGCTGCAACTACAAGAATTGCACCGTCCATTTGAGCAGCACCTGTGATCATGTTTTTAACATAGTCAGCGTGGCCTGGGCAGTCAACGTGTGCATAGTGTCTAGCTGTTGTTTCATATTCTACGTGAGCAGTAGAGATGGTTATACCTCTTGCTTTTTCTTCTGGAGCAGCATCGATTTCATCGAATTTTTTAAGTTCTGCTTGACCTGCAGCAGCCATACAAGCAGTAATAGCAGCTGTCAATGTTGTTTTACCGTGGTCAACGTGGCCTACTGTACCAACGTTAACGTGTGGTTTTGTACGTTCAAACTTTTCACGTGCCATGAGATTAATCTCCTTCTTTGATTAAATATACTACGTTAACTTACTACACTAAGTTATACAATTTATTTTAGTATCTCAAGAAATATTGTCAATCCTATATCACTAAACTAAACTGGCGGCTCAGAGTTTCAAAACTCAAGCTATAATTGAACAAACCTATTAATTGCACTTACAAAACCATCATCAAAAACAGATTCGGTAATATAATCGGCATGCTTTTTTAATTCATCAGTCGCATTACCCATTGCAATTTTTATACCGCCAGCTTTTAAAAGCTCTATATCATTATTTTGATCACCAATTGTCAAAATTTCTTCCTGTTTTAATCCCCAATAATTTTGGAGAAATTTTACCGCACAAGATTTAGAAGCCTCCGGATTAGAAAATTCCAAAAAATAAGGAGTAGATTTTACAATATACAAATCAGGGAAAATAGTCGGTAACTCTTTTTCTAAAAGGTTAATTCTATCCGGATTATTATAATCAATTGCTAACAATTTATTAATTTTATTTTTTTCTATTTCAGTAAACTTTTTAACACTAAATTCCGTATGCAAATTATTACAATATCTTTGAACCTCATAACAATCACTTTCAGAATACAAGATATCATCATTATACAAGTTTATATGTATTTTTTCAGACTTTGCCCATTCTAAAATTCGTTCACACTGTTCTTTAGTTAAATAGCGTTCATAAAGCTTTTGGCTTCCCAGTGTTACCAACCCACCTTGATATGAAACAACAGGTGTATTTAAACCTAAATCCTCTGCAATCCTAGTGGCTGCAGCATTCATCCTGCCGGTAACAAGAACAACTTTTATGCCATTACTACTTATTCTTCTAATACAGTCTTTTACCTTTTGAGTGAACTCACCCTCAGGTATTAAAATCGTTCCGTCAATATCAGTTGCAACTAACTTAATCATAAGACTATTCTAGCACAATCTCTATGCATTTGTTAACAATATTAAATTTTAACTTGCAAAAGTTTTTTGATTAAACTAAAATATAGTTGGTCGAAATATTACATTACTTTTCAAGTTTGGAATCTTGAAGGAAAGAAGGTCTAAGATGAAAAAAGAATTACACCCTGATTACAAAAAAACAGTTATCAAATGTGTTTGCGGTAACGAAATCGAAACAGGTTCTGTTGTAGAAAACATCACAGTTGAAATTTGTTCAAACTGCCACCCATTCTACACCGGTCAACAAAAAATTCTTGACTCTGAAGGTAGAGTTGAAAGATTTAACAAACGTTACGGCAACAAGTAATTGCTTTTATAAACGAAAAAAGAGGTCGATTGAAAAAAAATCGACCTTTTTTTATTATTCAATATTATTTAATTATTTTTCCAAATCTTCGGATTTTGTTAAAACACTAACTACACTTAACCCTACCATAATAAGTATTAAAAAACCGATATAAATAAAATAGTGTTTCATTACACCTGTAAAATATGTAGCAATTGCGCCACCTACAATAGCAACAGAAGTCAAGATGGCCACAGTTTTCTTCTGCGAAAAACCTGCCTTTAATAATTTATGATGAATGTGTTCAGCATCTGCAACAAAAGGTGAAGAGCCTTTTAGAATTCTCCTTAAGCTTGAATAAGTTATATCCATAATTGGTACTGCAAGCACTAAAAATGGCAATAAAATTGCTAGTGTTGCACCTTTCATAACACCAGCAATTGATAATGTTGCTAAAAGAAAACCTGAAAATAAAGCACCTGAATCCCCCATAAATATTTTTGCAGGATTAAAATTAAATGTTAAAAATGCCAACATTGAACCCGCTAAAATAAATGCTATAAGAGCAGTTATCGGTTGAGCCGGTGTCATCGCAACAGCTATAAGAGCCAGTGCAATTGAATTTACCGAGATAACAGAACCTGCTAAACCGTCAACACCGTCAATAAAATTAACCGCATTAGTTATGCCGACAATCCATAATAAAGTTATCGGATATGATAATACACCCAAATTTATAGCAGCTCCAAACGGGTTAAACAAAGTATCAATCTTTACACCCAACAAATAAACTATTGTTGCAATTGATAACTGTATTACTAATTTGAATTTTGCATCCAAATTATAAATATCATCAATCAAGCCTAATAAAAACATTAAAGAACCACCTAAAAGAATACCTGATAACAAGCTTCCATATGGATAATAGCTCAATAGTACCAAGAACAAAAAGGTAAGCATTGTGCTCAACCAAATTGCAACACCACCTAATCTCGAAATTGGTGTTGTATGAATTTTTCTTTCGTTAGGTAAATCCACTAAACCGCCTTTTTGCGACCAATCAATCACAAAAGGTACTATAAAAACACCTAGCAAATATGAAATGAATGAGCCTATTATATGAGCTTCAGTTAATTTAATAATCATTTTTTTCCCTTTTAATATTTTCTTAAATATTTTATCATAACAACAAAAATATTAAAAATAAAAAAGGGCGGGTTCGGTTTAAACCGAACCCGCCCTTTAAAAACTTAGTAAAGCGGATGCTTTTCACACAAACTTAAAGACTCTTTTCTCAGTTTAGTGAGCACCTCTTCATTTTCAGAATTTTTTATAGCTTCTGCAATTATCCTTGCAACTTCTTGCATATCTTCTTCTTTAAACCCTCTTGTAGTCATTGCAGGCGTACCTAATCTTATACCGCTTGTTACAAAAGGACTTTGAGGATCATTTGGAACTGTGTTTTTATTAGCTGTAATTCCAACTTTTTCAAGCACATTAGCCATATCTTTACCGGTTTTTCCGGTATCTCTTAAATCTAATATCATCAAATGGTTTTCGGTCATGCCACCAACAAGCTTCATACCGTTATCAATAAGCCCTTGAGCAAGAGCTTTTGCGTTCTTAACTATTTGTTTTGCATATTCTTTAAATTCAGGTTGCAAAGCTTCTTTTAATGCAACTGCTTTACCTGCAATAATATGCTCCAACGGACCTCCTTGAATTCCCGGGAATACAGCCTTATCAATTGCCGGAGCAAATTCTTCATCACACATGATAATACCGCCTCTTGGCCCTCTAAGAGTTTTATGTGTTGTTGTGGTTACAAAATGTGCATATCCTGCAGGTGAAGGGTGTTCACCACCGGCAATTAGTCCGGCAATATGTGCAATATCTGCTAATAAATATGCACCAACTTCATCTGCTATTTCTCTGAATTTTTTGAAATCAATAACCTTAGAATAAGCAGATGCACCGCAAATAATCAATTTAGGTTTATGTTCCAATGCCATTTTACGAACATCGTCATAATCAATATTACCTTCGGAATCTACACCATAGCTTTTTACATCAAAGAATAATCCTGAAAAATTTACAGGTGAACCGTGGCTTAAATGACCCCCGTTTGACAAATCCATACCAAGAACTTTATCACCTTGTTTCAAAACAGCCATAAATACTGCCATATTAGCTTGTGCACCCGAATGAGGTTGTACATTTGCATGCGCCATACCAAAAATTTCACACGCTCTTTTTTGTGCAAGTTCTTCGATTTTATCAACAACTTCACAACCGTTATAATAACGTTTATGAGGCTTACCTTCTGCATACTTATTGGTTAAAACTGTTCCGCAGGCTGCCATTACTGCTTCTGATGTAAAATTCTCAGAAGCTATTAATTCAATGGTTGTACGCTGTCTTTCTAATTCTTCTTCAATACAAGTCGCTACATCATTATCAATAATTCTAATTTTTTCTAATTCCATAAATAAACTCCTCCCTATTAATTTTTTTTAATTATAACAAAAATTTCAAAGTTTGTGTAGGAAATTCTTTTGAAATCCGTACTCAAATAAAAAACACCAATTTATATTGTTAATTTGTTGACTTAAAATATAGCTTCCAATACAATGTTATAAAGGTTTTTATAGGAGAAAAATTATGATAACAGAAGAAAAAGGTTTGGAATTTGACCCGGGTTTTGCACCTTACATAATGGCGTTTCAAGGTGCTGTCGAATATATTTATAGCGATTTAAACCGATTTAAAAACTTTTCACAAAAAAAATTAAAATTCTTACAGTATCATAAAAAAATGCTTGAAATCTTTAATAATAACCTTGGTTTTTACACAGGTTGCTTAATGTGGGCAAGTTATTTAAAAACACAACCTAAGCAAAAAATATTATCTAATCATTGCTTCGGAAACGAATATAACGAAGAGGAAAATACGGCAGAAACAGATTTTATGATTAATTTTATTAATCTATTCCCTAAAGATATGAAATATTATCTTGCTCAAAATTATAGTTTTGATGAAAATTATTTAAAATTACTTGAAATATACAAAGAATTTCTGGTACTAAATAAAGGCTTTATCGAATTAGAATTTAATACTGATATTGTTTTACCTAAATCTTTAAAAACAGAAAATATTGAAGAATATAAATCCAATATTGAAAAAGTTCTTGAAACTAAGGATTTATCAAAACTTTTAGAATATCTTCCGACAATAATTTAAGGAGAAAAAATGGCACAGGAAAAAATAATCAATGTAGCACGTGGTCTGGAAAAAGCTGAACTTGTTATCAAAAATGCCAATGTGATAAATGTTTTATCTGAAGAAATTCATCTTGCAGATATCGCTATTCAAGACGGCATTATTGTCGGCGTCGGTGATAATTATCATGGTGAAAAAGAAATAGATGTTAATGGTGCATACGTATCACCGTCGTTCATAGACGGACACGTTCATTTAGAAAGTGCTATGGTGTTGCCAAAAGAATTTGCAAAAACAGTTTTACCTGCCGGCACAACTACAGCGATTATTGATCCGCATGAAATATCAAATGTCTTTGGATTACACGGAATAAGTTTTATGCACGAAGCGACAAAAGGACTTCCGCTAGATGTTTACACTATGCTTCCGTCTTGCGTGCCGGCTACACCGTTTGAAACCTCAGGTTTTGATTTGAATAGTTACGATTTGTCATTACTAATTGACAAACCTTGGGTTCTTGGTATTGCTGAAATGATGAATTTCCCAGGAGTTTTAAATCTTGATAAAAATGTAATGGCAAAATTAGAATTAGCTAAACAAAAAGATAAAAGAATTGACGGACACGCACCGTTTTTATCAAACAAGGATTTATGTGCATATATTGCAAGCGGTGTTAAATCTGATCACGAATGTACAACACCTCAAGAAGCCATTGAAAAACTTCGTTTAGGCATGTATTTAATGATTAGAGAAGGTACTGCAGCAAAAGATTTAGAGGCACTGATTCCTGTGTTAAAAGAATGTAATACCAGAAAATGTCTTTTTGTAACCGATGACAGACATCCTTCTGATTTAAAAGAACATATAAACGGAATGGTAAGAAGAAGTGTTGAAGCAGGCATCAACCCTATAAAAGCAATTCAGTGCGCTTCTTTAAACACTGCTGAATATTTTGGATTAAAAAATATCGGCGCAATTGCACCGGCTTACAGAGCTGATTTATTAATTTTGCCGGATTTAAAAACATTTAAACCGGATATTGTTATTAAAAACGGAAAAATAATAGTTGAAAACGGTGAACTTGTTGATGAATTAATTCAAAACGAAACGCCATCCATGAGAGGCTCTGTAAACGTTAAATGGATTGAACAAGATGATTTTAGAATAGAAGCTAAAGGTAATAAAGTTAAGACAATAGAAATTATTCCTCACCAACTTATTACCAAATCTATAGTTTCAGAAGTTAAAATAGAAGACGGAAATGCAATCAGTAATATTGACACTGATACTTTAAAAATTTGTGTTATTGAAAGACATCGTGCCACAGGAAATATTGGCAAAGGTTTCGTTAAAGGATTTAACCTAAAATCAGGTGCCATTGCATCAACTGTTGCTCACGATTCTCATAATATGATTGTTATAGGTACAAACGATTATGACATGTATGTTGCAGCAGTAGAACTTGTTAAATCTCAGGGCGGAAAAGTTGTTGTAAATAACGGTCAAGTTATTTCAAAATTGGCTTTACCTATTGCAGGTTTAATGTCTGATAAAGATTTTAATTACGTATTAGAAAAATGCTCAGAACTAAATTCTGCAACGCATACATTAGGGTGCACACTTGAAGACGCTTTTATGACAATGGCATTCGTTTCTTTGCCTGTAATTCCGGAACTAAAAATAACAGATAAGGGGATTTTTGACACAAACAAACTAGCTTTTATTGATATTTTTGAAGAAACAAAAGTTAGTTGTTAATTATTACTCTACAAACAAATTAAGTTGTGGTGCTACAAGTTCTTTATCTTCAACAACACGTCGTTTGGTTGAAAGATTTTTAGCAGAGTCTTTTTGCATTTTTTTCATTAAATCTTCTGAACGCTCCACAACTTTTAGTGGCAAACCTGCCATTTTGGCAACTTGAATACCATAACTCTTACTTGCACCGCCTTCTACAATCTTACGCAAAAATTCTATTTCACCATTTTGTTCGGAAATGGTTATTCTATAGTTTTTAATTTGCGGGAATGTATTTGGCATAACATTTAATTCATGATAATGAGTTGCAAAAATACATCTTGATTTAATTTTTGTCGCAATATATTCTGCTACTGCCCAAGCTATTGCAACACCGTCATATGTACTTGTACCTCTGCCGATTTCGTCTATCAAAATAAAGCTTCTATCGGTTGCAGTATTTAAAATATAAGCTGTTTCTGTCATTTCAACCATAAATGTCGATTGTCCCAAAGTTAAATCATCACTGGCTCCGACTCTTGTAAAAATCTTATCCACAATACCTATTTTTGCATAATCTGCAGGTACATAAGAACCGATTTGAGCGAGAATAATTATTAACGCATTTTGACGCATATAAGTTGATTTTCCTGCCATATTTGGACCGGTTAAAATCATAAACTGTGCTTTCGTTTTATCTTCACTTGAAAGTTCTAAATTATTTGCAACATATGAACCAAGCGGTAATATTTTTTCTAAAACGGCATGTCTACCATTTTTTATAACAAAATCTTTACTGTCATCAATTTGAGGACATACGTAATTTTGTTCAACAGCAAGACTTGCAAAAGAATTATATACATCAAGCACGGAAATACAATGCGCAATCTCACGTATTATCTCTACAAACTCTTTTGAATACTCTCTAAAATCACAATACAATTTGTATTCCAAATCATTTGCCTTAACTTGAGCATTGATAACTTCATCCTCATGTTTTTTTAATGCATCAGTTATAAAACGCTCGCCACCTGTTAAAGTTTGACGTCTGATATAATCATCAGGAACTTTATTCAAATTAGAATTTGTAACTTCGATGAAGTACCCAAAAACTCTGTTATAACCAACTTTTAAAGTTTGAATATCAGTACGTTTTTTTTCATTTTCTTCAAACTTTGTAAGCCACTCTTCACCGTTTAGCATTAAATCTCGAAGATAATCAAGAGTACTATTAACACCGGCTTTAATAACGTTACCTTCTTTTATTGTAATCGGTGCATCTTCACTGATAGTTTTATCAATCAAACTAACATAATCCTTTATATCGGATAATCTTTCTTCTATAGAAGAAAACACCTCTAAACCTGCATTTTGGGTAAGTTCAACTATTTCCGGTAATACCTCTAAAGAGGTTTTAAGACTTACAAAATCTCTTGGTGTAGCAGTATTATTACTCATCTTAGAAGTAAGTCTTTGAATATCGTAAACTCTTTCAAGCTTTGAATTTAACTCGTTTCTAACCTGAGTATTTTGAACCAATAATTCAACATTTTTTTGTCTGTCAATTATTTGTCGAATATCTTTTAAAGGCTGACAAATCCAAGAGCGTAAAAGTCGTGCACCCATATTAGTAACAGTTTTATCAATTGCCCATAAAAGCGAACCAAATTTATTTTTTTCTCTCAATGTTTCAGTAAGTTCAAGATTTTTTCTTGTATGAATATCTATAGAAACATATTCTGACAGTTCATATAATTCAATTCTTTCAAGCTTAGGAAAGCCTTCTTTCATATTTTCCCAAATATATGCAAGCACACCCGCTGCAGCTCTATAAGCTATTGGATTTGATTTATAATTTAAAGATTCTAAATTAGCTAATCCGAAAACACCTTTCAAATTATTTTGAGCAAAAGCATCTTCAAAAACTCGTCCCGGAACTTTTGAACAATTATAAATCTTCGTAATTTCTTCCGGTAAATCCACTGTTTCTTCCGGTACAATTTGAAAAGGTTCAAGTTTTAATTTTTTAGTCGGTGCAACAATCTCAGCAGGTTGAATTCTTGCCAATTCAGTAAGAACAGCTTCAAAATTCAAAGTTGCAGCTTTGATTTCACCGGTTGAAATATCTGTATAAGCAAAGCCCCATTTATCTTTTTCTTTAAACAGCGCACATATATAATTATTACTTGAATTGTTTAATAAATTGCTTTCAAACAAAGTTCCCGCTGTTACTATTCTCACAACTCCTCTTTTAACAATGCCCTTTGCAAATTTAGGGTCTTCAAGTTGTTCACATATAGCAACTTTTATTTCTTTAGCTACAAGTTTTTCCAAATAACTGTCAAGTGATTTTGCAGGAATACCTGCTAAAGGAATACGCCCTAAGCCACCTTGTTCTCGACCTGTTAAAGTTAATTCCAAAGTTTTTGACAACAATACGGCATCTTCAAAAAACGATTCATAAAAATCACCCATTCTATACAATAAAAGTGCATCAGGATTTTCTCGTTTTATTTCCAAAAAGCGCTGCATTGCAGGAGTTAAATCCTCCATTGTCAAATCACAAGTATTAATAAGATTGATTTCGCTCTTTGTCATAGATATAATTGTACATAATAAAAAGCACAGGTGCAAGTTATGTTTAAATTAATTAAAATAACCTTCAAAGCAACTATTTTAGTTCTTGCTCTAATTGGGTTTAATGCTATTGGCGGACAAAAATATGTCGAGATGGCTAAAACAAGTATTGTAAAATTTATCCACGAACGAGCAGAAAATCGTGCTCAAAGTATTGGTAATTTCTCAAATTTACACGAAGAATTTGAAATTGATAACACCGTAAATCTTTTTGGTTACAAAGCTGTTTTGGCGGAACATAATGTTTCAGGGCAAAAACTATGCATTGTAGATTCAGGGAAAAAAGCTTTGTTAACTCAAGACGATATAAAAAGCAAAGATTTGGAAACAAAGATGCAAAAACTTGCTGACAAATTCAAATTTCAGTCAGTTTCTTTTCACGAAATAAAGGTAATTAATAGAGGAACAATTACTGTTTACGGTCAAACAGTTCCTTATGCAAAGTTTGAAGCTAAAGCAAATAAATTGCCGTTTTCTGATTTATCCGGTATTGTTGCAAGTGTAAAAACTTCTGACGGTTCCGAAAAACTGGCGATTGCAATTAGTGAAAAGAAAAAATATTCTCAACTTATAACTGATGAATTTTACAAAAATGTAAAAGAAAATTGATAACAAATGTTAAAAAAACTTTATTCAAGAATTTTTCTATTATTTTTATTACTAATGATTTTTCTACCCGCTCATGCCGGTTATGACAAAACATCAGAAGATTATTTAAAAAATCGTCGACACATAACACCAATTACTCCGGCTGTTGAAAACTTTGCTCAAACAGTAGTAAAATCTGCATTAAAAAAAGAAACCGGAAGAAATTTTAAAGTAAAACTTTCTGCTTATACACTATCTAGTATGCGAAAAGGAATTTTTAAATCTTTAGACGTTTATGGTAATGATGTTGAAATAAAAGGTATTAATCTTTCATTTGTCCATGTTTATACACTTAGTGATTATAACTGGATTGACTATAAACAAAATCCGCCGGTTTTTAAATCCGATATAAATTGTGCTTATGAAATCGGGTTAAGTCAAGATGCAATCAACGAAGCTCTTTTAGCACCAAAATATCAGAAAGAAATTGAAAAAATAAATCAACAAGTTTATCCGTTATTTTGTATAAAAAAAGTTCAAACAGAATTAACAGATGATAGAATAAAAGTAATAATATTTTATAACTATCCGCTTTCACCTCGTGAAAATGACAGAAGATTTTCAGTTTCAACAAATTTGGCAATTCAAAACGGAGAAATAATTTCTACAAAAGTATATTTGGATAGAAAATATCGCAATCTATCCTCACAAAGTGTGTTGAATTTAATTAATTTATTAAAACCTCTTGAATATACTTTAGACTTTTTAAATCCGGGGAATTGTAATTTTAATATAGAAAATGTTAATATAATTAATAACATTATTCAAATTGGTGGTAAAATATTAATTAAAGGAGAATAAAAAAATGAACTTTTCACAAAGACTCGGTTTATTTATTCTAATATTGATATCTATTACGTATGTTTATTTTTCGTTTTGGGGTAAAAATATTAAACTTCCTGAACAAAATAATCAAACTGAAGAAGTTGATGTTTATAATCCTTTAGAACAAATTTCTAAAAATTCTAACCAACAGAAAGAAGAAAAAAACTACAAAAAGAATGTAAAAATTTACATTTTGTATAAAACAGGCGAATTACATTCAGTGAACAGAGTTTGTGATACTTCAACAGAAAAATCTTGTTTTGAGTATGCAATAAAAGAATTATTAAATGCACCTACAAAATGGGAAAAAAGTCATGGATTTGCTTCTGAAATTCCAAACGGTACAAAAATTATTTCTGTAAGAGAATCTGATAAAAGTATTATGATTGATTTGTCTTCAGAATTTGAAATGGGTGGTGGCGCTGAAAGTATTTATACCCGAATAAAACAAATTATTAAAACAGCCAATGCTAATACAAACCTTCCTGTTTATTTATATATTAACGGCAAGCAAGCTAATGTTATTGGCGGTGAAGGTATTATGATTAAACAACCTTTAAGTGAGAAATCGTTCGATGAGTAATGAAATTGTAAAAGACCTTGATTATTATATGAATCTTGATTGGACTCTTATTGAAGGTACCGATTTGGATTTTAATGGCAACCCATATCATTATATTGAGATTAAAGAAATTCCTAGTTTTGCATTTTGTGCAAAAACCAGAGAAAAAGCTTTAGAAAATTACAAAAAACAGCTTAAACTTTCTTTAATGCTTATGTTAGAAGACGGTGAACATATTGTTGAGCCCGGCGAAGAAACTGAAGATGATATAGATTGGGAAAGCATATGTCCTTAGTTAAATTATCTGAAATTTTTATTGAAAAAATGTCTGCTTCTGATATTGAAGCCGTTATAAAAATAGAAGAAGAAGCTTATGGTGAACATCATTGGTCAAAATCTGCTTTCTATGATGAAATGAATAATAATCTTGCTAAATATTACGTTGCAAAAACAACGGAAAACGAAATTGTAGGTTTTGCTGGAACTTGGCATATTATTGACGAAGGACATATTACTACTATTGCTGTTAAAAAAGGATATCAAAGAAACCATATCGGTGAAGCTATCGTTATTAAAATTATTGAAGATTGTTACAAAAACGAAATAAAATATTTAACTCTGGAAGTAAGAGTTTCTAATACACCGGCAATAGGTTTATATGAAAAATACGGTTTTAAATCTCTTGGCACAAGAAAAGGATATTATCAAGATAACAATGAAGATGCTTTAATAATGTGGACTGAAAATATTTTTTACGATAAATTTAAAACAGTATTTAATGAAAATAAAAATAAATTACAAGATTTAATAACAATACGATGACAAAAAGATTATCAAAACAAATAAATAGTTTTAAATACAAAGGTGAACCGATAAAAATAACTATCGGAACTTTGCTTTTAACATGTTTAAGCGTTTTGTTTCTGATAATCGCAACTTTTACACAAATAACATTTACACATCCAATTATACCATCAGATGCTCTGACTTTTTTGAGCCAAGAGCCAACCGATTACGAAATTGCTAACCATTTCAGCAAAACTTATCGTTATATTCCGCAAATTCCGGTTATATTCTTTATTGTTGCGCTTCTTGGAAGAAAATTCGGAATTTTAGCGATTTGTATGTATATAATTTTAGGAATGTTTTTCCCAATATTTGCACTTGGTGGCGGTGTTTCTTATTTGTTTGAATATGGATTTGGCTACATTTTAGCTTTTGTACCTGCAATATTTTTCTCCGGTACACTTTTAAAAGTTAAATCTGATTTTTTTAGAATTGTTCTTTTAGCAACACTTGGCGTCTGTGCAATACATATTCTCGGTGTTTTATATATGTTATTCATTGCAACTCTAAGACACGCACCTATGGATTTAATATACAGCTGGATTTCATCTCAAAGCGGAATACAAATTCTATATGATATATTTTTCTCTATAATTGCGGTTTATATAGGAAGAACAGCCAGAAAATTCCTATGGATTGTTATGTGTTAACATATAATTTTTAATTTTATCTAAATTTGAAATGCAATCATTAACACCTAATTGGTAAATTGCATCAATTTTTTTCAAATCCTTCTCAACTCTTGCAATTTTTAAGCTTCTTGATGGACGAAGAACAACTATTTTACCATCGTTTTCGTATTTTTTAATTAAATCAAGAGTCTGATTATATCTCTCAAATTGATTAATCGCTGTTTTAACAAATTTCGGATATTTTCCGTAAATCAAACTATACGGCATATAGTTCTTATTTTTTCTATAGCTTTCAGGCCTGGTTAATACTACAACGATTTTTTCATAACCTTCATCAAGAGCTTTTTGTAGCGGAATCGGATCGCTTATTGCGCCATCTAAATATTTTGCCCCTTCAAAATCAACACATTTTGATACAAAAGGCATAGAACCTGATGCTCTTAAGGCTTCTAAGCCATATTTTGCATCCACAATTTTTATATATTCAGCCAGTCCTGTTTCAACATTGGTTACTACTGCAAAAAAATCGATTGGTGAGTTATTAAAAGTTTCAAAATCGAATTTGTCTAATTCGTTTACCAGTTTATTGAAACAAAACTCTTTATTCATAATATTTCCTGTTGTTAGAAGAGAATAAAGTCCCATATAATTTTTTTCGTGAGCATATTTAATGTTATATCTTATAGCCCTGCCAATTTGTTTTGATTTGAAGTTTATGCCAAATAATGCGCCTGCAGAAACACCGTATATGGCATTTGTAGTTATATTGTTGCGCATAAAAACATCTAATACACCGGCAGTGTATAATCCACGCATTGCTCCGCCTTCAAGTACAAATGCTGTTTGTGATTGTTTTTGATTGTCCATAATAACCTCACAACAATTGTATTATAAAACCTTTATAATTTGTCATATTCTCTTTTTATTTCTTGAATATCTTGCCACATCAACCATTTAGGACTACCTTTTTCCCTTGAGTCGTTTCTCAAAAGGTATGACGGGTGAAAGATTGGCATTAGTTTAGCACCGTGGACTATATCGCTACCCTGAAACCATTTACCTCTAATCTTCGTTATCCCACCGGCATTTGGTAAAATTGACTGAACTGCTACATTTCCGCAAAGCAAAATAATTTTAGGTTTTATAATATCAATTTGAGCTTTTAAATATTCCCAGCAAGCTTCTTTTTCTTCCGGTAAAGGATTTCGATTTTCTGGCGGACGACATTTTAATGTGTTACAAATATAAACGTGTTCTTGACGAGATAATCCGACTGATGCAAAAATTTTATCCAAAAGCTGACCGGCTTTCCCCACAAAAGGCTTGCCTTGCATATCTTCATAAAACCCAGGTGCTTCACCAATTAGCATTAATTTAGGATTAGCAAACCCGTCGTCAAAAACTATGTTTGTACGAGTTTTGCACAAAGAACACTTTTGACATAATAAACACTTGTCTTTTATTTTTTTTAATTCATTTTCCATAATCCAAAAAACTGTAGTCAGTCAGAACTTTAATTTAAATACCCGATACGTCGACCATAATTATCGTATTCAGTCATTCGTCCACAAGCATCTTCTTTTATGTAACCGGTACAAACACCATATCTGTCATATTTGTATGTCATTCCGTTTTGGTGTTTTATCATATAGCCAATCAATGAACCATATTCATCATAGATATCATAACCGTTAGAGCGTTTATGATAACTTGCCATTCTTTGTCCATTATCATTATAAACTTCATGACCATAACTGGACTTTCGGGTGTAACCTACTCGAGTGCCATTGTCATTATACATGGTCATGTTTGAAGATGTATTAGCACAATAACCAGTTCTTATTCCTGAATCATTATATGACGTACTATTAGACTTAGAAGAAGAGCCGGATAAAAATGCTTCTAGTAGTGTACGTAAAATTGAATTCATAAAATCACCCTTTAGTATAGTAACAATTTAAGCATAAAACAATCTTATGTCAAATAAGGTCATAGTTAATGAGTTTTATCTAAAATGCTTAAAAAATATTGCTTTGAAGTCAATTGAGAAGTTATAAAAAAATTATTTTTCTTCTTTTTTCAAAAACTCTTCAAACTTTGTTTTTAAATCTTTTGCCACAGAATCCAATGAAGATTTATAACCGGTAATTTTTGTAAATTCTTCAGCTTTTTCCTGCAGATTTCTTACAAAATTATCTATAAAATCTTTAACCGCTAATAGAGGTAACCCATCCTTTTTATTTATACCGGAAGATTTTTTTATTGTTTTTACTTTGGGTTCGGTTTCCTTGTATTCATAATTTTTTAAAAACTGTTCATATTCATTCATTTTATTTTCTAAAACAGTTAATAAATTTTCTAGCCTACTTTGAAGGTCATTTTGTTCTAATTCTTCTTGGGAATAGAATTTAGCAGTACGAGCTTTATTGGTTGGCAAAACTAAGTTTATTCCGGCATGCCGGTTAACATTTTTCATAATTTTTCCATCATTAGATATAACAAAAACTTCTTCCAGATCAATGTTATTCTTGTGTTTTATTATAAAAGTATTTTCACCTAATCTGGTTTTTGAAGTGTGAAATGAAATATTCGACTCATCGCCAAGTGGATTAATAAACTCAGTTCTTAATGAATTTTGTATAATGGAAACTTGTCCGAAATCTTGTTTTACCTCTTTGGCTTTTGAATAAGGTATAGAGCTCAAAATGGCTTTGATATTATTATTTTTTTCTATTAGGTTTTGAAGCCTTGTGAATGAAGAACTACTAATTGCGTTATTGCTAATTTGTTTTGTTTTATTAATTTTTTGTTTTGACTTGTGCCAACCTTTGCTATCTAAAAATTCTTTAAAAGCTTTGAGGTTTGTGATGGCATCATCAATTAATTTATTAAAATCGATATCAGAAGTTTTGCTGTCGACTTCTTCTTGGTTTAAAAATTTTAGTTTTTGGGAAACGCCACCTTTGTCCCAATTGATTTTATTTTTAATAATTTTTTCAGAATCAGAAATGTTTAAAGATTCACTTTTTGCAGTATTAGTTATGCTTAAAATTTCATGCCCCGCATAATCTTTTCTTTGTGGTGTTGCAATTATTAAATCACCGAAACTCATCTTGTTTCTGCCGGTTTTAATTCCGTTATATCCGGATCGAATTGCCATTGCAGTCATTCTGGAAAAACTGTTCAATTTATCAAAAATTACTTTATTTAAGTTAAAGATTTCTTCAACTTTTAATTTTAGATCAGCAGGAATAATTCCATCAGCAGGTTTTTGCTGCGGTTGCTTTAACTTTTCTACTTTTTTAATTTCTGTTACAGTTATATCTTTTACTTTTGATTTAGGTGGTCTGCCACGACGTTTAGGTGCTATTGCAGGAATGCCTTCTTGCTTAATTTTAGGTGGCCTGCCACGACGTTTAGCTACTGTTGTCGGAACAATTTCCTGTTCTACCTTAGGCAGTCTGCCACGACGCTTAGGTGCTGTTATAAGTGGTATTTCCTGCGTAATTTTAACCTGCTGTTCGCCACGTTTTTCTTCAATTTTAGTTGCTTTATTATTAGCATTTATTATTCCGCCAGTTTCCGATTTCCTATCAGACGAAATAGAAGTATTTTCTTGTTTAACAACATTTGCTTTAAGTAGTTCTGCCCTTTCTGACGGTGAAAGTCTGTTTACAGGGATTAATCTGTTATTTCTGTTTTTTTCCACTCTGTGCTTTTTCCGAGGTGTTTTGTCAGCTTGTTGTTTTAGAAGCTCTGTCATGCTGTAATTAGCCATTTCTTCTGCTTTCGGAATAAATATTTTACTTCTTTCGGCTAATTTATTTGCTACAAATTTTTGTTCTTTTATTTCTTCCGGTTTTGGCAATGTGATTGGCGTTAGTTTCTGTACCGGTTGTTCTGAGGTTTCTGCATTTTTTCTAATAAACTTTCTTACTTGGAATAAAGGTTCATCTACTGCTTTGAAAACACCTTCTACTACAGCATTAATCAAATCTTTATCGGCATTTTTTTCTTCTAGATAATGAACTTTGTTTAACGAAAAAGATTCGACAAGTCTATTAAAATTATCCACCATAACAGAATTTACCGGTTTTTCATCTTTAATAACTTGCATTTTAAACAAATCACCTTGAACACCTTTTGGCATAGATAATCTAACTGCATCTTTTTCGTTTTCGTATAAAGTAATAGCTGTTTCGGTAAGTTTAATTCCGCCAAGAGCTGCAACTGTTGCAGGAATTAATTTTTTGTTATTATTTGTTTTTAACAGAATTTCTTTACAAACAGACTTTAACGACGCTACTTGTTGCGCTGCAGCACCTTGAAGCACTGTATGATTGCTCTTGACAATAGCGGGTTTAGCTTTAAAACTTGGTCTTTGATTGGAATTTGGTATAACACCGATTTTGCTTATCACAATACACACCTCCAATAGTTGTAAATTAATTCTAGCATAAAAAAATAGTTATTGATATTATAAATCAAATTATATATTTTGATGTGTTTTAAGTTTTGAGTTTTTATTCTTCCACTTTTATAGGTATACTTCAAGCCAATTCTTTTTAATAAAAAGATTCGACGAAGTCGAAAATGAAAAACGGCTGAGCAAAGCGAAGACGTAGAAAACAATTGCGTCTTTTCTTCTTTTTTTGGTACTTTTTTTCTTCTTTGGCTCGCAAATAAAGAAGAAAAAAAGTACATGCATAAAACAAACAAAAATAAATATTAATACAAACACATCAAAATATATATTTTGATACGTTATGAAATTTACCTTTTTATTCTTCCAAGCAGTATATTAGGTTGGGTGAAACCCAACAAAAACAAAAACACGATACAAAGTCGGCTTTACTGGAATTGTGAACTGCACCCAATCTAATACTAAAAAGTGGATGTTCTCGCTTTGAGAGCATCCACTTTTTATATGTTTTTATTCTAACCGATAACCGGTGCTACAAAAGTTCTTGTTGCTAAATCTTTATCAAGTAGCAATAACGCTTTTTTGTCATCACCTATCAATTTTAAAGTTGCTAAAACACCACCGACAGAAGCTTCTTCTTCAACTTGTTCTTTTAAATACCAGTCTAAGAATTTCATAGCTGCTCTATCACGAGTTTCTTCTGCAACATCATAAAGAGCATTAATTCTTGATGTTACATATTCTTCATGTTTTAAAACTTGTTCAAAGATTTCTAAAGGTGTTTTGCCTTCTACAACAGGTTTATCGATAGCCATTAATTCAATTGTTCCGCCACGTTCATTAAGATAGTCGTACATTCCTAAAGCATGAGCGTGTTCTTCTTGAACTTGACAATCAAACCAATTAACAAAACCCATTAAGTTTTGTTCTAAAAAATATGTTTTCATTGCTAAATACAAGTATTCTGAATAAAGTTCTTTATTAATTTGGTCATTAAAAGCATTTTGTAATTTTTCATTAATCATATTGTTACCTCCATTTTGTTAATTATATTTTATCATAATTATATATTATATACCGTTGTAAAAACAACAATATAACAAATTTTATACAAAATATTTTTTGTGCTAGAATTAAGATAATATGAGATAAAGAGGATTTTATAATGGAAGACTTAAGAGAAAAATATGAAGTTGTTATCGGTTTAGAGGTGCATGCTCAGCTTAAAACTAAGTCAAAAATATTTGCACCTGACTCAACAGAATTCGGAAACGAACAAAATTCACAAACAAGTGCAATTACTTTAGGCATGCCGGGGGTTTTACCGGTTCTTAACAAAGAATGTGTAAATATGGGTATCTTATTAGGATTAGCATTAAATTGCGAAATTCCGTCAAGATGTAAATTTGACAGAAAACAATATTTCTATCCTGATCTTCCAAAAGGATATCAAATTTCTCAATATGACGAGCCAATTTGTTTAAACGGTTATCTTGATATTAAAGGCAAAAGAATCGGTATTACAAGAGCACACTTAGAGGAAGACGCAGGTAAACTTGTTCACGCAGGTGCTGCCGGTCTTAACGGCTCAGCTTATTCTCTTGTTGACCTTAACAGAGCTGGCACACCGCTTCTTGAAATTGTTTCTGAACCTGATATTCGTTCGGCTGAAGAAGCAAGAAACTATATGGAAGAATTGAGAAATATAGTTAGATACCTAGGCGTTTGTGATGGAAACTTAGAAGAAGGTTCTATGAGATGTGATGCTAATATCTCAATTATGCCAAAAGGATCTAAAGAATTTGGTACTCGTGCAGAAATCAAAAACGTAAACTCTTTCTCAGCTCTTCAAAGAGCAATTGAATATGAAATCGACAGACAAATCGAAATCGTTGAAGAAGGCGGAAAAGTTGTTCAAGAAACCCGTCTTTGGGATGACAACTTAAAAGAAACTCGTTCTATGAGAGGCAAAGAAGATGCTCACGATTATAGATATTTCCCTGAGCCTGATTTAATGCCTTTAGAAATTTCAAGAGAATGGGTGGAAGAAATTAGAGCTAAAATGCCTGAACTTCCAGAGGCAAAAAGACAAAGATATATGTCTTTGGGATTAAGCGAATACGATGCTTCTGTTATTGTTGAACAAATGGGCTTAGCTTTATTCTTTGATAAAGTTCTTGAATTAGGAGCTAATCCTAAAACTGCTGTTAATTTTATTATGGGTGAAATTGCAGCATATTTAAAAGAAGCTAAAGTTGAAATTTCAGAAACAAAATTAACTGCTGAAAACTTGGCAGAATTAATCAGCTTAATTGAAAAGGGTACAATTTCTAATAACATTGGTAAACAAATTCTTGTTGAAGACATGATTACTAACGGTGAAAAAGCTACCACAGTTGTTGAAAGAAAAGGTTTAAGCCAAATTTCAGATGAAGGTGCGATTAAAGGTATTGTAGAAAATATCATTAACGCTCATCCAAATGAAGTTCAAGCTTACAAAAACGGTAAAACAAACTTGTTAGGTTTCTTTGTTGGTCAAGTAATGAAGGAAACAAAAGGCAGAGCTAATCCTAAAACTGTTAATGAATTGATTAAAGGATTTTTAGAAGCTTAAACAAAATAAAGTAATAATAAAATAAATAACCGGTTAGATTTTACTAGCCGGTTATTATTTTTTGATAGTGTTCGTTATAAAAATCTTCAAATCTGTCTTCCAAAATCGCTTCTCTTGCTTTTTGTGAAAAGTCTATTAAAAACTGAATATTATGAATTGACATCAAAGCTTGCGCAGTTCCTTCGCCACATTTATATAAATGTCTTAAATATGCTCTTGAATGATTTTTGCAACAGTAACAGTTGCAGTTTTCATCGAGCGGTCTTGGATCTTCTTGGAACTGAGCATTTTTTATTTGTTTTTTACCTTCATTGGTAAAGAATGACCCGTGTCTTGCATTTCTTGTCGGTAAAACACAGTCAAACATATCAACACCACGTTTTATGCCGTCGAGTAAATCCTCAGGTGTACCTACACCCATTAAATAACGAGGTTTGTCATGCGGTAAAAGTGGCGCCGTTAATTCTACAAAATGGTTCATTGTTTCCTTATCTTCGCCAACGCTCAGTCCGCCAATAGCATAACCGACAGCAGGGATGTTTGAAACAAAAGCTGCACTTTCTTTTCTTAAATCATCGTAAAAAGCACCTTGGCAAATCGGAAACAAAGCTTGTTTTGTAGTGCTTTTTGCTTTTATGCATCTTTCGAGCCATCTGTGCGTTCTTTCCATTGCCTCTTTTGCGGTTTTATAATCACAACCGAAAGGTGCACACCAATCAAAAGCCATTATTATATCTGCACCGATAGCTTGTTGAATTTCCATAGAAATTTCAGGTGAAATAAAGTGTTTTTTACCGTCTTTAGGATCTCTAAATTCTACACCTTCTTCTGAAATTTTTCTTAAATGAGCTAAAGAAAAAACTTGAAACCCGCCGGAATCGGTTAAAACAGGTTTATCCCAATTCATCCAACCATGGATGCCGCCAAATTTTTCTATAAGTTTATGACCGGCTCTAAGATATAAGTGATAAGAGTTTGCTAAGATAATTTGTGCACCTGTATCATACAGATTGTTATTAGTAATTAATTTTACTGTTGAATTTGTTCCAACCGGCATGAAAATAGGTGTTTTAATATCACCGTGCGGAGTATGTAAAACACCTGCACGAGCTCCTGTTTTAGAATCAACGTGGATTAATTCGTAACTAAAATTATCAAAAACCGTGGTCATTTTTTGTTAATCCAATCTAAATACTTTTAGTTTTAGCCTTCATATCTTTCTTCGTCATAAACTAATTTTTCAAGAGTTGATTGCCAGTTGTCATATATTTCAACAGGTTCAAAGTATATAGCAATTTCTCTGTTAGCGCTTTCAACTGAATCTGAGGCGTGTACAACATTGTATTCCATTGCTTGAGCATAATCGGCTCTTATTGAACCAACATCAGCTTTATCCGGATCAGTTGCGCCAACAATATGACGAACGCCATCAACTGCACCATAACCTTCTACTACCATTGCAACAATAGGGCCACTTGTAATGTAGTACATAAGTCTGTTGTAAAAAGGTTTTCCTAAGTGTTCAGCATAATGTTTTGCTGCAATTTCAGGAGTAACTTGAAGTAATTTCATTGCAACGATTTTATAGCCCTTATCCTCAAATCTTGTTAAGATTTTTCCGATTAACCCTCTTTTTACCCCGTCCGGTTTGATTGCGACAAATGTTCTTTCTTCAGCCTTCATAATCTCTCCTATATATTAAAAATAAGCTACAAATCTTTTCACCAACTCTATTAGAGCATGAAATTGATTAAAAGTAAAGGTTTTAACTGCTTGTTAACTTTTTTTTCGTGGTATAATTTCTTTATAATTTTTAAAAAGAGGGATTTAATAATGGAAAGATTTTATACAACAACAGCAATTGACTATGTAAACGGCGCACCTCATATAGGGCACGCTTATGAAAAAATTCTTACGGATGTTATTTACAGACATTTCACACAAAGATGTGAGGATACGTATTTTTTAACAGGTACTGATGAACACGGTATTAAAATTCAAAAAACTTCAGCAGCACAAGGAATGACACCTCAAGAGCTTTGTGATATGAATGCTCAAAAATTTAAAGATGCGTGGAAGGCTTTAGACGTAGAGTATAATCAATTTATCAGAACAACTGATAAACAGCATGAGGAAATTGTTCAGAAAATTTTTGACAAATTACTTAAACAAGGAGATATTTATAAACATTCTTATACAGGTTTATATTGCCAAGGCTGTGAAGCGTTTTTAAGTGAAAAAGATTTGACTGAAGACGGACTTTGTCCCGACCATTTGAAAAAGCCGGAAGAAGTTAGTGAAGAAAACTATTTCTTCAAATTAACAAAATACAAAGATGCGATTATTAAACACATAAAAACAAATCCTGATTTCATAGTTCCTTCATTTAGAGCTAATGAAGTTTTAAATCAATTGGAAAATATTGAAGATATTTCTGTATCTCGAGCAAAAACAAATGTAAATTGGGGTATTCCTGTTTTAGGTGATGAAGATCAGGTTATATATGTTTGGATAGATGCGCTTTCTAACTATATAACAGCTTTGGGTTACAATCCGGATGGCGGTGTAAATGAGAGTGATGAAAAATTCCGGAAATATTGGCCTGCTGATGTTCAAGTCATCGGTAAAGATATTCTAAAATTCCATAGTATTTATTGGCCGGCATTCTTGCTTGCTTTGGATTTGCCATTACCAAAACATATTCTTGCTCACGGTTGGATTACTATTGACCAAACAAAAATGTCAAAATCTTTGGGCAATGTAATTTCACCAACTGGTGTTTTAGAAGCTTTTAATCAAGAAATTCCGGACGCTTTAAGATATTATATGGCTTCTGCAGCACCTTGTGGTAAAGACGGCAATTATTCTGACGAAGATTTTAAAGAAAAAGTTAATGCTCATTTAGCAAATTCCATGGGTAATTTGTTAAACAGAACTTTATCTATGCTTGTTAAATATTTTGAAGGCGATGTTAAACCAGAGTTTAAAGTTAAATCAGAACTATTTGATAAAGCGTTAGAAACTGTGAAAACAGTTAAACACCATTTTGATTATTATGAAGTGCAAGAAGCTGCTCAAAGGATTATTGAGTTGGTTGATATTACAAATAAATATGTAACTGATAATGCACCTTGGACTCTTGCAAAAGAAGGTCAAATGGACAAATGTGGTGAAGTTTTGACAACAGTTTTAGAAATAATGTGCGTTATATCTTCATTGATTTACCCTTATTGTCCTAATATTGCTAAGTCTATGGCAGAACAATTATCTTATGATTTGTCAACAAAATTGGATAATATAACTTGTGATAACATCAAAGTTGGCCATTTGATTGATAAAGAAAATATTAAACCTGTTTTCTTAAGAATGGATAGTGAATTAGCAGATAAAAGTGCTAAAGTTACAAAATAAAAGTATTGAGTAGATAGAAAGTAGTAAAAAATCGTGTTAAATGAAACAATTTAACACGATTTTTTAAGACATTGTCTACTACTAATTATATAATTTGATGTGTTTTAGTTTTGAGTTTTTATTCTTCCACTTTCTTTCTTTTTATTTACGAGGCAAAAAGAAAGAAAGTGGTGAAGTGTACCCATAAAAGTAGACAAAAAATTTCGGTAAAACCGAATTAAAAAACGGCTGAGCAAAGCGAAGACGTAGAAAACAATTGCGACTTTTCTTCTTTTTGAGGTGGGAATGAATTTTATATCATATTCAAATACCACATTTACTCACATTTCCCACCCTACGCTTCTAATAGTAAAACCATAGGTAATGCTTAAACAGTAAATTATAATACGGGTTCGAAGATGTTCTTTGAACCCGTATAACTTGACTTTTTCAATAGAATCTACTTCTAGTTATAAAAATTTTTGTAAGCTTATTAGCAAATTTTTATTTTATGGTTTTTTTATTAATATGCAAAATCAACTAACATTTAAAGGTTTATTGTACGGCAAGAATAGCGAGCATGTTACCAAACCGGTAATGTGTTGTCATCATGGTGATGCAAAGATTGTTAAACTTTTTAATAACTCTTCTCAAAAATCGCCAAGAGATTTTTTTGAAAAAAATAAAGTTTCTTTTTATGAAAAAGAAGGAGTTACAAGTATAAAAATTATAACTGAAGAAATACTGGAATTTAATTTTTTAGAAAAACTTTTCTTTGATATTAGTTCACTTCAAAAAAAATTAATAAAAAAAAGAAAAGAAAATGTTTTTACGGAGTTAGTTTTTCATATGAATGAATTTGAGTTTGAATATTTGAAAAAAGATTATTTGTATATTTCTAAAAAACAATTAGAGGCTTTTAAAACATTTTTATTGCAACATGTTAAACCTGCAGAAAAGAAACTTGCAGAAAAATTTTTGAGATAAACTAATGTAGTGTAGGAAGTGTATTGTTCTGGTAAGTTTTATTCATGCAAACCTACATTCCCTCTAAAATAAAACCAAATTTATTAATAATCACCTTACTAACCTATTTTTTAAAAAAAGTTTGGTGTATAATTATGATTAGCGGGAGTTTATTATGTTTAGAGATTTTAATGAAGTTATATGCTTGGGAATGGGCGGTTCATATTCGGAGATTGCGAAGGATAAACTGTTTAAAAAATACGACTTATATTTATACCAACGTTCATTGAATTCAATTCGAGAATGTATAGATTATGTTGATGAAAACAGCAATGCAATAGCGATACTTCCTGTGGAAACAAGCTATAAGGGTATAATCAGAGAAACTATAGATAATTTGATTATGACAAAAAATCAAAATATACAGATTTTGGCAGAAACTGTTGTGCCGGTAAATGACTGTATATTATCTAAAACAACTGAATTTTACAGTATTATGGGTTTAATAGCTAATCCAAATGCTTTGGCAAAGTGCAAAAAGTTTGTAAAAGAAGAAATGCCAAGGCAATTAAATGTAGTTATGGCTGAGAGCATGGATGATTCTGCAAGGTTGTTAAGTAATTATAATTTGACTTATTCAATAATCGGAACTAAAAAAACAGCAGAAATATATAATCTAAATGTTTTAAAAGAACACATCGAAGACGATAAGGATAATAACAGAAGATTTATTGTTATAGGTGATGCACAAACTGTTCAGACAGAAAAAGATAAAACAAGTATAGTTTTATTTTTGGATGACAGGCAAGGTGCATTGATGGATATTGTTCAAGTTTTTGTTAAGTATCACATAAATATAACGCATATAAATTCTAAAATGATGAATAACAGGGCGGAAGAACAAGCCGTATTTATAGATTTTGACGGTCATAGAAACGATGAAGTTATTCAGAGGCTGTTACAAGATTTGGAACTCTATTGCAAAAACATGCGTGTCATAGGTTCTTATTCTCAATTTTAATTAACAAAATTGATTTATATGGGTTTTTATACTATTATGTAAGTGAGGTAGAGATGGATTTTTTTAGACAAAACAAAAAGTTGATAGTTGGATTAATAGCAGCATCTTTCATATTGTGGACAGTTGGGATGGGATTATTGCTAATTATTCCGAATATCGGGGGATAATAGTGAATTTCAAAAAAATATTAAATGTTTTAATATTTTTAATAATGATTATAAGTACGGTTTCGTGCTCATTTTGTTGTGCAGAAACATCACTAGAAACTCAAAAACGAGAAACTCGTGAGAAAATAAATCGACTTAAGTGGCTCGAAAGTTTAGAAACTAACAAACTCTACAAAAACCAGCAGAAATTAGAAACAGCTACAAATAATTTAGCCAGTTCAAAAACTCAAATTCTTTCAGCTCAGAAGGAATTGGAAGGTTTGCATAAAAAATTACAAGTAGCATCGAAAGAATACAATGATTTGAATTATATACTTTCTCTTCATATAAGAAGTGCATTCAAATCTCAAAGAAAAGCCTTTTTTGAAATTTTATTGAATTCTGAAGATATAAATATGCTTGTGGATAGAGTTCATTTTCAAAAAATTATTTTGAAAAAAGATTACGATAAAATGGCGCTTGCAAGAAGTAAAGCAAAACAGATTGCTGATTTAAAATACAATATCGAAGCTCGTAAACGTCGATTAGAACGTTCAGTAGCATCTATTAATACTCAACAAGCTTACATAGAGCAAGCAATTGCAAAAAATGAAAGCATGATAAACAAATTGAGAACCGACAGAGCTGCTTATCAGAAAGCTGAGCAAGAGTTGGCAAAACAGTCCGCAAGTATCGGTTCATATATTAATAAAACGACAAAAGATACAAGTGTACAGGTTGCATCAGGTTTTATTAAACCGATACAAGGACGTATAACTTCACCATTTGGTTGGAGGACGCATCCGATTTTTAACAGTCGTTCGTTCCACTCAGGAATAGATATCGGCGGACCTAATTTGGGTGCTATAAGAGCTTCTAATTCAGGTAAAGTTATATATTCCGGTTGGTATGGCGGATATGGAAAAGTAGTTATAATTGAACACGGTATGGTTAACGGTAAACCGATAACAACTTTATATGCACACATGAGTTCAATCGCCGTATCTAACGGAACAAAAGTTTCAAAAGGTCAGGTAATAGGTTATGAAGGCACTACAGGTTATAGTACCGGACCTCATTGCCATTTTGAAGTGAGAGTAAACGGACAACCTAATAATCCGTTAAATTATATATAGGAAAAATATTTTGAAGAAAAAATTACTTTTAACACTAATAACATCATTAATATTTTCAGCAAATGTAAAGGCAGATTTTGCATTCTCAGAAGCGGCGGATTTTACCGGCGAGGCTTTTTTTGAACCGATAAATTCTTCTTCGCAATCAGGTACGGATAATGCATCAAGCGGTGAAAAGTCAAGTCGAGGAACAACACCGCCAATTAAACAATTTCGCTTAATGTTGGAAGAAAAGGCTAAAGCAAAAGAAGCTCGTGATAACATGTTAGCTCCAACAGCTGAAGATTTATATCAAGGTGAAATAGAAACTTCCGATTATGCTTCAAAAGAGGTTGTGGATAATTTTGAAGACGAAACAACACTTGCACCTGACGGTTTTGAAGCCGATGAAGAGGCAACTCAAAAACCTGAAAAGAAAAAAACAAAGAAAGAAAAAAAGAAAAAAGCTGAAATTGAGGATTCAGAAAATATAATTTTAGATTGTGAAAATATTGATTATGATACACAAAATTATTTAATAAAAGCTAATGGAAATGTTAGTGTAGAGTTTGTTAAACAAGGTATTGTCGTAAAAGCTGATGTTATAACTTTTGACAGAGTGAATAACACTATTAAAGCTGAAGGCGATGTTAGAATTCTTAAAGGCGGTCAAACTATTACCGGCGATTATATTTTTGTTGACATGAACGAGGAAAATGCTTTAATAGAAAATCCTATTACAGAAACCTCAAATATTGTGATTAAATCAGACAAAGGGTATGTTTATACAGATAAAATTGTTCAGGAAGACGGTAATATTGTAGTTGACAAATCTTTTCCGATTAACTTTGAGTCAGGTAAAAAAGGGCCTAAGTTAAGAAGGATGTTAGTGCCTAAAAATCAGACTTTAACAGAAGATATAGAAAAAGGTATCGTAAAATTCGAAGCTAAAGATATAAAAATTACACAAAAAGGTGATTTAGAAATAATTGCAATAAAAAAAGGAAAATTATTTAAAGGCGATAAGACTATATTTAAGTTTCCTGCAATAAAAGTTTATACAAATAAAAACCATGATTACGCTGAAACAAATCACTTTGAAGTGGGTACATACAGAGGTTTAGGTGCGTTTTTAGGTGCAGGCTGGGTTTTTGAATTGCCAAAAGGTTCAGTATTAAAGGCAATGCCGATTTTGAATTACAAAAGCGGACTTGGAGTTGGCGGTTATGCTAGATTTAGTAGTGGTACAAACCATACAATGGCAGCATATGGTACAGCCGTTCAAAAGATGATTGTCTATGGTAATCAACAACTTGATGACAATTTGTATTTACATTACGGTATGAACAGCTTTATGAATGAATGGTTCATGGGCAGACGACGTCCGCAGTACGGTGCGTCCTTGGTGTATGATAAATCATACGCATCTCAAAGCTTTTTGTTAAAAAACAGACCGTCATCGTTTAGACATAGAATTGAAGGCGGTTATTTTCAAGATTTAGATTTTGATAGACATTTTGAACGTTTAGGTGGTTCAGAAATGGGCACTACACGTTTTAGATATATGGCACAAGCATCTCAAAATCTGTTTAATTACAAAGATGAAGAGAAATTAAAAGCTTTTTCTTTAAATTTAGTTTCTCAATTATCTGCCTCAGTATATGGTACCGGTGATACGCAGATTTTGGGTAGATTTGCACCGACTGTAAGTATGCAATATAAAAGGTGGAAACAAGATATGGGATATTATTTCTCAGCATATGAAGATAACACGCCTATGCCTGTTTTTGATGCTTATAGATATGGTAAACAAAATCTGTTTTTAAGAGAATACTTACGTGTAAATAAATACTTAACAGTATCTTGGTTTGGTTCTATATGTATAACTAATGATGCGCCAAATAATAGAGATTTACAAGAAAATGCTTTTTATATATCAGTTGGACCTGATGATATAAAATTCCATATTGGATATGACTTCATTCGAGAAACTATGTACTGCTTAGTTGAAATCGGAATGGACGCAAAAGGTACAACTGTTGAATATGATACTTTAGAAATTAAACAAGATAAAAAAGCTAAACGTTCCGAGTCGCCTAAAAAAGCAACAACTTTTGAAGGTGCTGAAAAACCTAAAGTTTTACAAAGAGCTGTTGTTGAAGATATAAGGGTTATCGAGGATGTTATATAAAAAAAGTTTAGTTGATAAAATCATAAAATATGGAAAATTGTGTGGTGTAAAGAACTATACACCCGGAACTTCCGGTAATATTTCAGCCAGATATAAAGATGGTTTATTAATAACTGCATCCGGTTCTTCTAACGGTTATCTGAAAAGTGGCAACATTGTTTATACTGATTTTAGCGGTAATTCGCTAGAAAAAGGGAAAAAACCTTCAAGTGAAAAATTTTTGCATATTGAAATCTATAAAAAAAGAGCAGATATTAATTTTATAATCCATGTTCATGCACCTTATTTGAGTAGTTTTGCTTCTGCCGGTAAGGACTTGATGGCGCCGATTATGGCAGAAAATGTTTTTTATTTTGGCGGAATACCGTTAGCAGAATATGCTTTACCTTCAACAATGGAACTTGTGGATAATACTGTTAAATTTTTTGATAATTATGATGCAGTTTTAATGGCAAATCACGGTTTTATTGTCGGTGCAAAGACTATAGAAGAAGCTTATAATAAACTGGAATTAGCAGAATCTTATGCGCGGGTTGTTTTAAATACGGTGATTTTGGGTGGTGCAAAATATCTTTCTGAGGATGAAACGCAGAAAATATTAGATTTAAGAAACAGTATATAGTTTTGATTAATAAAAAAGTCGCCTTTACTAAGGCGACTTTTTATTAGATGTTATTGTAAATTAAACATTACCCGTAGAGCTGTTTCGATCGTCTTCAAGCTGTCTTAATTGTCTTGCATCAACTTTTTCATCAGCTATGTAATGGTTTAATCTTGTGTCATCAATGTCGACATTTATGTTAGCATCAACCATTTCGATTTCATTTTTGTCAAACTCTTTAATTTTTCCATCTTCAAATTTAACTGCAACTGAGTTGTTAAGGAATTGGATGAAACAAACTTTTCCGAGTCCCGCCGGTGTCATAACAGTTGAACCTACAGGTGGCATACCTTTAGCAGCTTCAATATAATTTTCGTATTCATATGTTAAACAGCAAAGTAATCTTCCGCAGGTTCCGGAGATTTTAGACGGTGCAATCGGCATTCCTTGATCTTTTGCCAGTTTAACATTTATTGATTCGAATTTTCTTAGGTAGGATGAACAGCAGAAAGGTTTTCCGCAAATTCCTGTTCCGTCCATAATTGAGGATTCATCTCTAACGCCGATGTGTCTAAGATCTATTCGAACTCTTTTGAAAACTTGGGTTAAATCTTTTAAAAGTTCTCTAAAATCAACTCTTTCCGGCGCTGTGTAATAAAAAGATATTTTTCTTTTGTCGAAAGTCAGACGGCATTGAACAAGATTCATATTCAAATTATGCTTTTTTACGAGTTCTTTACACTTGAAATATGAAGTTACCTCTTCTTTCTTGATTTCTTCGTAAATCATCATATCTTCTTGAGTCATAACTCTAATAAATTCAAACGCCTCAGGAGTTTTTTCGGATTTTTCAAATCTTTCTGCAACTTTAGGACAAACTAAAAAAGCTTTGAGGACTTCCTCGCCTTTTTCAGTTCTAACAAGAACCAGCTTGCCGTCTAAATCAGAATTACATTCATTTTCTTCTTTAATACCTTTAAGAGGAACAAAAGTGTTTTTTAAATACTTAACGGCATACTTTATCATATCTTTCTTCCTCTTTTAATTTGCGATTCATAAGTTTTGATAATACTTCTTGAGGTGTGATATCTGTGTAAACTGCTTCGTATATTGCGCTTGAAACAGGAACTTCTAATCCAAGTTTTTCTGCTAAATCACACACTGCCTTAGAAGTTTTAACTCCTTCAGCAACAGAGCCAAGCTCAGCGAGAATATCATCAATTTTTTTACCTTGTCCTAATAAAGAACCTACAGTGTAGTTTCTTGACATTGGGCTTGAGCAAGTTGCGATTAAATCACCCATACCTGACAAACCGTATAGAGTTGAAGGGTTTGCACCTAATTGTACACTCAAACGAACTATTTCTGCCATTCCACGAGTTAACAAAGAACCCATGCAATTATCACCAAGATTCATTTGGTGGGCAAAACCCGAAGCAATTGCTATAACGTTTTTAAGACTTCCGCCAAGCTCAACGCCGATAACATCAGAGTTGGTGTAGAGTCTAAATCTGTTCGGTACGTTGCAAGCTTTTTGAACAAATTCTGCAACTTCTATATCTTCACAGGCAACGGAAGCAGCTGTCGGTTTGCCTAAAAGAACTTCTTTTGCTAAGGTTGGACCAGATAAAATAACAATTTTTTGCTCAGGTAAAACATCTCTAATAACTTCTGACATTCTCATAAGAGTGTTTAGTTCTAATCCTTTTGAAGCATTAACTAAAGGAGTATCCGGATTAATTCCGGCAGCTTTAAGCTGTTCGCAAACAGGACGAACACCACTTGTAGCAACAACGGAGAGAATTATATCAGCATCTTTAATTGCTTGTTTTAAGTCAGAAGTAATTTCAACCTTTTTATCCAGTTGTACTTCCAAAGGTTTTGAGCAGTGTTTGTTAATAACCAAATCATCATTTAAATCTGATTCTCTTCCCCAAATGGTTATTTCATCAAAATTATCGTTTAATAACCAAGCTAATGTTAACCCCCAACATCCCGGACCTAATACAGTAAGTTTCATATATAATTAACTCCTCTAAGCTACAATAGTTCTTATTAAATTATACTATAATCTGTATTATATGAAAATTTTGTATTCATTTTTCTGTAAAGTTTTGTAAAAAAAAGTGGAATTAGTTAAAGATTTTTGAAAAAATGCCGTTTACTAAAATATTGAGATATTTTATTCGTTAGGAAGGTTTGAAAATGGCACTTTTTATATGGTCGTTATTTCGTACGAAAGAAGCTGCAGGAACAAATTCCACTGATTCACCTACAAAAGGTGAAGCATATACACAGATTTTTCCTGAAATTCAACAGAATCAATCTATGGTAAGTTTTAGTCAATCGAATTTTTGGTCAGATGATATTAAAAGCACTGTTTATACAACTTTGAAGGATTTATCAATTGGTGATTATGAATGGCTGATATTAAAAGATAATTTGGAAGCGATAAAATCATCTCAATCACATTTGATGGGATTAATAAAATATTATGAGGGTGACAGAAAACACTATTATGAATCTTATACCGCAAGATATAGGGATTTGGGCGGACAAGGTACTTTAACAGGCGGTTTTGGTTCTATAAGAAACACCAAAATTAAGACAAATGAAGATGGTTATAAGCAGTTGATGGAAGATTTGCTTTCGCATGGAAATGAGGTTATAAAAAACCTTGGCGGTAAATCTAATTGGGAAAAAATTCCTGTATCAATAAGAGAGGCTTTAGTTGATTTAGCTTTTAATAAAGGTTTAGATGAAATTAATAAAAATAAAACTGTTATAACTAATGCTATTGATACTAATGACTGGTCATCTATTATACCAACTTTAAAAGAAGTAAAGGATAAGAATGGTCAAGAAGATGCCGGACTTTATCGTAGAAGCTTATCTCGTGCAATTTTGGCGTTGAGAGATTTGGAAGGAAATGAATTAAAACAAGCAAAAAAAGAAGTTGAAAAATTGTATAGTGATGCTTGCGAATTTTTTGATAATAAGAAAATATCTAAGAAAGATTTAGAAGCTGTTTGGAGTGTTTATAATAAAGAGTATTCAAAAGTCGAAGTGGTATCAGCAGAGTCTATTAAACATGAAGTTGTTGACGGTGAAACATATTGGGGAATAGCAACTAAATATTGTCCGGAAGGTGTAAAGGTCAAAGATTTTGTAAATGCAATAAAAGATTATAATTATGTGCCTTTAGATAAAGACTTATTGGAAAAAGGACGCAAGATAAATATTCCTTTACAGTTTAACGGTAAAAATATAAAAACAGAAGGAAAAACAGAGGTTGAAATAGTTCCGGTTCAGCAGGAAGAAAAACCGCAAAAAACTCAATCCCAAGCTCAAATTACAGGAAAATATACTATATCCGAAACCGAGACTGAAAATTTTAAAGTTGGGGAAGAATACAAAGGCAAGGGTTATTTTGCCGTGGCTAAGGATTTGCATTCAAAGTATATAGCACCAGGATTTTCAATAACAGATTTATCAAATAAAATTCAAGAATTAAATAAAGGTATTGAATTTGAAATAGGTATAGAGATAAAAGTGCCGAAAATTGTCGCTTCTAATTCAACAGAAGATAAACAAGATGTAACTGTGAGTGCAGAACAAAAACCAGAGCATGACGAAGAAGGGTTACCTATTTTTAAACAAATGTTAGCATCGGGTATGGATTATGATAAACCTGTTGATATTGGGGCTAAAGGTAGTAACTTAAAACTCTATAATTTTACGTATAAAGTGCAACAGGGTGAAGGTTTCTATCGTGTTGCTGAAAAATTTGATATTGATTGGCGTACTTTAAAAGAATTTAACAACCTTAAAGATATATCCGGTTTAAAACTTGGACAAGAAATTAAAATCCCTAAAATTGTTTATGAAGTTCAAGCTGGTGATAATTTAACTAAAATACAAGATAAATTTAAAGTTTCAAAAGAACTGTTAGTTGCGATGAATGATATAGAATCACCAAATACAATTCAAAAAGGTGCACATTTTGCTTTACCGGGCTATGTTTATGAGGTTAAAAAGGGTGATAATTTAACTAAAATTGCTCGTAATGCTGGAATACATATAGATGTACTAAAGGAAATAAACAATCTAAAATCTAATGATATAAAAGCCGGGCAAAATTTAGTAATTTTGTTTAATGATATGGACTATAACATATCTTCAGATAAGAAAAAAACTGTAGTCGATGAAACAAGTAATGAAGTAAGGACACAGGTTAATACTGAAACTAAAGCTACAAAAACAAGAAATTATTTTACTCGTGATAAAGATAAAAATGGTAATACTGTTGCGACAAGACATGTTTTTAAACCTACTAACACAAATAAAAATGCACCATTATATAATAAAACAATAATTGTAAACGCCGGTCATGGATATAAACCCGGTGTTACAGATCCTGATCCGGGTGCTTTAGGTATTGGTGGGTTAGAACACGAATGTTATATTGCTTATGATAATGCCATGTGGTTAAAAGATGAGCTAAACGCTTTAGGTGCTCGGGTTATTTTTGTTCAAGGTTATGAAGGAAAAGCTTCACAAGGCTTAAATTTGGTTTCTCAAGAAATTGTTAAAAGTCGGAATAAAGCCGATTATTTAATATCGTTACATGTTAACAAAGGCAAACCGGCAAACAATCGTATGGAGATATTCTATAATCGTGAAACCGCTGCCGGTACAGAGTTAGCACGAATGTTTGAAACAAGTCTTGAAAAAAATAACGGTTATTCTGACAACCAAGTTCTTGTTAAGCCGGCAGGATTTCAGGTTTTAAGAAAAGCAAAACAACCGGCAATTCTTTATGAAATGGCATTTATGGATCATGCAGATGGTCGTAAGTATCTAAAAGATAAAAATGCACAAAAAAAGAATATGAAACTTTTAGCACAAGCTGTTGCAGACTGTATAAAAGAAGAAAATAAATATACAAAGCACACTGTAAAGAGTGGTGAAGTGCTTGGAAAAATTGCAGAAAAATATAATGTATCGCCTGCTGACTTAATGAAGCTAAACGGGCTATCAAAGAACTCCGTTATTAAAGTCGGTCAAGTTCTTAAAATTCCAAATTCAGATTAAGCATTAGCTAAACTAGCCAAAGCACGTCTTAGGACACCACAATTTTTTCTCAAAGTTTCTCTTGCTTCGTCGTATGTTAAATCGCATTGCAACATTAAGATTGATTCTTTAACTTTCCAATTACATTCAAGTAATGTTTTTAGAGCGGTTGATGCGTTTACCTTAGCAATTTCAGATACAATTCTGATAGCCCTGTCTTTTAGCTTTTCGTTTGTAGGCATCAAGTCTATCATAAAGTTTTCGTATGTTTTACCAATTTTTATCATAGAACCGGTTGTAAGCATATTAAGAACCATTTTCTGTGCAGTACCTGCTTTCATACGGCTTGAACCTGCAATAACTTCAGGACCTACTTCAACACAAATACCTAAGCCTACTTCTTCTAAAATTGCGGCTTTATGGTTGCAGGTCAAAGCGATTGTTTTACATCCGATTTTTTCAGCTTCTGAAAGTACGCCTAGCAAGTATTTAGGGTTTCCGCTTGCAGAAATTGCCACGCAAACATCTTTTTCTGTAAGAATTTGAGCATCTTCAGCACCTAAATCAAAATTATCCTCAGCGCCTTCAACAGAAACTCTCAATGCAGAATCACCACCCGCAATAAACCCTTGAACCATATCAGGGTTTGCACCAAAAGTAGGCGGGCATTCGGAAGCATCTAAAACGCCTAGTCTTCCGGAAGTACCTGCACCAAAATAATATAGCTTGCCACCTTGTAAAAATTGTTTGGCAATTATATCAATTGCACGAGCAATATTTGTACTTTCATCTTCTACGGCACGAGCAACTATTTGATCTTCTTCGTTAATTTTTCTGACAATATCTATTGTTGAAAGTAAATCAATATCTTTAGTATTTTCGTTTCTAAATTCTGTAATAATATCGCTCATAACACACACCTTTCTTTTACAGTGATCAAGTAGTGAATTGCTAAGTGATCAGGGTCTAAAACATATTTAATAAATTAGCCATTTCTATTGCAGATTTAGCAGCATCAGAGCCTTTGTTTCCTGCTTTTGTACCGGCTCTTTCGATAGCTTGTTCTATATTATCTGTTGTTAATACACCAAATATAACAGGTATACCGGTTTCTAAAGAAACTGATGCAACACCTTTTGAAACTTCGGCACAAACATAATCATAATGCGAAGTAGAACCTTTAATAACAGCACCCAGAGTTATAATTGCATTATAGTTTCCGGATTTAGCACATTTTTTGGCAACAAGCGGAATTTCAAATGCGCCAGGGCACCAAACAACATCAATATTTGTTTCATCAACACCATGGCGTTTTAATTCATCAATTGCGCCTGATAAAAGTTTTCCGCCTATAAATTCATTAAATCTTGATATAACAATACAAAACTTTTCATCTGTTACTGTCAATAAACCTTCATATATATTAACCATACCTTCTCCTTAAAACTCTGTATTTGTATTATACATGATTTTTTTGTCTTAGCAAATAGCCTTATTAAAATTTCTTAAGATGAGCGTAAGCTGCATCCATAGCTTTTTTGCCAAGCTTACCAAAATCTATTGTATACATTGTACTTTCGCCGATTTGTATAACATCAGTAATATGACCGATGCCAAGTTTTTCATGAAAAACTCTTTCACCAACATTAAAATAATACTGTGTTGCCGTATTTTTTAGCTCTTCAGCTTTAGCTTTTTCTGCAGCTTGCTTTTCTTGTTCTAAACGGCGTTCTTCAAGACGTTGTTTCATAATGTTGTTTTCAAAAAATGCATTTAATTTTTCTTGTTCTTTTTCTTTATTAATCGGATTTTTAACGATAAATGATTTGTTTGGTGAACGTTTAACAACATTAGTTATTTTTTTTGTTTCAGCAGGTTGATTATATTTTTCTCGCCCCGGAGCTACAAAATTCTTTCCAAATCCAGTACCATTTGAGATTTGGCTGTCAAAATTTCTGTTTGAACTTGAAGTAAATGAATTATTCTGAACAGACTTAACAGCACTCTTGAAAGTACTTCTTGGTGTAAATTCGTCCGCATAAGATTGTTCAGTATCTAATAAATTGCAAGGAATTTCTTCAATGAATCTGCTTGGTGTGTAATACTTATATTCACCCCACATTTGACGGCGTTTTGCAGTTGTTAAATACAATTTTGTTTCTGCTCTTGTAATTCCAACATACATCAAACGGCGTTCTTCTTCTAATTCGGATTTAATATTTAGGGTTCTTGCGGAAGGGAAAATACCTTCATCACAACCGGCAAGATAAACAATAGGAAACTCCAACCCTTTAGAAGCGTGTAATGTCATTAATGTAACATTGTTTGCTATTTCATCCATACCATCGATGTCTGAAACTAAAGATACTTGTGCTAAAAATTCGCCTAGAGTATTATCAACTTCTTCCGGTTCAAATTCGTTTGCAACGTTTACAAGTTCTTGCAAGTTTTCTATTCTGGTTAAATCTTCGTCAGTGCCTGTTGCTTGTAATTCTCTGAGGTATCCGCTTCTTTCTAAGACAAGGCTTAAAAATTCCGGAAGATTGTATTTTGTTTGAGCTTCCTGAAACTTCATTATTAGAGTAGAAAAATCTTTCAGCTTTGTAGCAGTTCCTGATTTGATTGTAGAAATGTTGTCGACATCAAGTATTGCTGAAAATAAGCTCAAGTCTTGAGAATCTGCGTATTCCTGTAAGTGCTTGAGTGTTGTTTCACCGATTGCACGTTTAGGAACATTAATAATACGACGCAAAGATTGTGAATCATCAACGTTGTGAATAAGTTTTAAGTATGCGATTGCGTCTTTAATTTCTTTTCTGTCATAGAATTTTAAACCGCCATAAATTCTATATGGAACACCTGCTGCAATCAGGGCTTCTTCCAGTGCACGTGATTGAGCATTGGTTCTGTATAAAATCGAAAATTGGTTATAATTATCCGAAGTTGAAGTGATGGATTTAACAATATAATTTGCCTCATCGGCTTCATCTTGAGCTTCGTAATACGTAATTTTTTCACCGTCGCCTTTTTGTGAATAAAGCACTTTGTCTACACGTTCTTCATTATTTTCAATAACCGCATTTGCAGCATTAAGAATGTTTGCTGTTGAACGATAATTCTGTTCAAGTTTAACGATTTTAGCTTTCGGAAAATCTTTTTGGAAATTCATGATAATTCTAAAATCTGCACCACGCCAGCTGTAAATTGATTGGTCAACATCACCGACAACGCATAGAGAACGTTCTTGTGGAACTTCAGTTTGCAAATTGGTATAAAGAGCGTTTACAAGCTGATACTGAGCTTGGTTTGTATCTTGGTATTCATCAACAAGAATATGCTGAAATCTGTCGTAATATTTTTTTCTGACTTCCGGATTTTGTTCGAGAAGTTTTACCGTTAGCATCAACATGTCGTCAAAATCTATTGCGTTATTGTTGTTTAAAGCATTTTCGTAAGCTTCAAACACCGAAGCTATTTTTTGGGATTTAAAATCTCTTGCAAAAGTTGCAAAAGTATAAGCATCCTGCATCTTATTTTTAGCGTTCGAAATTACTGTTTTAATAAGTTTTGGCGCATAAATTTTTTCATCAAGATTTAATTTTTTAACAGCTTGTTTGATTATTGCTAAAGAATCCGTTTCATCATAAATTGTAAAATTTTTATCAAGTTTTTTACCGGAAGGGAAAGTAAAATTTTCTATATCTTGTCTTAAAATTCTTCCGCAAATACTGTGGAAAGTGCCGACCCACATGTATTTTACAATATTTTCACCAAGAATTGATGAAAGTCGTTCTTTCATTTCACGAGCAGCTTTGTTGGTAAATGTAACCGCAAGAATTTTTCCTGCAATTGCTCCTTGTTGAATCATGTATGCAATTCTTGTAGTTAAAACACGAGTCTTGCCGCTACCTGCACCAGCGAGTATAAGTAGCGCACCTTCTGTAGTTTTTGCAGCTTCTTGTTGCTCTGCATTAAGTTTTTCTAAAATATTTTCCATTCCCCTATTCCCAAATCTGTGATTATGTGGTATTATACACTAGCATACACAAAATAATTATTATTTGCAATTGAGTAAAGGTGGTACGATGATTGAAATTATGAATCTTACGGATGAAGAAGGCAAACAACCTTCAATAATGGTTCCGATGGGTGATTTAGATGTAGCAGAACATAGTCCTGATGTTGTTGATGAACTTGCGTTAGAGTTGGCAACAATAAAACAGCCCGCTAAGAGAATTGCAATTATCGGTTCAAGAAACCTTGCTATTACTCACCAGCAGATGATTGAGACTTTGACAACAGCTCTTGTAATGCAAGGTAACACTATAATTACATCCGGTGGTTCTTGCGGTACAAATGCTGCTGCTATTCGTGGCGCAATGAAGTCTAATCCTGATAAATTAAAAGTTATTTTACCTCAAACAATTGGTCAACAACCTTCTGACGTTCAAGATCAATTAATTGGGGTACCTAATATTGTTGAACATTCAGATAGAGCTATGATGACTTTGGCTGATGCTTCAAGAGTATGTAACAGAGAAATTATTGATGATTGTAATCAACTTATTTGCTTCTTATCTCATACAAGTCGTACATTGCATACAGCAATTGAGTATGCGGAAGAAAATCATAAAGTTGTTACCGTATTTTATTTAGACTAGGTGGTAAATGTCAGGGCGAATGAGTGTAGCCCAATGTGTTGCTTACCAGTTTAGAGATTTAGGAAATTAGTTATGGATTTAATAAAAAAACTCACAGGAAAAAATCCTTCTGAGTATGAAATGGTTGCAAAATTACTTGTGAACAATTCTGATAAGGAATTGTTTTCTAAACTTGTTAAACAAGATGATTTTTTGTTCGATTTTATTAAAGATAATGTTGCAAAACGCATTCAAGATGCTTGCAATAAAGAAAACTACTTAAATCTTTTAAATTTTTTAGAATTTTATTCAGCTTCATACGATACAATGATAGCAAGGGTGTTATATTCGTTTAGTGGTGATGAATTATTAGCCCAAATGAAAGAGATTTTTCTTAACGGTACTGATTCAGAAAAAGCATATGCAGTTAAATATTTTTCATTTGTAACAAAAGAAAAAATAGAAGAAATGTTACCTTTATTAAGAAAGACTGCTAAGTCAAATTTTGAACCGTTGTCTTTGAATTCTATTGAAGTTTTGTCGATAGTTAGTGATGAAGAGTCTAAGCAAGATGCTATTGAAAGATTAAGTTCAGAGGATGAATTTGAGCAATTTGAAGCAGTAAAGTTTTTGGTTAATTATCAAGCTAAAGATTTGTTGGATGAAATTATCAATGTGATGAAAAAATCAACTTTGGCTGAAAATATTGCTGCCGAAATTCCTTATCTTTTGTCTTTTGATGAACTTTTTGAACAAGATGCAGACTCTGCATTACTTGTATTGTGTAATATATTGAATGCAATTCCTGAAATTATTCCTGTTTCATCCGTTGTAGATTATGGAATTTATGAGGTTTTAGAACGCTTAACGCAAGAAAAGCTTACAAGCTCAAGTGCAGTAGCATTGAGGTTAGCAAAAGATAAGTTTGAAGAACTTTGTTCTAATGAAGAATATTTGTTTGATTGTGATAAAAATACAAAAGATGAAGTTCAAGAGATTAATAAATTGTTGAATAAAGTAAATATTAAAAAGTTAGAAAGTTTATTTTATGATGAGCTTTTTGACGGTAGTGATTTTGTATTTTTTGCATTGGATTATGTGAATGAAGTTGAAGAATTAGAAACTCTTCTTGATAGTGAAAATCAAACACTTATTTTAAAAGTTCTTACCCTTTTAAAAGAAAAAGGTGCTTTAAATCAAGCAAGAAAAGACTTGGCTTTAGGCAATGTAACGAATTTAGAAATTCAACAAATAATAAAGGTTTTATAGTAAATATTTTTATGTGTTTGTATTAATGATTATTATTGTTTAAATGTTTTTGCATTTGTACTTTTTTTCTTCTTTATTTGCGAGCCAAAGAAGAAAAAAAGTACCAAAAAAAGAAGAAAAGACGCAATTGTTTTCTACGTCTTCGCTTCACTCAGCCGTTTTTTTAATTCGGTTTTACCGAAATTTTTTGTCTACTTTTATGGGTACACTTCAAGAATAAAATTCAAAACTCAAAACACATCAAATTATATAATTGGCAGTAGGTTGGGTGAAACCCAACAAAAATCAAAACATGATACAATGGGAGAAAATGTTTTAAGTTGGTAGTTTGAAAATAATTTTACACACATTTCCACCATTAAATTTTTGGTGAATATGAATGTTTAATCATTATATAATTCAATGTTTATCGCATTTCTCACCATACATACTAATCAAAAAATTCAAAATCTTCGCCTAATTCTTTTTCCAGCAATTCTGCAAATTTTGAAAATTTAATTCCGGAAGCTTCCGAAATTTTCCAAGCTGTTATCAAATTGCAACAATTAATTCCACGTTCAATCTTACTTAAATTTCCTCTATCAATATCATATTCTCGGGCTAATTGATTAATAGACGTATTTTTAGAATAGTTTTCTCGGATGTATTTTATCACATTGCCACTTGCAATTTTAAATTTATCAATCTTATCTTGTTGCATATTTACATCATATTTGTTACAATAAGATTAGATGCTGTAAAAAAGCGTCAATATCCTAAATAAGTTAATAAAGGTATATTAAGTCCCTTCGAAGAAATCTTTTGGTTGAATATTTAAAGCTTTTGCGATATCAAAAATAACGGCAATACTTGGAAATTTCTCGCCCCGCTCAATACAGCCAATATAGTTTCTGGTACTAGAAATCCTAAAAGCAAGTTCTTCTTGAGAAATTTTTAAAAACTTTCTCCTATCGGCTATATTTTTACCAAGTCTTTTATATGAATTAATATGCCTACTATTATCTCTCTTCATACCACCTATTGTGGTGTATTTATATAAATGTTTCTACCACCCTAATGGACACATAAGGAGATTTAATATTATGAATACAGAGCTACTTTTAGACTTACATAAATCATTATTAAAAAATTTGCAAAAAGCTTATCTTGACGCTTGCACTGCTACAAATACAGCTAATGAATATATAAAAAGTAATGACAAAAGGTTAGATAAAACAAGTTTGGAAGAATACTTTTTTACAGTCGATTCTATAAGAGTAAATTTAAAGAAAATGTTGGAAATTGGGCGAGTTATTAAATATGAAAATGACGATGATATTCACAAATATAGAATAAAAATTAAAGAGGAGGAAAAAACAAACATTATCGACTTTCCAAATTATTTGGATGAAAATATTGATATATATGTAGAAGCTGATTTTAATATAAGTTCAATATTTGATAGAGGTGAGGAATAGCTGCTAGGAGGGGGGATGTACGTTTACTTGAATAAAACTTACCAGAACAATACATTTCCCTCCCGACACTGCTTAAATATAGATGACATCTAAATCATATAAATTAACAAAATGGGAATTTAAATATTTCGTGCATTAAAATGCACGCTACAAACTTTAGTTGGGTTACACACAACTTACTACTATATTATTTTTTATTGAAGGCTGACGAACAAAGCCCTATATATAATGCAGTAATGGCTAATAAATTCAAAATCTGACTTTTACCTAATCCAAATCTATATCCATCATGTGAAAGTACAAAACTTTGATGATCAAATATAATGGCATATAATATAGAAATATATATTACTG
>SUTU01000008.1 GCA_015152525.1 Cyanobacteria bacterium SIG28 | reverse complement strand
GCTGAACTCGTTTCAGCATCTTACCGACTTAGCGTATTTACTACATTCTGGTAAGATCCTGAAATAAATTCAGGATGACATTTTTACTTTTGGCTTCCGACCAAACTACTCATTAAAACCCAACTATGATTTAGTATTGTTGGGCAAGTATGCCCAACTTACAAAATTTTACTTCCGACCAAAACGGACATTAAAATACAAACACTTATCCGTTTTTAGGGGTGCGGTTCAAAACCCAACAAAAAAACTCTCCGAAGAGAGTCTTTTTAAATTCGCGCTTGGAGGGATTCGAACCCCCGACCTTTTGGTTCGTAGCCAAACGCTCTATCCAACTGGGCTACAAGCGCATATTCAAATTTTCATCTTCTCACCCGTTGGATAGAGCGTTTATTCTCTATTTTGTTTGAATTTTACTTCGTAAAATCTCAAACGAGCCAACTGGGCTACAAGCGCATATTCAACTAACTACTCAACTATACCAACAACACAAAAACTTTTCAAGTCCTAATCTTTGATTAATCAAAAAACAACTATTTAAGTATCATCAATACATCTGCTTCTGCTAAAGTTTTTAGTTTTGGATTAAGTTCGATAGCTTTTTTATAATCATCTACAAAACCTTCTTGTTTAAAATCTCTTTTTATAGCAGCTCTGTAGTAATACGCTTCAGCATATTTCGGGTTGTGTTTTATTGCCATATCAAAATCTTTCATTGCGCTTTCACGGTTTTGCAAGATATATTTTTGTAATGCTCTGATATAATAACATTCAGCCAGTTCAGGGTTAATAACAGGTTTTGTTGTTATTTCCGGTGCAACATTAACCGGTTGTTTTGCAGTTGTTGCGACAACTTCATTTGAAGGTGAAATTTTTACCACGCCTGCTTTTACAACAGCTGGTTTAATTTTATTGTTATTGCTATCAGCCATAGCAATTTTTTGTGAAATTTTTTGGATTTCAGCAGGATTAACTTTAGGTTTGCGCAAAGCTTTGTTTAATTCAGCCGGCGCTTGTTCGTATTTTACCGAATCCGGTGTTGTTGAGGCTATAACCGGTTTAGGTTGATTTGCGGCAATTTCTTGTTCAATTTCAATTTCTTTAACCAAAGTCGGTTTTTCTTCTGCAATAGAAATCGCGGTTTTGAAATCTTCTTCGGCACCTTCGCTGTCAAAGTAGCGTTTTTTTAGCCTGCCTCGGTTTGCATAAGCGGTTATATCTTCCGGATCCAAGCGGATTGCTATTGAAAAATCGCTTAATGCACCAACGTTATAATTAAGTTTTCTTTTTACAACACCTCTGTTGTTGAATGATGCAGAATCTGCAGGATTTAATTTTATAGCGGTATTAAAATCTTCTAAAGCTTCCTCATTTTTTTCAGACTTTGTTTTAAGATTTCCTCTATTATAATAAGCATCTGCATAATCAGGTGCAATTTTAATTGCTAAATCATAAGCTTGCATTGATTCTTCGTTTCGTCCAAGTTCGTATAAAACAACGCCTTTATTATTGAGAGCAAAAGCGTAATCCGGTTTTATTTTTAATGCCATATCATAATCTTTAAGAGCATCTTCTCTTTTTCTTGATAAATGTTTTAAATATCCTCTGTTCAAGAAAAACTCTTCATTGTTTGGATTTAAAGAGATTAGTATATCATAATCTTCAATCGCTTCTTTGTAATTTCCTAATAAATAATTAAAATAAGCTCGGGTAATATATGCTTCTTGGTTGTTAGGTGTTGCAGAAATTCTTTCTGAAAATTTTGCAATTGCTCGTAACAGATAATTTTTATCAACTGTTCTTTTAGAAGAATTCTGTTCGATAGCCCAAGTTGCAGTGCATAATGTAATTAAACATAAAACTAATAAAACTCTTTTAACTATTTTTTTCATTTTTTGTCCTTTTTGTGATTGGATTGTAGTCTTTGTAATTTATATTACAAGTATAGTTTACCATAAAGAATCTTTTTTAGAAGTAGTCTTTTGGCATAATTTGTTGAAATTTTGTCTTGAATAGAGCTATTTAAACCCGATATTGAAGATTAATTTTTAATCATCTTCGTAATTTGTAGATGTTTTATTTAAGATTTTTTTTACTGAATTAATATTTGTAATAGCAGGTTCAAAATCCGGATTTATATTCAAAGCTTTTTGGAAGTCTTCAAAAGCGCCATTAAAATCGTTTCTGATATATTTAACACTTCCGCATAGATTATATATTTTTTCATCTTCAGCTTCAAGTTTGATTATTTTATAGCACAAATACAAAATTTCATCATAATTAGAGTCTGCAAACAACTGTTTACCATAGGTATACATTGTGTTACATAAAAGAATTTTAAAATCTTCGTCAGTCGAATCTATTTCTATTGCTGTACATAAATCATCAATAGCATTACCTAATTCACCGCAACTTTTATAGGCTAAAGCTCTGTTGTAGTGAGCGTTAGCACTGTTAGGATGGGTTTCGATATATTTGGAAGAAGAACAAATGCTTGACTTGTAATCTTCAATCTTAAGTTCTGCTCGAGCTTTATCAAAATAATCAATGTCATATTCAGAATTCAGCTTTAAAGTTTTGTTCCAATCTTTTACTGCCTTTTCATAATCTTCATTTTCAAAATATGCTTCTGCTCGATTGTTATAATATTTTGCATCTTTGTCGTCAAATTCTATGGCTTTTGTAAAATCTTCAATAGCTTTTTCTAACCTGCCGAGTTCTTTAAAAACAAGTCCTCTGTTGTTGAAAGGTGCCGGTTCTGCTTCTTCTAGAGAAGATATTTCAATATCTTTTGTGTAATCTTCAATAGCTTCTTCAAAGAGTTCAAGTAAGTGTTCAGCGTAAGCTTTGTTGAAATAATTTATATTATAATCATTATCTTTTTCAAGGATTAAATTCCAGTCATCAATAGCTTCTTGGTAATACTCTTTGTTATAATAACAATTAGCCCGCATATTATAAAACATTGTTTCGTCAGGAGAAATTTCAATAGCTTTGTTGTAGTTTTCTAGAGCCTTTTCTATATCATCATTAATCTCATAAATACAAGCCAAATGATAATGAGAGCTTGCACTGTTATAATCAGATTTTATACATTCTTCAAAATACTTGATAGCTTTATCATAATTTTGAGCAGTGAAGTTTGATAAACCTAAATTGAAATAATCTACTAAGTCATTATTTTCTATTTCTTTAAATAATTCTTTGTTTGTTTTTTCAGATTTCTCAGGCGTATTTTTTTCTGTATTTTCAATTTCCAATTCGGTATTTATTTGTTCAACAGCACTATTATCTTGAATTTCTTCAACTTTTTCCGTTTCTTGCGTCGGTTCAAATTTAATAGTTTTTTTGTGTACATATCTAAAGCTATTAAATCTGTCATTGTTAAATTGAATAATATTATCCTTTTCAAGTATTTTTAACAATATTTTCAAATTAGGAATTCCGATGTTTTTGTATATATGGTATTTAGCATCCTTATAAATTGTGCAACCTGTAGGAAGTTTAAGAAAGCCGTCAACCAAAAATTTAAAAATCTGTCTTTCTGTTATATACAAATTATTTTTTGTAAATAGTTTTATTGCATATATAACATCTTTTAAAACTTGTTTTTGAGAAATATTAGCATTTATTGGAATTATATTCCGATTTTCAGCAGAAGACGATTTTTTATTATCTGATGTTTTTTGAATATTCTCTAAATTATTTTTTAAATTTTGTATTGTTTCTAACGCTTCAGCGTTTTTTATTCTTTCAGAATTCAACTCAGCTTCTTTGTCAGAAATTGTATTTTCCCAGTTTTGTTTTTCGTTTTTTAATTTTTGACTTTCAGCTTTTAGCTGTTCATTTTCTTTTAACAAATTATCAACCGCATTTTCATCTAGTTGCTCAGGTATAACGTATTGTTTACACCAACCCATATCAGAATTTATGAAAAATTTGTAATAGTAACAAGTTATTTCATAAACATATTTTAGAGCTGTTTCTGAAACTTTTTCAATATCAAAAGTTTCTTCCGTATAGTGAGAGCATTTGTTTCCAAATTGTTTTAAACCGTAAATTAAAGATTTAAAACGCTCATATTTTTCAGTATTAAGATATTTTGTGAAAATAAGTTTTAAGGCTTTATTGAGAGTAACATATCCATTACAATCATTATTGTTAGTTTTAATTTTTAATTTTTCATTAATCCTGTCAACAAGACATTCTAAAAAAATTCGGCTTTGATTTCCGATAGGTTCATACATTCTTTTACTGTATAAATCCTCTATTTTGATAACAAGATCGTAAATATTTTTTTCGTTAACAGATATTAAAAACTCGTAATTAGTTTTCGACATAAACCTAAATCCATTTCACACTACAAAATAAATATAGTATTAAAACAAGTTTAATTCAATGATATGTTTAGAAAATTTATTTACCCTTTAATTTTTAAAATTTGCAGGAATTGGGCCGTTATATTTTTTATAAAGCGCCAAAACTTCAGGTTGAATTTTTTCACCGGCTATCATTTTTGCGTAAACCTCTGCAACAAATTCACCGATACCTGTTTTAGCGTAAGAAGAAACACTTCCTGCAGTTTTTTGAATTTTCTCGTCTGTTAAAAACTCTACTAATTCAGGATACTTTTTCTTTAATTGCTCAGGATTTTCAGCCAATAATTTGTCAAAATCTTTAATATCTTCTTTTCTATTCCAACGATTTGCAATTTCATCAGCGTTTCTTTTTAAATCTATTTTTTTGTTAAAATCCCAATACTCTCTGGTGAATATTCGAAATCGTTTCATATCAAGCTTTTGTTGATTTTCGCCAAAATCTTGTAAATGACCTAGTTCATGATAAATTGTATCATTAGGTCTATACGTTTCTGATATCAAAAAAGAACTACCGGTTTTTTCTCGGTATTGTTTTAGGATTTCACATAATTTTGCTCGTTGTTCATCAAGTGTCAGTTTTTCAATTTCTTCAATATTGTATTTTATTCCGTTTTTAGAAAAATGTTCTGCAGTTTGTCTTAAAAATATTTCAGGATTATTTTTTGTGATATTCTTCCATTCTCGTTCGGAATGATAATCTCTTAGTAATAACTCTCTTTTTTCTGCAATAGTCATTGAAGAAGGATTTGTTTTAAACTTATTAAACAGTTCGCCAAATCTTTTTGAGTAGTTTACATACAATTTAAAATCGTATTTTTCATCAACAGTTTTCATTGTCTTGTAATCATTTATGTTTTTATAGCTATTTGTTAGTTCTTTTGTTAAAAATTCATCTTCAAAAAACTTTTTGTTTATTTCCAGAGCGCCAAAATTACCCCTAATCCTTTGATTCATTGTAGCCACTACTTTATCACCACAATCAACATATTTTAACTCGCTAGGCACAATTATTCGTCCTTTATTAGCGTTGCAGACATCAACTATACCTTTGTTTGCAAAATTGATAGCATCTAATGTAAAACTTTCATCAACTTTTTTAACACCCAAAACATTTTTTGCAAAATCAATACCTTCTTGAACGGTTTTAGCTTCTACAAAATCCATTTTTTCAGGGAAATTACTGTAAACAAGCTTGCTTTTATACAACTTCATGAGCTTATTATGGTCATGTTTCATTGCCAAAGTGCCAAATGCTAATAATCCTGCAAAAGCTGTTCCAGCACCAATTAAAATTCTCTTAAACAGAGATTTTTTCTTTTTAGGTTTATCAGTAATCTCAACAGTATCATTTGCCGGTGTTTTTTCTAGAGTATTTGCATTACCCCTAAAATTAGTCGGCAAACTCACGGTTGGATTGTTTACAGAATAAATTCCCGTATTGTTTACGTTTGTTGTTGAATTAACCATTAAAACCCTATTACAGTCTTACTTACTATAATAAAGTCTTAGATTAAGCTCAAATTGCTAATTTAATTAATAAATCTTAATAATCTTCACGACCACGAGCTTTTAAATATTCTCTGATTTCGTTAAGTGAGAATTGGATAATTCTTGTAATTCTTGAAGGCGAAAGTCCAACCATTGTCGCAATATCTTTTGCTTGCATGTTTCTGTAGAAACGATACTCAACAACAGTACGCTCTTTCTGAGGAAGTTTAGCTATGGCTTGTTTTACAAGTTTGCTCATTTCTACAATTTCCGCTTTTTCGTCCGGCATTGCAGAAGGATCTTTTATGAAATCGAACGGTGATGCGTTATCAGTAGCTGCTGCTGCTAAGCCGTCAATAGAGAGAATTGTTTCATACACAGCTTCTCTAACTTTAGCAGGGTTAATAGAAAATCCCATGTCATCCGGATCTTCACCAAGCAAAGATGAATCCGGAAGCTCTTTATCCGCATCGTTTTCGTTTTTATGTTTAAGCGTATACCATTTATATCTGTGTCTAAGTTCGTTTCTGATTGCCCAACGAACAGCGGTTCCAATATACGCATCATTATATCTGGCTAGTTGTTCTTCACTTTTTCCCTTAATCAAAGTTTGTATGGCAATAACACCTATACTAACCAATTCTTCGTATTCAATCATGTGGTTTGGTATACGTTTATGCTCTACTCTAGCTATTTTTTGGACAATGCCAACATATTGCTTGATTAAAGTTTTACTATCCATCTTCTCTTATCTAAACTAACCTTATTTTATATTACCTTGATTTTGATTATTTTTCAAGCCGTAAACAAATAGTAAAATTTCTGCTACAGCTTTGTATAATTCCGGCGGTATTTGCTGGTTTAAATCAACCATTCTGAATATTGCTCTGGCAACCGGCGGGTTATCAATAATCGGAACCTGATGTTTTGTTGCAATTTCAATAATTTGTTTTGCAATTAATTCTGAGCCTTTTGCCGTAACGGTCGGTGATTGCATTGTCTCGGCATCATATTTTAAAGCGCATGCCACGTGAATTGGGTTTCTTACAACAAAATCGGCATCAGGTACCGAGTCCATCGCACCTCTTTGTAGCATTTGCATACGTCTTTGACGTAAAGCGGCTTTTACATGCGGATCGCCTTCTGAGTTTTTGTATTCGTCTTTAATTTCTTTGAAGGACATTTTTTGATCTTTTAGGAACTTCCATTTAGTAACACCGTAATCTGCTGCTGCAATAATTAAAAACGCAATACAAGCTTTATAAATAAATTCTACTATCAGTTTTCCAAATTCAATCATTACGGCGAAATTGTTGTCAATTGCAGCTAAACCCAGAATTGCTTCAAGGTGTTCGCTATAAACTGACCAACCAACAAGCCCTAAAACTAAAACTTTAACGATATTTTTACCCAACTCAAAAAGAGTCTTTACTTGGAATAAATTTTTAAAATATTTTGTCGGGTTTAATTTATCTAACTTTGGTACTAACGGTGCAGTTGCAACAAGCGGACCAACTTGGATAAAATCTCCTAACATCGCTATAAATGCGGCAACAAAAAGGATAGAACCAATAATCGCAACAGCCGGAATTATTGTAACTGTTAAAATATAAGTTATACCAATCTGCTCCAGCGAGTGGTTGGGAATTTGCTCATATAGGGTTCTGAATAGCCCTACAATTAATTGCCAAATTAAAGGTGAGAGCATGTAAATAAAAGAAAACATAACAAGTAGCGAAAGTGCTATTGAAACGTCTTTTGATTTTACAACTTGCCCTTCTTTTCTTGCCCTCTCCAGCTTTTGAGGCGTGGCGTCAAACTGTTTATCTTCATCACCCATGAAATTTTACCTAGTTGGATATTCTGTTATTATATTATCATAAATTTGTTTTTTAGAGTATAATGTGTAAAAAAAAATAAGGAAATTTTTATATGAAGAATTTATTTATAAATCTTTTATTAATCGTATTGGCAGGTTTTTGCGCTTGGTATAGTTATACAAATTTAAGCGGAATTTATTCACAAGCCGGATTTTTTGTATCAGGTTTGTTGACCGGTATATTTTTAATGAATTTAAAACTAAATGTCAAAAATGATAGAATTACTTCTTATCAAAGACAACTTGAAAAGGAAGCTATAAGCTCTGATGAAAACTCGGCTAAGGTAAAAGTTCTGGAACAAAAAATAGAGGTTCTTGAAAAAGCTTTAGAAAATGCTTTGAACAAATAATTATTTCAAGAGCTCGGACAATTCACCAAATTGCTGTATTGAAAGCTTTTCACCTCTGATGTTTTCATCCAGATTCATTTTTTGAATAGCAGAAATAATTTTTTCTTTATTAAATCCTGCGCTTATAAGACAATTTTTTAAAGTTTTGCGACGTTGAGCGAAGGCACCTTTAATAGTTTTTCTAAAAAATGAGTAATCACTTAATTTTAAAAGCGGTTCTTTTCTTATTTTTAAGGCTACAAGTGCTGAATTAACTTTAGGTGCCGGATAGAAAGAACGTCTGCCGACAAGTCTTATAATAGAACAATCCGCCCAAAACTGCGAAAGTATTGTTAATAATCCATATTGTTTAGCTGAACTTTTTTCTGTCGCTACAATTCTTCTTGCAACCTCTTCCTGAACCATCAAAATTATATCTTTAATAACACCACGATTTTTGTTATTTAAGTCATCGATTTCACCCAGTAAATGAGCTAAGATTGGTGAAGTTATATAATATGGAATATTTGCTACAACTTTCAAATTACAGCCTTGTGCAAGTTCTGAAATATCAGTTTTTAAAATATCATTATGTATAATTTGTAAATTTTCACACTGAAGTTTCTGAAGCTCTTTTATCGCTTCTTCGTCAAGTTCAACTGCTATAACTTTTTTTGCATATTTAACAAGTTGTTCAGTAACAAAACCTACACCGGGACCAATCTCTAAAATAATATCGTCTTTAGTGATTTGTGCATAATCAAGGATGTCGCTGATTACATCAGGATTAACCAAAAAGTTTTGTCCTAATCTTTTTTTTGTTCTGAAAAATTTTGCTCTTTGTAAATAGTCCATCATGATATTTATAATAATACAAATAGGGAAATGTTTAAAGTTTTTGTGTGAAGTAAAGTAGATTTTGTCAAAAGGTGTTAAGGGCTAAATGCTCTAACGACTTTTTTAAGATATAATTAAGAACAAGGAGTGCGCAATGCTAAAGACAGAAGAAAGACTAGAGTACGGACAACTTTTAGATGAATTTTTATTAGGTTGTAAAAGTGAGCAGAATATCGGTATGGAATATGAACGGATACCTGTTTCAAAGTCTACAAAAGAAGTTGTTCCCTATGAAGGCGATTTTGGTATTTGTGAACTTTTAAGAGAATTTGCAAAAAATGATAATTGGGATTACATTTTGGACGGTGAAAGCATAATTGGGTTAAAAAAACTGCATGATACAATCACTCTTGAGCCGGGATGCCAATTTGAACTCAGTATAGAACCTCAAAAATATGTTCGTGATTTAAAAAAACGTATAGAAGAAATTGATAAAGCTTTACTTCCTGTTTTAGAAGATTTTGAAATTAAACTGTTAAATGTTGGCGTTTCTCCAAAGACTACATATAAGAATATAAAACTGATTCCTAAGCCTCGTTATCATGTTATGGCAAATTATTTGTGGGGAATTCTTTCAGATGTAATGATGAGGGAAACTGCAGGGATTCAGGTTGGTGTTGATTTCCGATCAGAAGAAGATGCCATGCGCAAGTTTAGACTTGCAAATCTTCTTATGCCGTTTGTTACTGCGATGTTTGCTAATTCTAAAATTAGAGGCGGAGTTGATACAGGGTATAAATCATTCAGGGCATTAGCTTGGCTTAATACTGATAATGAGAGGTGTGGGTTTGCAACTAATTTTAGTAAAAATATGGGATTTAAAGATTATGTTAACCTTCTCTTAGAAACGCCGATGATATTTATTAATAGAGATAAAAAATGTTTAAGTTTAAATGGCAGAATAACTTTTAATCAGTATATGAAAAATGGCTTTGAAGGTTTTTATCCGACTATTGAGGACTGGAAATTACATTCAAATCTTTATTTTCCGGAAGTTCGCCTGAGGAATTTTATTGAAATCAGAAATCACGATTGTGTTGGTAATGGTTTAGAATATGCAATACCGGCTTTGTATAAAGGAATAATGTATTCAAGTAGCGCTTTAGAAGAGGTTGAAACTATTTTGAATAAGTTTACGTCAAACGAGATTAAAGAGCTTCGTTATAACGTTGCAAAATATGGAGTTAACACAAAAATTAATAAAAGAGCAATACTACCAATTTGCAAAGAATTAGCAGAAATTTCTTTCTATTCTTTAAAAACTGAAGGTGAAAGTGAAGAAGAGTTTTTACAACCGTTGATTGGATTGTTAAAAAAAGAAAAATGTCCGGCGGATTTGTAATTTTTATGTGTTTTAATTTAGCGGATTATAGCACCGGTGCCTTCTTAATTTAATGTTATCCTTTAATAACCCACCTTGTCTTATCTTAAAATTTATAGTATAATTTTAGCTATAAAAAAGAGGAGAGAGATATGCAGACTTTAAACAAGAATGAGGGTTTAATTACCCAAATCATTGGTCCGGTTATTGACGTTGAATTTCAACAAGGTGAGTTACCTGAAATTTATAACGCATTAAATATAACAATGGATGACGGCACTGTTGTTGTCGCTGAAGTTCAACAAATGTTGGGTTCAAACAGAGTAAGAACAGTTGCAATGTCATCTACAGATGGTCTTAAACGTGGCATGAAGGTTGTAAACACCGGTGAACCGATTAAAGTTCCTGTTGGGAAACCTATCTTAGGCAGAATTTTAAACGTAATCGGTCAACCTGTTGATGAAATGGGACCGATTGAAACGAATGACTATTTACCAATTCACAGAGAATCACCAAAACTGGTTGATCAAAATACAGAAATTGAAATTTTAGAAACCGGTATTAAGGCGATTGACTTAATTCAACCATACCAAAAAGGTGGAAAAATCGGTTTGTTTGGTGGTGCAGGTGTTGGTAAAACAGTTCTTATTATGGAACTTATTCACAATATTGCCTCAGAACACTCCGGTGTATCAGTTTTCGGTGGTGTAGGTGAAAGAACTCGTGAAGGTAACGATTTGTGGAATGAGATGAAAGAATCCGGCGTTATCGACAAAGTTGCTCTAATCTACGGTCAAATGAACGAACCGCCTGGAGCACGTATGAGAGTTGGACTTTCAGCTCTTACTGCTGCAGAATATTTCCGTGATTTTTCAAAACAAGACGTATTATTATTTATTGATAATATTTTCAGATTTACTCAAGCAGGTTCAGAAGTTTCAGCACTTCTTGGTCGTATGCCATCTGCGGTAGGTTATCAGCCGACACTTGCAACTGAGATGGGTGAATTACAAGAAAGAATTACTTCTACAAAAGATGGTTCAATTACATCAGTTCAAGCAATTTATGTACCTGCCGATGACTTAACAGACCCGGCACCGGCTACAACTTTCTCTCACTTGGACGCTTCAACAGTGCTTTCAAGACAAATTGCTCAGTTGGGTATCTATCCTGCAGTTGACCCGTTGGCATCTAACTCAAGAGTTCTTGATCCGAATATTATTGGTGAAGAACACTATGAAGTTACAAGAAAAGTGCTTGAAATTCTTCAAAAATATAAGGAATTACAAGATATTATTGCTATCTTGGGTATGGATGAATTGTCTGATGAGGATAAAGAAACTGTAAACAGAGCGAGAAAAATTCAAAGATTCTTATCTCAACCATTCTTTGTTGCAGAACAGTTCTCCGGTATTTCAGGTAAATATGTTAAGTTGGAAGATACTATTAGAGGCTTTAAAGAAATCATCGAGGGTAAACATGACGATCTTCCTGAACAAGCTTTCTATATGGTAGGTACAATCGAAGAAGCTATTGAAAAAGCTAAAACATTACAATAGGTGAATTGAATTTCGTGAATAGTGAACCGATTTAATTTGTGATTTACGGTTCACGGTTCACGACTCACGAGGAAATTATGCAACTAAAAATAATAACACACGAACGAATAGTTTTTGACGGTGAAGTTGATGAATTGGTTATTCATTCTAAAACCGGTCAGATGGGAATTTTAAAGGATCACGTTCCTATGACTACGGTTTTGGAAATTGGTGTAACTAAAGCTCGTCAAGGTGAAAAAGAACGCTATTTTGCTACAATGGGTGGTGTTTTTCAATTCAAAGATAATCTTGCAACGATATTAACAGATGTTTGTGAAGATGGTTGTGATATTGATGTAACCAGAGCGAAAGATGCTAAAAACAGAGCAGAAGCACGTTTAGCGGATAACTCGGCAAAAATTGATACTCAACGAGCTCAAGCGGCATTAGCACGTTCTTTAGCCAGATTAAAAGCAGCACTAAATAAATAATAATTAATTTAAAACACTTTCAACATCAAATGTTGTTTTAAGTTTAAGTGCGTAAATATTATCAAATCCGAAAGATGCCAATTTTACGGCATCTTTTTCGGTTGTAATAATATTACCGGAAATATCTTTAATATCTTCCGGAGCATATTGATGATGATCATCAAATGTTATTTTATCTAAGATTTCATAATCAGCTTCCAAAAATTTGTAAAATTGTTCAGGTTGTCCGATTGCGGATATTGCAGTAACTTTGCTACCTTTGTTTAAGTTTTGACCGTTGATAATATTATAAACGCTATCAGGTTCTGTTTTACAAACAAAAGTTTTAATGCCTTGTTTTTTTTCAAAAATTTTACTTAATTTTTCAGCTTTTGTGTGTTCAGTGTTTTTACTTACAATGATAAGTTTATTAATTCTTTTAAATCCGCTCATTCCTTCTCTTAGAGGTCCTGCAGGTAAAACATTTTCGTTACCAAACATCTTTTCTGAGTCAATAAGTACAATATCTAAATCTCTGTGTAGTTTTCGATGCTGAAAACCGTCATCAAGAATAATTTTTGTAACGCCTAATTTTTCTATGGCATGTTTGCAGGCTTTATACCTGTTTGAACAGGTTAGTACGGCACACATATTAAGATTAACAGCTAACCAATACGGCTCATCACCTGCCATTTTTGCGTTGTGATATAAATTAATACCGTCAGAAATAACGTTTACGTTTTTATTATTTAATTGACCGCCATAGCCTCTTGAAATTATTGCAACTCGCTCACCTTTGTTAACAAAATATCTGGCAATTTCTGCTACAACTGGTGTTTTACCGACACCGCCGGTGGTAAAATTGCCAACCGATATAACATAAGCATCAACTTTTTTAGGCTTTAAAATCTTTTTGTCATAAAGCAGATTTTTGCTTTCACTTGCTAATCCATAGAATATTGAAAAAATTTTTAAAAGATTAAAAAATGCACCTTTGTTATTTTTATCATAATGAAGTTTTGTAATTTTTGTTTTTATACTCATATTAACCTCGGGTGAATTTATAAAATTTCTCTGTTATAAGTTTATAAAAAAAAATACTTTTTTACAAACCTTAATAAACTTCTGTGCTACTATGTGGTTATGGCAAAATTAATACCACTACACATTCACACAGAATATTCACTCTTGGATGGGATGATAAGAGTTTCGGATTTGGTTAAGTATGCAAAGGAAAATGAGCTTCCTGCAATAGCAATAACCGATCACGGTGTTATGTATTCTGCCATAGAGTTTTATGAAAAAGCTAAAGAAGCTGGGATTAACCCTTTAATCGGTTGTGAATTTTACGTTCATAATACTGATATAACTGAAAAAAATCCAAGCAATAATCCTTGTTATCACTTAATTTTAATAGCAAAAGATTCAGTCGGTTATAAGAATTTGATAAAACTTGTTTCTACAGCATGGTGTGAAGGTTTTTATTACAAGCCTCGTATTAATTTTGAATTATTGAAAAATTATCATGAAGGTTTATTGTGTGCTTCTGCTTGTTTGGGTGGCGAAGTTCTAAAAAATCTTATGTCAGGTGATAAAGACAAGGCTAAGCAAACAGCTCTAAAATACAAAGAATTATTTGGTGATGATTATTATATAGAATTACAAGATCATGGTTTGGAAGAACAAAAACGTACCAATCCGGATTTAATCAAGTTGGCAAAAGAACTTGATATAAAGATGATAATAACCAATGATGCACATTACTTAAGAAAAGAAGACGCAGACGCACAAGATAGTTTGTTATGTTTACAAACAAATGCCGACAAATCTGATCCTAATCGTTTTCATTTTCCGAATAACGAATTCTATTTAAAGTCTAAAGATGAAATGCGAAAAGCATTTTCTTGGATGGATGAAGCAACTTTTGAAGAATGTGTTAAAAATACTGAAGATTTTGCATCAAAATGTAATGTAGAGATTGAACTCGGCAATGCGCCATTACCACATTATGATGTTCCGGAAGGTCATACTAATGAATCTTACTTGAAAGAAGTTGTTTATGAAGGCATGAAGAAACGCTATGGAGAAATTACTCCTGAGCTTCAAAAACGTGTCGATTATGAACTTAGCGTAATTAATAAAATGGGTTTTCCGGCATACTTCTTAATAACTTGGGACTTTATTCATTATTCAAAAACTCATAACATTCCGGTTGGTCCGGGGCGGGGTTCTGCAGCAGGCAGTGTTGTTGCATATGCATTAGAGATAACGGATTTGGATCCGATTAAGCATAACCTCTTGTTTGAAAGGTTTTTGAACGAAGAGCGTTTTACGATGCCCGATATTGATATTGACTTTTGTATTGAAAAACGCCGTCAGGTAATTGATTATGTTACGGAAAAATACGGTGAAGATAAGGTTTGTCAAATTATAACTTTTTCAACTTATGCACCAAAAGCAGCATTTAAAGGTATTGCAAGGATTTTAAAAGTTCCTTTTGCAGAGTCAAATAGATTGACCGGTTTAATCGAACCGGCAATAGAATTAGCTCAGGCAACAAATGATAAAGCTAAATGGATAAAAGATGCTTTAAAAGTTGATGGTTCTGAGTTAAAGAAACTTTATGATGAGGATTATCAAATACTTAATCCTGAAACGGGTGATAGTGTAAGTTTCAAAAAAATTATTGACATGTCTTGTGCGATAGAAGGCTTGAAGTGCGGTACCGGTACGCACGCAGCCGGTGTAATTATTTCTCACGCACCTTTAGATACAATTATTCCGGTTCAGCCATCTAAAGATGGTATTGTTCAGACCGGTTATCCGCCTCATGAGGTAACAGAAGTTCTTTCGCTTTTAAAAATGGACTTTTTGGGCTTAAGAAACTTGACCATGATTTATAAAACTGTGGATATGGTTAAAGAATACCAAGGTATTGAGGTTGATATAAATAATATTCCGTTAGACGATCCGGAAACTTATAAAATGTTGGTTCGTGGTGAAACCATTGGTGTGTTCCAACTTGAATCTCAAGGCATGATGAACCTTGTAAAACGTCTTAAACCGGACGTGTTTGAAGATTTAGGTGCTTTGGTTGCACTTTTCCGTCCGGGTCCTTTAGGCTCCGGCATGGTTGATGAGTTTGTTGACCGTAAACATGGCGTGAAAGAAGTTACTTATGCTCATCCTCTTTTAGAGCCAATCTTAAAAGATACTTACGGAACAATAGTTTACCAAGAACAAATTATGCAAGTTTTCCAAACTCTTGCGGATTATACGCTTGGCGAAGCGGATATTGTTCGAAGAATGATGGGTAAAAAGAAAGTTGAAGAAATGCAGAAGCAAAAAGGTAAATTTATTGAACTTGCTTCTACCCGTCATGATATGAAACCGGAGGATGCAACTACTTTATTTGAACAAATTGAAGCGTTTGCGTCATACTGTTTTAACAGATCTCACTCAGCTGCTTATGCTTTTGTTGCATATCAAACAGCATATTTAAAATGTCATTATCCGGTTGAATACTTATCAGCGTTGTTGTCGAGTGTTTCTAACGATAAAGATCAAACACAACTTTATATTGAAGAAGCTAATCGCTATGGTATCAAGGTATTACCGCCTGATATTAATAAATCTTTCTTAGAATATGCACCTGATAACGGTAATATAAGATTTGGTATGGCAGCGATTAAGCAAGTGGGTGAACCGGTTGTAGAAGCTATCATAAAAGAGCGCAATGAGAACGGCGAGTTTAAGAGTATTTTTGATTTTTGTAAGAGAGTTGATGCAAAATACGTTAACAAAAAATCTCTTGAAGGTTTGATTAAAGCCGGCGCATTTTCTAATATTGAAAAGAGTCGAAAACAACTTTTTGAAAATATTGAACACATTTTGGATGTAACTTCAAAAGAAGCTAAAGACAAAGCTATGGGACAAGTTAGTCTGTTTGCCTCATTAGGCGACAGTGCGGATGATTTTTCAGGTGTTCAATATCAACTTGTCGGTAGCGACGAAGAATATACCGACAAAGAACTTCAGCTTTTTGAAAAAGAGTTTTTAGGGTTTTACGTAACATCGCATCCTCTATTTTCTATTCGTGATAAATTGCAATTTTTAGTAACTCATAAAGTTAGTGAGTTAAAAGATGTTAAAGAGGAAGAGTGTGTTACGATTTGCGGACTTGTAACAGCAACACGACAAATTCCTACCAAAAAAGATCCTAGCAAGTTTTTACGCTTTGTAACTGTGGAAGATTTAACAGGAAAAGTTGATGCAGTATGTTTTCATAAAAAATTAATGGAATATGCTGAAATTCTTCAGCCTGATTGTAAAGTTGTAATAACAGGACGTGTCCAACATAGAGGTGAAGATCAATTAAGCTTGGTTATTGATACCGTAAAATCCCTCGATAATTCAAATATTCTAACTTTACAACTTTTAGAAGAGATTAAATTTGAAGAACTTTGTGGAATAAAAAATATTCTTGCAAAATATCACGGTGATGACCCTGTGATGATAAAGTTACCTGAAAACAACGGCTATACTTCAAGAATTATGACATCACCTATGTTTTGGGTTAATACTAATAATGATTTGGTTAATAATATAAAACAAGTTTTTCCTAATAAATTGGATGTTTCAGTTGAATCCTTAGATAAACCGCTTGCAAGATAAATAATTCTTAACAAATAGTAATAAAATGTCTTAACCCTATTTACTTTTGGTTTTGTTTTGTTTAAGATTGTTATTGTCAGAAAAGAACCCACAGCCGAATATTTGTTAAAAGCCTAAAGATGGCTTTTTGTGATGTTTGAGTATTTGGTTGTATTAATAAAAAATAAGTAGAACACTATATGTAAGAAAAGACAGAAAGGTAAATCATGTCAGAAGAAAAAATTATTAATGAAGAAACTGTTGAAACTGTAGAAGCTACAGAAGAAGTGGTAGATGCAGTAGAAACAGAAGAAGTTGTTGAAGAAGAAGTAACAGTTCTTCCAGCAAAAAAACAACGCTCAAGAAAGAAAAAAGTAGAAACTCAAGAAGTAAAACCTGAATCTGAATGGAAAGAACAAGTAGTTCAAATCCGTCGTGTAACTAAGGTTGTTAAAGGTGGTAAAAAACTTAGCTTCCGTGCAATCGTAATTGTTGGTAACCAAAAAGGACAAGTTGGTGTTGGTTGTGCTAAAGCTTCTGAAGTTATCATTGCTATTCAAAAAGCTATTGCTGACGGAAGAAAAAATCTTATTACAGTGCCTATTTTCAAAACAACTATTCCACACCCTATCACCGGTAGATCAGGTGCTGGTGCAGTTATGTTAAGACCGGCTTCTCAAGGTACTGGTATTATTGCCGGTGGTGCTGTTCGTTCAGTTCTTGAACTTGCTGGTATTGAAAATATTCTTTCAAAATCTTTAGGTTCAAAATCACCTCTTAACGCTGCAAACGCTACATTAGAAGCTCTAAAATCACTTAGACCATTTAATGAAGTTGCTAAAAAACGTGGTTTAACAATGGCTGAATTATTAAACTAGTAGGCTATTAAATATTAGTTTTTAAATAATAAAATTAGAAAAAGGAAATAAAAAAATGGCAAATAATAAATTAGTAAAAATAAAACTTGTTAAAAGTTTAATCGGCTCATCTGAAGCACAACGTAAAGTTGCACAATCTTTGGGTTTGAGAAAACTAAATCAAGTTGTTGAACACTACAATAGCGATACAATTATGGGTATGGCAAACAAAATTTCTCACTTAGTAGAAGTTTCTGAATAGTAAAATAATTTATAGTAAAGGAAAATAAAAATGGCAGATAGAATTACATTAGAAGATTTAAGACCTGCTGAAGGTTCAACAGGCAAATCAAAAAGAGTAGGACGCGGTCGTTCATCTGGACACGGTAAAACATCTTGTCGTGGTCATAACGGTGAAGGTCAACGTTCAGGCAGAAGCTCTAAAAGAGGTTTTGAAGGCGGTCAAATGCCTGCTTACAGAAGACTTCCTAAATTGAAAGGCTTCCAAATTATCAATGCAAGAAATTATGCTGAAATCAATGTTGGCAGATTAGCTGAATTGAGTATTACAGAAATTTCTTTAGCATCATTGAAAGAAATTAAAAAAGCTCATCCTTCTTGCGACGGTTTAAGAATTTTGGGTAATGGTGAAATTTCAAAAGCTATTACAGTAAAAGCTGATTATGTTTCTCCATCAGCAAAAGAAAAAATCGAAGCAGCAGGCGGAAAGGTTGAATTAGTATAATGGCAAATGGAATTTCAGGTAAAATGAGAGTACCTACAACGGCAGATTTAATGTCGATGTGGAACGCATCAGGATTAAAAGAAAAATTAATTTTTACTTTTTTGATGTTGGTGTTGTTTCGTTTTGGTATTCATTTACCTTTGTTCGGTGTTAATAACGAATATTTTTCTAACTTAGCAAGCCAAAATAATATCTTAGGTTTCTTAGATTTGTTTTCCGGTGGTGCGTTAGGAAAAGTTTCGATATTTGCACTCGGTATCGGACCATACATTACATCATCAATTATAATGCAATTGATGGCAGTAATTGTTCCTGCATTAGAGAAATTACAAAAAGAAGACGGTGAAGCCGGCAGAAGAAAGCTTTCTCAATACACTCGTATGTTTACTGTTGTGTTGGCGGCTTTTCAGGCAATCATTTTTATGAGTTTCATGGCTCATACAAATGCAATTACTGCCGGTGTTAATCACACAATGTTTTATATATCTTCCGTGTTAACTTTAACAGCTGGTTCAGTTCTTGTAATGTGGTTATCAGAACTTATTACTGAAAAGGGTATTGGAAACGGTGGTTCTTTGATTATTTTCGTGGGTATTATTTCAGGTATCCCGTTATATTCATCAAGAACTGCTCAAATGATAGCCGGACAACCTTCTTTAGGATGGAATTTAATGCTTTTATTAGCAATATTCTTTATAACAATGGTGTTTATTGTTGTTATGCAAGAAGCTATAAGAAAGGTTATAATTGTTAATCCTAAACGACAAGTTGGTAATAAGGTTTATGGCGGTGTTAATACTTTCATTCCGTTTAAACTTAATCCGGGCGGTGTAATGCCGATAATCTTTGCAGTAGCAATATTGTTATTTCCATCAACAATATTGAGCTTAATAGGTTCTCAACAGTTACCTACACCTTGGTTACAAAGTGCGGTTGAAACTTTGACACGAGTTTTCAATCCGAGCGGTGCAACATATTATGCAATATACTTCTTTATGATTGTTTTGTTAACATTCTTTTATGCATCAATTATGCCAAATATGCAGCCAAAGGAAATTGCTGACAATCTTAAGAAATACGGTTCATCTATTCCTGGTATAAAACCAGGTAAACCGACAGCTGAAGCTTTGGATAAAATCTTGACTAAAACAACTTTTATCGGTGCTTTGGGTTTGGGTATTATTGCATTAGTTCCGGCTTTTGCCAGCTACTTAACTAATATAACAACTCTTCAAGGTATTGGAGCAACATCTTTAATAATTATGGTTGGTGTTGCTTTGGATTTGATTAATCAAGTAAAAACTCATTTACTTGCAAGAAATTATGAATCATTCTTGAAAGAATAATTTTAAAATTAATAGTACAAAAAGGTCAGAGTTATTAACTCTGACCTTTTTGCATATAAGTATTTTTACTCTTGATTATTAGTTGATTTTGAGTTATCCCATTCAATAGTTCCGGCATCGTAAATGCCATCTAAGTTTCTATCCGTTAAGGTTTTTACAGTTTTACAATCGTCATTATATTTTATGGTAGTAATTCTGCAATCAGCAATATTATCACCATTTGTATCTCGAAGTTCATCTTCATAACTATACCTTCTTCCATCAGAGGATATACTTTCGCCATTTATAATATACTGTGTAGAAGTTTGCTTATTTCTTTCATAATTAACCGTATGTGTTGAATCTCTATATTCCATTTTTACGTAAGTATTTTTCCCCAGAGTATTTTCATCATGTATTGTTTCAGGATCATCGCGATTGATGGTAGGCATTGTTAGGTTACTATCTTTATAGAGTAATTTATTAAATAGCTGAAGTTCAATATTATTAGTGATTATTTTATCTTCATCATGTTTAATAAAATCAAAAACAGATGCAGGTATGCTTTTGTTGTTTTGATGAGTTTCTTCAAAAAGCTTTAAATCTGTACCAATACGAAAATCAATGCCATTTAATTCATTTCCCATGTTTTTCTCTTTCTTTCGTGTTTAGACTTTATGTAGTTTCTCATGTATAAAAAGTTTTTTATCTCAGAAAAATTGCTTAAATCTAAAGAATTATTAAAATTTTGTAACACTTTATTTTATATAAATGAACTTTTCTAAATTTAATTCGTTTTATTTTTGAAAACGGAGGTGTTCTATGAAAAAGGTTCTTGCAGTATTAGGATTAATAGCAGTAATAGGTTTAACTACACCGGCTATGGCATCACCCGGTGGTCCTGGGGGGCATGGTGGTCCGGGTGGACCTGGAAATCACCATGGTGGTCATCGAATTCATGCCGGTCATCATCACCATCCGCCAAGAATGCATAGACCGCATGGCGGTATAACTATTCATACAGGTACTCCCAGGCATAGCTATTGGCGCAGTTGCGGGTTTGGCAATAGGTGCGGTTATCGCTGCAATCATAGATTAGGTTGGTGTGATGATTTTTATTATTATGGTCCTTATGTTCCGATGAGCGGTGCCGGATTTTCTATAAGATTTTAAGTTGTTCATCATAAAAATCTTCATTATTTCCACATTAATATGTCTAAGCTCTCTTTTAAGAGGGCTTTTTGTTTTGCAATTTATAAACTTTTTTTGCCCAAACGCGAAAAAAGTAATACTTTGTTGCAGGGAGATTGTTTTTGATGATAAACTTAGATAAGTACTGGAAAAACAGAGGTTTAATGATAGAACAGAAATACATAGCTTTAATAGACTGTGATAGTTTTTTTGTTTCTTGTGAGCGAAAACTCAATCCAAGATTAAACGGCAAACCTGTTTGCGTGGTTTCAGGTGAAAGAGGTTGTGTAATAGCTCGCTCTATTGAAGCTAAACAGATGGGAATTCCAATGGGGCATCCGTTGTTTATGGCAAAGAAGGAGTTTCCTAATTGTATTTATATTAATGCACAGCACTATCATTATGCAAGCATATCGCAACAAGTAATGAATTTATTAAAAGAATTTAGTCCAACAGTCGAAGTTTATTCTATAGATGAGGCATTTGTTGATTTAACTGGCTTATCAAAATTCTATAAGAAAAATTATTATGATTTGGCTAAATATATAAGAGATTTGATTGCTCAAGAGGTTGGTATCCCAGTATCTGTAGGAATAAGCAGAACAAAAGCTTTGGCAAAATTGGCTTCTGACAAATCGAAAAATACGGAAGACCATGTATATATAGCAGGAAAATGCGGTTTGCAAAGATTATTAAAATCTTCTCAAATAGGCGAAGTTTGGGGAATTGGCAGGAGGTTAGAGCCAAAATTAAGAGGGCATGGAATTTATACGGCTTACGATTATGTACAGAAAAATGATATCTGGTTAAAAAGTCGTTTTGGAAAATTAGGTTTAGAGCTTAAGTATGAACTTCTGGGTAATGTTATTAATAAAGTTTCTACAGAAACAAGATTACCTAAATCCATAATGGATACAAAATCTTTTTTGGAATTTTCAAATGATTTAGAATTTTTAAAAAATGAATTAATGGTTCATATTCACTCTGCTTGCAGAAAGTTAAGGTGTGCGGATTGCAAATGCAAAAATATCGGTGTGATTTTAAAAACCAAAGATTTTAGAGTTTATGTTGAAAAAGAAGAACTGGAACATTCAACAAATTTTGAATTTGAAATTTCAGAAGTAGCGACAAAACTTTTAGAAAAAATGTATTCTTATAATACTTTATACCGAAGTGTCGGAATTCTTTTAGAGAATTTTAATCCTTGTGAAAATGAGCAAATGGATTTATTTTGTGATAACAAAAAACGAGAACAAAATGAAAACCTTGGCAAAGCTTTGGATAAACTTGAACAGAAATTTGGACGGAATATTGTGCGAACCGGTTTTACAAACAAAGACGTGCCGTATAAACAAGACTTTCTGACTAAGGGATAATTTATAAACTAATTATGGCAACGTTTTCAATATGGTATGTATGAGGAAACATATCAAACGGCTGTATGTAGTCAACTTTACACCCTTTTTCGATTAAGTATTTTAAATCTCTTGCCAAAGTTGCAGGATTACAAGAAACATAAACTATTTTATTTTTGGTTAATTTTAAAGCATAGTCTAAACTTTCTTGCGTGCATCCTTTTCTTGGCGGATCCAACACTGTAACATCAAACGAACGTCCCTTGGTATTCAGTTCTTTTTCAAAGAATTTTCCTGCATCCATATTGTGTAGTTCCACATTTTTGATATGATTTTCTTTGATTATTTTAGATGCTAAATCGACAGACGCTTTTACTTCTTCAACTGAAACGACTTTTTGGGCAATATCACTAAGGCAAATTCCAAAAGTTGTAATCCCGGCATAAGCATCAAGAATAGTTGGTTTGTTAAAGTTTTCAGAAATATAGCTTTTTACATACTCAAATATGTTGTTAGCACTTGTCGGATTAACTTGAAAGAAAGTTTCAGCACCAACTTTAAAAATTTTGTCGCAAAGTTTTTCTTCGATATAACTTTCGCCGACTATGTTTTCAGTTTCTTTTCCCAGTATCAAATTGGTTTTGTTCGGGTTGAGGTTAATCGAAACCCCAACAACGTTTTCAAAATTTTCATAAATTTTTTTAGCAAGTTTTTTTACATTTTCAAGAACTTTTATGGAGTTAATAACTAAAACTACAAGTGTTGATTTGTTGTATGCAGAAGTTCTGATAACAACGTGTCTTAAATCACCGGCATGCTTTTTTTCGTTATAACCGCTTATTTTAAAGTTCGGTGCTTCCGTTCTTATAAATTCTATAATTTCGTCGCAATATTGTGGCTGTATCGGACAGTATTTTATGTTAACAATATCATGTGAACCTTGTTTGTAATATCCTGCTAGAATTCTTTTTGAATCCTTGGTTTCAGAGATTGGATATTGGATTTTGTGTCGATAAGCTTTTTCTTGTGGACTGGCGATAACATTTCTGACTTGAATGTCTTCGCCACAAATTGAGTGAATGGCGTCTTTAACAATTTCTTCTTTTAATTCGAGTTGATATTTATAATCAATAAATTGTAATTGACAAGCACCACAAACATTTTGCATAGGACAGAATGGTTTAATTCTATGCTCGGAAGGTTGTATTATTTCTGTAATTTTTGCATTAGCATAATTTTTGTTTTTTTTGCCGATACGCACTTTTACAACATCATTAGGGCAAGCGTTTTCAACAAAAATCACATATCCGTCTAATTTAGCAATTCCATAACCCAGATTAGAAAGTTTTTCTATCTTTAGGGTAAGTTCTTCAGGAATGTCTTTTTTGTTTGCTATTTGCATGGCTTAATAACCTGAATATTGCGTGTTTCGGAAATTTCTTGACGAGCTTCTCTAATAATTTCTTTATATTCTTCAGATAAACTAAGTCCGTTACAAAGCCTGTCAATAAATCCGTTATTTAATTTGACAGCTTTTTCTAATGCGCCGACATTTTCAAGAACTTCTTTAACATCATTAAATTCATATCCAAAAGAGTGCTTTGATTGGTAAACCATTAATTCTCCGGTTTCAGCTTCAAGAGGTTCGCCACCAAGCTCAAAATAAAGTTTAAATACTGATTTTAAATCTTGTAATTCAGCTTGCATTGTAGCAATACTTTGTTGTATTCTCAAATATCTGTCAAATAGGTAATCGACATTTGGAAGTTGTTTCTTTTGCCAATCAAGTCTTTGTAAATATATTTTTTTTAATTTAGGATAAGCAAGCGCTAACCCCATTGTATCAGCCATAGCACGGTGGTGGTTGTTTAATTCAACATTAAATCGTTTTGTTAAAGCCTCGAGTCCGTGAGATTCTAAATCCGGTGCAATTTCTTTAAACATGTTTTGAGTGTCGATTCTTGAATTTTTTAAATCTTCGCCTAAAACACGTTTTTTAGCTTCGTTTAGAAAAGAAAAATCAAAAATAGCATTGTGGGCAACAATAGGGTAATCACCAATAAATTCTAGTATTTGTGGTAAAATTTCTTCTTCTGTAGGTGCATCTTCTACCATCTCTTGAGTAATTCCATGAATAGCCATTGAAGATTTTCTTATATGTTGTTGAGGATTAATAAGAGTTTGAAACTCATCTACAATTTTTCCGTTTTCCAGTCTAACTGCAGCAAATTCTATTATTCTTTCTCTTGTATAATCCAGTCCGGTTGTTTCGGTATCTAATACTATTTCAATTTCTTTTTTTCTTGGCATTTTTTCACCTTATCTGTAATAATAGCGATATATAAATATCCTTGTCTTCTCCCTATAGGTATAATAGCATAAATATAGAATATATGGTAATATAGTTTTGTGATGATAGTAAGAGGAGTAAAATTATGGTTCAAGAAATAAATTCAGAAAATTTTGAAACAGAAGTGATTGCACATAATGGTGTTGTAGTAGTAGACTTTTTTGCCAATTGGTGCGGGCCTTGCAGAAAATTAGGACCGATTTTGGAAGAAGTTGAATCAGAAATGTCATCAAGAGTAAAGTTTGCAAAAATTAATACCGATGATAATATTGAAATGGCAAAACAGTATCAAGTTAGCGGTTTACCAACACTTATGGTGTTTAAAAATGGTGAAGCTGTTGAAAGACTTGTTGGTTTGATGCCTAAAGGTTCAATAATTACGAATGTTGAAAAACATATTTAGAGTTTGCTGAAAAACTTTATTTTTCCGCAAACTCTGGGAACTTTTTGCATCTTCTTTAATATGTTTATACCATTCGATTTTTTTGAAGAAGTTCTACAACAACTTTAATAGCATTTTTTGTTTTGTTTGTAAAATCTTCTGCCAAATTAGGGTCAAAGTTTCTTTGTAAAACTTTTAAAATATCGGCTTGTAAATATTGATATATTAAAGCCGATTTTATAATTGCTGAAACTAAAATCGAAGAAAATACACCTTTTGAAAGTATTGAAATAATATTGTTAATGTTTGCAAACTCATTTTGAACAAACTTTTCAATTTCAATTTTTACAGGATGAACAAATGCAAGAGGTTGAAGTGTTTTTGTCGCAAATAAATTTATGTCATCAAAGCCAATGTTGTTCATTCCAGGGATTGCAGCACCAAAAGTAGTTGTGTTGTATAATTCGAAATAATTTAATCTTTTGATTAATTCTTCAAAGTGCCTGATAAATACTTCATAGTCTTCCCTTGTGTAAACCATATCGCCATTAACTGATTTAACTTTAACAAGATTTTTTTTGATGTTATCAACAATAATTTCTTCTTGAGAAATTCTGTTCATCGTTTCACCGGTTGAATAAATCATATTATCTTTAAAAGCTAAATCCAGACCTGAGAATATGACTTTTGAAAATCCCATTTTAACAGCTGCAGTTAAAGCTAATGATGAAGCTGTTCCACCCGATTCAAAGAATTTAATAAACTTGTTGTAAGCGGCTAATTCTTTGATTAAAAAATCTGTACCATTGAAGTTGTAAAATATTTTTTTGAACCCTTTGTTAACCAATGCGCTATCGGCTCGAACGTCGGTTATGCAACAACAATTTGCCAGTTTGTCCTTCAAATTACCCAAAGTGTAGTCGGAATTTCCTGCATCCAAAAAGATTACAAAATCCGGCTCAACATTGTTTTCAAGCAGATATTTTACAGTTTTATTAACAGCAAACAATACGAATTTATCTCTATTGGCTTTAATTTTTTCTATGTTATCTCTTAAAGAAGGTCCTGCCGCTGCAACAAGTGCTATTTGACCTTGAAATTTGTTTTCTAAATCTGCTAACAAATATCCTTGGTTATTATTAATATAGTTTATATTATTAATCTCATTAATCAGCCATTGTTTTGAAAATCTTGCAATAGTATTAATATCAACAAGCTTTGATTTACAAACATCGTATACTTTTTGAGTTAAAAGTAACATTTCTTTGTTTCTGGAAATGGCATAATTAGTTAAATAAACTATTTCTAATTTATCTTCAGATAAGTATGAAGAAGATAATTTGCTTAAAAGTTCTTCTAAATCGTTGGTAATATAAATTCTTCCACTGGATAAATGTTCGGAAATATCGACATTAGTTAATGCAAAATGAAGTAAATTGATGTCAGGTTCATAAACATATATTCGGCTCGGATAAGTGTTAAAAACTTCATCCAGTAAATAACCTAAACCGATACCGAAAGTTATAATAACATCATTTTTACCCATTTCGTGTTTAATACTTTTATTTAAATGCTTTTTTATAGCTTCACGAGGATTGTTTATGTCGTCAATCGGCACATCATTTTTTAGTAAAATATAATCATTTGAAGGAGTAACACAATAAGACATTCCAGCCCTGCTGTCAACATCACTTACTTTGAGCAGTCTTCTTTTTAGAGCTTCGTTATCAATCCTTTGAAGGTTCTTTGTAAACATATAAAATCCTTTTTTGTTACACGCCCTTAAAGTAGCATATTTTATAGTAAAAGTAAATAGTAAACAGGTAAAAATACTCTATTTTATTGAGCTTGACGTTTATCGATTGCTTCTTCAAATTGGCGGAACACATCATTGCCTACAAGCTGTTCTAATCGAGAACGCTTTTCAAAAAATTCACCTCTGGCTCTTTGTTGTTTGTCCATAGCTTCTCTGTAAAAAGTATCTGTAATTAAAATAATTTCTTTTGTTTGGTATTGCGCTAATTGATAGTTTTGGTAACAACTTTTAACTATTTTGGATGTTCTGTTGTAAACTTCTCTTGCGGTTAAGTAGTCATAATACATATCTACAACTTTTTGTTGCAATTCTTCGACTTTTCTAACGAGAATTATCATATCAGCGTCGGTAACTTGAGTGTATTTATAGTTTAAAGCTTTGGTGTCTTGCGACATAATTCCTAACGTGTTTCCACCGATTAGTGCAGCACTGGCAAGAACGGGATTTCCGGTTCCTACACCGATAAAAGTTGACATTCCTGCAATTGTTGTCAGAACTTTTTTTACAGCACTTGAATCAGGCTTATCTTTATCCGGATTTGATAATTTATAGATAGCGAATTTTATTGTATCGCTTCTTGTTGCTGCACCTTGCCATAATAAAGATAAATCTGCTTGCATGTCATTAAAATCTATTTCTATGCTTTTTGAGATTTCGGCAGACATTTTTTTGGTACTTAAGTCCGCATATGTTAAATTTTGTTGGGTTTCAACGGTTTTAACTTCTTTGTTTATAACCGGTTTTATTTCAGGTTTTATTTCAAAATCGACTTTAATTTCTGGCTTATCGGTTGTACCCAGTCTGTAAAAAGCATCTTTAGGATTATTTAGATCAAGTAATTCTATATTTGCAAAAACTTGAATTTGCCCTAACAGTATTACTAAAAAAGCTGAAAAAAGTTTTAGTGAAATCTTCATTTTTTCTTCCCTTTCTTAGTTTCTTCTTGCTTCTCTTCTGTATTTTTATATAAAACAGAGTCAAAATCATATTGATATAATTCCAAAGAGTCTACTGCTTTTTTTCCGGCAAGTCTTTGTAGTTGCAGATGATATTTTTTAGCAGCTTGTTCTAAATTGAATTCTTGTAAAGACATTGAATCATATAGTGATGATGAAATTGCAATTTCCAAAACGTCAGAGCTGTTAATTGCATGTGAATAGTTTTTATTGTACAGAAGCATTTTTGAACGAGTAGCTTTAAGCTGAGAGAGTGTATTTTTGTAATTGTAATAAGAACTTATTAAAGTGTCTTGTAAATCTTCCACCATGCCGGCAAGTTCAATTAATTCCGTATCAGTTAAAGGAGTTTCTTGCGGAACATTTTTTTTATGTATTAAGCCTTGAGCTAACCTTCCAGCCGAAAATGCAGATGTTTGAATACCGGGATTTGCGCCCATTAAACTTGGAATAAAAGAAGCGCCGGAAACGATAGCAGATAAAGTTTTTGCCATTAAAGAAGAATGTATTCTTCTTTGAGATTCCGGAGTTGCAAGTTTTTTTAATGCAAATTCAATAACTTGGTTGTTTTCAACCGTACCTTGCCAAAGAAGTTCTAAATCTTTTAAATCGTGTTTTTTTTGTTCGTCAATCAGCTTAGCTAAATCTTCGCTATCATTTACCAACAAAGAACCTTTTATAGTATTAGAATTATTATCGCCGGTATTTAGTTCAGGTTTTTCAATGTTTTTTTTGTCCAAAGTAACAACTTCCGCCGGAATAGAAAAAGCCGGCATGATAAAAATCGATAATAAAACTATACTCCCTAAGAATCTCTTCAACATAATTTATTTATACTCTAAACTTGATAAAAAAACAAATTTTATAATATAATTGGCATATGGTAACAAAAGCAATAACTGCAACTACAGTTGGAATTAACGCATACAAAATTGAGGTTGAAGTTGACGTTGCAAATTCTTTTCCCGGAATTAGCATAGTCGGATTACCTGATAATGCGGTAAATGAAGCTAAAGAGAGAGTTCATTCTGCTATAAAAAATTCAGGTTTTTCTTTCCCGACAGGAAAAGTTATTGTAAACTTAGCTCCTGCAGTTATAAGAAAAGAAGGCACTAATTTTGATTTGCCGATAGCAATCGGAATATTAAAAGAACAAGGTATAAATATTCCTGACGATTTAACTGTAGCTTTTTTAGGCGAACTTTCTTTAGACGGCTCTTTAAGAAAAATAAACGGTGTATTGCCTCTTGTTGCAGGATTGAAAGAACAAGGTGTGAAAACAGTTTTTGTGCCTAATGAAAATGCAAAAGAAGCTGCTCTGGTTCAAGATGTGAATGTTTTTGGTGCTACTCATTTGGTTGATATTGTAAAACATTTTGAAGGTACACCTTTACCATTGACAGTTATTGATATTAATAAATATCTGGTTGAGAATGCTTTTACAGATTATACATTTGATTTTAAAGATGTAAAGGGTCAACAAAAAGCTAAAAAAGCATTAGAAATAGCAGCTGCCGGTTCTCATAATATATTAATGACAGGCTCACCGGGGTCAGGAAAAACCATGATGGCAAAATGTATGGCATCAATTTTACCGCCTCTGGAATTACAAGAAGCTTTAGAGTTGACCAAAATATATAGTATTTGTGGACTTTTGAGCAGTGATGAGCCTTTAATGACTAAAAGACCATATCGAGCGGTTCACCATACTGCATCGACTAACGGTATAATTGGTGGCGGAACAAACCCTAAGCCGGGGGAAATAACTTTGGCGCATAGAGGTGTTTTATTTCTTGATGAAATGATTGAGTTTCCGAGAAATGTTTTAGAAGTTTTACGTCAACCTTTGGAAGACGGTGAAGTTGTTATTTCAAGAGCAAAAACTTCTTTAAAATATCCTTCAAGATTTATTTTGTTAGGTGCGATGAACCCTTGCCCTTGTGGCTTTTTAGGTGATAGAGAAAAACAATGTTCTTGCACGGAAAGTCAAATTCAAAGATATAGAGCCAGACTTTCCGGTCCTTTGTTAGACAGAATTGATTTAGTTATAAATGTTCCGAGATTAACAACAGAAGAACTTATTAATACAAAAACAGAATCAGAACCTTCTGCCAAAATTAGAGAAAGGGTAATTAAAGCTCGTAAAATTCAAGCAAAACGCTACTCTAATGATGGAATTTTAACAAATTCTGAACTTAGTGCAGAATTAATAAAAAAATATTGTGTTCTTGATGATACTTCTCAACAGATTTTAAAGCTTGCAGCCCAAAAATATCAATTATCAGGTAGGCGTTATAATCGAATTTTAAAAATAGCTCGAACTATAGCTGATTTGGCAGAGTCAGAAAGCATAAAAGCCGAGCATTTGACACAAGCTTTGCAATACAGAGAAACAATTGCTTCTTAAAAATGTCTTAACTCAGGATTGTGTAGCATGTCTGCTAATTTATCCGCACCGGAAAATTTTCGGCGTCTTAATCTGGAAGCAGCTTTTTCAATATTGTAATCAACAAATCTATGCTCAAAAACACATTGTCCGTTCACTAAAGTTATTTTAAGATAACAAGAGCGTGGTTTTTCAGTAAAAGGTCGTCCAACACTACCTACGTTAACAATAGTTTTCTTGTTTTCTGTTTGAAACCCGCAAGGAATATGAGTATGACCACATAGAATAACATCAGCGTTAGAGTTTTCAACCATTTTTTCAACTTCTTTAAGAGGTGTGTCCGGTAAAATATCTTCATTATTTTTTCTTGGTGAACCATGAACAAGTAAAAATTTAACACCATCAAGTTCGATATTATATTGTGAAGGAAGATTTTTTAGAAAATCTTTTTGTAAAAAATTTAATGTTTCAACATCGTTTTTTAGAGCTTCTGCCATAATAGGTGCTTTTGCTTTTAATTCTTCATAAAGCTTTTCTGTATAATTAGCTATCATATAATCAGTATTGCCTTGAATTATTTTAAAATTCTTTTTGTTTTCACGTTCCATAAACCAATTAACAAGATCGGACGGTTGCGGACCCGCCATGGCATAATCACCAAGTGCAAAAATCATATCACATTCTTGAGCGTTAATATCTTCAAAAACTGCATCTAAAGCATCTTTATTTCCGTGAATGTCTGAAATTACAGCAATTTTCATAAAACTTTTCTCCATATTTTTGTTTGGTATAAAATAATTCTATGATAAACAGAAGAAAATCTAAACAAATTACAATCGGTAATGTAAAAATTGGCGGTGATGCGCCAATAAGCGTTCAATCCATGTGTAACACGGATACACGAGATATTGCCAAAACTCTTGAGCAAATAAATGAATTAGCATCAGCAGGTTGTGAAATAGCGAGGTTAGCGGTGCTAAACAAAGATGCAGCTGATGCGATTGCAGAAATTGTAAAAAAATCTCAAATTCCTTTGGTTGCTGATATTCATTTTGATTACAGATTGGCAATAAAATGTATTGAAAATGGAATACATGCACTAAGAATTAATCCTGGGAATATCGGGAAAAAAGAGCATACAATAAAAGTTGTTCAAATGGCTAAATCTCATAATGTTCCGATAAGAATTGGAATTAATGCCGGTTCTTTAGAAAAAGAATTTGCACAATTGGATTTGCCGTTACATGAAAAAATGATTAAAAGTGCGCTTCGCCATATAGAGATTTTAGAAGATTTGAATTTTTATGATATAAAATTATCTTTAAAATCTTCTGATGTATTAACTACAATAAAAGCCTATCAGGAAGTTGCAAAAATTATAGACTACCCATTGCATTTGGGTGTAACAGAAGCAGGTACTTTAAAAAGCGGTTTAATAAAATCCTCCGTTGGTTTAGGTACATTATTAAGTCAAGGTATAGGGGATACAATCAGAGTTTCTTTAACTGAAAATCCGGTAGAAGAAGTTGAAGCAGGGTTTGGTATTCTAAAATCTTTGGATTTAAGAAAAAAAGGAATTAATTTTATATCTTGTCCTACTTGCGGTAGAACTCAAATTGATTTAATAGGTTTAGCAAAAAAAGTAGAAGAAAGATTTAAAAATCTGGATTTGCCAATAACAATTGCAGTTATGGGGTGTCCGGTTAACGGTCCGGGTGAAGCCAAACATGCTGATTTTGGGATTGCAGGTGCTATAAAAGAAGGCTATATTTTCAAAAAAGGAGAAATTATAGCAAGAGTTCCTGAGGCAGACTTGATTAATTCATTAGAAAAGATTATAATGGAAACATATAGTCAAGTTAAATAAGAATGGGTGTTATGAGAAGAAAATTATTTTATGGAATTGTTTTATCAGCTTTTTTAGCAGTACCGGCTCATGCAGGGATTACTGTAGAAGAAACAACTGATCCGGAATATCTAATAAATACCGGTTATTCACAATTAGTAGCAGAAGATGCTTTTATGTTAAAAAACAGAGCAATGGGTAAGCCTATTGAGCCATTGTATGAAACATCTTCAAACAAATTTGTAAGACTTTGGAAAAAATTCCATGCCTATGTAGATCCGGCTTTGGATGCGCAAGATAGATTGCATCATGATATAAAACCATATCCGTCTGCAACAGATTTGTAATATTAGATGTAAATAATTTTAACAAGAAGCGCTATGATTAGCGCTTCTTGTTGTATAAAAAGTTTTTATTTTATATAATGATTCTATGACAATGAAACGATTTAGATTTTTAACATCCGGTGAAAGTCATGGGAAGAGCTTAAATGCTATCATAGAAGGAGTGCCTGCCGGAATCAGGATAAAACCTGAAATTATAAACGAAGAATTAAAGCGTCGTCAAATAGGTTATGGTCGTGGCGATAGAATGCGTATTGAGCAAGATACTATAGAAATAAAATCTGGCATACGCTTGGGAAAAACTACCGGCGCACCTATTTGTCTTGAAATAAAAAATAAAGATTATGCAAACTGGGAAGATGTTATGTCTGTTATTGGATATGAATATCCTACAGAAGAGATGTTAAAGAAGATAGAAGAAAAATCTTTTACCAAGGTTCGTCCCGGTCATGCAGATTTTGCCGGTGCAAAAAAATATAATCTTTCGGATTTGAGAGATGTATTAGAGCGTTCGAGTGCTCGAAAAACAGCAATTGAAGTTGCAGTGGGTTCTGTTGCAAAACAAATTCTAAAAGAATTTGGGATAGTTGGGTTTTCGCATGTTGTTCAAATAGGAGATGTAAAATTAGACTTTTACCCAAAAACTTATACCATGATAAAAGAAAAAGCTGAAAAATCTGATGTGCGTTGTGCTGATGAAATGACGGCTGATAGAATGCGTAATGCGATAGATAAGGCTGGTGAAGTCGGTGATACTTTAGGCGGTAGATTTGAAGTAATATTTGGCAATATTCCTATTGGTTTGGGTTCATACGTTCATTGGGATCAAGCATTGGATGGCAGATTGGCACAGGCGGTTATGAGTATTCCGGCAATTAAAGCTGTAGAAATAGGTGCCGGTGTTGATTCAGCTCATCTTCGAGGTTCACAAATGCATGATGAAATTTTTGTCGGCAGAAATAAGGAAACTTATCGTCAAACAAACAATGCCGGCGGGATTGAAGGCGGTATTTCTAATGGAGAAACTCTTGTTGTAAAAGGTACTATGAAACCTATTCCGACTATGAAAAAAGCTTTATCAACTGTTGATTTAAAAAATAATACTTCTGCTTTGGCTCATTTTGAGCGTTCTGATGTGTGTGCGGTTCCGGCATGTGCGGTTGTTGCAGAAGCTCGAGTTGCTATTATATTGGTTGATGAATTATTAACTAAAATTGGTGGGGATAATTTAGTTGAGATGAAGGCTCATTATGGAATCTAATATAGTATTAGTCGGTATGCCTGCAAGCGGTAAAACGACAATAGGTATGAAACTATCGGAAGTTTTGAGAAATTATGCTTTTATTGATACGGATAGACTAATTGAAAAAACAACCGGCATGCAAATTCGTGAAATATTCGAAAAACATTCTGAAGATTATTTTAGAAAGCTTGAATACGATACAATAAAGCTTGTATGTAACGGTAAGAATAAAATAATTTCTATTGGCGGCGGTGCTTTTGAAAATCCTGATAATCGAAGTACTTTGTTAAACTTCGGACGAGTTTTTTATTTGAAATCGAACCTTGATGTATTATATTATAGAATATCGGATGATAATTCAAGACCGTTGTTAAGTTCTCAAGACCCGAAAACTGTTTTGGAGAAATTATTAAAAAAGAGAGAAGAAAATTATAAAAAAGCCCACGTGATAATAGATACAGACGAGTTAGATGAACAGGGGATAATTGATTTAATTTTAGGAAGTATTAATGCGACAAGAACTTGATGTAGAAGTAAAAGATTATAAAATTATAATAACCGATGACGAGATATCTAAACTTATTGACGAATTGGGTTGGTTTACGGATGGTCAAAAAAGACTTTTTGTTATTTCTGAACGGGTATATAAACTGTATAATGAAGTTCTGAATATAGATAAATCAGAATTGTTAGTTTTAAAAGACGGCGAAAAAGAAAAAAATTTTAAAAATTATATCAAGATTTTGACCAAAGCTGAGGAACTTGGGTTAAGACGAACTGATGTAATAATCGCCATAGGTGGTGGTGTGATTGGTGATATTGCAGGATTTGCGGCTGCTACTTATATGAGAGGAATAGATTATATTCAAGTTCCTACAACGCTTTTATCCATGGTAGATTCTTCTGTAGGTGGAAAAACCGCAATAGATTTAGGTGGTGTAAAAAATATTGTCGGTGCATTTTACCAACCCAAACGGGTTTATATTTATACAAAATTTTTGGAAACACTTGATAAAAGACAGTTCTTCTCAGGTATGGGCGAAGTGTTAAAATATGCTTTTATAGAAGATAATTGCGGTTATAAACATCCATTGTATTTGTTTGAGTATTTAACTTTATCAGTAGACAAATTTTTAAACAAGGATTCTATGACTTTGATGCGAGCAATTGAATATTGCTTGAATTTAAAAATAGCTGTTGTAAATCAAGATGAGAAGGAAGCTGGTTTACGTAAAATTTTGAACCTTGGACACACTATAGGACATGCTCTGGAGGCAAAAGGGAATTTTAGAAAATATACACATGGAGAAGCTGTTGTGCAGGGTATTTTCTTTATAATGAATTACGCATATTCTAAAGGATATATTACTTATTCTTATTATCGTTTATCTACCGAATTATTGGAAAAATATGGCTTTAAGAGTCAAATAGTAAAAAAAGGTTCAGAGTTATTAAAATTTATAAAACGTGATAAAAAGGCAACATCTAAAGGAATATCTTTTATAGTGCCTTCTAATAAGAAAAGAGTAAAAGAAATTAATTTAACTTTAGATGAAGTTTCTTCGTTGTTCTAATTTTGCAATGTTTAAAAATTTATCTCTAAATTAAACTTTTTGATACAAACCAAACGAAAAATTTGCTTTTATGTTAAAATAACCTCATTGAATGAGGTTAAATATGCATATACAAGAATTTGATTATCAATTACCGGAAAATCTGATAGCACAAACACCGAGTGAAAAACGTGAAAATTCTAAAATGATGGTTCTTGATAGAAGTAACCACGAAATATCTCATAAGAATTTTTTTAATATTGTAGATTATTTAGATGAAAATTGTGTTTTGATTTTAAATAATACAAAAGTTATGCCGGCACGTTTATACGGTTATAAAGAAACCGGAGCGAAGATTGAAGTATTCTTGTTAAAAAAATATGATTCTCAAAATCGTTGGGAAGTTTTGATAAGACCTTCAAAGAGAGTTCGACCGGGAACAATAATTAAGGTAAGTGAAGAATTATCAGTAGAAATTGTAATGCCATTGCCTGATGATGGGAAATGGGTTGTAAAAATGATTTATGAAGGCGATTTGCTTTCAATTCTTCATAAGGTTGGAAATATTCCGCTACCGCCTTATATTGAAAGGAAAATGGCTACAGAAGATATTCGTCAGCTGGATTTTGAACGTTATCAAACGGTTTATGCAAAAGAAGAAGGTTCTGTAGCGGCACCGACAGCAGGACTTCATTTTACAGAAGATATTTTAAACAGTTTAAAGGCAAAAGGTGTTGAAATTGGTTATGTAACTCTTGATGTTGGAATAGGAACCTTTAGACCGGTAAAATGTGAAAATATATTAGATCACGTTATGGATACTGAAGCTTTTGAAATCTCAGAAGAAACTGCAAATTTAATAAACAAAGCTAAAGCAGAAGGTAAGAAACTTATTGCTGTTGGAACAACGACTGTTAGAACTTTAGAAAGCGCATATAAGATTTATGGTGAAATTAAGGCTTGTAAAAGTGCGTCTAATTTATTCATATATCCTCCTTATGAATTTAAAGTTGTTGATAGTTTAATTACAAACTTCCATTTACCAAAATCAACATTATTAATGTTGGTTAGTGCTTTAGCAACAAAAGATTTTATATTTGAAGCTTACAATAAAGCTATAGAGAATGAATACAGATTTTATAGCTATGGCGATTGTATGTTTATAAATTAATAAAATATATATTTTGATGTGTTTGTATTAATAATATTTTTCATTTTGTATGTTTTATACTTGTACTTTTTTTCTTCTTTATTTGCGAGCCAAAGAAGCGTAGGGTGGGAAATGTGAATAAATGTGGTATTTGAATATGATATAAAATTCATTCCCACCTCAAAAGAAGAAAAGACGCAATTGTTTTCTACGTCTTCGCTATGCTCAGCCGTTTTTTTAATTCGGTTTTACCGAAATTTTTTGTCTACTTTTATGGGTACACTTCAAGAATAAAACTCAAAACTCAAAACACATCAAATTATATATTTTGATGTGTTAACTTGATTTTTAATTATGATAATCTCTTAATTCCGGTCGCTCGGTTTGAGTGTCGCCATATAGATTATTTTTCCATTTTTTCTTAATCTCAATACCTTCAAGTTCATTTTCTTTTTGAAGTTCATAGATAGTATTTTCAATAACTTCAGAAGGTTCAGCTTTTTTCTTTTTAAAACTGATGTTTTTATACCAAGGATCAGGATTTGAAGTATTATCATCTACTTTATTTTCTACAGCATCTTCATAAACAGGTGTAGCTTTTACTTCCAGTTTTGCGTTTTCTTTTTCTGCATTTCTAAGTTTACGTTCTTCATTAGCTTCTTTAATTTTTTGAGCTGTATCTTGAACTTTAACTTTTGTATCTTCGTAAATTATCTGACAGCCTTCTTTTGTTTTCTTATAAGCTTTATTAGCACCTTTTCCTGCTTCTTTTGCCTTTTTGGTAAATACATTATCTATATCCATCAAACCGTAATCAATTTGAGTTGATTCTTGAGCGTATAAATCAGCCGGAAGAACATTCTTTTGAACATTTTGAGCTATTTGTGGACTTATATACTTTGAATAATCTCTTATTTTTTGTAACTGTTCGGTTTGAGGCGAAGGTCCTCTTGTTATTATTCTATTTTCGCAAACACTAATTGTTTTATAATAAGTGTCGGACCAAACTCTTACAGAGTTTTGCGTGTCAACTAAAATCGCATAAGTTGAAATTTTATATGCTGGATCAATAACAGTTGCGCCCGGGATATTTAAGAAATCCCACAAAGTTCTTCTTAAAATATAGTTTTCAGAATCAATGTAAGAAGTTAATAATACAACATAGCGAGCTTCTGATTTATCTGCCAATTTTTTTAGTGCAACATAATCAATATTGTATGTTGTCCTGAATTTGTTTGTAAGATTTTTTGCCGTAATCATAGCAGAAGTGTCTTCTTTAAGATTTTTTCTGACTTCACTTATAGAAGGTGCTGTAATATAGTCAGTTTTGTTTAAAATATTTACAATTTCATCTGCAAAAAATTCTGCAGAAGCGTTATAAATATAAGAATCTACAGCAATATTTTCGGTTACAATATTGTCAGGAATAACCAGTACCTTATAATCCTCTGCAAAGGATTTTGCAGACGTGCTAAACAGTATTATCCCAACTATCAATATTTTAAAAAAATCTCTCACAGACAGGATTATAACATAATTTTTATAATAAGTGAACATTTATTTGCTTAAATATAAATAAAAAACTTTATATAAGTGCGATTTTGTTACCTGCCAAGCTAGCAGGTGGGTGAGTGCCTTAGAATATCCGTTTCCCACTGGCGATTTTTTATCGGTGGGTATACTTCGCAATCTATAGAGCTTACTCTCCCTTTTAATAAAAATGTAGGAACAAAATAAACACCTATATAAAGTAATAATATTATTACATATTTAATTGAACTTTTCAAGTTTGGAATCTATATCTTTTGCATATTTATAATAAATTTTCTGTGTTAAAATCTTGATATGAATGATTTTGTTATCAAAACTTTAACTACAGATGATATCGAATTAGAACTTGAAAAAATTGGGTTTGATATAGCGTATCGTGCTAAAGCTTCAGATAAATTCAAATATAAAACTTTCAAGGTTTTTGATTTAACTCTGCCACAAGCAAATATTCTTAAGCAAACAGCTTTGTCATTTGGTGCAGATTGCGGTGTGCATCGGGAAGTTTTAACTAACAAAATTGATAAAACAGATGTAATACTGGGCGGAAGTTTTTCTCAGCTAAAGAAAATTAGTGATAAACTAAAGTTACAACCTTTTTCTCTAAAAGATTTAGCAACAAAGATTGATTCTCTCTTGATATGCGTTTCAAGAAGGACAAAACTTGTCGGAATATTAAACATTACACCTGATTCGTTTTCTGACGGCGGAAAATATTTTGATACTAAAAAAGCCATAGAACATGTTTCAAATCTTATACAAGACGGTGCTGATATTATTGATATAGGGGCAGAAAGCACTCGCCCCGGTGCTGTTGATATTGCACCTCAAGAACAAATTTCAAGGTTAAAACCGTTACTTAAAGAATTGCCGGAATTTTTATATAGTATTGACACTCGTTCTTCTGTAGTTGCGGAGTTTGCTTTAGATAACGGTATTCAAATTGTAAATGATGTTTCCGGCTTGGATTTTGATAAAAAAATGATTGATGTTATTTCAAAATATCAATCCGGACTTGTTATTCAACATTCAGGCAGGAATATTGCTGATATTTGCAATTATAAAGATGTTGTTGAAGAAGTCTGGAAAAGCTTGTACAAAAAGGCAGAGTATGCAAATTCAAAAAACGTAAAAAATATAATTCTTGATATCGGAATAGGTTTTGGGAAAACTAAAGAAGATAATTTTGAATTATTGAATAGAATTGATGAATTTTTCACCTTAAATTATCCGTTAATGGTTGGCGTTTCAAGAAAATCGTTATTAGGTATTAGTGATAATGATAACGACTTAAAGGATGCCTTAAGTTCTGCTATATCTTATCCTTTAATGCAAAAAGGTGTGGATTATTTGAGGGTTCATAACGTTAAATTACATAAACAATTGCTCAACTTGGTAAGATAAGATTTACCCAACCAGCTAATTTCTAATTGATTAAAATCGGTTAGTATAAAAATATAGTCAAATAGGAATAGTAAAATGAGTATTGTAAAAGGTTTATTTTTAATATTACTTTTTTGTGTGCTAATTTTTAAATATTGCAGACTAAAAAACGAATACATTAATCAAAAAAAATATTTCGTTGAAACTTTGAGTCATGATTTGAGAGTATCTTCTCTTGCGCAAATTAGAGGCTTAGAACTGTTAAAGAAAAGTTCTGCTGCAAATAATCTGGAATTAATCGAAGAAATAGATTCTTCTTGTAAATATTCTTTGGATATGATTTCTATGTTGCTTAACAGTTATAGATTTGAAAATGGCGAACAGGTTTTGGATTACGAAAAAATTAATATTACTCAACTAATAAAAGATACTTGTTCTAATTATTTAAAAATTATAGAAGATAAAAATCTGAGATTTTATTTTGATACAGATGTTAGTAATAATTTTATAAATGCAGATAAACTCAAAATTCAAAAAGCTTTTTCTATATTAATTTCTACAATAGTTGCTTATTCAAAAAATAATTGTACAGCTATTATTTCAATTAAAGAAGATAAAAATAATATCAAAATAGCACTACTCTATCAAGGTAAATCTTTGACAGAAGAAGAATGTAGAAGAATGTTCTGTAATAATTCGCATTTTTCAACTGTCGGACATGGGATAAAAATGAATTTATGCAAAAAAATAATAGATTTTCATTACGGTAAAATAAGGGTAGAAAATATTAATGCAATGCTTAATAGCTTTACAATTACATTGCCGAAAGATAAAAAAAGTACTAGCGCAAAAGGTCAATTAATCAGTAGTTTTCAATGTTAGTTAAATAAAAGAAATGGTGTTTTGTAAACAATTTTTATTAAAATCCTAAAAAAGACTGGAAAAAAACAGAAAAAATGCTAACATGAAGATATAGAGTTGTTAGTTTCGTAGTTTTTTAAAGGGATAATGTAAAGTTTTTTTAAAAAAAGTCTAAATTTAGTCAATTGTGAATTTTCAGATGTTTTATTATGCAATATATGAAAAGGGATTAGTGTGGACAATAAAGAAACAACCGTAAATCAAGATATAGATTTGAATATAAAGAATAAGCAGCGTGTAACTTCGCCATTTTCACAAGGAAAATTGGTATCAAAAGTTAATGCTTTAACCAACAATACCAACGGAAGTCAGTTGATTAATCCTCATTCAATTGTTTTTAATAATGAAAAAGGTTCTACTCTTAATTATAAACTTGTAGTTGATGAATTAATTAACATAAATAATTACGAAAACGTAAATGAGTATTATAGCAAGATTTTTTCTATAATTACTCAAAACATAGATTCCAGCTTTTTTGCAGTAGGATTATTTAAAGAAAAATCTAACTGTATTAACTTAAAATTGCACGACAAGTTAGGTAATAATTTTTCAACAAAAATCTTTCTAAAGGATGATGCAAATCCTATTATACAAGTGTTTAAAGAACGAAAACCAAAGTTTGTTAACAGCCAAGATTATTTAAATTTGTCTTATTATAAAAATTATTCAACAGCGATTATTCCACTGATTTCTGTTAATAAATGTATTGGTGTATTTATTATTGAAGATGATTATGCAAAACAAAATGCAACTTTGTATTCTTTAATTGCAAATCAAATAGCGCTTGTAACGCATAACTTTGATTTATTAGAGAAAAGTGATGAATATATTAATACTGATAGTTTAACTCTATTATATAATCATAGAGGTTTTCAAGAAATTTTATCTAATGAGATTTCTCGTTCTCAAACTAACAAGCAAAAATTGTCTATTATAATGATGGACATAAATAATATTACAAAAATAAACAGAGAACTCGGACATGCTAAAGGCGATGAGGTTATTAAACTAGTTGCGGAAAAAGTACGTCAAAATGTCAGAGAAGGCGATGTAGCAGGTCGTTATGGCGGTGATGAAATTGCAATTGTTTTACCTAATACATCATCTCCTCAAGCGAAATATGTTGCAGAATTTTTAACTTATTCTCTTTCTTGTTGCTTTATTGATGATATTGGCCCAATTAAAGTTTCAGTTGGTGTGGCAACATATCCTGATTGTGCGGAAGATAAAGAAAAACTCTTAATCTTGGCAGAACAGGCGATGTATATTTCTCAAGCAAAAGGTTATAAAGACGGAATGTCAGCGATTATTAGTTCGTCAGATTTCAACTTCTGGGATGATATCGCACTAAAATCTTATGCGGAAGTTGTGTCAAAACGCCATTCTCAACTAGGTATAAATTTTGAAGAAGAATTGCTTGCTAAGTTTAATTCTGATGATAGTTTGTCAGATGCAAGGATTTGGGAAGTTGCGACTTCTTTAGCGGGTGCTATTGATGCAAAAGACCCTTATACAAAAGGTCATTCAACTTCTGTTTCAAAATTCTCAGAGGCCTTAGCAAGAGCTATAAATTTACCGGAAAAAGAAGTGCAAAGAATTACACTTGGTGCACTGCTTCATGATGTCGGAAAAATCGGTATTCCGGAAACTGTACTTAAAAAAGAAGGTCCGCTTTCAGATGAAGAGTGGACAATTATGAAGCAACATCCGATTATTGGTGCAGAAAAAGTTTTACAACCAAATCCGAATTTAAGGGATTTAATTCCGATAATAAAATATCACCACGAACGCATTGACGGTAAAGGTTATCCGGAAGCCTTATCAAATGGTGAAATTCCGCTGGCTGCAAAGATTGTTGCGATTGCGGATACTTATCATGCTTTAATAAGCGACCGTCCTTACAGAAAAGGTATGAATATTGAAAAAGCAATTTCAATATTGGAAGAAGGTGCCGGAACTCAATGGGATGAAAATTTGGTAAGAACATTTGTGCAAATTGCTCCTTCGCTTGGTGTTTAACCCTCTTTGCTTAAATATTTCTAACTTATAATCTAAGTAACGTATTTAAAAAACTGTTCGAATTGTATACAATACAATAAAGAAGAGAGGAAAAGGAGAGATTATATGGAAATTAGAATTATTGACAATACTTCTTCTGTTGAATGTGATTTACTTGTGGTTAACAAGTTTGAAGGAGAAAAAACAACAAGCAATATTGCTAACACTTATGCAATTGATCAAGATAATTTTGAAGGTAAATTTGGTGAAACCTATTTATTACCTACTTATGGTCAAGAACCTCATAGAAAAGTCTTAGTTGTTGGTTTTGGTAAAAAAGAAGATTTTAATCAAGACAAAGCTCGTGAAATTGCTGCAAAAGCGATAAAAAAAGCTATGTCTATAGAGGCAAAGTCTGTTGGTTTTGCTTTTAACGGTGTTGAATTTGATTATTCAAGACAAGTTGCAATCGGGATTATGATAGCAGATTATAATTTTGATAAATATAAGTCTGAAAAAAAGGATAAAAATGTTAATATAGTTTATCTTGAAGCTAACGAAGAAGAAGTTCGTAAAGCTGAAAAAATAGTTACAGCTATGAACTTTACCAGAAATTTAGCAAATGAACCGGCTCAATATGCTACACCTAGTGAACTTGCTTCAATAGCTTGTGATTTAGGCTTAGAAACAAAAATATATGACAAAGAAGAATGTGAAAAAATGGGTATGGGCGCGTTTCTTGCTGTTGGCAGAGGTAGCTCGGAAGCACCAAAATTTATCCATATGAAATATTCTTGCGAAAACCCTAAAAAGAAAATTGCCTTAATCGGTAAGGGAATAACTTTTGATTCCGGCGGACTTGATATAAAACCTGCTTCATCAATGTTAACAATGAAAGACGATATGTCGGGTGCTGCTTGTGTTCTAGGAATTATGAGTATTCTTAGAGAATTTAATCCTCAAGTTGAGGTTCACGGTATCATCGCTGCTTGTGAAAATATGCCGGGTTGTTCAGCTTATAAACCGGGAGATATTTTAACAGCTAAAAACGGTAAAACAATTGAAGTTGATAACACTGATGCTGAAGGTAGATTAACTTTGGCAGACGCTCTTTGTTACGCTTCTGAGTTAGGCGTTGATGAGGTTATAGATATTGCAACTCTTACAGGCGCTTGTATGGTTGCACTTGGCTCTTTAGCTGCCGGTATTGTTGGTAATGATGATACTTTAGTTAAAAACTTGATTAGAACAGCAGAACAAAATGGTGAAAGATTTTGGGAATTACCACTTTGGGATGAATATGCTGATAGTTTAAAATCAGACATTGCAGATATGAAGAATACCGGTTCTCGTTGGGGCGGTGCTTCAACTGCAGGCTGTTTCTTAAAGAAATTTGTTAAAGACGTAAAATGGGCTCATATTGATATTGCCGGTGTTGCGTTTTTAGAAAAACCTCAAAAAGAATTAGGTAAAGGGGCATCAGGTGCAGGTGTGAGAACTTTACTAAACTATATCTTAGAACAGTAAATAGTTTTTTAGACTTCTATCCCCTGCGGTCGGCAAAGCCGACCGCAGGGGATAGATTTTACTTTGTTTTTATATAAAGTTATTAGGGCTCATTTTTATGCCGACATAAAAATGAGCCCTATATATTAACCAAAATATTTAAAATTGGTATTACTAAAAAGCCTCCCAAGCGGGAGGCTTTTATATATATGAAAACTATTCGAACAACTCAAAGAGTCGTTTTCGAATATCTTTATCAGATAGTTCTTCGGTTATTTTATTTAAGTCCATTGTCATTTGATAATATTCAGCTGCTCTGGCTTTATCACCAATTGCTTGGTAAGCTCTTGCTAAATTAAAATATGCCAAAGTATAATTAGGATTTATTTCAATTGCTTTTTTAAAATACTCTAAAGAAGCTTTAGGATCACCAATTCCGTCAAGGTAAACAACACCTAAATTATTTTGAGCAATTTCAAATTCCGGATTAAGTTCAATTGACTTATGGAAAGCAACAATAGCTTCTTCCAAGTAATCTTTTTCCCATAAAGCTAAACCTGTTTTAGCGTAGGTCAAAAAATTAAGCGGATCAACAGAAATAGCGTCGCAATAGACTTTGATTGCCTTGTCTAAATCATTTTGAGCCATGAATAAATCACCCAATGACAATTGAATATCAATATTATTAGGATCTAAAACCATGCCGGCATTGAATGTTGCTTCTGCTGCTTCATAGTTTTCTTTAATTTCTGCATAAATAGCACCAAGAGCATGGCAAACTATCGAAGTCCATTCCGAATCAGGATTTAGTTTAATAGCTCTTTGATAGTATTCGATCGCATCATCATAGAGTTCGGCTTTAACATAAGCATAAGCCAATGAATTGTTATAGTATGGATTTTCAGGATTTAATTCTTCTGCTAATTTGAAAGCTGAAACCGCATGAATTTTGTCAGCTTTTTTCAAATACAGATGTCCCAGTTCATAGTAAATTTTGTCTAAATCGATTCCAAACTCCAAAAGAGAGTTGTAATAATCAATTGTTCTATCAACTTTTTCAGGGCAATAAGTTTGGCTCATTGTTGCAAGCTTAATTAAAACTTCTCTGTCAGACGGATTTAATTCATAAGCCTTTTCATAACATGCAATGCTTGACTTTACATCATTGCATTCTAAAGATAAATCACCCATTTTTTGGTAGAACAGGTTTCCTTGCGAAGTTTTTTCAAGTCCTCTGGAATAAGCTTCTAATGCAGAAGGGAACAATTTCATTTTTTCGAAAGTTTCTCCCAATGTTTTGTAAGAGAATACTGAAAAATCATTCGCCAAGAATTTGTAAAACATTTTTAGTGAAGGACAGTCCCACATAATCATCATGCTTCCTGATAGGAAGTAATACAAGAATTTCATTACGTCTTTAACGGATGAATCCTTGCCTCTCATTCTATTTAACAAAACTTTTGACAAGAACAGCCGTGGGCGAGCTGAATTTTTGCCGGAGCGTGAAATTGCTAAAGAGAATTCTTTTTCTGCTTCCGCAAAGTTTCCGCTAAGGCATTGAAAATAACCGGTATATATATGCGCATTTGGGTTATTCGGTTCTAAACTTAGAGCAGTCTTACACTGTTCTAAAGCGCCTTCAACACTAATCTGACCTTTCATCAAGAGTAGACTTGCTAATCTATAGTAAGACTCGGAAATAGACGGATTAGTTTTTATAACATCAACATAGCACTCAATTGCTTTTTCTAAATCTGTATCTTGTTGTTTTATTAAATACCTTTCGTGTGCTATTCTTGCTTCTTCCAAGATTTTATCGGCTTCACACGAAGGTGTAAACATTGGGGTAATTGTTTGTTCTGACATATATTCTCCGAGTACATTATTCTCTATAAATCATGTAGTACTTTAGTCGTCAGGAAAAAAATAATCTTTAGTTCTCTTTTGAGTAAATCATACGAATGGTTTATTTTTTTTAATTTAGTTTTTCTAAATGTTTTTTTGCAAATTCACACCCGCAATATTTCTGACGATAAATATCAAGTTTATGTGCGACTTCATTTGTTTTAATAAATCCGTTTTGTTTTTTAAAATTGTATTCTAAGAACTGTATATTATGTTCGGAACAAATATTTTCGGCAATTTTAAAAATCTTTTCTGAATTTTTATGCGGACTAACAGTTAGAGTCGTGGTAAATTCAGTGATTTTTAACTCTTTAGCTTTTTGAACAGATTTTAACAATCTGATTTCAATACACTTTTCACAACGCATACCTTTTTCCGGTTCATTTTCCAAACCGTTAATAAAATCCAAATATTCTTTGTGGTTGTATGGTTCAGTAATCAAGTCAACCTCAAAATATTTACAAACAGTTTGTTGAGCGGATAATCTTTTTAAAAATTCATCTTCAGTGTCTAGATTAGGATTACAAAAATATGCAACAACGGAATATCCTAAATCTTTAAGATAAGAAATAGGATATCCAGAGCATACTCCACAGCATGTATGTAATAATATTCTTTTATCTTTTTGCACCATGATCTTTTAGTATTTTCTTTAATTCATCATAAGGTTTAATACCGACAATCTTATCGCCATTGATTATCATTGTTGGCGTTGCGTCAATATCCAAATCATATGCAGCTTTCATTTGTGCGTTTAATTCTTGTTTAACTTCTTCAGATTCCATATCTGCAAAGAATTTCTCTTGATCAAAATTAAGTTCTTCAATCAATTTAACGAGATGTTTTTCTTTTTTAGGTTGTCTTTCATATAATAAAGAACTCATTTCCCAATAGTTATTTTGTTTTGCAGCAGCAAGAGCAGCTTTTGACATATAACAAGCTCTTGGGTGCATACTGGCACTGATATACTTATTACACTCTTTGTCAAACGGATAATTTTTATGAATTACAAGTATGTTAGAAAACTCCTTTGCAGCCTTGTGTATCATTATGTTATTAATGTAACACAACGGACAAACATAATCAGAGTAAAGTTCAACAATAACTTTACCGTTTTCGTTACCCAAAATATTACCTTTTACCCGGTATGGATTAACTTTCATGCTACGATACATTATAAATTCTTTTCTTTTCTTAATATGTGGAACAAAATTCAATGTCATACCGCTATAAGTTAAAAATCCGCTGAATAATAACAATAAAACTATAAATGTTTTTGTATAAGTTTTAACACCGTCAATAAAATCTAAAACAGTTGATTTTATGTGAGGTATAAAATTCTTAAAATCACCTAATGCAACAAGAGCAATTATTAAATCTATAAAATATGTAATAAAGCATAGGATACATAATTTTTTTATACCGTATAAACTTATACCAGCAAGAGTCATCGAACAAGCAAAAGCTATCAATCCAAGTACAAAAATATATGCTAACGGGTTTTTAAAAACTTCTAAAAACTTTAAGAATTTAATTTTTTTCAATTTTTCAACAAAGGTTAAAAATAAAACCGTTGAATAAAAGAATATTCCCCAATAAGCCAACGGGATTCCTAAAAATTGTGATGTTTTAGTTTTAGCCACACCATCGCAGTCAATAAAATCACTAACGGAACAAAAGCTCGATAGTGCATATTTATTATAGTTAGCATTGTAGTAAATAATAGCAAGTTCGACAGATAATAAAATACCTACAAATGCTAGTATTTGTATAAATAAAAGTTTTTTATTGTTATTCATAAAGTCAACTCCCTAACCGGATTAATCTATATACCAATTCTAGTATATAACAATATTTTTTCAATATTATATTTACCAACTTATACAAACCTAATATACCTAGTCAGAAAGTGTTATTAAAAGAAAAAGCTATGAACGAATCTCGTGCATAGCTGTTGATTAGGGATATGTGTATCGTCGTTTTTTAAGGAGTATAGGTATATATTAGCAGTAGTTTTTAAAAATAAAATCATACAAATTGATGATTTTGTTAACAAAACTTAACTTAAAAATTTAAAACTGTTTAAGATGTTTATGTTACAATTAGCGTATGATAAAGCCAGAATTATTAATGCCTGCAGGCAACGTTGAAAAATTGAAATATGCGGTAAAATACGGTGCCGATGCCGTATATTTGGGTGTAGTGGATTTCAGCCTTAGAGCAATGCGAAAGGGCGAATTAATCACGCTTGACAACTTAAAATTAGCGATTGATACCGCTCATCAAATGGGTGCAAAAGCTTATTTAACACTAAATATTTTTGCATTCAACAACGATATTAAAAATTTAGAAGCTTGTATGGACAGAATAGTTGAGTCTAATCCTGATGCATTAATTATTAGTGATGTAGGAATTATGCGATTAGCTAAAAAACATATGCCAAATACTGAAATTCATGTTTCTACACAAGCTAATATTTTAAACTATGAAGCGGTACGTTTTTGGCAGGATATGGGTGCAACTCGTGCAATCTTGGCAAGAGAGCTACCAATTAAAGATGTAGCTGAGATAAAAAATAAAGTTCCTGATATGGAATTAGAATGCTTTATCCATGGTGCACAATGCGTTTCTTTCTCTGGTCGTTGTTTGTTAAGCGATTACATGACCGATGGCGAAAGAAAAGCTAATTCCGGCAACTGTTCTCAACCTTGTCGTTGGAGTTACAAACTTGTTGAGGAAACTCGCCCTGGGCAATATTACGAGATTGAAGAAAATTCAAAAGGCACGCATATACTTTCTACTAAAGATTTATGCTTGGTAAAACACTTAAAAGAAATGATTGATGCAGGTATTGATTCTTTCAAAGTAGAAGGCAGAACTAAAAGTTTATACTATGTTTCAGCAGTTGCAAAAGCTTATAGAGAAGCTATTGATATGGTTTGGAACAATCCCAATGCCGATATGCAACCTTATTTTGAAGAACTTTTGAAAGTTGGAAACAGAGGTTATACAACAGGTTTTTATTTGGGCGAAGGATATCCAAAAGACGGTTATAGCTATGATATTTCAAAGGGCTTGGCAGGAGCTGATTTTTTGTGCGAAATTTGGGATAAAAAAGACGATTGGTATAAGATAAAGACCAAAAATAAGTTCAATAAAAATGAAGACATTGAGATAATTACTCCGGATGAAAAATTTGTAACTCAAGTTCTTGAGATAAAAAATGATAAAGACGAAGTCTTAGAGCTTGCGAATACAAACAATGAATTATGGGTTAAATTCTCAGTTGAACCAAAGAATTTTGAATATGCGCTTGTTCGAACTGTTGGAATAAAAAATGGTGTGAATGAAGTTGCAAAATGTGCGTGTAGTTAAACTTTAAAGAGAGTGGAAAAATGTTTTTAAAACCTGATTATAATCTAAAAAATGTTTACGATATTGATTTTGAAGCGCTTAAACAACAAGGCATAAAATGCTTGATGTTTGATTTGGATAGCACTGTTATGGTGTCAAAATCAGCAAAGTTTTTGCCGGAAACTTTAGAGTGGTTCAAAAATTTTATAAATGATTTTGAAGTAGCGATTATTTCGAATAATAAAAATGATACATATATTGAAAATGCTAATAAAATTGCTCCTTGTAAGGTTGTTGGCAGAGCTAATAAGCCAAGCCCAAAAGTTATGGGTGAATATTTAAAATCAGTAAATATTGATCCTAAAGAAGCTGTTATGGTAGGCGATAGACCTTTGACTGATATTTTGGCAGGAAAGCTTTTAGGCTGCAAAACAATTTTGGTTGGTTCAATTAATTCGCAAGAAAACTTGCCAACAAAATTTGTAAGAGCATTAGAAAGAAGCACAATTAGACATTAAAAATATTAATGTAAATATTCGTTACAATTTTAATGACAATTTGACAAAATTCGGATATGATTTTCTTAGGTTGATGAAAAGGATAAAGGAGATTGCTGTGGTAAGTAAGAAGATTGAAACTGTATATCCGGTGCAAAGCACTTTTTCTAGTGATGAAGATGCGTTTACAGCGCTGTCAACTTCGGCACTTTTAGCTAAGAGTTCTGTTCCTTATTCTCATCGTCGTGTCGCTGATAATTATGTTATCATAAAACGTGTTTATAGATTTCAAGCAGTTCAAAGTCGAATTAACAACACAGAAAGACAACTTCTTCAAAAATACGATTTTAATACTCTTGAATTTTCAACAATTAAACAAATTAATGACGAGTTGTCATACCTAAAAAAATGGTCAACTTCATCTAATGAATTATTAAGAAAAGAAGCTGACATGTTGCTTCAAATTCGTTGTAAGGAGCTTAAATATATTGTTGCAAGCAGATATGCTTCTATTACGAATGAAATATATAACGGTTATAAGGCTTTAGAAAGATATTTTGAAGAAATTTCAAAATTTTATTCTCCAATTGTGTAAAGTTATTATAAGTTATGCGCAATTTTTCTTTTTAGGTGTTTTTATCTTATCGGAAGGTTCAAAATGCAAGTAACACCTAAATGTAATTATATGTTTACGAACTACGACGCAAGTTTTGCGCCGGCTTTTGAGCATAAGAGTAGATCTTCCGATTATTATACAAAAAAACAAAAAGCTACGGTAATGGCAACAACAGCTTTGGGTGTAGCCGCTTCAACAGCTATACTTGCAAAAAGAGCCGGATATTCTTTAAAGCCTGAGAAAATGTTTAAAAATATTAAAAAATCTTATTTAGCTAATGTAAAATATAAAGAGAAAGAAGTTATAACTATTGGTGCCGGAAGCTGTTTAGGTGGGCTTGCCGGCGGGTATATGATCGACAAAAATAAAGAAAACCGGAAAGCTAAGAACAGAGAAACTTTGATGCACTTTGGAAATATTGCCATTCCTATTTTAACGGTAGGTGCACTTGTTGACAATGTTTTCGAAAAATCAGGACCAACACAAAAAGCCATTGCCGGACTTTTGGGTGTTACTGCAGGAATTTTCTTGGCAAATATCGTTATGAACAAAGTCTGTAATTTCTTGTTCCAAGATAATTCTAAGGAACGTGGCGTTGAATTAACAGATTTGCCGGCACATTTAGATGACGTTGTGGTTGCAGCGAACTTAATATCTGATGCAAAACCTGTTAAAGTTTTAGGCAGGGTTATACCGCTTGCTTTGATGGTATCAGGTAATGAAGCCGGTACAGCAACTGCTTATGATTAATATTCAAATAGCGAGGCGAAATTTCTGAAAGAAATTTCGCCTCGCTTAAGTCTGTCTGATAGGGAAAAAGATTCCCTCAACTTATTGTTTTTTTATTCAACAATTTTTAAGCTAATCCTAAAGCTTTTTTATACCAAGAAAAAGATTCAACTTCTGAACCATTGAATGTTGTCTTGATTTGTTGTTTCTTTAAATAGTTTTCAAACTCATCATTAAATGTAGACTTTTTTGTCTTTTTAACTTCACTTGCGGTAACGGTCATTGGCGTTTCCTCCCATATTTATAAGTAGCACATAATTTTATATAAATAACGTCTTTCGACGGGTTGTTCAGTTAAATTTTAAAACCTACACTATGTGTTTATTCTAGCATGTTTTTGGGGTTAGTGCAATGAATATATTACGTTTTTTTAACTAATTTTAAAAAATCATTCTTAAGTATTATGCTTTTGTAACACTAAATAATGACGTGTAAAAATTTGATTTATAGCTTTGTTTGGTGTATTGTTAGTAAGTAATACAGCTAAAAGGGGTGTTGGAGTATGTACAATGTTGCAATCATAGGTGCCGGACCGGCAGGAATTTTTACGGCTTTAGAAATTGTTAAATTAAGACCTGAATGGAATGTTATTCTTATTGAAAAAGGTCAAAAAATTGAAAAAAGAATTTGTCCGATAAGAAACGGATCACCTAAGTGTGTTAACTGTAAACGTTGCGGTTTACTTTGCGGTTGGGGTGGTGCAGGTGCCTTCTCTGATGGTAAACTTACTCTTACGCCTGATGTTGGCGGACACTTAGTCGATTATATGCCAAGAGAAAAGGTTGAAGAATATATCAAATATGCAGACGATTTATACTTAGAACACGGTGCTACTGATGAGCTATTCGGTACAAATATGGAAGTGTTCCATGAAATTGAAAGACAAGCCGCTTTAGCTGAATTAAAACTTGTTCATTCGCCTGTAAGACACCTTGGAACAGAAAGAAGTCTTGATGTTCTGAAACATATGCAAGACTATTTGAGTGATAAAATTACTATTTTAAACAATGTTGCAGCCCAAAGTCTTATTGTGGAATGTGAACAAGTAAAAGGTATTGTACTTGACAATGGCGAAACAATTAAAGCAGAATACACAATTATTGCACCGGGAAGAGAAGGAGCTGACTGGCTTACTCATGAATTTGCCAAAAATAAAATAGGCATGGTTAATAATGCGGTAGATATCGGGGTGCGTGTTGAACTTCCTGCGCCGGTATTTGCACCGTTAACTGATAAATTGTATGAATCAAAGCTCGTATATCATTCACCTACATTCGGGGATGAAGTTAGAACTTTTTGTATGAATCCTAACGGTGAAGTTGTTCAGGAAAATTATAATGGTATTGCGACTGTTAATGGGCATAGTTATGCAAATATCAAAACAAAAAATACCAATTTTGCGCTTTTAGTAAGTAAGAAGTTTACCGAACCATTCAAGGAGCCTATTGCATATGGTCAGCATATTGCTAGTCTTGCTAATATGTTGGCTGGCGGAATACTTGTTCAAAGGTTTGGGGATTTACTTGAAGGCAGACGTTCTACGCCAGACAGAATTAAATCAAGTATAATTGAACCGACACTCACTTGCGCTACACCTGGTGATTTGAGCTTGGTAATTCCGTACAGGCAGATGAAGAGTATTATAGAAATGCTGTTTGCGCTTGATAAAATTGCACCGGGAACTGCTTCACGCTATACTCTGTTATACGGTATTGAAGTTAAATTCTATTCTGCAAGAGTTAAATTAACAAATGAACTTGAGACAGAAGGTGTTAAAAACCTATTTACAATTGGTGATGGTGCCGGTGTTACTAGAGGTTTAATACAAGCTTCCGCTTCTGGGGTTTATGTTGCTCAAACTATTTGTGCAAGAGGATAGGGGTAAATGTAAGCACTGTAGGGTAGACTTCAGTCTACCTTTTTAAGTAAAAAGCCGAGAGCCCCTCATCGGGGGTGCTACGCACGTAACATTTTGCCAAGGGTAAAGAGTATCTACAAGTAAGTATTCAAAAGCCGAGAGCCCCTCATCGGGGGTGCTACGCACGTAACATTTTGCCAAGGGTAAAGAGTATCTACAAGTAAGTATTCAAAAGCCGAGAGCCCCTCTTCGGGGGTGCTACGCACGTAACATTTTGCCAAGGGTAAAGAGTATCTACAAGTAAGTATTCAAAACCAGAGGGCCCCTCATCGGGGGTGCTACGCACGTAACATTTTGCCAAGGATAAAGAGTATCTACAAGTAAGTATTCAAAACCCGAGAGCCCCTCATCGGGGCTCTCGATCTATTTCGACTATAATGTCCCTTAACAGGGGATACTTTTCTAACCACTAAATGTCTTATAAGATTTTTCAATATTATCGTTGATAACTTTATCAAGAGCTTCAATTTCTGTTGTGATTTGAGTTCTTTCGTTATCAAGTCTTGTTAATTTTAATTCTAAGTTTCTGTCCATTTGTTGAATAACTTGTGTTTGAGCTGTTATTTCTTCTTGTTTTTTATCATATTGATACATTGCATACTCGTATTGAGCAAATGCATCTTCGTATGCTAACTCGTCTGTTACTTGGCTTGCTTTTAATGGAACTTCTTGGTATGAAACAATTTTACCGGTAGCAAAATCTCTATGTGGGATACTGATTTTTATAATTCTACCTGAAGTATCGAATTCTAGCAAGCATTCATCAATTTGTTCTGAGTGAGTAAATTGACCATTTGCTTGGTATGAATAAACTTTTGCGTAACCGTCTTGAGAGTTTACATCTTCAGCAAATGCAAATTGAGGCTGTTTAACACCGGTGTCTGAAACTACAAAGAATACATAAAAATCATCTTTATCAATTGAATTTGCTTCATCACCTGTTGTATAAGTATTTCTTACAGCTTGTTCGTACTTGCCCCAGTCAAAACCCGGTTCTTCTGCCATAGCTTCTGCCCAAGTATAAGCATCTTTACCTTGGATTGTTAGAATTTTACCGTTTTCATCTTTCTCTACCACAGAAGTACCATAGTTTGCAGATAAAGTTCCACCTGTTTGTTCTGTTTTAATTTCAACTAAGTATTTTTCACCGGATGGTTTAATTGTACCGATTGTAAAATGTGTTGCCCCGTCATCACCTGAATACTCTACCTTCGTAAATTCCTGTGTGCTTGGAGGTGTTGGCACATCTAACGCTAATAGGCTGTTATACAAATCAGTAACTTGTTGAGATAAAACAGTTCTTTCATTGTTTATCTGTTGCCCTTGATATTCGAGATTTGATTGCTTAGCTATTAAACTCAATAACCTTGCTTGTGATGCTGCCAAACCCATGACGGCGTCTCCTTTTCCTTTTGCTTGACATGTATTACGGCATATTTTTCTAAAACTTTAATGTTTTTACTAATATTGTTACAAATGTTTACAATTGGCGCCAAAAGTGCTGATTTTATGGTATAAATTACCTATGACAAGTTTAGCGGAATTTATACAAACAAGAAGAGAAAAAGCCGGTTATTCAATATATGGGCTTGCTGAAAAAGCAAATATTGAAATTGAAGTTCTGGAAGAAATTGAATCAGGTAAAGAACTTTTTCTATCAGTAACTCAACGTCAAAAATTAGCAAGAGTTCTAAAATGTTCACCTGCTGATATAAAAAAATATGAACGTTCTTACGAGTTTCAAGTTGTTTCGGAAGAAGAATTGGATGCTTTGAAAGCTAAAATCTTAAGACGTGAAACTAATCTTAGATGTCCTTTATGCAGAGAACCTTTGGTTACGAGAGTAGCAAGGATGTATGATTTAGAGGATAATCCTGTATTGCAACCAAAGGCTCATTGTGTAAAATGTATATTTCAGATTAAAGATTAGTTCTTTTGTGTTGTAAGATATTTTTTTGCGCAATCGAACATTGAGTTTATTAACCCTGTGTTTGAATAGATATTCATGCCGGCTGATTCCAGAACTTGTTTTAACCTGCTTTCCCAAATCATATAAATTTCTTCTGACGGCATATTAAGAGTTTTACCGATTAAGTTAAGCTCTTTATAATCAATTGGTAATGGCATAGCGCCTCTAAGAATATCTACAATTTCAAGTCTTTTTTTGCGTGGAAATGCTTTTAAAAAAGAAATAACGCTAAGCTTGTTTTCTTTAATATACTCTTTTAAAATCTCGACGGATTCGTCTATTAATATTGGCTCTTGCGGAATTCTGTATTCACCGAAATCTTCAGGATTAATCTCCATAACAGTAGCTATTCGCTCAAGAGTAGTTCCTCTTGTAGAAAAAGGGACTGTTTCATCTATTAAATTGTAAACGTAAGATAAAGTTACACCAATCATTTCAGCAAAATCTCTTTTGTGTAACGAATTTTTTTTAAGAAATTTTGCAACTTTTTCAGAACTTTTTTCAGGTATTATTTGTTTCATATTTATAACCTCATATTAATTATTAAATTTAGTAACTATAAGATAAAGTATATAAAAGTTTTTTATAACCCTAACTAAGCTATATCAAATACTAATTTTTATTTTTTATAAAATGATAATTATTTTATGCTAGCAAATTATTTTTTTAGAAGTTTTAGACTGAAAAAGGATGTTTGTATGACAAAAATTAAACCAATTATTTCCGGTATAAAAGTAGAACCTGTTTTAAATAAAATAAAGCAAAGCTCTAAGCAAACAAATGTATTACAAGCTGCAAAACCTGCAGTAGCGGCAATGGGTGCAACAGGACTTGTAGTTTCAACTTTTTTTCAGGATTTTAACAAATCACTTGATGATAATTATTACCAACTCAAAATTGATAAAACTACCGGAAAACCATACGCACCTGATAGTTTTCAAAAAGCTGCCGGCATGAATTTGAATTTGGGCAATGATGTTCTTGTAACAGCACCAACAGGAACCGGCAAAACAGCTATTGCGCAATATGTTATAACTAAAAATTTAAAAGAGGGCTGGAAAAGTTTTTACACTTCACCGTTAAAAGCGTTGAGTAATCAAAAATATAGAGAATTTTCAGATATTTATGGTGAAGAAAATGTTGGTATAATAACCGGTGATACTAAAATAAACACAGATGCACCGATAGTGATTATGACAACCGAAGTTTATCGAAATATGGCTCAAAATGATTTGAATGATGAGGGTTATGGCGGTTTACCAAGAAATTTAAAAACAGTTATTTTTGATGAATTACATAACCTTGATGATATTGACAGGGGCGGTATTTGGGAACAATCAATTATGCTTACTCCAGATGATGTTCAAATGCTATCATTATCTGCAACAATCGGGAATAATGAAGAAATAAATGACTGGATAGCTTCAACTAAAAATCGTAAGGGAATTGCTGTTACGCCGGATGATTCTTACAGACCAAATCTAAATAAAGGTACAGAAACAGTATTAATAAACGTACCGCCAGAAAACCGTCATGTACCTTTGATTAAAGAAATTATCAGAGTTGCTCCGGATTTAAAAATACCTCGAGGCGGTAGCAAAAAGGAAAAAATAATTGCTAAAAAAGATGCTGTGAGAAAATCTCAATCTGTTAATGCAAAGCCTAATGATGCATCTTTCAAAGAAATTACAAGGAAATTAAATACAGAAGGTAAATTGCCTGCTATTTATTTTGTATATAGTAAAAAAGACAGTAAACATTTATTAAAATTTTTATCAAATGAGAGTGAATTGTTGACTACAGAAAAAGAACAAGATGAAATTGCTCGTATTATTAAAGAAGATTACATTGATAAAGGTGTGTATTTAGGTGAAGGGTTGAACACAACAGCATTATTGAAAGGTTATGCAATACATAATGCGGGAATGTTACCGAACCAAAAGAAACTTGTTGAAGAATTATTCCAAAAGAAATTAGTAAAAGTCTGTATTGCAACAACAACTCTATCTGCAGGTATAAACATGCCGGCAAAAACAGTGGTTATTTCAAGTCCGATTGTGGCAGGAAAACCAAAAACACCGAACGAAGAAGCTCAAGAAGACGGTAGAGCAGGACGCCGTGGCATTGACGAAATTGGTTATGTTTATTTAATGAGTTGTAACCAAGAACAAACAAAATTATATGAAAGCTTAATTTCTTCACCGCCTAATCGCTTGGAAAGCAGGCTGGATTTAGATTATTCAACAGTAGCTACTTATATTGCAAATTCTTATGAAGAAGATGATTTAAAACAGTTTTTATCCAAATCTTATTATGTTTATGATAGTAAAAACGGTGTTAATCAAGAAAAATTAAATGAGCTTGTTGAGGCTTATAATGTAAAAAAAGGAATTCTAAATACTGAAGGTTACATAAAAAGTAATGGTGAATTATCTACAAAAGGTAAGATGATTAAGCATTTAAACGGATATGAACAAATTCCGATTATTAATGTTTTAGCAGGCAGAATTCTTGAAAATTTAGATCCGGTGCAGATTGCAGGAGTTTTAGGTGGTTTGGCAAATATCGAATATAACGAGAAAAAAGAATTACCGACAAAACCTTTTGAAGTAAGGTACAAAGAAGATGCAAAATTTGTTTCAGCAGCAAATAAAGTTGCAAAAACAGTTGAAAAATATGCCGTTGCAACGGAAAAATTACATCAAAACGAAGAAATATCAGTAAATCCAAAAATAATGGATCATATTTATTCTTGGGCAGAGTTAAATCAAAAAAATGCTAACAGCTTGAAAAATTGGAAAGAACTTTATGAAAACAATATAAAAAATACTACAAATGAAGAAGGTGATTTGCATAAAGAAATCGTAATGACAATAGATTTGATAAAGCAGTTAATCGGAGTGTGTGAAGTTGCTGCTGATGCAAGTGAAAAACATCACGATTATTATGTGAGCCTTTCCGCTAAACTAAAAGCTGCTCTTGATTTAATTCGCAGAGAACCTGCTGATGAAAAAGGCTAATAATTATTTTATATCAATAACACATACGCCGTCGCCACCTTCAGCTTCTTCGCCAATACGGTGTTTTGCAACATACGGTGATGAATTTACAAATTCTCTAACGGCAGATTTTAAAGCACCGGTACCGTGTCCGTGAATAACATACACCGGTGTTAAGTTAGCAAGGCTTGCTTCGTCTAAGTAACCTTCTAATTCATCCAAGGCTTCTTCTACTCGCTTGCCTCTTAAATCAAGAGTATTTGAAATATTGTATTTTTTTAGAGTAAATGTTTCTTTTTGATAATTCGGTAATACAACTTTTTTAGCCATTTCTTTGTTAAATACGGCAAGACGATCCTTTTTTATCTTTGTTTTTATCATTCCCATTTGAATATAAAGGCTTTCATTTTTATCCGGTAAAGATAAAATTGTAACTTCTTGGTTTAACTCTTTTAGCATAACTTTATCATTTACTTTTATTTTATTCCAATCTAATTCTTTGTATTGTTCTTTTTCTTCCAAGTTATGCAAATCACCCCTAAACCCTTTTTCCAACTCAGCTAAGCGAGCGTATGAGCGTCTGGCAATTTTTTCGGATTTTTCTTGTCTTAATTCGTTTAAAATTTCTTTTATCTCATCTTTGGCACTATCTAATTGAGTTTCAAACCTGTCTTTAATAGCTTTAAGTGTTCGTTTTTTATCTTTTTTATGCTGAGAAAGTTCTTTTTCATAATGTTGTTTAAGTTCATCTGCTTGAGCATTAAGTTCTTCAGCTTCTTTTAGATTATAATCTAATCTCTGTTGCGTATCTTGTAATCTTTCGACAGCCAAACTTGAAGGATCTCTTTGGGTAATAAGAAGTTCTTTGGCTTGTTCGATAAGTTCCGGATTTAATCCTAAATTCGCTGAAATTGAAATAGCATTACTCAAACCGGGGATACCAATTATTAATTTGTATGTAGGTGATAATGTTTCAGTGTTAAATTCCACACTTGCATTTTTGAATACTTGATCAGAAAATTCCAGTGTTTTTAATTCCCCATAATGCGTTGTTATTACGGAATTTGAGCCTTTGTTTGCCAACTCTTTGAGTATAACTTCGGCTAAAATTGCACCTTCTTGCGGATCTGTTCCGGCACAGAGTTCATCTATTAATACGAAAGATTCAGAGTTTGCAATCTTGATAATATCTATAACATTTTTCATGTGAGATGAAAATGTTGATAAGTTTTGAAGAATACTTTGTTCATCGCCGATATCTGCCAAAATGTTTTCAAATGGATATATATGAGCTTCTGCACAAGGTAGAAATAAACCGGATTTAGCCATTAAAATAAATAATCCGACAGTTTTTAAAGCAACTGTTTTCCCACCGGTGTTAGAACCTGTTATGATAATCGACCTGTAATCCTCACCTATAAGGAAATCGTTTTCAACAATGTTATCAACTCTGCCTATTAGTAGAGGATGTCGCATTAAATCAATTTTTACTATTTTGTTTTTTGACAAATACGGTTCAACTGAGTCCGTTCTTATTGCATAACGAGCTTTTGTGAAATGAAAATCAATTTGAGCCAGAATATTTTCTGACGATATTAAGGCTTCTAAATCTTTTCTTATTTCGTTTGTTAGAGTGGTTAAAATTCGGATTATTTCAGCGTAAATCTTAGACTTAACTTCTCTTATTTTATTATTAATCGGAACAATTTGTGAAGGTTCGATATAGAAAGTTCTATTTGTAGCGGAAACATCGTGTACAATACCGGAAACTTTACTTTTAGATGAAGCTTTTACTTGAAAAACTATTCTGTCATCACGCATTGTATAAATATTTTCTTGTAAATGTGATTGAAATTCGGCAGAGTTCATTAAATCTCGAACTTTATCTTTTAAGGCTGTTTCAGTATCTTTTAAAGAAGAATATAAACCGCTGAGTTCAGGACTGGCATTTTGTTTAACTCGTAAATTTTCATCAAAAGTTTCAAAAAGCTTATCTTCTAATTCTTTATTTGCATATAAGCATTCTGCCAGAGAATTAAGCTTAGCTTCTGAGTCTAAATTTTCTTTTAAATAATTTCGAACTATCCTGAATGTTCTAAGAGTTTTTGCAATATCAACAAGTTCATCTTCTATAAAATACTCATTTTTTAGTTTTAATTTTGAAAAATTGACAATTTTTTCAACAGGTATATCATTCACAAAGTCTAAAATATGTTTAGCTTCTTTTGTGTATGTTAATTCTGTTTCAATATCATCAAACCGAACAAAAGGTGTTAAATTTTCGCATAATAATTTGGACTGTTCTGTTTTAGAAAATTTAGCCAGTTCAGTCAAAATCTTGTCGTATTCTAATGCTTTTTGTGATTTTTGGATAATTGTCATGCTAATTTGATTATAATTTATCAAAAAACTATTGCAACTTTAAATAAATATAAAATAGCAGTTATTTTATTATGCGGTTTATTTCCCGAATTAAATTTTTGTTATACAATATAAATTGTAAATATCCAGCTTAAAGAGGTATAAAATGTGGGATTATTCAGAAGAGGTAATGGATCATTATAGAAATCCAAGAAATGTCGGCTCAATAGAAAATGCGGATTTGATTGGTGAAGCGGGTTCTCTTGCTTGCGGTGATTCATTAAAATTATTTATAAAACTTGAAGGTAATATTGTTAAGGATGCAAAATTCCAAACTTTCGGATGCGGTTCTGCAGTGGCATCTTCCAGTATTTTGACAGAAATGATTATCGGAAAAACTTTAGATGAAGTTAAAAAAATAACAAATAAAGATATTGCAGACAAGTTAGGCGGACTTCCTGCTCAAAAAATGCATTGTTCTGTAATGGGTAGAGAAGCTTTAGAAGATGCTTTGAAAAAATATTATGGTGAAGACTCTGAAGAATGGCAAGAACTCGAGTTAATGGATGAGCATTCTAAAGCCGGTGAAAAAATTATTTGTACCTGTTTTAATGTTACTGAAAATCAAATTTGGGAAGCAATAAAACAAAACAATTTAACAACTTTAGATGAAGTTACTAATTACACAAAAGCCGGTGGTGCTTGTGGCAGATGCAAAAATATTATACAAGATATGATAAGTACATATTTGAATAAAAAGCCGGAAACACAAGAGCTTACACCAACTCAGAAAATTCTGAAAATCGGTAAAGTTTTGGAACAACAAATTGCACCTCAACTTCAAAAAGACGGTGGTGATATTGAGCTTGTTGATATAGATGGTGATATAGTAAAAGTTAAGCTCATAGGTGTATGTTCGGCTTGTAAAAATGCTTCAATGACATTAAAAAACTTTGTAGAAGCTGAATTAAAAGAAAAAGTTGATAATCGAATTGTAGTTGAACAAGTAGGTTAATAATTTTAAAGAAAGAGAAAAATGATATATTTAGATAATAATGCAACGACAAAAGTTGATGAAAAAGTTCTGAATGAGATGTTACCTTATTTAAGGGATGAATATGCAAACGCATCAAGTATGTATAGCTTTGCTTCTAAACCGGCAAAAGCTCTACAAGAGGCTAGAGCGCAAATCAGAGATTTTGTCGGCGCAAAGGATGAAAAAGAAATTTATTTCACTTCTTGTGGCTCTGAGTCTGCAAATACGGCAATAAAGGGAGTTGTTAATTGCAATAAAGAAAAAAGACATCTTATTACAACAAAAATTGAACATCCTTGTGTTTTGAATACATACAAAGAACTTGAAAAACAAGGATATGAAGTTGATTATATCGGTGTAAATGCTCAAGGCGATTTAAACATAAGTGAATTAACAGAAAAACTTAGAAAAGACACAGCTTTGGTTTCTGTTATGTGGGCAAATAATGAAACCGGTGTTATAAATCCGGTTGAAGAAATTGCTGAGATAATTAAATCACGTTCACCACAAACAAAATTTTTCGTGGATGGTGTTCAATCTGCCGGAAAAATTCAGATGAATGTTAAAGATACTAAGATTGACCTTTTGGGAATTTCAGGACACAAATTCCATGCACCTAAAGGTGTTGGCGCATTATATGTAAATTCTTCAACCAGACTAACTTCGCTTATAAATGGCGGTCATCAGGAACGAGGACTTAGAGCCGGTACAGAAAATGTTCCTTATATAGTAGGTATGGGAAAAGCAGCTACTTTAGCCTCTGATGCTTTGGAATACGAGTTAAAGGAAGTAAAAAGGTTACGTGATAAATTAGAAAACGGTATTTTAAGAAACGTATACAATTCAAGATTAAATGCAAATCTTTTGAATAGAGTTCCAAATACAACAAATATCGGTTTTGAATATGTAGAAGGCGAATTAATTTTACTGCATTTAAGCGATTTGGGTATTTGCGCAAGTTCGGGAAGTGCTTGCACTTCCGGCTCTTTAGAACCAAGCCACGTTTTAAGAGCAATGGGTGTGCCGTTTACTGCTTTGCACGGTTCTATTAGATTTTCGTTATCAAGATTTACAACAGAAAAAGAAGTAGATTTTGTAATAGAAAAGATGCCGGAAATTATGGATAAGTTAACTAAAATTTCTCCATTCCAAGACGAATTAAAGAAATTAAGAGAGATAAAAAAGGGAGAGTAAAAGATGGAATTTTCACTAAATACAGCCTTTGATTTTGTTATGAAGTTTTTAGCGACACATTCAAAATTAATTATTGGTATTATTGTAAATATAATTTTAATTTATGTTTTTTGTAAAATTACAGATGTGTTTAATAATAAACTGGAAAGAATGTTGGAGAAAAAACATTCCGATTCACCTTTGATTAATTTAATGCCTATTTTTACCAGAGTAGTAAAAGTGGTTATTATTTTCTTATTGTTGGCAGGATTTTTACAAAGTTTTGGATATAACGTGAGTTCGCTAATAGCAGGTTTTGGTATTACCGGTTTGGCAGTAGGTTTTGCCGCAAAAGAAGCTATTGGGAACGTTTTTGGGTCAATAGGATTATTGGCAGACCGAGTTTATAAAGTAGGTGATTACATATCTTTTGATAGCTATGAAGGTACTGTTGAAGATGTAAATTTCCGTTCGACTACTATAAGAACAATACAAGGGTTTGAAGTTAATATTCCTAACAATTTATTAGCTAATAATGAAATAGTTAATGTTTCAAAAGCCAATCAAAGAAGAATTGATTTGACTCTTGATATTGAATACGGAACTTCAAATGAAAAAATTGACAGAGCGGTAGAAATTTTAAATGAAATAGCTAGTACTCATAGTAATATTAAAGATGGTGCTGTTGCATTTGTTGAAAACTTAGCAGCAAGTTCTATCCAAGTAAGGCTGGTTGCCTATACTCCTGAAACAACTTGGGCAGGTTTAACAATGGTAAAAAGCCAAATTCTAAGACAAATTATTCATCACTACAGAGCAGAAGGTATTGAATTTGCATTTCCTTCAACAAGCGTTTATATGGCTAATGTGGAAGTTAATAAATAAAAGAAAGTTTATTAAAGAAGAGGATGACTTAATAACAAAGTCATCCTCTTTTTTATTTATAAATATTAAATTAAGCTAAATAATTAAGCCCATTTTTTAAAGATTGTTCTTTGGCAATTTTATTTGCAACAAAGTTGTTTGAAATAAATTCAAAGAATTTGTCGGCAGAATTTTCAAGATCAGAAACCTTTGATACAGTTGTTATTGGTCCGGAATTTGCAAACAAAACACCGTTATTTTCTTGAAGTTTTACATCTCTTTTGTAATATTTAGCAAGAGAATCAACTTCCATAGATGTTCTTTTGTATAATTTATTAGTTGCATCTCCAAGTTCACCAATAATTTTTGCACCATATTGTTTTTCTTTGCCTTGAAAAGCTTGATCATTAATTGCTGATATATTCATTTTACGCTCCTTTTTTAATATCAAAACTCGTAAAAATAATTTTTGCTAGTTATTATCTGTTAAATTCAATAAAAGTATTTTTAAGAATTTCATAACCTTTTAAAATAGTGTTATAATCAACTTTTTCCTCAGCAGAATGCATGTTATAAATATCAGCTAATCCTAATAATGTTGGCAAAAAAGTTTCACCTTGAGCGTTTTTATTATGACAGTATATATGAGTTTCCGCACCGGCATGGAATGATGAAACTAAACTTTCCACACCGATTTTATCGCAAGCTTGTTTATGGGCTATTTCTATTCTGTCATCATCAGCTTTTTCAAAAGGTAATAAATGAACTTCAAATTCAATTTCAGCCATTGCTAAATTTTCATATTTTTTATTAAAATCTTTGACTATGTTTTTCATCAAATCTTTTAACTCGTTTTCTTTTTGAACAGAAGCACTTCTTATAGAATAAGTTGCAATGCCTAAAGTATTAATAATATTAGTAGAAGTTTTATTCGTAATTTCAGTTATATAGTCGTTTGTTTTAATATTGTTTTCAACTATTCTTTGAACGGAATTTTGTACACCACCGGCAACTATAGCGCCAACATTACAAGAAGTAATAACACCGGTATTATCCTTGTAATAAACACCTTGAGGTAAATTTGACACGAGTTCTGCTATAAGCTTTGCTGCATTTAATCTGTCTTCATCGCCGATGTCAATGCCGGAATGCCCACCCTTAAGTGCCTTAACAATCAGCTTAGCATTTGTATAACTCGCACCTGATATTTGTAATTGTCCCAGTTTATCAGCATCGCAAACCAAAATATATTTAGAATTTAGGTTGCCAAATTCTAAATGTTCAACACCACTCATGCCGGTTTCTTCATCTCTTGTAAACGTAACTTCTAATCCGCCGTGTTGAATGTCGGTGTTTGCGAATTCTTTTGCCAATGTTAACCCGCAAGCAACCCCCACTTTGTCATCAGCACCAAGTGTTCTGCCGTTAGCTTTTATAAATTGACCGTCAAATATTAATTCAATAGGACTGTCATCACCAACAACATCCATATGAGCGGAAACCATTATTGAGTCTTTGGTGTTATCTGTTGCAGGTACTTTAATGTAAACATTATTGTATTCATCAGTTCTAAAATCTAAATTGTTTTTATTACAAAAATCTTCAATCCATTTAATAACTTTTTCTTCTTTTAATGATGGTGATGGTATTTGTACTAAATCACAAAATATATTTAAAACTTCGTTTTGTAATTTTAATTCATTTAATTTAGCTTCCACGGAAAAACCTCCTATCTGTGCCTTCGCCTTGTCCGCCGACTCTAACTCTTACATATCGTAAACATTTTGGACAACGTCCTGTATACATAGTACCGGCAGCATTTTTATATATTCTTCCATATGTTCCGCAACAATCAAACCAAATTCCTAAAAAAGGTCGTCTTGTTGTTTTATTTTCTTCTTCCACGTTTTTTCTTTTCCTTTTTTTGTTTTGTTGTTGACGTTGTTACAATACTTTCTTCTGTTTGGGCAGATGATATCATATTTTTGTTAGGTTTAAAAACGCTTTCCTTTAGTACGTTAATATATTTTTCACCTAAATGAGCATAATCAAATAAAACCAAACCGTCTAATGTGTATTTTCTGCTTATATGAATTTGTTTTATTAAATCTGTTTCAGAACCATTCATAAATGTTACAAACAAACCTGCATAAAGTTTTGTTGCAGCAGATTTATTTCTTAGAACTTCTTCAATTAAATTAGCTGCTGTATTTGCATCGCAAGTAAGGAATAATGGTGTAAATCCATCTACAAAATTATTAGCTGACCAAGTTTTCCAGTCTTGAAGTTTTGTGTCAATAGCATTTAGTCGATTTGGGAAAATAACTGTAGTTAACGTTATTTGATTAGCTCTGCATAAAGAACTAACTTTTCTTACAAAATCAGTTACCTTGTTACATCTATACATCCGCCAATAATTCCATAGTGCATCAGTTGGTTTTATATCCATCGGATCCGTTCCGTATGTATTTCTAAATTCTGCACGTGCGTATAAAGTGTAACCCCAACTGGATTGATCATAATTATTGTAGTTTGAGGCTAAAGCTTGCGGATATCTTATATAATCCAAATTAATTCCGTCCGGATGATATCTGTTGATAATTTCGCATAAAAGTTCATAAAGAAAACTTTGCACTTCAGGATTTGCCGGATCTATAAAATACCCGTTGTGTTCAGAAATAGAATACGTGATAGTATTAGAATATGCATTCTTTTTCTGTGTATTAGCCCAATAAGGTCTTTGAGCTAAAATATATTGTGGATTTGTTTCTGGAGGTTTGTTACCTACATAGAAAGACTGAAACCAAATATGTACTTTAATATTTCTTTTATGAGCTTCGTTTATCCATATTTTTAACGGGTCAAAGCCTTCATAATCTTCATATTGTTTTATAAATCCGTATTTTTCCATTGTTCTTGAAGGAAAAATTGTTTTGCCATGATAAAAAGTTTCCAAAAATACCGTATCTATTCCGGAATCTTGTAAAGAGTCTAAAACGGATTCAATTTCTTTTTTGTCAAAATATGTTGGTCTAATCCAAACACCTTTCATTTCAGTTGGGTTATATGGCAAAACCGTTGACATTGCTAAGTTTGCATAATCTATCGCTTTTGAAGAATATTTTTGTGAATCTTCACTGTTTTTAGTCGCTTTAGCGACATTATCCATTGCCTTTTCTAAAATTTGCTCAGTTCGCTTGCTGTTATAATTGTTAGAATGTTGAACGTAATAATACATCATATTTTGTACTTCTTTAATCTTTTCTTTTGCGTTGTACAAAAAAGTGTCTGAAGTTATGTATGATGTAATAATTTTGTTATCAACATCAATATGAATTTTAGAACCTACCATTATATTCTCATTAATCCATTTTTTGGCTAATCCATGCCCGCTAATAACAACACCGTTAGCCGGAATTAACGAATCTGCCCCGCTTAAAGATACAACTGTATCACCAACAATAATGGCTTCAGTGCCAAATTCGTTTGTACCTGATCTGAATCCGAAAGATGGTGTGTAAACTACTAACTGGTTAGCACCTCTTAATCCAGGATAGTTTATTCCCTTAAAATTTGTAGAAGTAACGGGATCTATAACGTCAATATTAAACATTGATTGGTTAAAAATTACCTCATTCTGAGCAGGCGAAAACGGGAAGTAAACATTTTGTGCTGAAACATTACCACAAAATAACGACATTATAAGTATTAATAATATAAGAGTTCTCTTCATCCCAAAATTTATCCCGCACGTATATTATCTATTATAAATGCATAAATAAATAAAGGCAATTAATAAAAACTATTAACTTTTTTTTAGTACTATTTAACAGGATGATATAATTTACTATCCGGTTTTAGATATAAACGAGTCTCAGCAAGGTTTATAATAGGTCTATCTGTAATATATTGGTTTAAGATCGGAGCAATATTAAATTTTTTATTATTTCCCAGTTCTGTTGCAACAAATAATTCACAAAAAATCCAACGAACGTCATCTTCTTCAATTCGTTTTTTATAAGCTTCTCCTAATTCTAGGCGCCTGTTGTATAAATAATCCAATGCTTGTCTACTGATTCTCAATATTGGTAATATACAGCACTTATGGACAAATTTGTTGTCGAACCACCATTGGCTTTTTTCTACCGGCCACCAAGACTCTACAGCATTTGCATATCTTACAATTAATAAATCATTTTTGTCAGATTTATACTGACTAAAGAATGGTTTATAAGATTTGCCATTGCAGTAAACGTCATATTCAATTTGCCAGTAATAATCGTAATCAGGAAATAATTTGTAAATTAAATATAAAGGATAGTCTGCATTGTACCACATAAAACGATTAAAATTATTACCGTCTTTTTCATCATAATATCCAGGCAAATTTGAAGATTCATAAATATCAAAATCAGTAAAATAAAAATTGAGTTCAACGCCCTTAACTTCAAAACTTACAACTTGATTTTCAGTTTTTGGGAATTTGTGGTCTTTATTATCGAATACTATAAGAACATCAACACCGGCTTTTTTTATCTTTTGATATTCATCAATTAATCCTGCATTCAATTCGTGTGCTTTTAAAAATACTAAAACTTTCTTCATATAGAAATTTTATCATATATTAATAATTTTTAAAATAATGTTATAATAAGTATACGAGGTGAATCTTTATGGACTCTATTTATAACAAATACCGTATGGAAAATGATGTAATTGTAGCTAACAGAGAAAAAACTATAGAATTTTTCACAATTTTTAAAAAAATGTCAAAAGCTGATTATGAAGGTCGAGTAGCTATAATGAAAGAACTCTATGGTGAGTTGAAAGATTTACCCGTAACATATTATTACGGTGATTTCTGCAGTATTACTATTTTTAAAGAAAATGAACAGTATAAATTTACTTTTGATTGCAAAAAGGGTAATTTGAATGATATTGCTGCCGCTTTTCCGGAACTTGCTGAGGAAATTGATAAAGTCGGATATGAACAACTTAAACTTCAAAAACCTGAACTATTTACACCTCAGGAAAATTCTGGTGAGGTTTCGCTAAAAGATGATTTCTATATCAATTTATACAGAAATCTAAATATTAATAAAGGTAAACAGAGAAAAGATTCTTAGTTTAAAAAGTTACAGATAAAGCAACTTCTGCCCAAAAGCTGTTATCATAGTTAGCACTGGCTTTAAGATTAACATTATCGCTGTTATAATTATATCCTACATTAAAAGAATTATTTCCTGTATTAAAATTATGTGAACTTTTAACAGAAATCTTACTGTTATTATTTGTGTAATTAACGCCGGTACTTAATGAATTTGAGGTTGTATTATAATTAGCGTTAGCAGAAAAATTATTAGTATTATAACTTCCTCTAAAAGTAAAGTTTTTATAACTGATAGGTGTTGATGACAAAGGGTCTAGTCTATAATTTAACTTAACTGTGCCTTTAAAATCACCGGTTTTAATTGTAAAATCTAAAGAATTTAAGTCTATTCCACAGGAAGTTCTAAATCCTGAACCAAAATTTCCTGAACCAATATTAGCAGAGCCCATTGCGCTACTAATAGCACATTGCTGGTCTGGTGGTAATACACCACCTGTTTCATAAAAAATTTTCAGCATTTCTTCTTTTGAATAACTATAAACAGAACCTGAGTTGTAACTACCGGAACCGGAACCTGAACCTGAACCTGAGCCAAATCTTGATACCCAGTTCTCTATATTGCACCAAGCGTCATCAAGTAGTCTTTCTGTTTCTCTTTTTAATCTTATAACCTCTTCAGAACTTGTAACTGCTGATTTTATAGCTGATTTAATTTCATTTGGAACGGATGGGCTCATAAAAACTCCAGAACTTTTGTTTACATTATATAATACGTCATTTTTAAGAAAAACTTTAAAATTTTTTTTAATTTTGTTACGAAACTTTATAATTGGCAGAGAGAGTTTAATAAGTGCTCATTTATAAAATGTAAATATTTGTAACAATATATAATAAATATTGAAATTTTATATTAGAAAAATACTTTATATAAATGTAAGCATTAAATAAACACATAACACAACCTTTCATACAACCTACACACTAACCTTCTACACATGAGGAATTATTAAAAAAGATTCCGAACCCATCTTTCAAAGACGGGTTTTTTTTTGATGTTTTTTAGCAATGAACTTTTAGTGTCGAAAATCGTTTAAAAATTATTAATTCACAAAAACATTGATTTTGTTATAAAATATTGTCAGGAGATGCGGTGAATAAATTTCATTTTAAGAAATTAACAATACTTTTATTAATGTCTGTTGTAGCTTCAACAGTATCTGTTCATGCGATTGAAGAAGGACAAAGCAAATCTAAGTTTAGTTTTTTCAAGCGAGAAAAAAATGAAGTAAAACTTGAAAAAAGTAAAAAGAATAAAAACTTGAAGGTTGAAGAAATAGAGCTTCCAAGCGTTCCGACATTTAAAAAGCCTGTAAAAGATTTTATATCTTTATCAATAGATGAATGTGTAAATTATGCAATTGCTCATAACCCTAATTTAGCAGTTGCAGTACAAAGAGTTGAAGTTGCAAAAAGTGGTATTGGGCAACAAAAAGCAAATTTCGCACCAAGACTGACAGCAAGAGTAAATTATAATCATTTGGGGAACAAAGGTACAAGGATTGCAAATACTCATAATAATTCATTAGGTTTCACTGCAGGAATATCACAGTTAATATGGGATTTTGGCAGAACTACTGCTAAAATTGATATGGCAAAATATGATGTTTTGTCTGCTCAATATGATTATGATTATGATGTTTTGAATGTGGTTTATGATGTAAAAATTAATTATTACAAAGTTTTAATGGCACTGGCTAATCTTGATATTTATGAACAGAATGTCCGTATCAACAATCTTAACTATGAGCGAACAAACGCAATGTTTGAGGAAGGTTTAAAATCAAAAATTGATGTTGTAAATGCTCAAGTAAACTTGGCAGATGCAAAAATTCAGCTTGTAAATGGGCAAAATACTCTCGCTACAGCTGTAATTGATTTAAAAAATGCGATGTATTACACAGAATCTCAGAATTTTATAGTAACAAATACTGAGAATTTCGGGTTTTTAAAAGCAGATTATAGAAAAAAGATGCGGGAAATAGATAATATTAAACCGTTAAATATAGCGAAGAAAAATTCTGACGGGTTAATAATGTTAACTTCCGGAATTGAGCATAATGATATAATTCAAGATTATCAACTAAATCCGTTTAAGCTTGCTATGCAGGATGCTGTTGATAAAGCTTTAGAAGATCGACCGGACTTAAAATCAAACAGAATGTTGTCAAAAGTTCAGGAATATTCTCTAAAAGCTATAAAACGTCAATATGCGCCGGAAATTACCGGCGATGTGTCTTGGGGTTATACAAAAAATGAATCAACATATACGAGCCCTTTTCAAGTGGGTGCAAGTATGGGATTAGGTTCACTTAATCCTGTAGGTATTCATTATCAAGTAAAAGAAGGAGAAGCAATGTTAGATATTGCAAATCATAATGTAAACATTGCTAAAACTGATATATTTTGGGAAGTTCAAGCAAACTATATAAATATGCGTCAACTTGAAAGAAAAATACCGTTAATGAATGAAAAGGTAAAAGCTACTTTGGAAAATTTTGAGCTTGCTGACGGGCGTTATAGTGTTGGTTTAAATAACTATGTAGAACTTCAGGATGCCCTAACAAATTACAATAATTCACAACTTAGCTTTGTACAAGCTGTATTTGAGTATAATGTGGCACGTGAAACCTTGCTTAAATCAATGGGAGCAGTGAAATGAAAAAATATATTATATTAACAAGCGTAATTTTAATAAGTATTATTACATTAATAATTATTGGAACAAAAAGAGTTAAATACATAACAAAACCTGTTGCAAAGCAAACTATAACTCAGTATGTAGAGGCTTCCGGAACCATTAAACCTATAAATACAATTGCTGTGGGTACCCAAGTATCTGGTACTGTATCAAAGATTTATGTGGATTATAACTCTGTTGTAAAACAAGGAGACTTGCTTGCTGAACTAGATCCAAGCCTTTTTCAGTCAAATGTTGACCAATCTACAGCAAAACTAAGTAATGCAAGAGCAAGTTTATCAAAAGCTTCTTCGACCTTGAACTACAAAAAAAATAATTACCAAAGATATAAAAACTTATATGAAAAGAATTATGTGTCTAAAGACGAAGTCGAATTGGCTTACGCTAATTATCAGCAAGCTTTGGCGGAAGTTGCAGCTGCTAATGCTGAAGTTAGTGCAGCTCAAGCAACTTTGAATAATAACCTTACAAATTTAGGTTATTCAAAAATAACTTCTCCTGTAGACGGAACTGTAATTTCAAGAGCTGTAGATGTAGGTCAAACTGTTGCTGCAAGTTTCAACACGCCAACTCTCTTTGAAGTTGCAAAAGATTTAACTCAGATGCAAATTGAAACAAGTGTTTCAGAAGCTGACATCGGAAGAATTAAAGTCGGTCAAAAAGCTGTTTATACATTAGACGGTTATCAAGATAAAAAATTCGAAGGCAAAGTTGTTCAAGTTCGCCTTGCCTCAACAACGACAAATAACGTTGTAACTTATACGGTAATTATTTCTGTAGATAATACTGAAGGCTTTGTAATTCCCGGCATGAGTGCAAATGTTTCTATAGTTACTAATTATGTAAAAGACGCACTTTGTGTTCCAAACCAAGCGTTAAAATTTACTCCGGAGGTTAATGGACAAAAATATGAACAACAAGGTGTTTGGATTAAAACAACAACAGGATTAAAAAGATTTAATGTAGAATTAGGTGCTTATGATGATGACAAAACCCAAATTATATCTAATGAAATAAAAGCAGGTGATAAGGTTGTGGTATCATCAAGCGGTGGAAGTAAGAAGAAAAAAAGTGCAATGCGTGCGCCAAGGTTGTAAAAAATGAATTATTCGGAAATATTTGATAAAGCAAGAGATTTTTATACTTCACTTTCTTATAATGATAAATATGGAAAAGCAAAAATACCTTTTAGATATTTTTTAGAATTAACTTATCGTTGTAATTTACAATGCCCATATTGTTATGTCGGAAAAGAGAGAGATAAGCAGGAGCTTTCTTTACAAGAATGGAAAAATGTAATAGATCAAATTCCTTTCTATGGAATCGTAACTCTTGTTGGTGGTGAGCCTCTGATAAGAAAAGATTTCATTGATATTTTTGCTTATACATCGAAAAAAGTTTGGAACAAGACTCATGTGGTTTCTAACGGTATCCTAATCAATGATGAAATTATAAAAGCATTTATAAAGTATAAGTTATTATTGTTATCTGTATCTTTAGACGGTTATGGTGAAAACCATAATAAAAATCGAGGTAAGGAAGGGATTTTTGATAAAATAATATCTAATCTGGAAAATCTTAAAGCACAAAAACCAAGACAAATGGTTGATATAAAGACAATTGTTTTAGAAAATAATCTTGATGATTTGCCTAAATTATACAAATTGTGCGATAAAATGGGATTTGAGTTTCTTTCTATTTCTTTTTTAAGAAATAATAGCTGGAAACAAAATTCAGTATTGCAAGAAAGTTTTATACCGGAATTTAATGAAAATTATCCTATAAAACAGTATTTTGATATGGAGCACTTTAAAGAAGTTTATAAAGAAATTTCAAGTTTTAAAAGCAAAACTAAACTTCGTTTTTCACCAAAGTTTGAATACTTAGATTCACCGCTGGATGGAATTGAAAAGTTTTTCCAACATGATGAAAACACTTTAACGACAGATATTTATTATCCTTGCACTTATCCTTATAATAATATGATGATTAATCCGGAAGGTTTTGTTTATCCGTGTTTAAGTATGAAGATAGGTAATGTTAAGGATAAATCATTAAAAGACTTGTTCAATAATCCAAAATACTGTTGTTTCAGAAAAAATCTTAAAGCGAATGGCGGAACATTTGGCGCTTGCCAGTTATGCTGTGAGTGCAAAATATTAGAAAAATAGTTTATTGATAATTATTGATAATTATAGCCGTTTTTATATTTACTCAAATAACATATTTTGCTAAAATGGAATAAGGAAATTTAAAGATGTTGCAAAAAACGTTAAAATTACTTTATTATTCAAGAGCTTTTTCGCTTCCTATGTCAATTTTGTCTTGGATGGTTGTTTTTACATTTGGTGTTGTAAATTCAGGTAATATTTTATATGGCATAATTGCACTTTTGGGAATTTGTTTAGCACATCTTGGTACAAATGTTTTGGATGATTATTTGGATTACAAATCTCTTATCAAACAAGTTGATTTTAATAAAGAAGAATATCTTAAACAATCTCAAAAAACGAAATGTAGATATATAATTAATGGCATGGTAACAGAAAAAAAAGTTTTGCTAATTGCATTAAAATATTTCCTTTTAGCATTTATCTGTGGTTTATTTTTATTTATAAAATGCGGGATTGGAGTTTTTTATTTTGCAATGGCAGGAGGCTTAATTGCGCTTTTATATTCACCCGCTTCAAGAATTTGCTTGTCTGAACTTATGGTAGCGCTTGCTTACGGACCAATCTTGTTTGGCGGAGTTTATTATGTAATGACAGGTGTCTATGCGAAGGAAGCATTCTTAATGTGTATTCCGACGATGATTTTAACAGTTGTACTTGTTTATATTCATACTGTTATGGATTATGAATTTGATACAAATGAAAATAAATGTACTATAGCAAATCGTTTTGATTCACAATTGGATTCTTTGGTTGTTTTAAAGTTTTTGTTAATATTTGCATATTTATCAGTTATTTTGTTATGTGTATTTGATATTTTAGATTGGCAAGTATTTTTTGTTTACTTAACAATACCGTTATCAGTTGATTTCTATAAATCAATGATTAACTATTCTTGCATGCCGGATAGTGTTCCTGAAAAAAAATGGTATCATTTTCCGATGGAAAATCTTGAAACTCTTAAGCAAAATGGAGAAGCAGGGTTTATGATTAGAATGTATCAATCTCGAAACCTAATGGTTTATTTTTCAATTTTGCTTGTAATATCAATTATTTTATCACTTTGGGTTTAAATATCATCTAAGAGGTTGATGTTTTAATTTTAATTCTAAAGTTTTGTAGAATTTTGACGATTAAAATATTGACTTAAGAAGAATAATCATTAATAAAACCTCAGAAAGGTTTAACTAATAATGTCAGATTTCGTAAATTTATTATCAAGAGTATTAACTCCAACCCCTACATTTCAAGCAGGTGAGATTAAAAGAACTAACACAAGAAGTTCTTCGTCCAATCCGTTTGCTTCGAACAATCCTTTTGTGAACTCTAATCACGAAAACCCATTTGCCACTTATGGACAGAACAGACCTGTCGTGGGTGGCTATTTTGCCGGCTATTATAATAACCAACCAAACATTGTCGGCAGACGACTTTTTATAGAGGCGTAGACTCAAAAATATACACACAATCCCTAATAAACGGATGATTTTCAGTTTAAATCATCCGTTTTTATATTAATGCTATAATGTAGTTTAGGAGGGTTTATGAAACGTCGTTTTATATCAATACTACTACTTTTCTTATTATTCTTGACTAATTTATCAGTGTTTGCAGAAAGTGTTGCGAATAAGACAACAAATTCCGGTGAAGAAGTTAAAATCTTACCAAAAAAATTAGATGCTGAAATTAATAATGCTATAGAAGCTATTTATGGTGAAGTTAAAGCGCCGGAAATATATGATAAAGTAATGGAAATTGCGCATAAAGCTATTACAAATCGTTCGGAAGAACTTAAAAAAGAAGATTTTTCCAGAAGTGAAAGTTGGTATAAAAATGAAATTATCTATATGTTTTATGTAGATCAATTCGGCGTTGTTTCACCGGAAAAACCAAATCAATTTAAAGATACAGCAGAAATGTTTGAATACCTTCAAGATTTGGGTGTAACAATGTTGTATTTGTTACCATTTGCAGATTCGCCAATGTCTGATGCCGGTTTTGATGTGAAAAATCCTCAAAATATTCGAAAAGATTTGGGTGGTATGCCTCAATTCCAAGAATTTATTAAAGAGGCAAAACAATACGGATTTAAGATTAAGTCTGATTTAGTATTAAACCATTTTTCAGACCAGCATGAATGGTTTCAGGATTTATTAAAAGGTGATTTAACCAAACTTAATTACTTTGTTGTAAAAAATCAAATGCCTAAGTATAAAAAATATGTGGATCCGGTAATGGGAACTGTTGTTGAGTATCAAGAAGCAGATGGCAGTGTATCAAAACGAAGACTGATATTTCCTGAAATTACCGAAAATCACTGGCGAGAAGTAAATATTGGCGGTGCAGATTATTATTTTTATCACACTTTTTACCCATTTCAACTTGATATAAACTGGGAAAATCCTGATGTTTTGTATTATTGTCTGGAAACAATCAATTATTGGGCAAATATGGGTATAGATGTTTTTAGATTAGATGCAATTCCATATCTTTCAAAAGAACCCGGAACAAATGCAGAAAATTTGCCAAAAACGCATCAGATAATAAAATTACTAAGCAATTATATTCAATTAATTGCACCAAGAACGGTAATACAAGCAGAAGCATGCCAGTATCCCAGCGATATCTTGCCATATTTTGGTAAAGAACGTAAATTTAAAACAACTATCAACGGTGAAGAAAAAGTTATAAAACGTACTGATGAATTCCAAATTGCTTACCATTTTCCATACATGCCGGCAATATGGGCTTCGCTGGTTACAGGTAATAAACAGCATTTTCTAAATGCGTATAAAAATACACCTCAAATTCCTGCAACTTCTTCCTGGTGTGTGTTCTTGAGGGTTCATGACGAGTTATCACTGGAGATGGTTGATAAAGCAACTCGGGAAATTGTATATAACGCTTTGATAGATAAAGGTGCCGAATTTCGTAAAGGACTTGGTGTAAGCGGACGAATGGCAAACTTTTTAGATAATAATCCTGATAGGATTGAAATGGCTTTTTCTATATTGCTTTCAATGCCCGGAATTCCGATTATATATTATGGCGATGAAATTGGTGTGAGAAATAATTTTGAGAATGCGAAAGAATCCGCTCGAGCAAGGTTTGAAAGAAGTAAATTGGCAAAGTTTAAGCTGACAAGTTACTTTGACAGTCGTGATATAAACAGAGGAGCTGTGCCTGCAAAATTATTCTATGGCTCTTCAAAAGATTATTATGAATTTAACAGTAAAGTTTATAAAAAAGTTAAGAATTTGATATCCGTAAGAAAAAATTTACCGTCAATGTCAAAGGGCGATTTTACTTTACTTAAAACGAAATCGCCGGCTAATTTCTCTTATATAAGAAGTTATGAAGATGAAAAAATATTGGTTATAAATAATTTATCAGATGAAAAACTTATTGCCGAAATAACCATCCCTGTGAACGTTGTTTTGGATGCTGAAGATAATAAAATAACAAGCTTTAAGAATCTTGTAAACGGCGACGATGTGAAGGTGAATATTTCATTAAAAAATCGTACTATGAGATTGAGAATAGCACCTTACGGCGTAGTTTGGTTGAAATTGTAAGGGGTAAATCAAAGGGGTAAATCAAAGGGGTAAATCAAAGGGGGCTTACTTGGTTTTAAGTCCATCAGTTTATTACAAATTTTTTATACCAAAGAAATCTCTTAATTTGTCTTCCAATATTTTACAATTTTTTGAATAGTAAATACCAAAGAAAATAATTGCTAATCCAAATAAAACGTTTATTATTTCTTAATATATTGATATTTGTAAAAAAAAATAGTACAATAGACTGGTTATATTGTACAAAGAGAGGTTTTTTATATGAAACTTTACATGCAAGTGTTAATTGCTCTTGGTTTAGGATTAAAGAGAAATTGGCATATTTTCGCGGGATTGGTCCTTGGTGTTTTTGCCGGAATTTGGTTACATAGTGAACCTAATCCCACTATTTTAACAGCGTTGACTTTTATTGGACAACTCTTCATCAGAATGATTCAGATGGTTGTTATTCCTCTTGTAATTTCCGCAATTGTAATCGGTATTACAAGTGTAAGTGATAGCAAACAAATCGGAAAACTTGGTTCAAAAATGATAATTTATTACTCAATTTTGACCTTGATAGCCGTTGTAATAGGTGCGGTTCTCGCATTATTATTCAAACCGGGTTTAGGAGCGGCTGCTTTTATTAATTCTGATATCGCAACAAGCATACAAGCTCAGGTTGCAGCTACAATAGAACATCAGAGAGCAGACTTGCTTAATATAATTCTTGGTTTTATACCTAAAAATCCGCTAGCCTCAATTGCTGCCGGTGATATGGTACCAATTTTAGTTTATGCGGTTATTTTTTCAGTTGCTTTAGCTAAAATCGGCGATATTAACAGACCTTTTGTAGGTTTCTTTGAATCAGTTTTCGCTGCAACAATGAAAATAACAGATTGGATTATGTGCTTTGCTGCACCTGGTGTATTTGCACTAACTGCAGTAGCTGTTTCAGCTTTTGGTGTAGAAATTTTTACAACAATATCAAAATATTTAGGTGTTTTAGCATTGGGATTCGGTATTCAATTATTTGTTGTTTTCCCAATCTTTTTGAGCGTATTTTCAAAAGTACCTTGGTTAATGCTTTATGCAGCAATTGCTGAAGCTATGATGGTGGCATTCGGAACTGCAAGTTCTTCTGCAACATTACCACTAACGATAGCTTGTTGTGAAAAAAGAGGTATTTCTCATAAAGTTACAAGTTTTGTAATTCCTTTAGGCGCAACTTTAAATATGGATGGTACAGCATTGTTACAAGTAGTTGCTGTTATATTCTTAACTCAAGCTTATGGCGTTGTTCTTACACCATTTATGATAGTTCAAATTGCACTTTTAGCAATTGTTGCATCTAGTACTTGTGCCGGAATTCCGGGTGCAGGAATTATAACAATAGCGTTAGTATTAAACGGTTTGGGCTTAAGTCCGGAACAAATGGTGGCAGGTTTTGCGTTCTTGTTCACAATAGAGCGTATTACAGATATGATGCGAACATTAGTGAATGTTACTTCGGATGCAGTTGTTGCGGCAGCTATAGCAGATAATGAAAATGAAATAAACTATGATTTATTGAATAATCCGGAAGAATACAATGAGATTATTTAATAATTATTTTTAATTATTTTTAATTGTTTTATGCTTGTACTTTTTTTCTTCTTTATTTGCGAGCCAAAGAAGAAAAAAAGTACCCAAAAAAGAAGAAAAGACGCAATTGTTTTCAACGTCTTCGCTTCGCTCAGCCGTATTTTAAGAATTGCCCTGCCAATAAAAGAAACAGCCAAACAAAGTGGAAGAATAAAACACTAAGTTATTAAACTCTATAACTAAAAAAATGAGGCGCAAGCCTCATTTTTTTTTAGTTTATGTTATTCTTATTTTATGGATAAAATTAAAAAGATAGGTTTTTGGGGTTATCCGAACCCTGCAATAGTTGAAGATATCAGAAAAAAATATCCACAAGCTGAGTGGATAGATTTAGATATTGATTTCTCTTATCCAAAAACAAATATTTTACCGGAAGCCTATTGTAAGATAATAAGAAATATAATAGACAATGCTATTTATCTAAAACCTGATTTAATAGTAGCACCTATCGGTAAAGATAAATGTGATAGTGGTTGGTTTGCTTCCAAAATTTTAGCAGATAAAGGATTTAACGTTATTCAAAGCATATATGAGGATTTATCACCTAAAAGAGAAATAAAAATTTGTGAAAGTGATTTACCATTGTACGAAAAAGTAACTTTAATAACTGATAGTATAATTAATCCGGCGCTTTTGCAAAAGCCTCTTGTACCCTCAAAAACAGAATACAACCAGATTAAAACATCTTTTACACCCGGATTTTGGGGTGTTCCGCCAAATGATATGGAATTACTTAAATTATTTCCGAATAACACAAAAGTTTATGGCTGGATAAGATGCGTTGAAGCCGGTACACCTGCTGATTTAGATTTGGAAATGTATGTTGACGAAAACATTCCAACTGTATTTTATGCTCAAGCTTTTTGCGCTAAATCTCAGTTAGCAAAATACTTAGCAGATAAATATAATGGACTTTATATTGATATTGACGACTATGCTTCTAATTCAATAAAAGCAAAAGTTGAAGCATTTTTAAGATTAAGATAATTTATCGTCGCTTATTTTTTAGTTATAAAGCTTAAAACACCATTAATAAATGTAAGAGGGTGAATTGGGCATCCCGGAATATATAAATCAATAGGGTATTTTTCCAAGAAACTTCTGTCAAGTTCTGTTGAGTCTTGGAAAACACCGCCGGAAATAGCACAAGCACCAGCCAAAATAACTATTTTGGGTTCCGGCAAAGATTTGTAACAGTCTTCCAAAGCATAAGCCATATTTTTTGTTATAGGACCTGTAATAACTAAACCATCAGCGTGTCTTGGCGAAGCTACAAAATCAATACCAAATCTTCCCATATCAAAGTTACAATTTGAGCAGGCATTTAATTCCATTTCACAACCGTTACAACCACCTGCTGAAACTTGTCTTAACTTTAATGATTTAGAAAAGACTTTACGAATTTCATTTCGAGCTTTTATAGCCATTTTTTCATAATCTTCCGGTGTCAAATTTTCTGTTATTATTAAAGTTTCTCTTTGCGTTGCTGATAATTTATAATTATTGCTGAAACTTATTGCTTCTGATTTACAAGCACCACAAAGTGTACATTTTCCCAAATCTATTGATGCGGGATTAGATTTTAGCGCACCTGTTGGACAAATTGCTTCGTCTATATTACCGGTTTTAATAATCGGAATTCCTCTAAACTGCTCTCTCATAGGAGCATTTATAATATCAGGTATATATTGTTTTCCTTGAAAATATTTTAATTTTAGCGTATCTAGCATTTTTATCAATCCTTTATCTATAAATCATTTCCGCAGTAAGAGAGGTTGTAACTTTTGTTACATAAAGGAAAATCTGAAACCCCATTATTTCTTACAGCAAGTGCAAGCATATACCAGTTGTTAAAAGAAGGATCTTTAATTTTATATCTTATTAATTCACCATTCATGCCGGTAATTGCAATATGAACAATTTCACCCCGCCAACCTTCTACAATCGAAACAGCCATTGCATTTTCTGCTAAATTTGAATTTGGCTGTATTAAAATTGCTTCGTTGTTAAAATCTTCAAGTTTTTTTAGCAGTTTTTTAACGATTTTTATAGATTGTTTAATCTCTTTGTAACGAAGTTTAAATCTTGAGTGTACATCTCCTGTAGCTTTGAAAGGTTTAACAACATTAAGTTCTGTGTACCATTTATCGTTTAAATCAAATCTGGAATCAATATCTATTCCGGAGGCTCTGGCAGCCATCCCGACAGCACCTATTGCACCGGCGTTATCACTATTAACAACGCCTGTTCTTTCCAGCCTTGAAATAACGGTTGAAGATTTTAGCATTACGTTTGTAGTTCTATCAACTGTTTTTGAAACTTCATCAAGCATTTCAACAATTTTGTTTGATAGATTTTGGTTAATGTCAAAATTAACCCCGCCAACATTTATTAAACCTCTCCCAAAACGGCTACCGGAGATTTCTAACATTGTATTAATAACAAGAGTTCTGGTAACTCCAAATATTGAAGCGCCCATTTGGTAAGCAATATCACCGGCAATTGCACCCATATCGCCAATATGTATAGCTATTCTTTCCATTTCTAAAGCAACACGTCTTATAATTTGTGCTTTATTAGTAATTGTTGTTTCACTTAAAGCTTCCATAGCTTGAGAGTAAGCCATATTATAGGCAATAACAGAATCACCGCATATTGATTCAGCCAAACGGTTGTTATATTTATTTTTTATAATCAATTCCTCAACACCTTTGTGTTGGTAGCCTAACATAATTTCTAAATCATAAACCTTTTCACCATGACACATAAATCTAAAATGCCCCGGTTCTATTACGCCGGCGTGAATTGGACCTACTGCTACTTGGTGAACTTCTTCACCTTTCATTTCAAAAAACTCATAATCATCTAAATTTTTTCTAACAGGTTTTAGCCAAGGATGATTAAGCGGTTTGATACCAAATTGTTCAAAAAATTCTCTTTCAAACATATGAAATTGTGGGAATTTCTGGGTAAATGATTCGTATGTTTTAACTTCTCTAGTAAACAAAGAAGATGTAATATAAAGTTTTCCTACTTTGTCGTCGCATAATACAACAAATAATCGAATATTTTCAAATTCTTCTTTCCCAAAGAAACCAACAAGCCTGAAATTAAATTTTTCAAAATCTGACTTTATTTCGTCTATTGAAATTGTAGGTATTTCTAAAGTATTAATTTTTTTATTATTTTCCGTAATTACCCAGTTCATAAATTTTCCTTTATTAAATTTCTAAAATCCCACAACAGTATTGGATATAAATTTTGATATATATTCCGGTAAATATAAGCCAAGAATAAATACTAAAGTTAACATCAATATTTGTGGCAGATACATTGTCCAATCCAAAGTTTTAACATTTAACTTAGCATTGGCAATTTTTTCTTCGTTACCTTCAGAGAAACTCATTTTTAAAACAGCTTTCGCCATTCCGTATAAAATTATTGTTAAAAGGATTAAAAATACAGCACTCATTATAAATCTATCTTGCTGAAACATTGTTTTAACAAGCAAAAATTCACTTAAGAATAATAATGAAGGCGGAAAAGCAACAATTCCCAAGAAAGAAAGAAGCCATAGCCATCCGGTTTTAGGATCAATTTTAAGCAATTGTCCTACTGATTTTATTTTTTTAGTTGAATATATTTTTAGCACATTACCTGCTGTTAAAAAGAAGGATGCTTTAATCAGAGAGTGTCCTATAAGGTGAATAATAGAAGCAACTGCACCGATTCCGCCTAATGCTATACCAATAATAAGTATTCCCATATTTTCAACAGAAGAATATGCCAGCATTCTCTTGTAATTATTAATATGATATACAAAAACTGCAGTAACAAAAATTGATAAAAATCCCATTACCAACATCATTAAACGAGCATATTCATCACAATTTGCGGTTGTCATTATACCAAAAACGTTCAATATCATTAAAAAAGCAGAATTTAATAATGTGGCTGACAATAAAGCGCTTATTGGTGAAGGCGCTTGAGCGTGTGCGTCCGGCAACCAAAAATGAACCGGTGCTAATCCCATTTTTGTACCAATACCAAATAATATAAATACAAAAGAAAGTTTTAACCAAAATGGGTTGAATGAACTTGCATTCAAATATAAATCATTAAAGAATAATGAATTCATATTTCCTGTAGCAAATGTTAGTAAAATTATTCCGACAAAAGCCAAGGCAATACCTATTGAGCAGATAAAAACATATTTCCAAGCTGCTTCAATTGAGTGCTTTGTTTTATGAAAATAAATTAAATAAGCACTTGCTAAAGTAGTTGCTTCGATAAATACCCAGCTAACTCCCAAGTTTGTACTCAAAACAGCACCGGTCATTGACAAAACAAAAAACATAACCATGTAAGTATAATGCCTTAGTTTTTTTGCACTTACGATTTCGGATTTAAGATAGCCATTGTTATAAATAGATACAGCTAAGAATACCAACGACATTACCGCAAGAAATACTATGTTTCGATTGTTTATTTCAAAGAAAGCACTGCTTTTCCAGAACGGCAAAAAATCTAAATCCAATAATGCAAATACTGAAGTCAGTACGTGTAAGGTTGCATAAATATTTATTAACCAAGTGTTGAGAAACTCTTTTTTTGAATATTTAAGTATTATACACGCTAAAATCGGAAATAATAAAATTAAATTAATCATTATATTCATAGTCCTTTAAATCTGATAGATGTGATACTTCCATATCATGAAACTCGTTATCAATTTCTCTGATAAGCATTCCAAGGATAAATACTGCAATAAATAAATCCAGTAAAACACCCAAGTTTACAATAATAGGCATTTCTTTAGCTACAGATAATGAAAGTAAAAAGATTCCGTTTTCCATTGTTATAAAGCCAATAACATTTGATAAAACTTTGTGTTTGATAGTTATCAACCAAAGGCTTGTAATTATCATTGCCAGTGAAACACCAAAATACATAGGATTAATCATTTTAAACTCAGGAAGAGCTATATTAGCAGCTAAAAATCCGGCAAAAAGAATTATACTTGATATAACTAAACAATAAAAATGCGGGATGTTAGCATCTGTATCTCTATGTGCGTGAGTTTTTTGAATCACTTTTTTTAAGAACCAAGGAATTACATATCCTTTGATAACCAATGTTTCAAAAAATACAAATAACAATCCCCAAATATGGGTAACATTTGCAATTATACTTTCAAAACCTTTAAAAATAGTTATATCAAACCAAGGTTCTTTTGCAAAACCTGATAAACAAACAAAGAACAATAACCAACCTTGAGCTATAAGCATATTGACGTGTGCTGCCAATCTGCTCGTCGAAGCTATATAAATCATTGATAATCCTAAAAGTATTATAAAAATATTTTCCATAATTAGTTTCCGTATATTTTGTATGTTACAAGTGCTAAAATCAATAATGCTGTTAATGTCATTATAAAAATAAATTCAAAAACGTGAGTCATTCTAAATCTTGCAATAGCAGATTCTATAGTACCAATAATTATAGCTATTAAAACTGATAGAACTAAAAATATAAGAACTGTATTAAATGCAGTTAAATCAGTTGGTAAAAATAGATTTGCTATTAAAGATGAGAACAAAAACATTTTTATTGCTGATGCCCAAGTTATAAAACCTAAATCTGCGCCGGAATTATCCAAAATCATAACTTCGTGAATCATGGTTAACTCTAAGTGTGTTGTCGGATCATCAACCGGAACCCTGCAACTTTCAACAAGTAACATTATTAACAAAGTAAAGGTTACCAAAGCGATTATTAGAACACCATAGATTCCTGCATTGTCGCAAATGAGTTTAAAGCTTGTAAAAGAAAAGTTTTGGCTCAAAGCTGCAATAGTTGCCATGGTGATAAAAAATGCCGGTTCAACTATTGTTGAAAAACAAGCCTCCCTTGATGCGCCCATTCCCTCAAAACTACTACCTGTATCAAGTGCTGAGAATAGTGAAAAAATCTTTCCTAATCCCAATGTATATGCAAATATAATAAAGGCAAATTTTACATCTATTATGGCTTCGCCAAAAGCTAACGGTACAAATAATGATGCAAAAATTACAGTTGCTAAGCTTATAACAGGTGAAAACCTAAATATCCAAGAAGTGGTTTCGCTATAAACTGTTTCTTTATTTAGCAATCTTAAGAAATCCCACAAAGGTTGTAATAGACTTACACCTTTTCTGCCGGACCAAAAAGCTTTTGTCTTTTTAATAATCCCTACCATTAAAAAGGGAAATAAAAGTAATATTAAAATATTAATTATTCTTTCAATCATTTTTATTCTCCTTTTAACCTATTAAAACTAATCCGATAATGGAAATAATCAGGAATACCAGCCCAAACAAGATATATTGTTGCATGTTACCGTTTTGAATTCTTTCAAATTTCGATAACAATTTCTCATCCATATCTAAAATCGGTTTAACAATATAAGCTTCTTCTATATCTTCCATTTCCAACTCATAATAAGCTTCTTTTGGGAAGAAATCTTTAGGTTTTTTTATGTGAGAAACTTTCTTAAACAAAGGTTCAACAGTTGAAACAAATAAATTTGCATAAGAAGATGCTGTGTATTGCATTTGTGAATTTGGCTTATTGTATCCGCAACCCCAAGTATTATGTACTTTAGATTTTCTGCTGATAGCAAATCTTAATCCCATAACACAAGTAAGGATAAGTGCAAATATTATGAATAATCCGCTTAGATATTGCGCAAAACCTAAAATGGCACCAATTTCTTCAATAAAATTCGGATTATTAATGAACATTGATGCAGGAATAATTGCAGTTGCAATTGCAAATTGCGGGAAGAAACCAATTAACAAAGCTAATCCGGCTAAAATACCCATCGGAATTTTCATTGTTAATCCGACATCATTTTTTACATTTGAAGCTTTTTCGCTTCTGGCATTTCCCAAGAATGTTATTCCACCAGCCTTAGAAAAGCACAATATTGCCATTGTACCAATTAACGCCAAAGATGCAACAGAAATTATTAAGCTTATAAACAAACCTATATCTGCATTAGGTAATCCCAATAGCATGCCGGCATAAATCAATATTTCACTGATAAAACCATTAAAAGGCGGTAAACCGCATATAGCAACAGAACCTACTATAAACATTAGTGCAGTGTATGGCATGCTTTTAATTAAACCGCCTAATAGCTCAGTATCTCTGGTGTGAGTTTTTAGATAAACACTGCCGACACTAAAAAATAGTAAGTTTTTGAATATAGCATGGTTTATAAAATGTAATATTGCACCTGTTAACCCGAATGTTGCAACAAGAGTATTGTTATATGCAAGTCCTAACATTCCAACCCCGATACCTATTCCGATTATTGCAATATTTTCAATGCTACTGCAAGCCAAAAGTCTTTTGATATCTTTTTGTGTTATCGCATACAAAACTCCATACAGAGCAGATATGACAGCTATGGCTAAAACCGTATATGATATAGTTTTTGAAGGTGTAACAATAAAATAAAGCAGTCTTAAAACGCCATAAATTCCCATTTTTATCATAACACCTGACATCAAACCTGAAACATGTGTCGGTGCTGCAGGGTGTGCATCAGGTAGCCAGTTATGGAACGGAACAAAACCTGCTTTTATAGAAAATCCGATAAATCCGAGCAAAAAAGCAATATTTGCTATTTGAGGATTTTCAGAAAGAATTTTTGCATAATCAGAAAAAGCCAAACTGCCGGTTGCATTTGATAATATTGCAAACATTGCGATTAAAAATATTACTGAAAGATGCATATATATTAAATATTTTATACCGGCTTTTAAGACTGATTTTTTATCCCCTTCAAATATTACAAGGAAGAATGATGATAGCGACATAATTTCCCAAGCTATTAAAAAATACAATCCGTTGTTAATAGTAACTACAGCCAGCATAGAGGCAATAAGCATCATGAAAAAGAAACAATGAGAAGATATTGCCTTCTCTTTGTATAAATATGGTTTCAGATAGCCGTTTGCATATACAGTACCTAAAAAACATACAAAAGAAATTACTATTACAAATATTGCAGATAAAGGATCCAGTGTTAGTAATCCGTTCTGAAAAACTTGCCCATTCTTAAGAATATATCCTGCAGGTACAATCGCTAATATTGCAGAAATAAAAGTTAAAATTGTACAGAATTTAACCTTAAACTTTTCTTTTACGGCTAATGATATAAATGCACCCAAAACAAGGGTTAAAATTGATAGTATTAAATGTTTCATAATCTTCCCAAATCTAAGAATCTCAACTTCTTACATTTCAGTTATATTCCCAACATATCCAAATTTCAAGGGGGTAAATTTCAGGGGGTAAATTCCAAGGGGGTAAATTCCAAGGGGGTAAATTCCAAGGGGGTAAATTCCAAGGGGGTAAATTCCAAGGGGGTAAATTTCAAGGGAAGGAGTTTGACAGAGGTAAATTTTCAAAAGATAGGTAAAATTTTCAAGGGTGTAGATTGAAACGCAAAGACGGGCAAAAAAAACAGAGGCTTACGAAACGCAAACCTCTGTTTTTTGTTAACTTAATAAAAATTAAACACTAACTTTCATTGTATTAGCGATAATTTCATTGAAGCTTTCAGCAGTTAAGCTTGCACCGCCGATTAAAGCGCCGTCAATGTCTGATTGAGACATTTGTTCTTCAATTGTGGAAGGTTTTACAGAACCGCCATAAAGAATTCTGATAGCTTCACCGGCTGATTCAGAAGAAACTTGTTTAACAACGTTTCTAATCATAGCGATTACTCTGTTAGCTTCGATAGAATCACAAGTCTTGCCTGTTCCGATAGCCCAGATTGGTTCGTAAGCAATAACTGATTTAGAAATCTCTTCTTCGCTTAAACCGTTTAATGCTGCTCTGATTTGAGTTGCAATATGTTCATCTGTAACACCAGCTTCTCTTTGTTCAAGAGTTTCACCGCAACAGATGATAGGGATTAAACCGCCTGCTAAGATAGCTTTTGCTTTTTTATTAATCATTTCATCTGTTTCTGAGAAATATTGTCTTCTTTCAGAGTGTCCGATAATAATATATGAACAACCTGCATCAGCAAGCATTTCTACTGATAATTCACCAGTATAAGCACCTGATTTTTCCCAGTGGCAGTTTTGAGCAGCGATATTAATTTTATCACAACCGCATCCGCAATCACATTTAACAGAATTTACAACACAAAGTGAAGTAAATACAGGAGCTACAACAACAGTTGGTAATTGTTGAGCTGTAAAATCTTTTGTAAAACTTTTGATACCTTCAAACAAAGCTTTTGCATCTGATTGAAGCAAATTCATTTTCCAGTTACCTGCAATAATTGGTTTTCTTGACATAATCTTCTCCTTTACTAAGTGAATATTTTAAATTTTAAATCACTACATTACTTATTCGGCCAATCGCAAATTCTATTCTTACAATTATATTGCCCTCATTAGAATGTTAAGACAAACTTCCAACTAAATCAAGTAGTTTAAACAGAACCTGCAACTTTTTCACTGCATAATGAAGTTATATATTTACAGATTTCTTTTTCTAACGTTATTGAATAGATATTATTTATTTCCTTTATAAAATAACAAGGGCTTGTAACGTTTATTTCTATTACTTTATTATTAATAACATCCAATCCTGCCATATGAATACCCATTGCATGTAATTTTTTAGCTATAGGTTGAAAATAATTTAATTCAGATGCTGTTAAATCAGATTTAACAAGGAAATTATCATTATGCGTGTTAAATTTAAAATCGTTTTCGCTAGGTAATTTTTTAACTGAATACGGTAAAACTTTATTACCTAATGTCAGCACTCTAACATCACCGAATTTAACTTCCGGAATAAACTCTTGTACCATAACCATAGAATTTTCATCTTGAGTAATCGTTTTTATTATAGTTCTTGTATTAGGATCGCCTAAATATAAATACATAACTCCTGCACCAAAACATTTATTCAAAGGTTTTAATACAATTTGTTTATGTTCTTCTAAAAAGCTGATAATTTCATCCATTTTGAAGATACAAGACAATCTGTCATGTATTCTTTAAAATATAAGCTATGTAATTTTTCGTTAAAATTTCTGATAGTTTGAGGTGAATTTATAACTTTTGTATTTACAAAATCAAAAACGTATGTAGCATTAATGTAGTCAATATCAACCGGTGGATCCGGACGAAATAAAACTAAATCAAAATCGTTTATTTTTATTTCACTAAAATTCTTTTGGTAAAAAATATTATTGTTTTCAACGTAACTTTTGGAACTTTTGGCATACGCTATATTATTTTTTAAGTACAAATTCGGCATTGTAGTTATATAAACATCGTTACCTATTTCTAAAAGCTCTTTAATTAACCAAAAATTTGTTACAAGATTGTTAAATTCAAAATACTTAAGCTCAATTTTATCTATTACAAAAAGAATTTTACTCATATAACCTCCGTTACACAATTAAAATTAGCACCAATTAACTTTTTATACAAGTTGATGTATTGGCTATTTTTCAAATTCTAGTTAATAATCTTTTGTTTGCAAATTGTCGCCGATTTTGACTTCTCGCTCTATATAAAACTTAGTAAACGGTCGGTCATATTTTTTGTAATGATTAATATCAGACATTTTTAAGACTTTTCCGTCAGAACAGAGTACTGAAATTTCTTTAGATTTAATGTTTACATCAACAATTGTACCTGCGGTTGTTTGATTGGTAAAATTTTCTGTAATACTTGTTTTATATGGATTTGGTATTAGTGGTGTTACATTATGATAAAAATAAGCTTTAACCCAAGGATGAGAAGCTCTTATAAGTGCATAATTCTCTTCTGCACTTTTGCCGAAATCAAGCTCTGAATATTCCGGATGAGAGTAGTAACTTGATTTGTTTTCAGATTGTTGTAAAGGAATTATTACATCTTCTTGTAAAGTTTTTAACAGTTCGCAAGCAACGCCTCTGGCTTTTAAAACTGTTTTGTGCTTTAAACTTTCACCCGTTTCATCAGAATTAATTTCAATTTCTTCTTGGGCTAATATTGAGCCGGTATCAAAGTTCTCATCCATTAAATGAAAAGTTATTCCGGAAGTTTTTTCTCTGTTTCTTATTACCCAATAATACGGATTTGGTCCTCTGTATTTTGGTAGAAGTGAAGGATGAGCGTTTATTGTAGCAATTTTGGGTATATCATAAGTTTTCTTTTCAAATTTTTCCCCCCAAGAGCCTACCAAAATTATATCCGGATTAAGTTTTATTAATTGTTTTCTAAAATCTTCCGAATTAACGCTTCTTGTTGTTATTTCAGGTAAATTGTAACTTTTTATATAGTTATATTCAATAGAAGGGTTAAAAATATCAAGAACTTTTTTAATTATCGGATTGTATTTAATCGAAGCATTACGTACAACGCCTACAATTTCGCATTGAGCATCTAAAGATGCCGCAATCAAATTTGTAAACATTTCACCGTAACCGATGATTACAACTTTAAGCATTCTTCGATATCCTTTGCTATTTGTTTTTTTAGTTCCTCTAAATTATTAAATTTTTGTTCATCTCTTATTTTCTTTAAAACTTCAATATCTAAAGTTTTGCCATATAAATCTTCATTGAAATTTAGAATATGAACTTCCATTGTTTCAGAATTTCCTGTTCCTATTGTCGGTTTTTTGCCCCAATTCATGATAGCAGTATGGTTTTGTACTTTTACCGCATAAACGCCATAAGGTAATTTGATAATATTTTCGGGATATTTTAAATTAGCAGTTGGAAACCCTAATTCTGTTCCGAGTTTTTGCCCATGAATGACGGTTGACTTTAAACAAAAGTTATTGTCTAAAAGCCTGTTAGCTTTTTCTACATCGCCTTTACCTATTAATTCTTTTATGTAAGTTGAACTTATTACATCTTTTTCAAAGATAAAAGGCTCTATGCAAAAATATTCATAGTTCAATTCTTTTTGTTTGGATGATAATAATTCTGGATTCCCTTGTTTGTTGGCACCAAATGTATGGTTAAAACCCGTAAAAATAGCTTTTGGTCGGAATTGTTTAACCAAATTGTTTTCCAGATATGTTTCTGCAGAAATGTTTACAACATCTTCAAATTTAATTTCGTATAAATAATCAACCCCCAAATTTTTTATAATTTCATAGGAAATTGACCTAGGATAAATATATTTAAAAATTTTTCCAAAAGTTTCTGCCGGTGATTTAGGAAAAGTAATTAAAAGAGTTTTTGAATTATTTTTATTTGCAAATTCTATTGCAGATTTTATTACAGAACGATGACCTAAATGAATTCCGTCAAAGAATCCCAAAATAAGTGTAACATCAGATAATTTACAATTAACGTCTTTTAAAATTTCCATTATGCAATAACATCTAATTTGCCATTCATAATTTGTTTATGGCAAAAATCTTTCCATTCATTTATGGAACCATAAATGCGAGCTTTGTCATCATTAACAGCATGTTTTGATTGGGAAGATAAAGAATTAAATGCTGTATCTGTAATACCTTCTTTTTTGTTTTTGTTTACAGATTTATTTGAAAAACCTGTTGATTTTAAAGTTTGATAACAATTTTCAGTGATTGCAGAAACCAGCATAAACTCCCCTTTCTGTCGTTATTTTATCATGAAGTTTTTCTATTTGCAATTAAGAACTTGGAGAATATTATTAAGCGCTATTTCCGATAAGTAGAACTTATTAATTATATATTTTAAAACTGCAGATAAAATTTCTTCATGCCAACATGTTAAGTTTTGTAAAATTGAGTCAAAATTAAGGCAATTTTTTCATGTGAATTTATTTTATTAAGTTAGATGTGTAGAATGAAAGGTTAGAACTATGAACGGAATTAATGCTTATTCGAATGCAATTAATCCTACAATGAAAAGTCAGCAATATGATGACTCTGCTTATGTAGATGGTAATTATGCAACTTACCCTGATTACGGAAATCATGATTATAGCGGTTATGACGGTTATTATCAATCTGAGCCGCAACCAAAGGCTAAAAGTAATAAGCTTCCGCTAATCTTGATGGGCGGTGTAACTTTAGCAAGTTTAGGTTTTGCCTTTGTAAAAGGTGGTAAAGTTAAGGGTTTACAAGATGCTCTTACGAAATTAACGGATGAAAATACAAAACTGACTGATGAATTGAAAAAATATAAAAACAAGACTGGTGAAAGTGCTGAAAAAGCTAAAGGAAAAGTAAGAACTTGGCTGGGAAAAGTAAAAAATAAAATGGTTGAAATTAAAGACGACATATTAGATATTTGTAAGAATTTCATTAGGAATATAAAAAATAAATTTAGACGCTAGTTGGTGAAATTCCCCAGTGTAATTTATTTCTTAAAACAGAATAAAACCTTTCATCCCTTAAGAAAGCAATAATAGCTTTATTAGGGGATGATTTTATGTTTATCTTTTCTACACATTCTTTTAATTCACTTCCGTCAACAAAAACTGATAAAAGTTTATCATCGGTTTTAATTGTAATTATTTCATTTTTAGGTACAACAAGCGGACGAGCATTTAGTGTGTGTGGGCATATAGGCACAATAGAAATTGCATCCATTGTCGGATACAAAACCGGACCGCCGGCAGAAAGTCCGTATGCTGTAGAACCGGTCGGTGTGGAAACTATTAATCCGTCTGCAATGTAATCACAAACTTCCGTATTATTGATTTCTAGATGGAATTTTGTTGTGCGTGAAGAGTTGCAACCTTTTATAACAAAATCATTAACAGCAAGAGAATTTTTTGCAGTCAGCATCATGCGCTCTTCAGTATAAAACCTTTTTTCTAAAATAGCTTCGATTAATTCTGTAAAGGTTCCTTTGTAAGATTGAGATAAAAAACCCAGCCTTCCCACGTTAATTCCCATAACAGGTGTTTGCCACTGAGAATAGAAACGCAAAGCATTTAAAATAGTTCCATCGCCACCTATTACTAATGAGATATCACCATAATTTTCTTTTTTATCGAGTTCAAACGTCTTAAACTCAATATCTTTTTCAATGAGTGAGTTTTCAATACCTGATAAAACATCATTATAGTTTTCTATTTGTTGATTATATACTACGTTGAATTTCATACAAGTGATTATATCATATAAACTTATTTTGTGTTACTATAGAGCTAAAGAGAGGTAATTTTATTATGATAGAAATGAAAGTAATGGGTATAGCTTTAGATGTGAGAACTAACTCACCGATTGTTGTACTTCATGATTTAGATAACAGAAAAGCTCTTCCTATTTGGATTGGTTCAGCTGAAGCTAGTGCAATAATCAGATGTATAGAAGGTTTGAAAGTTGCCAGACCAATGACACATGATTTAGTAACTAATATTATTGAAGAAGTTGGTTACAAGCTTGATAAGATTGAAATAAACGATGTTGAAAAAGAAACTTATTATGCAACTTTATATTTATCAAAAGGCGACGAAGTTCTTGAGATTGATGCAAGACCATCAGATGCAATTGCTGTAGCAATGCGAGCAGAAGCGCCGATTTATGTAACAGCAAATGTTCTGATGAACGGTTCAGTGTCAACAGATTCGGCAAAAGATCAAGAAGAAGCTCAAGAATTTAAAGATTTTATTCAAAATATTAAACCTTCTGATTTTGAAAAATTAATGAAGGGTAAACACGAAGAATCTGATCAATAAATAAGAAAAAGGTGAAGTATGAATTTGAATAAGAATTACGAAAATTTAGAACAGAGTTATTTATTTTCAACAATTGCTCAAAAGGTTAATCAATTTATTGCTGCAAATCCTGATAAAAAAATTATCCGCTTGGGAATTGGTGATGTAACAAAACCTTTGTGTAAAGCGGTTGTTGAGGCTATGCATAAAGCTGTGGATGAAATGTCTGTTCAAGAAACTTTTAGAGGGTATGGACCTGAGCAAGGGTATGATTTTCTAAGAGTTGCAATTCAGAATTATTATAAGAAACGTAATGTAGAATTGGAGTTAAATGAAATCTTTATTTCTGACGGTGCCAAAAGTGATTTGGGTAATATTTTAGATTTGTTTGACAAAGACAATACAGTATTGGTTCCGGATCCTGTGTATCCTGTTTATGTTGATACTAATATTATGAACGGCAGAAAAGTTGTTTTTGCAAATGCAAATAAAGAAAATTCATTTTTGCCGTTACCGGATAAAAATATAAAAGCTGATATAATTTATATTTGTTCACCAAATAATCCGACAGGTGCTGTTTATAACAAATCTCAGCTAAAAGAGTGGGTAGATTATGCGAATTCTAATAATGCTGTTATATTATTTGATTCTGCATACGAATGTTTTATATCAGATTCAGACTTACCACGTTCTATTTATGAGATTGAAGGTGCTAAAACTTGTGCAATAGAGTTTTGCTCTTTGTCAAAGACTGCCGGTTTCACCGGTACAAGATGCGGTTACACAGTTGTACCGCAAGCTTTAGGTAAATTAAATAAAATGTGGTTAAGACGACAAACAACAAAGTTTAACGGTGTGCCATATATTGTTCAACGTGGTGCAGAAGCTGTTTTTACGGAAGAAGGCATGAAAGAAATTAGCGTAAATTTAACATATTATAAAGAGAACGCAAAAATAATTTCTGAAACCATGAAAGAGTGTGGCATATGGTTTGTAGGTGGTGAACACTCACCTTATATTTGGTTAAAATGCCCTAATAACATGACCTCTTGGGAATTTTTCGATTATTTATTAGAAAACGCTCAGATTGTTGGTACTCCGGGTGCCGGATTTGGTAAAAACGGTGAGGGATATTTCCGTTTGACATCTTTTGGATCAAGAGAAAATACAATTGAAGCAATGGAAAGATTTAAAAAGCTTTTTGTATAAAATATTTTTATTAAAAAACCGGTGCGGAAAATTTTTAAATTTTCCGCACCGGTTTTGTTTTTATTCTGGTATCTCTTGATTTTCCATAATACTATCGCCTGCAATTTTTTCACCATTAATGCGATATGTTGCAGTTTGGGTTTTAAGAAGATGGTTATCAATTCGTGAAAAAGTTTCCAATCTTAAATGGTTTAAACCTTCGAATTTGTTTTCATTAATTCTGATAGTAACAGTATCTGTCAAAACTTTATTGCCGTCATATGGCAGTTGTTTTGAAAAAACTATTAAATTGTTTTCTACTGTCTGAACTGAAATTTCAGCGTTTGCACCACTAAACGGATTATCAAGTTTTACTCTATCATTAACTCTGGATAAATTCCAAAAATCGATACTTTGAGGTTTAAAAACTGTTCGGGCGTTTGTTTTTTCTAAAACTGCTGAAACTCGCCAACTACCAAATAAAGCTTTTGGAACTTCTTCTATTGAGATACCGGTTTCTATAACAGTTGCATTTGCTGTTATTTGGGAAAAAAATAAGTACAATATAATTAAAAAGTATTTCATATTTTTTATTATAATAGTAAAACCTTCAAAATCATATTTTTAAAATTATTTTATTATTACAAATTATTTGATACTGCTCATTAATTCGGAAGTGATATCTTTTCCGCCATACAAAACAACACTTTTGGCAAAAACATATTCATAACCGTTTTTTTGCGCTTTTTTACTAATTTCAGATTTGATGTTTTTTTCTATATTTTCAAGTTTTGTATTATAACTTGTTTCTAAAGCTTCTTTTTTTGAATTAAATTCTTTCATGTATTTATCTTCAAGCAATAAAACTTTTGCCGGATCTTTTTCGTTAAGAATTTCACCTCTTGCGTTAACTATAATTTTATCAAGTTCTGCCATTTTATTAGAATGATCTTGTTTTAAAGCTTTAACTTGGGCTGAAGAGTTTACAAGTTGTTGCAGGTCTACAACAGCAATCTTGTCATCTGCAAAAACAACACAAGTATTTAGTATTAACACTAAAAGTAATAACTTTTTTTTCATAATAATCCTCCTTTTTTTTAATTTTATAATTCTTATTAAAGGAAATAACAATTGTCTTTTTAGGTATAATTAATGAAGTTTATATTGAAAAAATAATAAAATATTGTAAACTTTTTTTAAATTTATACTTTTAGGTGTTCACAACAGAAGTTTAAGTATGTATTATAGTTATATGATTAATTTGCAGGAATTGTATTCGGAAGTTCCACCGACAAAATTAAGAAATATAGATGAAAAATTTTGTCCGGCAGACACTTCACCGTTTTGGCTCTGGGTCGCTGATAGGTTTTTTTATGGAATGCTTGAGGATAGATTTTATGCATTCCGATATAAAGGTGCTCATAATTTCTATAAGAAAGATGCTGATACACCGATTATCATGTTTGCGCCTCATTCAAATTGGTGGGATGGTATTGTAGGATATACGATTTGTAATCGCATTTTTAAAAAAGAAATCCGATTGATGGTTGAAGAACTAAACAGATTTCCTATTTTAAGGCATGCCGGTGCTTTTAATGTAAATAAAAAATCAGCACAAGCTTCTATGGATGCTTTGAAGTATTCTGTAACTGCACTAGCTGATAAAAATAGTGTTCTGTATTTATTTCCTCAAGGGATAATAAAACCGCCGAATTTCAGACCTTTAGATTTACAGTCAGGTTTAGCTTATATTGCTGATAAAGCTGTTAGAAAATATGGAAAAGTTGCACTTCTTCCTATTGCGGTAAATTATATGTTTTTAAGAGATAATAGACCGGAAGTTCTGGTTGAAATGGGTGATTTGATAGAAGTTGATTCCCCAATAACTGACAGAAAAGGGTTTACAAAATATCTGGGAACAACTTTAGAAAATTTGTGCGATAAACAAATGTATGAAATCAGTCATGCTAAATTTGATGGCTATGATACTTTATTCCAACAACAACTAAAGTGGTATAGAAAGATTGAGCAAAGATTGAAAAAGATTGAGATAAAAGGCTCGGGAGTTTAGTTGATAGTTTAGAACGGCGGATTTTGTGAAACAAAATCCGCCGTTATTTTATTAAAAACAAAGAGTACTGGTTTTAAGCTTTAGCTGCAACAGCTTTGTAATAGCTGATGTAATCAATCATGCAATCGAATTCGCTAGCGTATACCATTTTATTAACATTAAGCAAATTCTCTTGTTTTTGGTTTAAATCTAACTTCGCAATAACGCCTTGTTCATATTTTAATTTAGACATTTCGTAATCTTTTTGTTCAAGAGTTTGGATTTCTTTTTGTCTTGTTAATTTTTCTTTATCCATATTAACCGATACTAAAGTGTCGTTAACTTCTTGCATAGATGTCAGATTAACTTTTTCATAGTTTCTTAAACTTTTTTCATATGCAATTTTTTTAGATTTAAGGTTCGCTTTAATTCTTCCGCCGGCAAAAATAGGGTGAAGAAGTCCGCCGCCTAAGCCCCAAAGAGCATTAGAAGTTGTGAATAAACTTCCGATATTACTAGCGTTGAATAGTAAAAGTCCGCCTAGATTAATGCTTGGTAAACATTCTTTTCTTGCCACCTTAACATCAATTCCTGCTTTTTCAAGCATTTTTTCGGCTTTTAAATAGTCAGGTCGTTGCATAATGATTTCTGAAGCAACAGTTTCCGGAATTATTCCTGAATATGCTAAAGTTTTGTAATCAGCTCTTGCGTAATTTTCTATGTTGTTAGGACTATCGCCGGTCAAAACAGCAAGCTGATGTAATAATTTAGTTCTGTTTTTTTTCAAATCAGTTAAATCTGTAACGCCTTGAATATAAGCTTGGTTTGCTTTAGTTAAATCAGATGTTGAAACTAAACCTTCCTTGTTTGAAATATCCATCATTTCATAAATTTCTTTTCTGAGTTTAACTATTTCTTCTTGTAAGTCAACCATTGCATCCAGTTTTACAATGTTAATATAAGTACTTCCAACTGCTGATGCTATAGAAATATAGGCAGCTTTTTCATCAAGAATTGAAGATTCCCATAATTTTCTAACTGAATCTGTTTTATTACTGTTTTTGCCAAAAATATCTATTTCATAGCTTGCAAATATAGGAAATGCGTAAGCATCGGCAGAGCCGTTACCGGTGTCAGATAGTCCAGGCATAAATCCTGCATAAACTTGTGGTAGTTGGACTGAACGTTGGGAAGCAATATTTTGATAAAATTCGCTAACTGTTAGTGTTGCAGATTTTAAATCTTTGTTGTTTTCCATTGCTTTAATTATATACTCATTAAGCAATTCGTCGTTGAATCCTTGCCACCAATCAAGATTAATATACTCATATTTGTTTACTGTTGGGTTAACTTTTTCAGTCTTAACAACAGCGTAATCTTTTTTTGCGCTTTCTTCAATTGCTGATACAGGTACGGTATAAGCAATTGTTAAAGATGCGATTATAGCTAATGATAAAAATCTTTTCATAATTTATTCTTCTCCAAGGTACTTGATTTTTTCTAAAGACAATGTTAGCATAGATATGTTGCAAATGCAACATGTTGTCAAAACAACATACTTCATTTAAAGGATTGACAAAATTAAGCTTAGTGGAGAAGTAATGATATCAGAAGCAAAACATTTTACTGATACTATATTTTATCAAATAGAATTGACTGCAAGATATTCTAAGATGTTGGGCGCACAGCTTTTTGGAATGTTGGGAATTGGTTTGACAATAGAGGAATTTACAGTTTTAGACACTGTGATTGCGCAAGAAGATTTATGTCAACGAGATTTAGCGAAATTGATATTGAAAGATAGGGCAAATACCGGAAAACTTTTAGATTCTTTAGAAAATAAAGGTTATTTGGTTCGAGAACTTTCAGTGAAGAATAACAGACCTGTAAAAATAATAAAAATAACAGAAGAAGGGCGAAAATTTTATAGTGAAACTTATCAAAAGTTAAAACCGCATCACGAAGTTGTGGAAAAGAAGATTGCAAATACTGATTTAGAAAAAGTTGGCGAACTTTTGAGAGAGTTAAGAGAAATTTTGGAAGATACAATAGTTATAGATATATAGATAGAGGTAAAGACAATGAGTGAAGAAATTAAATTAGAAGAAAATAAATTGCACACTAAAAGATATTGGTTCATGTTTGGTGGTTTAATTGCTGTAATAGTTGTCGGATTTTTTATATTTGATGCTCTTAAGTATCAATCTACTGATGATGCTTATGTAGAAACGACGACAGTAGCGGTTTCACCAAGGGTTTCCGGTCAGATTAAAGAAGTTTTAATAAAAGACAATCAACCGATTAAGGCTGGCGATGTAGTTGCAATAATTGACGATGAAGATTATGTGGTTAAAGTTAATCAAGCGACAGCAGCATATGAACGTGCGTTGTTGAACCAAAAAAATGCGCATGCCAATTTAAGTGCAGCAAATTCTGAAATAGAATTAGCAAGAACAGATGTTCAAAGATATGAAAAGTTGTATAATGCCGGTGCTGTTTCAAAACAAACTTTAGATAGAGCAATAACAAATTTGGAATCAATTGAAGCAAGACAAGTTAATGCAGATCAAGCAATTTTTTCATCAGATCCTTCAAAAGCGGCAAAGGTAGCAGATGCTGATTTGAATGTTCTAAAGGCTCAAATGGATGCTGCAAAATTGGCACATAAATATACCAAAGTCATAGCACCTATTGACGGTACTATCTCTAATAAAAAAGTAGAAGTTGGTATGATGGTTCAACCAGGCTCACCTTTGTGTGTAATAGTGCCGAATGAAGTTTGGGTTGTTGCTAATTTCAAAGAAACACAACTTGAACATATGAGAAAAGGACAACCTGTAGATATTAAAATTGATACTTACGGAAATAAAGTTTTTAAAGGTGAAGTCGATTCAATTCAGAGAAGTTCAGGCGCAAAAGCAAGTTTGTTCCCACCTGAGAATGCAGTTGGATCTTTCGTAAAAATTGTACAAAGAATACCTGTAAAGATTGTATTCACGGAAGATATAAATCCTAATGAATATTCGATTATTCCGGGAATGTCTGTTGTGCCAAAGGTAAAAGTTAAGATGTAATAAACTTTTTTTATAGACAAGTAGATAAAGGGTAGGTTTGAGCCTACCCTTTTAAATTAGTTGAAAGTAAAAAGCAGTAAGAATATAAATAAATCTTTAAACTTTCTATTTTTTGTAAATTTATGTAAAAAAAATACAAGAATGTGTTATCATATTAATTAGATGTGGAATTAAATAGATATAACGGATTGTTAAATTGGTGGTATTCTCTTGGGTTTACAATTAGCAAATAAACAATTTGAATTTAGTAAAAAAAGTGCCTCAAACCCTTCTGTAACAATGGTTTTTAGCTTCGGGGGGGGGGTAAAACCCTATCTGTTACTGGATTACAGCCGGTTTGGCAAATTTGAACGTCATTCTCAGCCGAAGGCTGGGAATCCCGCTAATTCCCTTCTGTCATTCTTGCTCGAAAGTACGGAAATCCTGCCTTTTGTCATTCTCAAACCGTTAGGTTTGGGAATCCAGCCAATGTTAATTGTGGGGGGAAAAGGGGCTTGTAGTCCTGACCAACCAAAAATCTCGTCATTCTCAGCGCTTGCGCTGGGAATCCGGCTAATGTTAAAAATAGCGGGTATAGAAAATGTAAACCAAATAATTATTCAATCAGCTGGATCCCCAAAGCTTCGCTTTGAGGATGACGGTGAGTTTGTTGGCAACACCAACCAGCCCAATACATTAAATAAAAAAACATCACGCCAAACTGGTAGCCTTAATTCAGACTTGGAAGTGAGGTGTAAAAAATGCTAAGCATTAGAACTAATATGCCTGCATACTTAGCACAGCGAGGGTTGCGAAACTCATCGTTATTATTAGCACAAGCCGTACAGCGTATGACTACCGGTTTTAAGATTAACCATTCAAAAGATGATGCTGCTAATTATCAGATTTCTACACGACTTGACTCTCAACTAAGCTCATTGGAAGTAGCAGAAGACAATACTTCTATGGGTATTGATATGTTATCAACAGCGGAAGAAACCCTTTCTATGATAGGCGAACGCTATGACAGACTCAAAAACTTGGCGATGATGGCTGAGAATAATACAATGGGCGGTCAAACTCTGGATGCAATAAACCAAGAATGCCAAGCTATAGTAGAGCAAATCAAGAAAATGTATCGAGAAGCTGAGTTTAACGGAATGAAACTCTTTGGCGGTGAGATTTCTCAAACTGTTGATAACAGTGCAACTTCGCCAACACCGGCTGACCCGTCGGATCCGCCACAACAGATTTATGCAACTGCAGACACTAAGATGCAACAATTAGGCATCAGTTCTACTACTTTTCAGGTTAATAATGCAGATGGCTCTGTTATTGAAAGCTATGATGTAGAAAGTATAGATACTTTGCAGGATGTTTTTGACACCTTGGCAAAATACGAGATAGAAGCAACTATAACAGACGGCATAATCTCTATTAACTCAGATAATGGAAGATACGTTAGCGGTGATTTGGTACAGCAACTTGGGATTGTGTTGGATATTGATGAGTATATTGAAAAATCTGATCAGGCTTCTGACACAAGCGTAACTTATGAAACCAATGAACTTGCAAACGAATCATCTACTTTAGCCGAATTAGGCGCATTAACGAGCGGAACCGATGTTATACGTATTAATAACAGGTTTGGCGAATTTATGGGTGAATTTACAGTAAGCTCTGATACTACTTTGGGCGAGCTGTTTAATGAACTTAAGACTTATAATATCAAAGGTACTGTTGATGATGGTGTGATAACTTTTTCATCTTCTGCCAATAACTACTTAGTTTCAAATGGTGTTATTGCTAATTTAGGTGTTGAATCTGTAGAAGGTTCTAATGCTGTTACAGCTGGATTAGGGCAAACCTCTGCAGATGAAATTGTCTATGAACAGGTAAATACCTTGTCCGGTGGTACAACAACTATTCAACAAGAAGTAACAACGACAATTTATACAACTACAACTTCAAATCAAACTGTAACTACAACCGTTTGGACGACAAATACATCAAGCGAAACCGTAACTACAACCGTCTGGACGACAAATACCTCAAGCGAAACCGTAACTACAACAGTTTGGACGACAACGACAAGCAGTACAACTATTACCGAAACTATTCATACAGGTACAACTTTTGGTGTTGAAGCAACTTCTTCAGCCACAGTTACATATACATCAATTGACATAAGTTCAACTACAACAGCTACAGAAGATATGACTTTAGCCAGTCTGGGAATGGAGGGAAATTATAGTATTGGCAGTGTATCATTTAATGGCTCAACAACAATTGCTGAACTTGTGAGTGATTTAAACACAGCCGGTATAAATGCTTCTTTCACTGACGGTGCATTGGTTATAGAAGGTCAAATAAAAGAAAGTATAACTGTTATAGAATCACTAAGAGTATCAAATACTACAGCTTTTGTTGCAGGTACGACTTATCAAGTCGCATCTTCAGAAGATTTAATTGCGTTACAACATTTGTTAGATACTTCAAGTTTAACATTTGAAATGACTAACGATATTAACATGGAAGGTGTTGAGTTTTATGGTATTGAATTTTTTAATGGTACTTTTAACGGTAACGGTTATAATATTAACAATTTAACTATTAATAGACCGGAAGAAGATCAGATCGGCTTGTTTACTGAAACAGGTCCGGCTTGTGTCATCGAAAATATAAAACTTGTAGATTGCAATATAATAGGAAAAGCTTTTGTTGGTGCAATTGTAAGCCAATTCGACGGTGGAGTAATTAGTAATTGTTATGTATCAGGAACTATTACTGCCAGTGGTAGCAGGGTTGGTGGATTAGTTGGTTACGCATCTGATTGTACTATTACAAGCTGTCATACTGAAGCTACTGTTACAGGTGATGATGAAACTGGTGGATTAGTTGGTTACGCATCTGATTGTACTATTACAAATTGTCATACATCCGGTGTTATTAACGGTTCGCAATATGTCGGTGGATTAGTCGGATATGCCGGTAACTGTGAAATTGAATCTTCTGCTGCTGAGGATGTAGATATCGAAGCTAAGGTAGATGGTATCGGTGGATTAGTTGGTTATATTGAAAATACAATTATCAATAATTGCCATGCAACCGGTTTAATTGCATACTACCAAGGGTTATATACAATAAATGATGTAGGTGGTTTGGTTGGTGCTATAAATCTTGCAGCCACAATAACAAATTCTTACACATCGGTCGATATTGATTCAGGTGCCGGCAGTTGTATTGGCGGATTTATAGGTAATCTGGGGGGCAATGGTGATACAAAAATCTCAAATTGCTATTCTACAGGTAGTGTTATGGGATACTCCGATATTGGTGGATTTTTTGGTGTTGCAGTTAATTTCTTTTCTGATATTCAGCATTGTTACTCAACAGGTGATATTATACTACAAGGTGGTGATGAAGATAATTTAGGCTTTGATGTAGGCGGGTTTGTTGGACGTATATCTGGTTTTATATACAACTGCTATTCTACAGGAAATATAGAAGGTGAGTATGCAACAAAAGTCGGCGGATTTTGTGGATCTATGGTTAGTTCGCAAATTACAAACTGTTATTCTACAGGTAATATAGATGTAACTTATGGACAATATATGGGTGGATTTATAGGAGATTTCGGATTTGCTTGTCATATAACTAATTGTTATGCTACCGGTAATGTCAACGGGGACTCTAATTTAGGTGGTTTTACTGGTAATGATGGTGAGGATGCAACTATTGAATCTTGCTATGCACTCGGTATTGTAACAGGTAATACTAATGTTGGCGGTTTTATTGGGCGAGCCAGTTATAATTACGCTGAATGCACAAATAACTACTATAATACAAATAATAGTACCGGTGTTGGCTCAGGTACTTTTTCCAGTGTAACAGGCAAATCTATATCACAAATCCAATCAATCATGACACCAGCTGTTATGGGATTTACGGAAGCTAACGGCTGGCATGTGTTAGGCGGACAACCTGTTTTAAACATTTCTGGACAACTTAAAGTATCAGATGTTACAGTTTTTGTTGCAGGTACGACTTATCAAGTCTCTACATATCAAGATTTACTTGCATTGCAAAATATGGTGAGTGCCGGTGTAGATACAACAAGTGTAACTTTTGAGATGACAAGCAATATTGATATGAATAGTATCGAATTTAACGGCATTGGCGGTGGTGCTGATATCAATGAAAATGGTTTTAAAGGTATATTTAACGGTAATGGTTTTACAATTAATAATCTGTCAAGAGGGTTATTTAATTATACAGATGGCGCTACTATCGAATCAGTTAATATAAACATTAATATGACCGATAGTACCGATTTTGGTGCCGGATTAATTTATATGGCAGATAATACAACAATCAATAATTGCTACGTATCAGGAACGATATTAGGTACTCGTGCCGGTGGACTAGTTGCTGAAGGTTGTGATATGACAATAACCAATTCTTCAACATCAGTATCTATTGGTGGTGCAGACGAAACTGCAGGCGGACTTGTAGGTATAATTATCACTGGTTCTATTTTAAACTGTTACACAGAAGGTTCTGTTGACGGTGGTGATAATGTCGGTGGATTAGTTGGAAATGCTATGAATACTGAGATTTATAGTTGTTATTCATCAGCTACCGTTGATGGTGATAATAACATCGGCGGGTTGGTAGGTAACATGGAGTCTACCATTATTTCCAAATCATATGCTACAGGTAATGTTACTGCCAGTTCTCATTATGGTGGTGGTTTGGTAGGTTATGGTATTAATTCCGGAATTAATAATTCATATGCTACAGGAAATGTTACTGTGCAAACCCATATGGCCGGTGGATTAGTAGGTTATATAGCGGATTATACAATAGAAAATTGTTATGCAACAGGTTCTATAGAGTCTTATGATGCTGGCGGGGGGTTAATAGGTTGTGTTGCATACAATGGTTCTATAACAAACTGTTACGCTACAGGTAATATTACCGGTATCTATTCAGGCGGATTTATAAGTTATCTTACCGGAACTTTGGTCATAAATAAAACTTATGCATTAGGTGAACTGGCGAGTAGTAGTTGTGGTGCTTTTGCCGCAATGTGTGATATTAGTAATGTATCTATTACCGGTTCTGAAAATTACTATAACAGTAATAATGATGATATGGTTATTTATGAAATGGGGCATTACTGTTCTGCAGAATTAATAGGTAAAACACCTACAGAAATCCAATCAATTATGACACCTGATATTATGGGATTTACGGAAGCTAACGGCTGGGATTTGAGCGGTACTCATCCTACTTTAAATATTACGGCAGGTACTACAGGTTTAGGTAGCAGTTTAGAAATCGACAACGATACTCTTAATGCTTTAGGTTTATATAACAGCGCTGCAAGCCAAATAAAATCAAAGGTGTTCACTTATTCACCTAACATAAACGTCAATATTACAACTGATACTAAATTATCAGATCTCGGCTTTAGCACAGACCAATTTATAACAGTTCAAAACAACTTAACTCAAACAATAATTACTCTTGGCACGGATTCAACAATAGGTAACATGGCAAGTCAACTTGCAAATGCCGGTTTAACAGCAACACTTTCAGAAGGGATTTTATCGATTGCTGAATCAGATACTTCATACATTAGCGGAATGTCTAACGACTTAAAAAATGCCCTAAAACTTGGCGATTTTTATGAGGTAAAAACAAGTTCGGAAAAAATAACAACAATTTGGACAACGACAACAACTTCGGATACTGAAATTGAAACAATTTGGACAACAACGACAAGTTCTGATACGGTTACTGATACAATCTGGACTACAACGACATCATCAGATACTGAAACACAAGTAGTTTTAACTACATCTGTTTCAACAACAACACAAACAACGACACAAGATATTATAACAACTTTACCTGGTATAACCGAAACGGTTGATGTTATGGCGACTATGGCAACAACGTTTAGGCAACTCGGTGCAGCTTCCAGACGTTATGTTACGGTCGTAAATAACGATACAAAAACTGTTATAACGATTAAAACGGCAGATACTATAGGCGATTTCGTTACTCGACTTAATGAAGCCGGTATGAACACCTCTTTTGCTGACGGTAAATTAGTGCTTACACCAAATTCAAAATTTGTTTACATAACCGGTATGAACGAAGATTTAGCCAATATTTTAAAACTTGAATCAGATTTTTATGAAACATCATTAGCAACAAAAAACACTGATTCAAATCTTATTAGCTATATAACTGATGTAAACATACGACAAAATACAATGCTAAATCAAGTCGGTGTAACATCAGGGTTCTTATTAGTCAAAAGAAACGGTGAAGATTATGCGACTATCAGTGTTTCTGAATTTGATACCGTTAATAATTTTCTTGATGAGCTTAGGCTTCAAGGGTTTAATGTAAAATGTTTAGACGGAAAAATCTCTATTAATGCGGAAGGCGATTTCGTGCTTACAGATGAAATTGCCGGTGCAAGTAATGCGCTTGATATTTTAGGGCTCAAAGCTATTGATTATACGATGGGGCAAACTTATGCAAACTCAGACTCTGCTGAAGTTTATGAAGTATTAGAATATGTCCAAACCGTTTGGGTTTCAGCAAGTGCTATTACTCTGCAAGTAGGTATTAATGACGATGAAAACTCCAGAATACAAGTCAGCACAGGGATTCAGAATATAAATCTGGAAAAATTCGCTCATATAGGAAAAAGTACTGTTGGGAATTTTGATTATTTAGCAGAACTTGATAAACTTGCAAATGATCTAAATCAAAAACAAGTCGAAATAGGTGCAGCAGTTAATCGACTTAACTCCGTTCTCGATGAAATTTCTATACGATACGAAAATATGGTTTCAACAAGATCAACGCTACAGGATGCCAATATTGCAGAGGTTACAAGCCAATATATTACACAACAAATTTTACAACAAGCCAGCGCAACTCTGCTTTCAACTGCTAACCAAATGCCGAGTATTGCTTTAGGTTTGTTGTAAGGGGTAAATGTAAAGGGGTAAATGTAAGGGGGTAAATGTATTTGGCAGGTCGGTGTTAACTACAGGCTCACCCGTTATTCCCAGCGCTTGCGCCGGGAATCCGGCTAATTCCCTTCTGTCATTCTTGCTCGAAAGTACGGAAATCCTGCCTTTTGTCATTCTCAAACCGTTAGGTTTGGGAATCCAGCCAATGTTAATTGTGGGGGTAAAAGGGGCTTGTAGTCCTGACCAACCAAAAATCTCGTCATTCTCAGCGCTTGCGCTGGGAATCCAGCTAATGTTAAAAATAGCGGGTATAGAAAATGTAAACCAAATAATTATTCAATCAGCTGGATCCCCAAAGCTTCGCTTTGAGGATGACGGACGAGCCTGTAGTCTTGACCGACCAGCCAAATACATTTACCCCCGAAGCAATCTAGTTTGTAGTCCTGACCAACCAAAAACCTCGTCATTCTCAGCGCTTGCGCTGGGAATCCAGCTAATGTTAAAAATAGAGGGATAGAAAACATAATCCAAATAATTATTCAATAGGCTGGATCCCCAAAGCTTCGCTTTGAGGATGACGGTGAGTTTGTTGGCAACACCAACAAACCAGCTCCGCTTGTTAAAAAAGGGCAAATGAGGCTTTTAGTCTTGACCAATCAGCCAAGTACATTTACCCCTTTACCCCTTTACCCCCCTTTTTTTTATAAATAGTTCAACTGTGTAGATTTTTTTTTAAGAATGTTTTATTATATTAATAATATGTCTAAAAAAGCATATAAAAAAGAAAAGAAAGAGAGCTTTAGTCAAAAATTCAAAAACTTTATTTTGACTATTCTTGTTGCGTGTTTAATAAGTTCTCAAATGTGTACTGCAGCAAATAATAATTTACGTTTAGCGCAGGTTAGTGATGTGCATTTCTCAACTTTTGAAGAAAATACTTCATATAAATTTCTAAAAAAATCATCTGAATTATTAGATGATGTTGTTTTTCAAATAAATACATCAGGACCTTATGACTTTGTAATGTTTACTGGCGATTTGGTTAATAAACCTAAGCGAGAAGAATTGGTGAAGTTTTTGGGACATGCTTCAAAAATAACTTATCCTTGGTATGCAATAAACGGAAACCATGATATATCAATTGATGGCCCTTTAACAAAAAAGGAATTTTGTAAAATTCTAAATTCGCATAATAAATATATGAGTACTGAAAAATTATATTATGCTTTTACACCTAAAAAAGGATTTAGAGTAATTTGTTTAGATTCGATTATTGATTATAAACTAACATCAAATGGTGAAATTGATGAGAAACAACTGCAATGGTTAAAAAAAGAATTGGATGAACATAAAAAAGATGTTGTGGTAATTTGTACACATGTACCGATAAAAGAACCTTACTCCAGTTCTGATCACAAAATGGAAAATGATTATGACATAAGACGTCTTTTGAGCTCTTATGATAATGCAATTATAGTTTTACAGGGACATTATCATTGTGTTAGAGCTTGTCAGGATGAAAATGTTATTTATTTAACTTCACCTTCTTTGGTAACTTATCCTAACGGTTTTAGGGTGGTAAATATAAATGCAAACAAAAAACGAGTTCTGGTAGATGTTTTTTTGAAAGAAACTAATTTAAAAGATATCCAATCTCGTTCAAAATTAAGACTGTTAGGTGCAGCCACTTTGTATGGCGATGAGTCTGACAGAAATACAACTTTTGAAATAAAAAAATAAAATATAAAAGGAAAAGAATATGGAAGAATTTAAGATTAAGTTTAGAGGTGTAAGAGGCAGTTATCCGGTGCCAAGAGCTGACTTTTTAAAATATGGTGGTAATACATCTTGTATTGAAGTTCGAGTTGGCGGGCATTTAATAATTCTTGATGCAGGAACCGGTTTGATAAGTTTAGGTAATGAACTTATGCAAAAATATATTGAATCAGGAACAACTATTACAGATAGAACACCTGTTAAGTGTACAATTTTATTAAGCCATATTCACTTGGATCATATACAAGGTTTTCCGTTTTTTAGACCTTCTCATTTAGCTTCAACAAGAATGTCTTTGCTTGGCGGTGTTAGTTATAATGAAACATTAGAGGATGAATTGGCAAAACTATTGTTTACTAAATCGTTTCCACTTGATTTAGGTGATATTGCTGCTGATTTAAAGATTACAGATTTGAACGAAACTAACTACATAATATTCAAAAAAGGTGAAGACACACCAAAAGTTATAAGGGTGAATGATTTGAAAGAAGATGATTATAATGACGAAGATGTTGTTATAACTTGCTATAAATCTTATGCGCATCCTCAAAATGGTGTTTTTGTTTACAAAATATCCTATAAAGGAAAAACTTTAGTATACGCTACAGACAAAGAAAGTTACCCGGGAGGGGATAAAAAGTTGGTGAAATTCGCTAAAGGATGCGATTTATTAATCCATGACGCTCAGTATTCAACAGAGGATTACTTAAGTATTTATGTTCCAAAACAAGGTTTTGGACACTCTACTTTTGAAATGGCATTGGATTGCAAACGTCAAGTAGAGGCAAAACAAATGGTGTTCTTCCATTATGACCCTGGGTACAATGACGAAAAATTAAATCTTTTGGCGGAAGAATATGCTGATGAAGATTCAATAATGGCTTATGAAGGTTTGGAAATTTCTCTTTTATGATAAGAAGTTTGTTAATCTTTTTCTTAATAACAACAATGCTTTTTTGCTCAGCGTATAAAAAGCCTTTTCGCTATGAAATTAAGGCTGAACCAAATGCCTATGTGCATAATAATAGAGGATTAGATTATTTAAAAGACAGAGTTTATTATGCAGCTGTTCAAGAATTTAAAATAGCAATCTCACTAAGTCCATCAACTCAAGCTTCTGCAATTTTTTATAATAATTTGGGTGAAACTTATATGTTTATGCAGTATCCGGACTTAGCATTGGATTGTTTTGAAAATGCAGTTAAATTATATGGACTGAATTTTAAATATTATATTAATTTGGCAAACTGTTATAAAGCCAAAGGTGTTGATATAATTAAAATAAAAGAGTTTTCAACATCACAAGATGTTTACGACAGAATAAAATTAGGCATTTTGTATGTTAATAACGGTGAAATTCGTAAAGGAATAAATACTTTAGACGAAATTTGTGTTACAGAACCGGATTTGCTGATCACACCTGCTATAAAACAATATATAAAAGAAATTATTAGAAATAATCCTTCATGACATCATCTACACATTGATTTATATCTGACGCTACTTCTTGTCTTGGTGTTTCAGAGTATAATGCGTTTGAAACCGTAGCATATGCCAGAGCCCTGTTTCCTAGTATTTTCTCTAAATTATCAACTGTTTGGGGCATAACAACCTCTCTAAATTCCGCATTTTTTTCAAAAGTATTTGAGTTCATTATACGTTTTGTCAATGATGCAATAAGCCCGTATGCTTTTATGATAAGGTTGTCTTGTTGGGTTGATGGTTTAACATTATCAGTTATCAGACCGAAGTTTTCTATAAAAACATCCGGTTTTTCATTCATTTTTAGAACACCAAAAGTTAGAACATCAGAAGTTTTACCAGTTTTTTTTAGCATTTTCTGTATAGCTTTCCAAGCATCTAAGTCTTTTGTTCCAACGTTATCCAATTGCATAGACATAATTGAAATTGTAGAATATTTATCTCCAATTATATTCTTAAACCCTTTGAAATTGGTGTTGTTTTGATAGTTTTGCTGTATTTGATTAATTCTCATAATACTGATATAAAACTGCTAAAAAAATTTTTTGCTACCTAATATTAACCTTCATACGTTTTTGTAAACAAATGTAACAATATATAATAAATATTGAAATTTTATATTAGAAAAATACTTTATATAGATGTAAGCATTAAATAAACACATAACACAACCTTTCATACAACCTACACACTAACCTTCTACACATGAGGAATTATTAAAAAAGATTCCGAACCCATCTTTCAAAGACGGGTTTTTTTTTGATGTTTTTTGTCCTTAAACCGTTTTTACTAAACTTGACGTGTATCCTTTTATAGTTTTATACTATATATAGCTTGGAGTTATGTTTAGGAAAGGTCGTTTTATGCAAGAAATTAAGTGTCCTAAGTGTGGTGAAGTTTTTCAGGTTGATGAATCCGGATATGCAGCTATTGTTAAACAAGTAAGAGATAAAGAGTTTTTGCAAGAAGTTAAAAATCGTGAAGAACAATTTGAATCTGATAAAGAATCGGCAATTCAACTTGCAAAATTAGAAACTGAAAAACAATATTCAGAAATGATTAATAAGAAGGAAGCTGAAATTGCCTTGTTAAAAAATGAGGTTGCAACTGAATTAATGAATAAAAAAGTCGCAATTAGTGAATCTGTGGCGGAAAAAGATAGGGAAATTTTAGAACTAAAAAACAAATTGGCGACGCTTAATGCAGATAAAGAGCTTGAGCTGGCTAAAATAATAAATGAAAAAAACGCTATTTTATCTGAAAAAGAAAACAGCATTAATCAGTTACGAGCAGAAAAAGCTTTAACAGAAAAAGAATGTCAGCTTAAAGAGCAATCTGTTAAGGAACAATATGAAACAGAACTTCGGTTTAAGGATGAAGAAATTGCTCGCTATAAAGATTTTAAAGCCAGATTGTCAACCAAAATGATTGGTGAAACTTTAGAACAACATTGTGAAATCGAGTTTAATAAATTACGAGCAACTGGATTTAAACAAGCTTATTTTGAAAAAGATAATGATGCAAAAACCGGTAGTAAGGGTGATTATATTTATAAAGAATTTGATGAAAACGGCGGTGAATTTATTTCAATAATGTTTGAAATGAAGAATGAAGCTGATACAACATCCAGTAAAAAGAAAAACGAAGATTTTTTGAAAGAACTTGATAAAGACCGCCGTGAAAAGAAATGCGAATATGCGGTTTTGGTTTCTCTTTTAGAACCCGATAGTGAGTTATATAATACGGGTATTGTTGACATGTCGCATCGCTATGAAAAAATGTATGTGATAAGACCCCAATTTTTTATCCCTATAATTACAATTTTAAAAAATGCAGCACTAAATTCTTTAGAATACAGAAAAGAATTAGCGGTGATAAAAAATCAAAATATAGATATATCTAAATTCGAAGATGCAATGAATGATTTTAAAGATAAATTTTCTAAAAATTATGAACTTGCAAGTAAAAAATTTAGATTGGCTATTGAAGAAATAGATAAAACTATTGACCATTTACAAAAAACAAAAGAGGCTCTGTTATCTTCAGAAAATAATTTACGTTTGGCAAATAATAAGGCAGAAGATTTAAGCATAAAACGTTTAACTAAAAATAACCCGACAATGGAAGCAAAGTTCGCTGAATTAAATGCTTTTAATAAAAAAAATAAAAAGTAAAGTTTTTTTAACATTTCACTTGACTTAAAAAAATATTTGATTTATTATGAAATAACGCGCTTAGTTAGTGCGTAAAGAAAACGGTATTTACACAGGGTGCCAACGTTGGTCGTTGATAAGACTTGAAACCACTCGGAGCCGAAATATAAACCTAGCGTTTATACAGAAAAAAGAACCTTGAAAAAGATTTT